>NZ_JMIR01000006.1 GCF_000714935.1 Tumebacillus flagellatus
ACATCATGAACCGCCGTATACCGAACGGTACGTACGGTGGTGTGAGAGGACGGGGGTTAGTCACCCCCTCTTACTCGATTCCGTTGGTATTTGTCCGCGCTTTTAGGTATACTGACAGGTAGATATTCTTTGGAGGACGATTATGGAAAACAAACGAAATTCGTTTATGGAGCGGCTGTTGGCCAAACGAAAAGAGGCGGAACAGCTTGAAACCGAACAGCCCGTTGATGAAAGCAGTATCCCGACCACGGCGACTTTGATCAAAGGGATGCACTTGGCTTTTACGGAAGGTCAAGAAGAGCAAATGAACGCAATCGAAAAGGATCGCTACCGTGAAATTTTGACGCAGATGCCGCCTCTCCTGATCGGGGAAGTGAACATTGTTCCTTTTGAAGCGGGGGAGTTGAACGGCGGATACTTTGTTCGTGTCTTCATTCGCAACGGACGCGAACTGGGCGAAGAGATTTCCTTGGAAGAATTGCGGATGTATCTGCTCGACAAAAACGGCGAGAGAGTCGCAAGCGGGATCTTCCAGCTGGAAGATTTCGGGTTTTTGAAGTTTGGCGAAGCACGTCTCTGGACGTTTGCTTGGCATGCCTCGCAAGTTCTGAAACCCAACGCGGATCTCAGCCAATTTAACATCGAAATCGTCTAAAAACTGCCCATCAGAGGCAGTTTTTTTCATTTGAAGGAATAGGATTGAAAGATGAAGAACCTTTTCCGTAAGGGTGTTACTGACAGGAGGTCTTTGGAAATGGAATCGTACCAAACTGCTTATCAGCGTTGGCTTGAGTTTCCGCATCTCGAAGAGACACTGCGCAAGGACTTACAAAGCATCCCGGATGAACAAGCGAAGGAAGACCGTTTCTATCGACATCTTGAATTTGGAACCGGTGGTTTGCGCGGCGTGATTGGCGCCGGCACGAATCGGATGAACAAATACACTGTTCGACGCGCAACGGAAGGACTGGCCCGTTATCTGACTCAGCATGTCGACGGCGCGCGGGAACGGGGCGTCGTCATCGCCTACGATTCCCGGCACATGTCTCCGGAATTTGCAGCCGAGGCGGCGGGAGTTTTGGCGTATCACGGCGTGCGCGTGTACTTGTTTGAAGAGCTGCGTCCGACGCCGGAACTTTCCTTTGCCGTGCGTCATTTCGGCGCGGCGGGCGGCATCGTGGTCACTGCCAGCCATAACCCGCCGGAATACAACGGGTACAAAGTCTACGGCGATGACGGCGGGCAACTGCCGCCGCAAGCGGCCGATCAGATCTTGGCGGAGATCGGGCAACTGGCGGACGAACTGTCTCTCCCGGCGTTGACGCTTCAAGAGGGGATCGCGCAGGGGCTCGTCACGATGATCGGCGAGGAGATCGACGATCTGTACACGCAGCGCCTCGTCGGGCTGTCCCTGCAACCGGAAGCGATCCGTGCCGTCGCGGACGACGTGCGGATCGTATACACGCCGTTGCACGGCACCGGCAACCAACCGGTGCGCCGCGTACTCCAAGCACTCGGATTCAAGCATGTCCATGTGGTCCCGGAGCAAGAACTGCCGGACCCGAACTTCTCCACCGTCAAATCGCCGAACCCGGAAGAGCGTCAAGCGTTTGCGTTGGCGATGGAGTTGGCGGAGCGCGTGAACGCCGACGTGATCCTCGGCACCGATCCGGACGCCGACCGCGTCGGGGTGGTGGTGCGCGA
This sequence comes from Tumebacillus flagellatus, assembly GCF_000714935.1. Classification (GTDB taxonomy): domain Bacteria; phylum Bacillota; class Bacilli; order Tumebacillales; family Tumebacillaceae; genus Tumebacillus; species Tumebacillus flagellatus. The sequence continues at coordinate 1,705 of NZ_JMIR01000006.1, forward strand.
TGCGTCGGGCGAGTTTGCGGTGCTCAACGGCAACCAGACCGGCGCGCTGCTGTTGCACTACATCCTCGAACAGCGCAAAGCGAACGGCACGCTCCCGGAAAACGGCGTCATGCTCAAGACGATCGTCACGTCCAACCTCGGCCGCGCCGTTGCGGAGAGAAACGGCGTGACTTGCGTGGATGTGTTGACCGGCTTTAAGTTTATCGGGGAGAAAATCCAAGAGTACGAAGAGAGCGGAGCACATACGTTTTTGTTCGGGTACGAAGAGAGCTACGGCTATCTGATCGGTGACTTCGTGCGGGACAAAGACGCCGTGCAAGCGGCGATGATGGCCGCCGAGATGGCCGCCTACTACAAGGGCCAAGGCAAGAAGCTTTCGCAAGTGCTGGAGGAAGTCTACGCAACGTACGGGACCTACCTGGAAGACCTGCTTTCCTTCACGTTCAAAGGCAAGGAAGGCCAAGAGAAAATCGCGCAGATGATGGAGAGACTGCGCCGCACGCCGCTGACGACGATCGGCGGGCTCGACGTGGAAGCAGCCAAAGACTACTCCCAAGGCATCGAAGGGTTGCCCAAGGCAAACGTCCTCAAGTACGTGCTGACCGACGGCTCGTGGGTGGCGATCCGCCCGTCTGGCACCGAACCGAAGATCAAGTTCTACTTCAGCGCCGTCGACAACGACCGCAACGCCGCGCAGAGCAAACTGGATTCCCTCAAGAGCTTCGTGCTCGAATTGATTCAATAAAAACCAACACACCCTCGGACGAAGCGGCGGATGCGACTTCGTACGAGGGTGTTTTTTATTTTTTAAGGGTCGAAAGGGAAGGAATTTTAGCGAAAGGTGCGAATAGGGTTACGGGGTGCCAAAGATAGGAAGGGAAGTTTCGCGAAACCTCGACAGGATGCGTCTTGCTCATCCATCCAATCACAACATTTGGCAACATTCCAATTTACAATCTTCGGCAGGACTTGTGTAAGAACCTGTCGAAAAAGTAGGCACGAGAAAACTACTGCAGAGGAGGATATAAGGGTGGCTCGCAGACATAGTCGTTTGCTGAGCTTGCTCATTGCGCTGGTGATGTTGATCACATTGATCCCCATCTCGCCTGTGCAAGCGGCCAGCTCGCAATACTTTACGTTCCCTGCCTTCGGGAAAACTCCCACGGAAGCTCAGGTCAATCCGGTGAACGTCCCTGTCATCGACCAGTTTCACGGGCAGTTCTCCCAAACTGTACCGTCGACTTTATCGTACAAAGTCCAACTGCAAGTGCTGGATGCAGGCGGAAACTGGGTGGACAAAGGCACTCCGAAAGTAGTGCCGAACGCAACACCGGTGATTTCCGGTCCTTCCAGCCAAGAATTCACCCTTCAGAACGTCGCGCTGTTCGTGGGGATGAACAAAGTCACCGTCTCCACTCCCAGCGGAGTCGAGGGCATTTGCTACATCTTCTATGACGCCGCTCCGGTCATTTTGGACATCTCGCTCAACGGCGGCGTGAAACTGAACGACAACAACCCGCAATTCGTGGATACGGCGAGTCAGTTTTTCTTGATCTCGACGGCCAACGCGCAAGCGGTGACCATCAACGGCGTCAACGCAACCAAGTACGGCACCGATAAGTTTTCGGTTTCGAACTTTGCGTTGAATCCAGGCTTGAACACGCTGGTGTTCGTTGCCAAAACGGACAACCGCGTGTATCAGATCACGCGCAAGGTGATCTACTTGGACGGTCCGGGCGCGATGTACAACGTGTACATGCAGTCGGACATCAACAACGGCGCGGGAGATGCGGTGCAGATTGACGGCGGCAAAGTCGTTTCTTCCGCAACCGGTCTTCCGAAAGGTTTCAAAGCGCAGATTTCCGTTCCGGCCAGCACCACGACCGACCCGAAACTGCAACTGGACGAAGTGGACCTCGCCCGTGACACGGCCGGCGTGTTTGCAGTTCCGACCGCCGATCCGCAACTCAACGGGAAAGTCACGATCGTCGACCCGCCGATCGATGACCAGAGAGGCCATAAGATCTACACGGTGTTCGTAGATCTCTCCGGCATCACCGCTTCGGCCGGATGGCCGATCAAAACGAACGGCACCTATACGTTTACGCTCCAAGGTCAGTATTACGACGGTTCCGGCTCCACGTCGAAGAAACCGTTGATCTCGAAGATTGCGTTTGTCTACAAAGACAGCTCCAAAGCTTCCATCAACGATGTCCAACAGGTGTACGGCGTTGATGAAGCGACCGACACCGGCGGTACGCCGGGCATCTTCTCCTCCGGGATTTCCACGCTGCCGATCTACGCGAAGATCGTCGCGCAAAACAACGCCGGCGCCTTCACGCCGCAGCTTTCCGTTTCGCAAAACGGCAACACCGTCAACCTCGTCAACGGCACCGACTTCACGGTCGTCGCCAGCGACGACACGCCGGGTGCCGGCTCGCGCGAACTGAAGATCATCAAGTTGCCGTTTGTCGGCGACATGACGCTGAACTTCTCCATTGCAGACAGCGGCAACATCGACAACTTTACGCCGATCAACATCCGCTACACGCCGGTTCCGTCGATCGTCGTATACGGCATCTATGACGGCGACAACTTTACGCAAACCGACTTGCCGGACTTCAGCGGTCACCTGTTCAACTTCGTGGACAACACCGAGAAGCAGAACATCAAAGTCTCCGTGAACGGCGTCGTGAAGCACGCGACGGTCAACACGGCGACCAACACGTTTACGGTCGTCAACGGCGACCCGACGTCTCCGAATCAATTGAAAAACGTCCTGAACGAAGGCGCCAACGAAATCAAAATTGAAGCGACGGCGCAGGGCATTCCGATCACCACCCGTCTGACGGTGTACTACTTCACCAACGATGCACCGATCATCGACAAACCGTTCCCGGTTCCGGTTCCGCCGGCTGCGTCTGCCTCTTCGCGCAACGTGGCAGACTTGCAAGGCAAATTCGTACTGGAGAACGGTTCTGACTCCACCTACGACACCACCGAGAAGTCGGCCGACATCCTGTTCTCCGTCGGCAACGCAGACAAAGCGGTGATCATGAAGGACGGCGTTCAGTTCTTCACCATCACGTTCAACCCCGACGGCACGATGACACCGGCAGCTCCGTTTACGGTCAACGGCATCACCGTTGACATCGAGCCCGCCTTGATCAGCACGAACGGAACTCCGTACTACCGCATCACCGGTTTGCCGCTGACGCTGGGCACGAACTCCTATGTCTTCAAGGGGATCAAGGGCCCGATCACCACGTTCAAACCGCTCTCCATCGTCCGCAGCAACCCGCCGTATCAAGTGCTCTCGCCGCTGCTTCCGCAAGAGCGCGTGGTCAACCAAAACTTTGTTCAAGTCGTCATCAAAGCGGACGGCGCGGACAAAGTCCTGATCGGCAAGAACACGATGGACAAGATCACCGAGAACGGTGAAACGTACTTCAAGTACGAAGTGACCGGCTTGAAAGCGGGCACGAACACGATCAAGTATTCGGTCGTGCGCGGCACGCAGCAATCGAGCGACCAATTCGATGTCGTGTATGCGAATACCGACACGGTCGGCGCGCAGTACAAAACCGCTCTGAGCTCCAACACGAACATGAAAGTGTTTAACGGCAAAATCAGCGTCTCGTTCCCGAAAGGCACGATGTTGACGCCGTACAACGACACGACGAACAAAATCGAACTGTTTGACAAGCAACAATTCCTGTTTGGCATCGCCGACCCGGTAGACGGTCGCACGCAGAAGACGTTCAACCATCTGGGCCAAGTGGTCAACATCAACGGGGATCCGTTCTTGAAGTCGATGTTGAGCATGAAGCCGCACTTCGGATACGCGTCTTCGCTGTTCTGGGTTGACGCCGGCTACAACGATACGACGCAGCCGGGCTATGTGCAAGTCAACGGGATGCAACCGTACTACGGCGACGAGTTGAACTACAACCAAACCGGTTCGCCGTTCTCGAAGTACAACTTCATCAGCCGCTCTCTGCCGACTTCTTGGATGAAGCCGACCAACCGCGGCACGATCACGTTGAAGTACGATGACGCGATCCGCGACTTCGCCGCAAACCGTGTGTCGATCTGGCATTACGGCTTGCTCGACCAGAACGGCTCGCTCGACTGGGAGAACATCGGCGGCAAGGTTGACACCAAGTCGCACACGATCTCCGCTTCGATGGACGGATTCGGCTACTACGCGGTGTTCTTGAACACCTACGGGTTTGACGACACCGAAACGCATGACTTTGCCCGCGATGACATGGAAGTGCTGTTTGCCCGCGGCATCATGAACTCCAAGGACGGCGGCGAGTTCGGCGCGTATGAGCCGACCACCCGCGGTGAATTTGCGGAGATGATGGTCAAAGCTCTCGACCTGCCGCTGAACTACGACCCGAACAACTACTTGTTCCTCGACTTGCCGCACACACTGCAAGTAAGCCCGTACTGGGACTGGCGCTACATTGAAACCGCCGGTCAGAAGGGCATCGTGCGCGGTGTCGGCACCCGCCAGTTCGCACCGGATGACAAAGTCACCCGCGAACAGGCGGCGGTTATGATCGCTCTGGCGATGAACTTGAAGCTCGGCCAAGACTACGACGTTTCCAAGAAGAACCTCGATAAGATCTTCACCGACTCCGGTAGCATCTCGATCTACGCTCGTACCGCAATCGAAGCGGTCTACAAAAGCAAGCTGATGGTCGGTCGCACGATGGCGAACTCGGACCCGAAAGGCAAACCGCTGCTCGTCTTCGAACCGCAATCGAACATCACCCGCGCAGAAGCGGCGAAAGTCGTCGCGAACATGATGCGCATGTTCAAGCGTCTGTAACAGCAGGAAAACCCCCTTCGCACACCGAATTCTGGTGCGCAAAGGGGGTTTTTTCATGAATTGGAAGACCAAATGGATGACGCCGCTCATGGCGGGGCTGTTGCTGCTCGCTCCGGCGAGCGGGGCATCCGCTGCAGTTGACACCAAGAATCTTGACACCCTCACAAAAGTTTACACGTTGCTCGTCAACGATCATTTTACACATCCGGATCAAGAGAAGCTCTTGCAAGCGGCCATCCAAGGCATGCTCAACGAGTTGAACGATCCGTTTAGCAACTACTTCACGCCGGAGGAGTACCAGCAGTTTGTCAACGCCATTGAGCAGGCGTACGCGGGCGTCGGGCTGTTGCTGGAACACAGCGAAGACGGACAAGCGCTGGTCGTCAAGGACGTCTACCCCGGCACGCCGGCCGAACAGGGCGGGCTGCAAGCGGGAGACCGCATCATCCAAGTCGACGACACCCCCGCCGACCCGTCGGCGCTCGACAAACTCGCCGATCTCTTGCGCGGGAAGGCGGACACGACCGTCACGCTGACGATGTTGCGAGGCTCCGACGCTCCGAAGACGGTCACGCTGACCCGCAAAGCGATCGAACTGCCGATGGTCGCCGAGAAAGACCTCGGCGACGGAGTCGGCTACATCCGCATCTACTCGTTTGGCGACCGCACGACCCAAGAATACAGCAAAGCACTCGCCGACCTGCAGTCCAAGGGAGCGAAGAAACTCGTGCTCGACTTGCGCGGCAACGGAGGCGGCTTGGTGAAAAGCGCGTTGGAAATCGCAGACAGCCTGTTGACCAAGGGCGTGATCTTGCAAATTCACCAAGACGGCGATGTCGTCTCACTGGAAGCGGACGCCGCGGGCGACGACCAAATTCCCGTGGATGTGCTGATCGACCGCAACTCCGCCAGCGCTTCGGAGATGCTCGCCGGTGCGCTGCAAAAAAACAACCGCGCCAAACTCGTCGGCGAAACGTCGTATGGCAAAGGCACGATGCAAGAGCCGATTGAACTCCCGAACGGCGGGTATCTGAAAGTTTCCGTCGACCAGTGGATGCTGGCCGACGGCAAGTCCCCCGATCATGTCGGCCTCACTCCCGATGTGCGGATGACGCGCCCGGAGAGCTTCTTGAACGCGGCGCTCGCCGATCTGGAACCGAGCCGCGCGCAGACGGTGACTTTGAACGCCGACGACAAGACCCTCCCGGCACCGATCGAAGCGGACGGGCACTTGTACCTCCCGCTGCGCTACACCGTCGAGATGCTGGGAGCGCCTGTCGCATGGGTGCCGGAGCGAGACGAGGCACAGTTCACCCTCCAAGGTCATCGCGTCGTCGTGAGCCTCGCAGACGGCGCTGTGACGATCGACGGAAGCCGGCTGTCGGGGAATGCGGCGCGCGTGATCGGCGGGTCGACGTACTTGTCGGTCGATGTGCTGAAAGCGTTGCAGATTCGCGTGGAAGCGACGCTTCCGACAGTGAGCTTGCATACTCGTTAAAAGATATTGAGAGATTTTTTCAAAAGTTCTTGAATTGAGGCATCCAGACGATGTACCCTATAAACAGAGATTACTAGGTGAGGGGACTAATTCCGTGAAAAAAATCAACAAATGGCTGGCAGTTTCGCTGGTACTGACGACGGCGCTTGCTCCGTCGGTTGCAGGGGCGGCTGTAAATTCTGGTAACATCGCAGACCTGCAGAAAGCGGATTCTTGGGCACAAAACGCCATCGTGCAAGTGAAAGACCTCGGACTGATGAACGGCGACCCGTCGGGCAGCTTCCGTCCGACCGATACGATTACCCGCGCGGAGTTTGCCGTATTGCTGACCCGCCTCTTGCATTTGGACGTGCCGGGCGTTACGGCGTCGTCGTTTGCCGACGTTCCGGCGGGCCACTGGGGCGTTTCGTATATCGAAGCGGTGAAAAACGCCGGCGTGATGCTTGGCGACGGCAACGGCACGTTCCGTCCGGATGATGTGATCACCCGCGAAGAGCTCGCGGTGTTGCTCGTCAAAGCGGGCGAAGGCACCGTGTCGGGCGGAGAACTCGCGACTGCCGACTCCGCGAGCGTAAGCGGCTGGGCCAAGCCGTACGTGCAAGCGGCGCTGTCGATGGGCTTGATGAGCGGCGACGGTCAGAACTTTAACCCGAGCCATGCGGCGCAGCGTCAAGAAGTGGCGCAAGTCGCGGTCAACTACGTAAACAAAGTTCCGTCCTCCTTCAACATCGCGGCAGACGGCACTGTCACGGTCAAAGGCATGCCGTACCAAGTGGCAGGCAACTTGAAACCGCTGTTCAGCGTCCAAAACGCCAAAGCTCTCAAGAACGCGAAGATGCGTTTTGACATGAAAGACAAAGTCATCACCAAGATCACCTATCTGGAACTCGTAAACGGCGGCGCAGAACCGGCTTCCGGCGCTGCGGAATTCAGCGGGAACGCCGTGCTGGACGCCGGCGGCGCGACGATCGACGGCAACGTGAAAGTCTCGGCCGATTACGTCTCCGTGTTGAACTTGACCGTGGGCGGCGACTTCGAGATCGGCGCGGGCGTGCAGCATGACTTCTACTCGAAAAACGTCAACGTCAGCGGCAACACGGTGATCAACGGCGGCGATGACAACACGGTCGTGCTTGAAGACGCGACGCTTGGCAACGTCGACATCAACAAACAGGGCGTTCACGTGCAAGCGAAGGGCGGCACGAAAGTGAACGCCATGCAAGTCAACACCGACTCGCGCCTTGAGGCGGGAGAGGGCGTCACGTTGCCTCAGGTGACGGTCGCAACGGGCGTCAAAAACCTCGTACTCGACGGCAAAGGCACGTTTGGCAACCTGAACATCACCGACAAAGACACCAAGATCAGCTTGATGCCGGACACTGCGCTCCAAAGCATCCAAGTGCCCAATGGTACTCAACTCTCCGATGTGGTCAAGGACTATGACAAAGTCAAAGGCCAGATCGGCAAGAGCAATGGAAACGGCCACGGTGATGAGCAAGGCAACGGATCGGGCAACGGTCAAGGAAACGGAAATCAGGACAACCCGAACAACTCGAACCCCGCTAAGACTTGGAACAATCTATATGCAAAAGTTCAAAAAGCGTTGGATGACCTGCCTGAACCGGAAGAGATCACCCTCGACAATTACGAAGCGGTTCGCGAGCAATTGGAATGGGCACAATCCTTGGTCGTCGAATACGAGGTCAAAAAACTCAAAACTCCGCTTCAGGGTCTCGACAAATTACACGCCGACCAAGAAAAAGTTTCGCAAGTTGTCACGCAAGCCGATCACGACAAATTCCTGGCGTTGGCCATCGCAGCACTGGCAAAACTGCCGAACGCCTCGTCGATCGACAAGAACACGATCAACACGATCGACCCGCAAGTGCTTGACGCAGCGGTGAACGCGGTCAAAGCTTCCCGCGCCAACGGCGGACTGACCGATGAACTCACGGGCTTGGACAAGCTCGTTCAAGTCGTGCGCGTCAAAACGGACGCCCTGTTTGCCACCGACGGCAACGGCGACTTGGACAAAGAACATCTGGCACCCGATTTCGACGAAGAGAAGTTCTATGTCGCCGCGGACATGTTCGACGCGTTGCTCGATCCGATGCCGACGAGTTTGACCGGCCTGAGCCGCGACGAAGCGCTGCAAACGTTCGCCGATGCCATGCAGCGCATCAAAGGCCTCAGCGATTTGACGCCGGCGATCTACGCGGTGATGGACGATCTGAACTTGGTCTACCTGTTGGATCTGGAGTCCGGATTCTTCTCCGGTGTGGATTTCATTCCGGCACCCGACCAAGTGACGATGGCGGACAAAGGGCTGATCTCGATGCTGCTCGATCTCGATCAGACCATCCAATTGGGTTCGATGACGACCGGGATCTTCATTCCGAATTACAGCGATTACATCGATGCGGAGATCAAGCTGTATGACGCGGCAGGGGCGCTGGCGCCGTCCGTCGTCGAATCGCTGTTCACCGACAACACGCACACGGCTCTTGCGGACGGCGTGGACCTCGGGGCGATCGGGGAAGCGACGCAGTTCGTCAACAACTCCGACTATTCGGTCCGTGACGAGTTGACCGCGCTTTTGGAAACCGCGCAGCAACTGTTTGCCGAATCCGAATCGGTCGTTCCGGAAGTTCTGTTGGTCTGGTCGGAAAAAGTTCAGGACCCGTCGTCGTGGAACCGTCAAATTGTCGCGGGCGACGGCTTGAACGTCACCGTGAACAAGCGTTCGACGATCTACCTCGTACCCAAAGGCGTCCGCGTGCTGTCCCCCCAAGGGCTGCAGGATCTCGTCAACCAGAAACAAGCCGCTTCCGTCTCCGTGGCGGGCTTCGGGGAAGGCATGACGGGCATGATCCCCACGGCGGGCTTGGCGCAAGGGGATTACCACTTGTACCTCGTGGATTCCTTCGGGCATATGAGAGTGGACAATACCTACTACTCCGTCGTGGACGACGCGGCTCCGTACGCGGTCTGGAAGATTAACGACCTCAAGCAGCCGGTGAACGAACCGACTCCGCACATCGACTTGCGCTTTATCTTCAAAGACACGCCGGATGACTCGCTGACCTTGTCGGCGTCTTCCAGCAATCCGAACGTCTGTGAAGCGGCGGTCACCGGGGAGAGCTTGCGCCTGCGCGCGGTCGCGACGGGTACGGCTACGATCACCGTCACGGCGACCGACACCCGCGGCAAGAGCGCGTCCATCACCTTCAAAGTCACCTTCGATCCGGCTGTCAACCACGCTCCGGAAGTGGTTGACCCGTTGCCGGACCTCAACACTTGGATGAGCAACTCGGATTACACGGTCGACCTGAACGATGTGTTCCAAGATCCGGACATGGACGAGTTGACCTACACGCTGGATTCGAACACCGACAGCGGCGTGGCAACAGTCACGCTGGACAACAACATCATGACTGTCCATAACGTCGCGCCGGGCACCACGACCGTCAAGGTAGTTGCGAAGGACAGCACGGGCGCATCGGTATCGATGACGTTCAAAGTCAACGTGAGCGAAACCGCGCCGTCGACCCCGAACAACGACCCGTACCTCATCGGCGGCGGGATTGCCGACCAGACGGTGAACCTGGGCGATCAAGACTTGACGTTTACCTTGAGCGATGTGTTCGGGGACGCAGATCTGGACGAGCTGCAATACTCGCTGGATTCCAATACCGACGACAGCGTCGCGCAAGTCACGCTGGTGAACGGCGTTCTGACGGTGCATGGCGTTGCTGCAGGCCAAACCACGGTCACGCTGCATGCGTCTGACAACAAGGGCGGCACCGATGCCACCTTGCAATTCACCATCACCGTCGTAGACCCGTCCGCATTGGCTGCACCGACTGCACCGGCAGACCCGTCTGCACCGGCTGATCCGTCCACACCGGCAGACCCGTCCGAACCGACTCCGTAACAGGGAAATCCGCCCCGCCTCGCGCGCGGGCGGATTTTTTATTCTCGATCACAGGTGCACCAAACGGCAACGATTGAGAGGAGAAGCAGTGCGAAGCGGCTTCTCCTTTTTGGGTTGAATGTGTAAGTTTAGTGTGGTATACACTGGAAAGAAGCGTAAATAGGGAGGAATGTTGATGAGGGGCGGGAAAAGTATAAAGGACAGGTATTTATGGGTAGGCGGAATTCTTGGACTTCTCCTCTTTCTCGTAACTTCCTGGAGCGATCCTTCGGTACGGCAGACGTATGCTGTCGACAGCGAGGGCGCGGCAGCAAAAGCGGCCGCTTTTTGGAAAGAACACGGCGTGGACACCGCTGGATACACGTCCACCGTGTTGATGCAAAACGACCAACTCGCAGACGGTTATTTAGGTCAACAAAACTTGCAACAGGAATTTGTGAAAAAAGGGTACTCCGGCCGACCGATCGTCTACTGGACGGTCACATACAACGAGCCGAACGGTCGGAACCACTGGACGACCAAAATCGACCCGGATACGGGACAGATTGTCACCTGGCAGCGAACAGACGCAGCTCCCGCGCAGAATCTCGAGGAAGCAGCACGCAAACAACTGGCGATGCAAGCGCTGACAGCGTTGGGCGTCCAAGTCCCGGACTTGACGGTCGCGACGGAAACTTCTTCTCTCAAAAGCAAGCGCTCCGGCGACTTGCCTGCTTTGCCGAAGGACGACCCGAACTTCCGCACTTATCTCTACGAATACAAAGTCCCGGCATCCGAGTGGCAGCTTGGCGATCTGACACTATCCTACGAGGTGCGCATCACAGGCGACCTCGTGCGTCAAGTTTCGTACACGTACCAAACGCCGGTCTCGTTTCAAACCTGGCATGACCGTCAAGAGAAGATCGGCATGATCTTGACGGGGTTGAGTTTGTTTTTCACGTTCGTTTTGTTCGTGTTGGCGTTTGTCTTTCTGTTTTTGAACAAGCAAAAAAAGCCGTGGTGGTCGGCGCTGTGGATGTCCTTGTTGGTGACCGGGTTGTTTGCGCTCTCCAACCTCAACGAATGGCCGACGCTTCGTCAGCAATTTGTGGAAGCGGGCAGCACGGGGGCCGCGCAGACGATCGGTTTTGTGGTCGTCCTCGTCGTCGTGGCGATTTTGGCGGTGTTGGTCGGCGGTGCTTCGTATGTGCTGATCGCCACGGGCGGCGGGCTCGTCAAGGAGGTTAACCCGAAGCTCTGGACGCCGTGGCGCAGTCCGGAGTGGGGCGTTTGTCTGCGCCGGGCGATGTGGCGGGGATGGGCGCTGTGCTTCATCTGGTTAACGCTGCAAAACGCGTTTTACTGGGTGGCGCAGCACGTGTTCGGCGTCTGGTTTGAAAACGATTTCTCCATGTCGCCGTCCAACATGACCTTCCCGCTGTTGATGCCCTTGATGGCGTGGATGGCCGGGCTCCAAGAAGAAACCACATACCGGCTGTTCGGCGTGACGTTTTTCAAACGGTACTGGAAGAGCTCGTTCCTCGCGTGTCTCTTGCCGGCGATGGTATGGGCCCTCGGTCACAGCTTGTACCCGATCTACCCTGTGTACACGCGGTTTATCGAATTGACGCTGTTCGGGCTGTTGATCGGGTATTGCTACTTAACTTGGGGATTCGAAACGGTGCTGTTTGCGCACGTGGCGTTTGACGCCGTTCAGATGGCGCTGCCGTTTTTATTCGGAGGCAATGGAAAGGAAATCGCAATCGGAGTGCTCTACTTGGTCTCTCCGATCGTGATCGGATGGGGGTTGAGCCTCGTCAAATCAAGGAAGCGGTTACCTGGAACGGAAAGTCCTCCGTTGTAAAGTTTGTTTGTGTTTCGAAAATGTGTACTCAAACCGAGCATCCAGCTTTCAAAACACCTACGTATCAGATATCATAATCGTAAATAGCAAGCGACGATCTTTGACTGGTAAAGACCGATTCTGGGGGGAAACGTTTATGGATAAATCGCTAGGACAAAAAATTCGCGAATGGCGCATGCGCAAAGGCATCACGCAAACGGAGTTGGCGGAGGGTCTCGTCACCCCGAGTATGATCTCACAGATTGAATCGGACAAAGCAAACCCCTCCTTTAAACTTCTCGAAGGAATTTCCCGAAAACTCAACGTGCCGATCGATGAGTTTCTGATGGATATGCAAGACCAACTGGAAGAGGACACCCGCTACAAGTTGGCGAAGTCGCTGATGGGGTCCAAGGACTACCAAAAAGCGATCTCCGTCTTGGAAAGTCTCGACGGCGCTGATGAGCACCATGCCGATGAAGTCAAACTCGACTTGGCGGACGCCTATGTGTTTTCCAAAGAGTTCGAAAAAGCGAACAAGCTTTTAGAGGGTATGATCGAAGAGATTGCGCTGGAGCGCGACCGATCCCGCGCGGTCAAGCTGTACATGAAGCTCGGTTGGGCGAAGATGCAGGCGCGGGACTATGTGCTCGCCAAACATTACTTAAACCAAGCGCTCAAAGAGTTGACCAAAGTGCAGGACTTCCCCAAGGAAGACCGCGGCGTGCTGTACATTCGGTATTCGGTCACCCTGTCGCACTTGGGCGAAGCGTCCGTTGCGCTGTTGTATTACAAAGAAGCGATCGAAACGCTGCAAGGAACCTCCAACCTGCATCTGCTGGGAGATGCATACCAAGGGTTGGCGAACACCTACTACCGTCTGCATGATTATGAGCAAGCGGCTGAAAACACCCGAACGGCGATCACGATGTTCCGCAGCGTCAGCAACAAGTTGCTGGAGTACCGTTCCAAACAAAACTACGGCATCATTCAATACGAGTTGGGGAACTTCAAGGACTCGGTGGCGCAGTTTGATGAGTGCATTGAGGAATTCAAGTCGATTGGCGAACAGGAAATGGTCGCCAATATCTACGGGGAAATGGGCATCTTGAATTACCGCCAGAAGAACTATCAAGAAGCGGAGAAATGGTGTTTCCGCGCGTTGGAACTGTTGCCGGCTGAGCACAGCGAACGAGCTTTCGTCCATCGAACTTTGGGAATTATGTACAAGGAACTTCAAAACTACGATCGTGCATTAGAGTATATGTTAAGTTCCGTGGCTCTTTTTGAAAAATTCGGCTTGCTTGGAGAGGCGTCTAAGTGTTATGCTCAGATTGTCAGCATATACGACTCGCGTGGGGAGCTCGACAAAGCGAGCGTATTTATGCAAAAAATGACGACCTCCATGCAGGAGGGACTCAGGGTGAGGGGGCTTTATCTATGAAGAAAGCAGTATTCTCTTTGGTAGTCGCTCTGGCAGTTGTGTTCTCATTCGTAGGCGTGAATTTGCACCAAGAGGCATCGATTGTCGATCCGAATCCGGTTCCAGCTAAGTCGATCTACGATCCGGAAGTTTGAGTCGTATTTCTTCACGAAAAGGGAAACATTCACAGCCGTCCCGTACCGGGGCGGCTCTTTTTTATGTTTATCGGCGTACGGGTTGTATGATAGAGTGAGAGAGTGTCACACGCATCTCCAGGAGGTTGACTTGTGAAAAAATTACTCGCCCTGAGTCTGGGTCTCCTCTCCACACTTGTGGCGGCGGACCTATGGGCCGGCACGTTTGCGCCGGAGACGAAACTCGGCGAGCGCTTGGTGTTGGACGACACGTTCTATGAGCAGAACATCCAACTGGACAACGCCGTCGCCGACCTCAAAGCCAAGAGTTCTCCAAAAGTGATCGCCCTCGGCGACTCCACCATGTACGGTTCCGTCGTCTACGAAAACGAGACGATTCCATACTTTCTGAGGCAAGACTTGCAAAAACAACTCCCGCAGGCGACGGTTGCGAACCTCGCCTATCCGGGCGCGCGTCCCGCCGATCTCTACGCCATGCTGAAATTGACCGCCGACGCGCACCCCGACCTCGTCGTCGTCGATGTGAACGTGGTGTTCTATGCGCAGCGCATCTTGGACGAAGGGGCGCTGGCGAACAAAACCCTCAAGCGTGAATATTTATTCGAACGAGACGTTCCGCACGGCGTGTTTGCGGGCAACCGCGTGGAAGAAGTCGTGCAAACCGCGCTCAAGGACACGAACATCGGGCAGTACCGGACGGAGATCAACAAAACCCTGTTTGGAGCAGAGCCGCGCCAATACATCCGCGACGCCGTGGACACGATTTCCCCGAAACCCGCTCCGGCAAAGCAACCGGCGGCGGCCGAACCGATCATCGGCGTGCCGTGGACGGCGAAGACGTGGGACGACAAGGAACGCGCCACGATGGCGCGCATCTACGAGCAAGGGCCGCTCACCGAGCAAAACGACTCCGTGCAGATGCTGGAGCGTTTCCAAGACTATGCCGTCTCGCACGGCATCCGCGTGCTCTACTACCTCGCGCCGCAAAACGACACGCTGATCGGCAAGTTTTTTGACTTGGGGCAGTTGCACGCCAACCAAGACTATTTGAAGAAACAACTGGAGAACCGAGGCGCGTGGTTTCTTGACTTGAGCCGGGCGATTCCCGCTTCGCAGTTCGGGGACTACGACCACATGCTGAAGGACGGCAACCACCGCGTGGCGGACCTGCTGGCCGCTGAGATTGAGGCCAAGGGAGGACTTCGCCCATGATTTTTACGACGTATACGTTTTTGGTGTTTTTTGCGGTGACGTTGCTGTTGTACACGCTCGCTCCGGCGAAAGTTCGGCCGTTTGTGATGATCCTCGCCGGGTTTGTGTTTTACGCGTATGACAGCCTGGCGCACTTTTTCCTGCTTGTGGTGTTGACGCTGTGCATCTACGCCGTTTCGCGGGCGCAGTCCAAGCGGTGGACCGTCCTCGGGATCGTGTTCTCGGTAGCGTTGCTCTTCTATTATAAATATTGGAAGATGGCGGTCACGACGATCGACCAATGGTTCGGCGGCAATTTGCCGGTCGTCAAATTGGCGGTGCCGCTGGCGATTTCGTTTTTTGTGTTCGAATTTGTGCATTACCTCGTCGACGTGTACAAGGGCAAAGCAAAGCCGGTGACGCTGCGGGAGTTTTTCCTGTTTATCTTCTTCTTCCCGTCGCTGGTGGCAGGTCCGATCAAGCGCATCCAGTCGTTTGAGAAAGACCGCATCTCGTTTACCGCCGCCGATGTCTGCCAAGGGCTGTTCCGGATGGGAATCGGCCTGTTCAAGAAGATCGCCCTCGCCGATTCGCTGAACCCGTTGTTCGCGCCGGTGTTTGCCGATCCGGGCAGCGCGGGCACAGGCGCGCTGTGGGTGGCGATGTACGCGTATGCGTTCAAGATCTACTTCGACTTCTCCGCCTATTCCGACGTGGCGATCGGCGCGGCGCAGTGCTTCGGGTTTCATCTGCCGGAGAACTTCAACTGGCCGTATATTTCCCGCAGTCTCGGCGAGTTCTGGCGGCGTTGGCACATCTCGCTGTCCACGTGGATTCGCGATTACCTCTACATTCCGCTGGGCGGCAACCGCAAGGGGTTTCTCAAGGGACTTTTGTTCCTGTTCATCGCGATGACGATTTCCGGGCTCTGGCACGGCGCGAACTGGACGTTTGTCGTCTGGGGGATGTGGCACGGCGCGGGACAAGCTCTGAACAAGATCTGGAGCAAGTACCGCCCGCAAACCCGCCTGTTGCCGTGCCCGTTGGGCCAACTGTTTGCGTGGGCGCTGACGTTTCACTTCGTCTGCTTGGGCTGGGTGTTTTTTGCAAGCCCGTCGCTGCATCATTCGTTGATTTTCTTACAACGCATGTGGGGGGTCTGATCCATGCTCAAAGCGTTTGCCAAGGGCGTTCTGCTCGCCCTCTTGCTGGTCGCGGTGTATCTGATCGCGGAAGGGCCGAGCGAGCGTTTTATCTATACGGACTTTTAAAAAACGGACTTGTAGAACGAATGGGATTTCACATGGAGGATCGGGGAGGTGTGGAACGTATGAAGTCGTGGAAGCGTTGGACGCACGCTCTGTTGCTCTGCGGGTGCGCCCTCGGCGGACTTCTCGCCGCGGGAAGCGCGTCGGCGGCAACGCCGGAGCGGCCCGATGTGTATGTGGACGGAGAATGGATTCGGTTTGATGTGCAGCCGCAGGTGTTTCAATACCGCACGCTCGTGCCGATGCGGATGATCTTTGAAGCGTTGGGCGCCGATGTGAGCTGGGACGACGCGACGCAGACGGCGACGGCGGCCAAGGACGGCACCGTGCTGCGTTTGACGATCGGCAAGAACGTCGCGACGAAAAACGGCGTGCCGATGGGGCTCGACGTGCCGGCGCAACTGGTCAACGACCGGACGATGGTGCCGGTGCGGTTTGTGGCGGAATCGTTTGGAGACGAAGTGTTGTGGAACGAAGCGCTGGGCCGTGTGACGATCCACTCGGTCAACGCGCCGAAAGTCCGCGTGATCGGCGATGACACGCTTCATCTTCAAGACGGCATGACGGCTCGTATGCAAGCGCTGGTGCGTCAAAAAGCGCTGGCGGACCTCGTGCAAAACGAGATCGGCAAGAGCTACCAGCAGCCCGTCTGGATCTACCTCTCCAACTCCGCGCAAGGATACCGTCAGAACATCGCCAAGTACGGGCAAGACCCGGATGCGGCTTCTGTGGCGGCACAGGCGGAAGGCGTGACGTACGGCTCGCGCATCTTGCTTCCCCTCGACAAATTGACCGACGACCGCCTGCGCACGCAGACGGTGGCGCATGAGATGATGCACGTCCTGCTCAACCAAAACGGCGGGCTCTCGCTGCCGTCGTGGGTGCATGAAGGCTTGGCGTGGCAGACGGGGCTTGACGCGGAATTTCAGTCCGACCCGGCGGTGATGCGCCGCCAGATGGACGGGATGCTGCGCGACTATGTGCTGGGCATCGTGGAGCAGGGCAAGTACCAACCGCTGCTCTCGAAGAAAGAAGGCACGATCGACGCGATGACCAGCGCCGGATACAACACCGAGCTGCAAGATTACCTCGCCTATCAATACTACGTGCAGACGTACGGCAAGCCCGCGTTCATGAACTACTTGAATCGATACTTGTCGGGGGGCGCGAACGCCTTCCAAGCGGCGGCAGGCGTGACGGAGTCGGCGTTTGAGACGAACTTCCGGGCGTACTTGGAGCAAGAGACCAAGCGCTCCTCCAACGGCATGGAAATCACGCTGAAGGTGCCGGACGGCTTCCAAGGCGATCTGCATCTGTTGGCGCAGGGCACGGGCACCACGCCGACGCAACAGCTGTTGCTGCAACCGGGCACGCATACGTTGCGGATCTATCGCGACGGACGTGTGGAAGGCGCCAAGACGCAGACGGCGCACGACCAAGCGGAACGAGATCAGAGTGCGGTCTACCTGTTTGTCGATCTCAACCGCGCGGTCTCCGAACAGGGCGTGACGAGCGACAGCGGCGGCATGGGGTTTTACGACTCGTACGGGGAGTATTACTACGGCTATGCGTGGCTGAACACGTCTGCGCAAGGCGCGATCTATCCGGATACCAACAAGGTGTTGGGCGTTGAAATTCTGGATGTGCGCGCATTTTAGCCGGGACTTTTCCGCTTGTGACCCCGGTGGTGGATTCGTAGTATGAAAGAGATAGGCGGACAGTTTCTCCCGTTAAGGCAAACCTGTTGAAAGACAGGGACGCAAAGCCACGACCAAGGGCGGAGTCACCACGACAACGGCAAGCACAAGGGCTGGACGAACAAGACCGTCAACATGATGAAGCATCTGGGCGAACTCAAACAACAGATGGCGGTCTTGAACGAACAACAAAAAACCTCCGCAACCGGGAAGCCGGACGGAGGTTTTTCGTTTGTTGCGATATGCATACGCAGGTCTAACACACGGACACACTGCTCAGGAAGGAGCAACTATTGCAACTGCTTGCTGTGATAAGTGACGATGCAGCGATCGAGCTGTTGGCTCACTTGGAGGACGATCGGGTGCAACAAATCCCCGTGGTACTCCTTCACAACTTCGTTCAACTTTCGGCGGATGCGTTCGATTTCTTCCAAGTAGGTGTCCATTCGCAAAACCTCGTTTCGTGAAAAGGTCTTTCTCTTATTTTAGACAGTTCGCGCAGAATTAACAATAGTTAATCGAGGGAATATTGATAAAATATCCGGTTAACTAAGAAAGCGAACTGCTAATTCCCCGCTCTTCTCCGCTTCTTGGCGCAATTCTTCCACGTGCGGGCGCATCATCACCTTGTAGCGGTCGAGATTCTCCACGCAGTCTTGGATGGTTTCGCGCAAGCTTTCGTACGTGACGTTGTTGACGGCGTCGATCTTGCGGTCGTAGCCGACGCGCTGTACGAAACGGTCGATCTTGGGGTCGTACGAGAGCGAGACGAACGGCACCCCGCAGTGCGCCGCGAGAATCAGCGAATGCAGCCGCATCCCGATAATCAGGTCGGTGTTGGCAATGATATTCGCAATATCGCGAAACGAGAACTGTCGGTTGAGCAGGACGGCACGCTCCT
The DNA here is from genome assembly GCF_000714935.1 of Tumebacillus flagellatus. GTDB lineage: Bacteria > Bacillota > Bacilli > Tumebacillales > Tumebacillaceae > Tumebacillus > Tumebacillus flagellatus. The sequence goes on from NZ_JMIR01000006.1 coordinate 20,434, forward strand.
TCATGTAGGAGAGCACTTTCTGCGAGGCGCCGACATCGCCGGGATATTGCATCGGAATGAACACGACTTTCCATCCGGCGCGGATGAGATCGTCGGCGTTTTGCGCCAAAATTTTATGGAACGGGTGCGGCGTGGACCAGTTGCGAATCGCGATGCCGACGATCTTTTGCGTGCCGCCCAAGTAGGCGGACTTCACGCCGAATTCGCTGAGCATCTTCGCACCGGCGTCCTTGGAGAACAGCTCGGTGTTGATCGCAAACGCCGGGTCGGCCGTGACGTACATCTCCGGCTTCGAGACGCCGTACATCTCCAAGTCGTCGCGCGACTTCGCGTCGCGGACGGTGATCAAATTGACATGGTTGACGACTTTGCGGATCAGTTTCTCACTGAGCGGCTTGGAGATCGGCCCGATGCCTTGTCCATAGAACACGATCGGTTTGCCGAGCATCTTCGCCAATCGCGCAATGCCCAAGTAATACAAGATGCTGCGCCCGCCGGTCACGTCTTGCAAGAGACTCCCGCCCCCCATGACCAACATGTCGCAACGCATCAGTTCGCGGAAGATCACGCCGAAGTTCCAGCGGTTGAACGCTTGGATGCCGAACAGGGCTTCCGTGCGCGTCGGCTGGTTGGACAACACGACGAGTTCCGCATCGGGACGTTCCTTGCGAATGCTCGACATGATGCCGTACAGGACGGTGTCATCTCCTAAGTTGTCGAATCCGTAATAACCGGATATTAATATGCGCGGCATTAGCTCTGCTCCCTCTAGCGGTCAAAATACAGAACTAGTATACCAGTTTGACCCCCCGATGGAAAGCGCGGCATGGCAAAACTTGCCCTGCATGGGACCCTTCGAAATGCCCGATACTACGCCCAGAAATCAAGATGGAGGAGGGAACTCAACGTGGCTCGCACTACCCCCCGCAGATCGAGATTCCGGCGTGTATGGACCGTGCTGGCGACCGTTCTGGGTGTTCTCCTCGTGGTCGGAGGCTACGGACTCTATCAGGTTTACCGCGCGGCGGATCAGATATACCGGCCCTCAGCTTTGCAACCCCGCGTTGCCGAACAGCAAGAGGCTCCCAAGCGGCAAGTGAAGCCGGACGTCATCAAGGATTGGTACACCGTTCAACGGGAGCGGCTGCACCTGCCGCCTGCCAACCTCGAAGCGGAAGATCCCGCTCCATCGGCCAAAAATTCCCTGTCACGTCCCGCTCCCCGTGCGTTCACAACCGGGGAGGAGCCCCGCAAGCAGGAGGATCCGTCCCGAGCCGAGGGAAAGCTTGAACCCCGCCGAGAACCGTCGGCGACGACACCCGTTCCTCCTACTCCCAAACCGGCCGCGCACCCTTTTTCCCAATGGTTGTCCGGCAGGCTCTCGGGAGCGGACGCCGCAAAAGGGCAGACGTTTCTGCTGATGGGCGTCGACTCGCGCAAGGGCGAAGCGGCGCGCTCCGACACGATCGTGCTGGCGACGCTGCCGCCAAACGGACAAGACCTCTACTTGATGTCGATCCCCCGCGACACGCGCGCCAACGTGCCGGGGCACGGCTGGACGAAAATCAACCACGCGATGAGCTGGGGCGGCTTGCCGTTGATGAAGAAGACGGTCGAGAACCTGTTGAACATCCAAATCGACCACACCGCCACCGTCGATTTTGAAGGCTTTCGGCAAGTGGTCGACACGCTCGGCGGGCTCGATCTCGCCGCCGAGAAGGACATGCGCTACTACGACCCGACCGACGGCACGAACATCCGCCTCAAGCAAGGCCAACCCCTCTCCACAGGCCAACTCGCGCTCGATTACGCCCGATTCCGCGCCGACGCGATGGCGGACACGGGGCGAATGCAGAGACAGCAGCGCGTGATTCGTGCTATGATTCAAAAAGGAAGCGAGCCGTCCAACTGGCCGAAACTGGTCAAGATGCTCGACATCATGGGCGAGCACGTCAAAACCGACGTGCCGCCGCGCGACTGGATGGCGCTGGTCATGCGCTATTCCGGCACCCGTGAGGACGGGATCAAAACGCTCTCACTCAACGGGCAAAACCGCATCTCCAAGGCGGATCACCTCTGGTATTTCTACGTCGACGAGGCGGAATTGCGCAAGATGAGCGTTCAATTGCAAGCGCTAAAGCGAGGGAATGCGTAACGATGCAGAACCAAGTTCACATTTTGGGCGTGGGGTTTTCCACGCTGACGTTCAGCCAAACGCTGCAACAATTGAAGCAAGACCTGCAAAACACAATACAACCCCGCCACATCATCACCGCCAACCCGGAAATCATCATGTTGGCGCGTTCGGACGCGGGCTTCAAGCAACTTCTGGAGAGTGCGGATCTGATCACCCCGGACGGCATCGGCGCGGTCTGGGCTTCTAAATACTACGGAGAAGCTCTGCGCGAACGGGTGACCGGCGTGGAGCTCTCCACCGCCCTGATCGAGCATTGCGCCGATCAGGGTCTTGGCGTGTTCTTGCTCGGCGCAACGCCGGAGTCGAACCGTCTGGCGGTCGAGAATCTCCGCAAGCGCTATCCGAACCTGCGCATCGCGGGACGTGACGGCTACTTCAAGGAGCACGATCTGCCCGATGTCTTGGAGGCGGTGCGCGCGTTCAAACCGAACCTCCTGCTGGTCGGACTCGGCGCGCCCCGCCAAGAGCTGTTTATCGCCAAGCACAAATCGGAGCTGGGCGTACCCGTCTCGATGGGCATCGGCGGCTGCATCGACATCTTCGCGGGCGTCGTCAAACGCGCGCCGAAGCTGTGGCAGAAGTTGCGGCTGGAATGGCTGCACCGTCTGTTGTCGCAACCGAGCCGCTGGCGGCGGCAATTGGTGCTGCCGAAATTCGTGATCACCGTCCTCACCGACAAAAATCGGAAAAAATAAGGTCTTTCGTCCTGCAGGACGCCTTGCGTTTTGTGTCGAAAAAGAGTCTCAGCAGATATTGGGACTGGAGGATTTGCACTCATGAAAAAAGCACTGACCTTCCTCGGCACGATGGTGTTGACGCTGGCGATCGGCGTGACGATCGGACAAGTTTCCAAAGCGGACACGCCGAGCGCGCCGGGTTCGGCGGACGACCCGATCGTCACCAAAAGCTATGTGGACCAAAAAGTCGCGGGCGTATCCGGCGGCGGCAGCACGGGCAACACCGGCAGCACGGGAGGAACTTCCGCTCCGGCCGACATGTCGTTTAAAGTCGTCACCCTGAACGCCGGGCAGACGATCAAGGGCGGAGAAGGAACGGAGTTGATCTTGCGCGGCGGTACGGCGACCGCGATCGCCTCAAGCAACGGCGGCGTTTCCGACGTCACGGGCGGCACCGACCTCGCGCAAGGGGCGAATGTGGAATTGAACCACCTGCTGCTCACACCGCGTAACGACGGGCGCGGAATGAAAGTCGGGAACGGCACCGCCTACCTCATGGTGCGCGGCGCGTACACGGTTCAGTAACAAAAGAAACAGGCTCTGCGTCTAAACAAACGTCAGAGCCTTTTTTTGTTCAGGAGAAATTCGTTCAGAGGGATTCCATTCCTGTGTGGTTTTTGATTTGATTGAGTACGCAATGGGGGATATGAAACCGTGGCTTATCAGGGGAAACCGTATGGAAGCAACGCTTCCGTTGTGCGCACGAACAAACCGACCCCGCCGCCAAAACCCAAGCGCAAGATCAAGTGGGGGCGGCTGTTTCTGATCTTGTTCCTGTTGGTGTTCGTCATCGGCTTGACCGGGATGGCGGCGTACGGGTGGTATCTGGAGCGCAAAGTGGTGCAGTCCGACGCGGCGGTTGTGCCGATTGCCCAGGGCAAGCCGGTCAACGTCTTGATCATCGGCGTTGACCGCGACCCGAAGTCGGGCGAAGCGCAGCGCCGTCAAAATTTCAACACCGACACGCTGATTTTGGCGCACATCGACCCGGCGAAACACCAAGCGTCGATGCTCTCCATCCCGCGCGACACCCGCGTGCAGCTGCCGACGGGGATGGAAAAAATCAACGCCGCCTACGCCATCGGCGGCATGGACCGCTTGAAGAAGACGGTCACCGACCTGACCGGACTGCCGGTCGACCGCTACCTGATGATCGACTTCCAGGGATTTGTGAAGATGATCGACGCGGTCGGCGGTTTGGATTTTAACGTCGACAAGCCGATCTACGACCCGGAAGGCACCGTGTCGCTGCAACCGGGCAACCAGCATCTGAACGGTCAGCAAGCGCTCGCCGTCGTGCGCTTCCGCCATGAAGAGCTGGGCGACATCGCCCGCGTGCAGCGCCAACAGCTCTTCCTCGAAGCGCTGACGGCGAAGATGAAGGACGCTTCGCTTCTCGACTGGACGAAAGCGCTGCGCGGCATGAGCGATTCGCTGACGACCGACATGGCGATCAACGACATGGGGCAACTGGCGTATTCGATGCACGGCGACGGCGCGAAAGTCAGCGCCTACACCGTGCCGGGAGATTTCTTGGATCTGTACGGAGTCTCTTATTGGAAGTACGACCCGGAGAAATTGAAGGGCGTCGTCCAACAGATGAAAAATGAACCGTAGCCGCCAAGTTCTTTGCAGGGTATGACGAGCGGCGATGCACACACTAGAAGTACCGACAGAAGTCCCGTCGGAAACCCCAAGTGGAGGTGCATACGACATGGCACTCGGAAGCGGCAGACGCAACAAGGACCAACTGGTCCCGCAGGCACACAAGGCGCTTGACGACATGAAGTATGAAATCGCGGCAGAGATGGGCCTGCCGGTCTACCAAGGCAGCGAAGACTACTGGGGACACATCACCACCCGCGATGCCGGCGCTGTCGGCGGCCACATGGTCCGCAAACTGGTCGCGTTCTCGCAGGCGGCGTTGATTTCGGGCAAACAGTAAGCGTTTCGTCAACGGCTATGCAAACTGAATACCCTGTAACGGAAGGCTCCGGGTGCAACCGGGGCCTTCGTTTCTATCGGTACTTTTTCACATCTCGTCGAATTTCATGCGTATGGAACAGTTCTCATTGACACATTCTAGGGAATGCAGTACATTTATCATGTTTTCTGTAAAAAAAATAGCAAGTCCAACGACAACTGTCTGCGGAAATCAATACATAAAGGGGGCCCAACTCATGGCAAAACGTTATCTGTTTACCTCTGAGTCCGTCACCGAGGGGCATCCGGATAAGATCTGCGACCAGATCTCCGACGCCGTTCTTGACGCGATTTTTGCAAAAGACCCGAATGCGCGCGTCGCGTGCGAAACTTCCGTTACGACCGGTCTCGTTCTCGTAGCGGGCGAAATCACCACCTCGACCTACGTCGACATTCCGAAGATCGTTCGTGAAACGATCCGTGAAATCGGCTATACCCGTGCGAAGTACGGCTTCGACGCGGAAACCTGCGCGGTTCTGACCTCGATCGACGAGCAATCGGCCGACATCGCGATGGGCGTTGACAAAGCGCTCGAAGCTCGCGAAGGCCAAATGTCCGACGCGGAAATCGAAGCGATCGGCGCCGGCGACCAAGGCTTGATGTTCGGCTTTGCTGTCAACGAAACCGAAGAGCTCATGCCGCTTCCGATCTCCTTGGCGCACAAGCTGTCCCGCCGTTTGACCGAAGTTCGCAAGAACGGCACCTTGGCGTACCTCCGTCCGGACGGCAAGACCCAAGTCACCGTCGAGTACGAAGGCGACAAGCCGGTTCGCATCGACACCATCGTCATCTCCACGCAGCACGCAGAGGAAGTCACCCTTGAGCAGATCAAGAAAGACCTGCAAGAGCATGTGATCGGCGCTGTGATCCCGGCTGATCTGGTCGACGAAAACACCAAGTACTTCATCAACCCGACCGGCCGTTTCGTTATCGGCGGCCCGCAAGGCGACGCAGGTTTGACCGGCCGCAAGATCATCGTTGACACCTACGGCGGCTACGCTCGCCACGGCGGCGGCGCGTTCTCCGGCAAGGATCCGACCAAAGTTGACCGCTCCGCAGCGTATGCAGCTCGTTATGTGGCGAAGAACATCGTCGCAGCGGGTCTGGCAGACAAGTGCGAAGTGCAACTGGCGTACGCAATCGGCGTTGCACGTCCGGTTTCCGTCATGGTGGACACGTTCGGCACCGGCAAAGTAGCAGACGACAAAATCGTCGAGCTCGTCGAGAAGAACTTTGACCTGCGTCCGGCAGGCATCATCAAGGAACTCGACCTGCGCCGTCCGATCTACCGTCAAACCGCAGCATACGGTCACTTCGGCCGTCACGACCTCGACCTCCCGTGGGAGCGCACCGACAAAGCAGAAACCCTGCGCACCGGTGCTGGTCTGTAAGAGAGTTAGAAAAGCAAAGCCCTGCCGCTTTCCCGTGGCAGGGCTTTTTTTGCAAAAAAATAACCGCCCCTGTCGTCGAGGTGAGGTAAGAAAAACCCCTGACCGAAGGCCGGAGGTTTTTTCATGATCCGTATTACGCCGTGATCGGTTCGCCGTACTTGCTTTGGCGGAACTCTTCGTAGAGCTTGACGGAGAGGCTCATCGCTTCGATCAAGCCGACCGATTGGCCTTGCTTTTGGTAGAGGTGCAGCGAGTTGTTGAGATGCTGGATCGCCGTCGGCAGGTCCTGTTTGTGGCGGTACATGTCGGCGAGCAGATGGTGAGCGCGGGCGGTTTCCAGCTCGTTTTGGCTGAATTTGTCGAGAGCGGCATGCAGGCGTTCAATCGCCGCTTCAATGTCGCCGTTGCCTTGCAGCAGTTGCGCCATCTCCAACTCGGTCAGTCCGAGGTTGTACAGATCGCCGTCGCGCTGGTACAGATCCATGCATTCTTCCAAGATCGCAAGCGCTTCCATCGTTTGGCCTTGTTTGCCGTGCAGGACGCCGAGCGAGCGCTTCACGTCGGTCGCCAGCTTCATGTTGGTGAGGCTGCGGAAGATGATGTACGCTTGCTCCGAGAAGTACGCCGCTTGTTTGTAGTCGTTGTTGTCGCGGTAGGAGAGCGAGAGGTTCAAGTACATCTGCCCGACTTCCTCCAGCGTCAAGAACGACTCGCGGGATTCGTACGCTTCTTGGAGGAATCGCAGCGACTCTTCCAAGTAGCCGAGTTTGTGGTAGGTGTTGCCGATGGCCGTCAGCAGGCGCGACTTGATCGCCGGATCGAGCTCCCCTTTGTTGAACAGGTCGTACGCTTTGTGCCAGTGGTAGAGCGCCAGTTGGTACTGCCCGGATTGCTCGGCGATGTCGCCCAAGCGCTGCAGGATCGTGACTTGGCGCGAAATGTCGCCGCTGTGCATCGCGTGGGTGAGCAGTTTGTCGAGCGGTTCGCTCGCTTCTTCAAACTTGCCGAGGCGTTGGCAGCACTCCGAGAGCGTCATCTGAAACTCGTCTTGCTCGGTGCCGTGCGACTCCTGCAGCGTTTTGAGCAGCGAATACGCTTTTTCGTACGAATCGGAAGCCATCAACGCTTTGGCGAGCGTGTACGAAGAGCGTTGGCGTTTGTTGGCGTCCGTGTCGCTGACGAAAAACTCGATCGGCTTGTTCAGGCGTTCGGCGAGAGATTGCAAAACTTGATAAGAAGGGAACGCTTTGCCGTTCTCGATCTGGCAGATCATGCTCGACGTGACGATGCCTTGCGCGAGCTCGTTTTGCGTCAGTCCTTGTTCCTTGCGTGCCTGGCGGATGCGTTGACCTAAAGACATATTGTTCATAGGGGTAAGCCTCCTTTATCTGATCGACCGTGGATTCGCTAGATTTGATAAGTTTATGGTAGCAATCCACTAATTTAAAATCAAAGTTAAGAGTTGTTCTGAGTGAAAGACCACCTCCTCACGCCTTGTTTTCGCGCCCGCACGCTTGTTTTTAGATAGGATGATCAGGAATTTTTCAAAAAATAAGAGATTTTTTGTCGAATGTCCACGTATTCTTAAGAGACGAAGTCGAAACTCGAAAAAAACTTTTCGCAGTCCCTCACATTCGACCCCCACACCCTCCCCCGCCCCTGCGTACTACTATGGCATATCACCCTTACCCCATTGCTTGGGGGCGCGGACGACCCATCTGCGCCCCCCTTTTTTTATCTTGCAGGATTTCGACAAAAGATATGGAATTAAACTATATAGACTGTTCCAAAGCGGGGTATTAACAGTGCCGATTGAATTTGATGCGAAGATGTTGGACACGGCCGTTAACGCAACGCTTCGAGCGATCGAGGACGGCAAGAACCAAGTCTTCGAAATCGCGGAGAGCGCGCGCAAGGAAGAGCAAGCGATGCGCGAGGACGCGTTGGGCATTCAACGCCAAGTGGCGGAAACGATCCGCGAAGTGGAACGCTTGGAGCGCGCCTACACGTTGGCGCGGCACAAGTTGGTGGAAGTCTCCCGCGATTTTGATCGTCATTCCGAATCGGAGATCAAGCAGGCGTATGACGATGCGCATAAAGTCCAGACGCAAGTGCTGGTCACCCGCGAGCGCGAGCAGCAACTGCGCGCCCGCCGCGACGACCTCGACCGGCGGCTGCGGAATCTGGAGCAGACGATTGCCCGTGCCGAAGCGCTGATCACCCAGTTGGGCGTTGCGTTTTCCTATCTATCGGGGGATTTGAGTCAGATCGGCAATGTCTTGAAGAACGTCGAGCAGCGCCGCTTCCTCGGCATCCGCGTCATTCAAGCGCAAGAGGAAGAGCGCAAGCGCGTCGCCCGCGAGATACACGACGGGCCGGCGCAGACGATGGCCAACGTCGTGCTGCGCGCGGAAATCTGCGAGAAGATGCTCGACCGCGATGTCGAGAAAGTCCGCAGCGAGTTGCGCGAACTCAAAGACAGCGTGCGCGCTTCGCTCTCGGAAGTGCGCCAGATCATTTTCGACCTGCGTCCGATGGCGTTGGACGACTTGGGACTCGCACCGACACTGCGACGCTACATGGCCGATTTCCAAGATAAGTATAAGATCGCCACGGAGCTGAAAGTCTTCGGGCGGGAGAAGCGCTTCAACAATTCCTTGGAAGTGGCGGTGTTCCGCTCGATCCAAGAAGCGCTCAACAACATCTGGAAGCATGCAAAAGCGTCGACGGCGACCGTCCGCTTGGAGCTGACGGAGAAGCAAGTCAACGTGCATATAGAAGATAACGGAATCGGATTTGATGTAAGCGAAGCCACGTCCGGACCCGAAGGCGGGCATTTCGGACTCTTGGGCATTAAGGAACGCATCCAGTTGCTGGAAGGGCGGTTGGAGATCAAATCGAATCGGGGAAAAGGCACGAAGGTGATTCTCTCGCTGCCGATCACAGACGAATGAGGAGGTTAGGCCAAGATGCAGAAAGAAAAAATCAGACTGCTCTTAGCAGATGACCATACGCTGTTTCGGCAGGGGTTGCGCCGGATTTTTGAATTAGAGGATGACATGGACATCGTCGGCGAGTGCCAAGACGGAGAACAGGCGGTCCACAAGTCGCTCGACATGCGCCCAGACGTGGTGCTGATGGACATCAACATGCCGAAGAAAACCGGTGTGGAAGCCACGCGGGATATCAAACTGCAAGACGAGAACATCAAGATCCTCATTCTCTCCATTCATGACGATGAAGCGTATATTTTTGAAACGATCCGCGCCGGCGCCAACGGCTATCTGCTCAAAGACGTGGAATCGAACACGTTGGTGGAAGCGGTTCGCCAAGTGGCGGGCGGTTCGTCGTTCATCCACCCGCAGATCACCACGAAGCTGCTCGACGAGTTCAAGCGCTTGAGCAACCAAGTGTACGAGGGCGACTTTGAGCAGAGCGAACCCTCTCTGTCGCTGGAGTGGCAGGACATCTTGACCCAGCGCGAGATGGAGATTCTCAAGCTGATGGCCGAGGGCAAAAGCAACCGCACGATCGGCGAAGTGCTGTTCATTTCGGAGAAGACGGTCAAAAACCACGTGTCCAGCATCTTGGGCAAACTCGGCGTCGACGACCGCACGCAAGCGGTGATCACGGCGGCCAAGCGCTGCTGGGTCAAATTGTAAGAGTATTTCGAGCAGAAACGACACGTTGGATAAGCAGGGCGGCATATCTTGATACCATCCACGGAGGAGGTGTTGAGAGTGCTCGCCCTTTTTATCTGGGGATTTGCGTTGTACGGGATTTGTGTCATGCTCTGGCGGATCTTTCGTTTTTTGATGTCGAAGAGCCGCAAGAGAGTTCCGGTCACGGCGGTGATGATCGTCCAGGAGGGGGCCTCTTACATGGAAGGCATCCTCCGGACGTTGACGACCGCCGAACCGTTTGTCGGAAGTCAATTGGAAATTCTCGTCATCGACTGCGGCTCGCGGGATGAGACGACCCGCATCGTCGAAGCGATTTCCAGCCGTCGTCCGACGATCCGGCTCTTGCACGCGCAGGGCGTCGATCCTTACCAAGCGATGATGCCGCACCTTGCGCAACGCACCCGGCACGTACCGTGCATCTTCGATTTGCGAGGCCGCGTCTCGCCGCAAGAAGTCGTGCCGACTTTGGCCGGATTTTGGAGCGAATTGGGTCTTTAGACCCATGCAAACAAGCTCTTACACGACATATAATGAAATCAGATGATGAGTCAATCAATAAAGGCAAACCCGTTGAAAGGCGGGGACGCAAAGCCATGGGTCTAACACCGAGTCTCCCTAACTCGGTCATGATTGCCAGGTTGCTGATTGATACGGTTGCGGACCACCACCCCATGGTTCGCTAAGTATCCTTTTCGGCAAGCGTCCGAAGAGGATACTTTTATTTTCAGCGTTTGACTCATCCGGTTAGCATTCTCTCATTTTTTCCCTTTTTGTAATCCCCCTACCCCCCACAGCGAAGAGAGACCTTGACGGGCCCCCAACCCGCAAGCGTCTCTCTTCGTGCGTTTGGGGGTTTTTTGCTTGCACGCAACTCGCAAAAAAGGGACCTCTTCCGCCAGCAGAAGAGGTCCAATCGTGTAGAAGGAGGTCAGGTAATGAAAAAGTGACTCGCCACAATGGTTGTCGTCCTTGCTACAGTGTATGCAGAAAAGCCGCCAAAGTGACCTGTATTTTCAGAATTGAAAGTTTATTACGCCGTCCGTCAAGCGCTGTTCCGTTTTTACAAGGTGTTAACGTGAACTACACGGTTCGTCTATATTCCCTTCCTTTAATCCTGCGATACTGGTTAAGGAGGGTGATCTGCAGATGAGAAATGACAACCACCTCAAGGGCATGTCTGTGCAAACCCGATTGACGCTGTTTGTGACGGGACTGTTGTTGCTGGCCGTCGTCGCGATGGGCGCGGCCGTCTACGTCGTCGTGGCAAAAGATTTGAAAGCAACGGCGGAGTTTCAGCTGTCCGGACACGCGGCGGCGGTGTCCAAGCAGATGAGCCTCTTGCTGGAGACCTCTGACAACCGTGAATTTGAACGCAATGTGGAATACCTGTTGAAAGGCGAGCAGCGCCAGTTCACCCAACTGGGGTGGTCGTTGCAATCGAACTTGTTAAAAACCGGCGCGATTTCGACGTTGGAGACCCAAGAACCTCTGGAGATCTCGATGCCGCTGTATGAACAGATGTTGAAGGAAAAGTCCGGCGTCCTCCGCAGCTCGGAAAGCGGAGCGGCGCGGACGTATGCGTTTCAGTTTTTGCCGGAGCGCAGTCTCTTGTATGTGGCGGCGGTGTCGGACGATGAAATTTTGCAGCCGCTGATGCACGTGCGCAACGTCACCGCCGGGCTCGTGATCGCGGTGATGGGGATCGGCTTCCTCGGCGTGCGCCTGTTCGCCGTGCGGCTGCGCCGCTCGATCATGCGGATTCAAGGCGTGATGCAGCGCGTCGCCGAGGGCGACCTCTCCGTGGAACTCAACGAAGAGCGGGGCGTGCGGGAAATTCGCGCGCTGCGGCGCACCGTCAACGAGATGGTGCGCAACTTGCGCCGTCTGATTCAAAGCGTCGAACAAACGGTGTTGGAAGTGGCGGCGTCTTCACAAGAGCTGTTGGTGGACGCCGAGCAGACGACAGGCGGAATCAAGCAAGTGGCGGCGGTCGTGCAGGAAGTGGCGGGCACCGCCGAATGGCAAGCGCACTCGACGCTGCAAAACGCCGAAGCGTTGGAGAGCATGGCGGAGCGGCTGTCGCGCATCGTCCAGACGTCGCACCGTGTCACCGAGATTTCCAACGCCACCGCGCAAGAAGCGGAGCAGGGAAACCAAGCGGTGCAGCGCGCCGTCCGGCAGATGCACGACATTCACTCGACAGTCGGCGGGATCGGACAGGCGATTGCCCGCTTGGAACGGCGTTCGGAGGAAGTGGAGAAGATCGTGGACGCCATCACGTCGATCGCCTCGCAGACGAACTTGTTGGCGTTAAACGCCGCCATCGAAGCGGCGCGCGCCGGCGAGCAGGGGCGCGGATTTGCGGTCGTCGCCGACGAAGTGCGCAAACTGGCGGAGCAATCGGAGAGTTCCGCCCGCCAAATCGCGTTGCTGATCGATGAAATTCAACAAGACACCCGCGCGGCGGTGCAGGCGATGACCGCCGGAACCCAAGACGTGCAGACCGGGTTGCAGTTGGTAGGCGTTGCGGGAGTCGTGTTGGAGCGCATCGTGGCGGCGGCGGGGACGGCTGCGGAGGAGATCGAGGCGATCACCGGGCTGTCGGAAGTGATGAACGAGGAAGCCGGGCGCGTCGTTCAGGCGGTGGAAGCTCTCTCGATGAACTCCAAACAATCGGCTGCCTCCTCGCAATTTTGCGCGGCGGCGTCTGCGGAACAGCTCGCCGCGATGGAGCGTGTGCACCAGGCGGTGGAACGCTTGGAACAGACAGCTGTCCTTTTGGAGAAGAGCATTCGACAATTTCGGACAAATGGAGCAGGAGCGTAATGCGCTTCTGCTTTTTTTGTTCTAAAATAGAATACGGAAGGATTAAAAGAAACTTCGTTGAAAGGATAATAGTAGATCAAGTTACGTGAATGAGTCGGGGTTATTGTATCGGCCCTTTCGTTTATAAGGTGGGGGATTGAGAATGCCGGAGAGAAAACTGCACACGTCCCGTCGTTTTGGCGGAATCGTCAAGCCGCTGCTGCTGGGCAGCATCGCTTCCTTTGCGATTGTGCTGCTTGTGACGTTTGGATTGGAGCGAGCGGAAGACCATCGTTGGCTCGGCTTGCCTTGGGTTCAGGCTGACCCGGAGAATGTGGCGTTGCGCGCGCTGATCATCAACGCGATTCAGCTGGGGCTGCTCTGTTTGCGGTTGTTGTTCCGCGGCTATGACGTGATTTCGAAGCGCTTGCGCCGCCGCTATAACATCTTGTACTCCGTGTTGTTGCTGCTTTCGTACTTGGGGTTGGTTCTCAAGTACTTCTCGGGGCCCACCGCCGAAGCTCTCGCGCAAATCAGCGGTCTCGTCGGGCTGGTCGGAATCCCGGCGACGCTGTACGGCATGTATTTGCTGGTCATCATCTACCGCCGCGTGGAGAATCGCTTGGAAGATGCCGAAGAGATGTCGGTGCGGTATTACAACCAATTGATCACCGACTCGCTGACCGGTCTGCCCAACCGCATCTTGTTTCAGGACCAGTTGACCGCAAAGCTCGCCGAAGTTCACAAAAAACGCAAGCGGCTCGCGGTTTTGTTCCTCGACCTCGACCGCTTCAAGTTCGTCAACGACACGCTCGGGCACCGCATGGGGGATTTGCTTTTGCAAGCGGTGGTGAGGCGTCTGCAAGGCGTTTTGCAGACCGGCGAGACCCTGTATCGTCTGGGCGGGGACGAGTTTATCATCGTCGCGGAGTTCGAGCAGAAGTCGGACGGCGTGGAGCGGGCGAATTTCCTGTTGCGTGAGATGGAAGAGCCGTTTTGGATTGAAGAGCATGAACTTTTTATCACGACTTCGATCGGGCTTTCGTGGTACCCGGACGACGGGGAAGACACCGAAACCCTGTTCAAGAACGCCGACATGGCGATGTACCGCGCCAAGGACCACGGACGCAACAACGTCCAGCAGTACGAGTCGGTGATGAACGTGCACGCCGTCGAGCGCTTGCAATTGGAGAAGGACTTGCGCAAAGCGATTGAGCGCGGGGAGTTCCGCGTCTACTACCAACCGCAAATCGACATCGAGACCGGACAGATGATCGGCATGGAAGCGCTCGTGCGCTGGCAGCACCCCGAGCGGGGCATGGTCTCGCCGGGACTGTTCATTCCGCTGGCGGAAGAAACCAATCTGATCGTGCCGATCGGCGAATGGGTGATGCGTACCGCCTGCGAGCAGACCAAGCGCTGGCAGGACGCCGGATACCCGCCGATTCGCGTCTCCATCAACCTCTCCGCGCACCAGTTTGCCCAGCCGACGCTGGTTTCCAAAGTGCGCGCCGTCTTGGAAGAGACGGGCATCGAGCCGCAGTACGTCGATTTGGAATTGACGGAGAGCATCACGATGACCAACGTCGACCGGGCGATCTCCACGATGCTTGAGCTCTCAAGCCTTGGGTTGCAGATTTCCATCGACGACTTCGGGACGGGCTATTCGTCGCTCTCGTATCTGAAGAAATTTCCGATCCACACGCTGAAAATCGACCAGAGCTTCGTCCGCGACATCACGAAAAACGCCGACGACGCGGCGATCGCCACGGCGGTGATCGCGATGGCGCATTCGTTGAACTTGAACGTCATCGCCGAGGGCGTGGAGACGGAAGAGCAGTTGGAGTTCCTGCGCGAACGCCGCTGCAACGAATACCAAGGCTATCTCTGCTCCCGTCCGCTGCCGGCGGCGGAGTTTGAGAACTTGCTTGCTTCCGAGTTGCAGATGAGAACCTGATGCCGCCTGTGCGGGTCGGGTTCTTTTTTTGTGTCCCGTTTTACAATCCCTTAACGAAAGGGCGGAACTAGCTTTACGTTCGGCTGATAGGATAGTAGTCGTAGGGCAGTGATCAAACACATCTAATGTGAGAACATTTCTAAGGGACCTAAAAGGGGGACTTTCCGTGTTGAACGTGTCGAAAAAAGCGGTCGCAATGGGTATGGCAGCAACGTTGGCCGCTGGTCTGATGGTAGGTTGCGGATCTTCTGATTCTTCTGCTCAAGGCGGTTCGAAAACCGGTGACGCAGGCAAAACCACGGACACCGCACAAACTGACATCTCTGGCAAAATCACCGCTTCCGGTTCCACGGCGCTGCTTCCGCTCGTCAAACAAGCTGCGACCGAGTTCCAAGATAAAAATAAAAACGTAACCATCGACGTTTCCGGCGGCGGCTCCGGCACCGGCCTCAAGCAAGTGGCAGAAGGCTCCGTCACGATCGGGATGTCCGATGTTGAATCTGGCAAGGACTACGCGGACAAGGGCCTCGTCGACCACCAAGTCGTCGTCGCACCGTTCGTGCTCGTGACCAATAAGGACGTAAACGTCACCAACTTGACCAAGGATCAAGCGGGCAAGATCTTCACCGGCGAAATCACCAACTGGAAAGACGTTGGCGGCAAAGACGAGAAGATCACCATCGTCGGCCGTCCGGAATCGTCCGGCTCCCGCAAACTCGTCAAGCAACTGGTGCTCCCGGCTGACAAGGACTTCGCGAAAGACGCAATCGCGCAAGACTCCACCGGCGCTGTTCGTCAAACCGTTCAACAAACCGCGGGCGCGATCGGCTACATCGACGCTCCGTACATCACCCCGGACATCAGCGTGCTGTCGTTTGACGGCGTCGCGTACAGCGAAGACAACATCTACAACGGCACCTACAAACTGTTCGCGTTCGAGCACATGTACACCAAAGGAACGCCGGACAAAGCAACCCAAGCGTTCCTCGACTACATCATGTCCGACGAGTTCCAAAGCAAAGACGTCAAAGACCTGAAGTTCATTCCGGTCAACAAAATGAAAAAGTAAGCTCAAGCCTTCAGCAACACCACGGGGGTAGGGACGGTGATCGCTCATCGTCCCTACCCCTATGTCAAAAACCAATTGTAAAAGTTGTCTAAAATATTCATGAAATTAGGTAATGAACAGGAGGTTCTCTCCATGGATATCGCGATCAAAGAAACGCACGATGATCGCTGTGCATCGGCACCGCCGAGCTGGAACAACCGCCGCCGCCGGGCAGACCGCATGATGCACTGGTTGTTTATCGGCAGCGCGGCGTTTGTGTCGCTGATTATTTTTTCGATCATCCTCTTCGTCGGCAGCCAAGGGCTGAAGACGTTTGCCGACGTGAGCGTTCTGCAATTCTTCTCGCTGGATTGGACGCCGTCGGAGAACAAGTTCGGCGCGGGCGTGTTCATCCTCGGGTCGTTCATCGTCACCGGCCTTGCGCTGGTGCTCGCCGTTCCGTTTGCGGTTTTGGGTGCCGTGTTCATGTCGAAGATCGCGCCGAACTGGATGCGCGAGATCATGCGCCCGGCGACCGACCTGTTCGTCGGCATCCCGTCGGTCGTCTACGGTCTGGTTGGCTTGACCACGTTCGTGCCGATCGTCGGCAAACTGACCGGCACGGCGGGATTCGGCGTCTTGCCGGCCGCGCTGATCCTCGCGATCATGATTCTGCCGACGATCCTCTCCGTTTCCGAAGACGCGATTCGCACGTTGCCGGGGTCGCTTGAAGAAGCGTCCTACGCGCTGGGCGCCACCCGCTGGCAGACGATTCGCAAAGTGTTGATTCCCGCGGCGACGCCGGGCATTTTGACGGGCGTGATCCTCGGCATGGGCCGTGCGATCGGCGAAGCGATGGCCGTGCAGATGGTCATCGGCAACGCGCCGCTGCTGCCGAAGGGTCTCGGCGACCCGACGTCCGTTTTGACCACGCAAATCGTCAAAGAGATGCTGAACGCGCCGTTTGGCTCCACGCTCAGCAACTCGTTGTTCTTGATGTCGCTTGTGCTGTTGCTCGTCTCTCTGTCTCTGATTCTCATCATCCGAATCGTGGCACGCAGGAGGGCTGTGTAATGAACTCCAAACTGACGAATCGACTCGCCACGGGCATGTTCTGGCTGGTCGGCCTGGGAATTCTCGCGATCCTCGCGTGGTTTCTCTGGCACATCTTGAGCGCCGGTCTCCCGCACATCTCGTGGAAGTTTCTGACCAAGAAGCCGGAAGAGATGCTCTCCGGCGGCGGCATCGGGCCGCAGCTGTTCAACTCGTTCTACATCTTGGCGCTGTCGCTGCTCTTCTCGATTCCGTTTGGCGTCGGGGCGGGGATCTGGCTCTCGGAATACGCCAAGAAAAACCGCTTCACCGACCTCGTCCGCCTCGCGACCGAAATGCTCGCGTCCGTCCCGTCCATCGTCTTCGGCCTGTTCGGTCTGCTCGTGTTCGTCACGACGCTGCACATGGGCTACTCGATCATCGGCGGGGCGCTCACGCTCTCGTTGCTCAATCTCCCGGTTTTGGTGCGCGTCACGGAAGAAACCCTGCGCGCCGTGCCGGATTCTTACCGCGAAGCTTCCTTGGCACTGGGTGCCACCAAGTGGCAGACGATTCGCAAAGTCTTGCTGCCGACGGCGCTCCCGGGCCTCGTGACCGGCATCACCCTCGTTGCGGGCCGCGCGCTCGGCGAATCGGCGATCTTGATCTTCACCGCCGGCGTCTCGGTGTCGCGCTTCGCTCCGGACTTCAACGTGATGGCGTCCGGTGAAACGCTCGCCGTGCATCTCTGGTATGTGCGCTCGGAAGGTCTCGTGCCGGATGCCACGCAAATCGCGGAAGGCACAGCCGCTCTGCTCGTTCTCGTCGTCCTCATTCTCAACTTGGTGATCGCCCTGCCGAGCCGCTTCTTGCAGCGCAAGATGGCCGGGAAATCTTCCTAATCTTTGCACTTGACTTAAGGAGGGAACGATTGTGACTATGACCGCCGTTCAAGAAAAAATCCGCGTCCAGAACCTCAACCTGTTTTACGGAGACAACCAAGCGCTCTACGACATCGACCTCTCGATGCAAGCCGGTTCGATCACGGCGTTTATCGGTCCGTCCGGCTGCGGCAAATCGACGCTCCTGCGCACGCTCAACCGCATGAATGATTTGATCCCGAGCGTGAAGATCACGGGCGAAGTGCTCGTCGACAACCAGAATATCTACGCGGACGACACCGACGTCGTCTCGCTTCGCAAGCGCGTCGGCATGGTCTTCCAGCGCCCGAACCCGTTCCCGATGTCGATCTACGACAACATCGCGTACGGCCCGCGCATCCACGGCATCAAGCGCAAGCGCGACCTCGACGAAATCGTGGAAAAATCCCTTCGCCAAGCGGCGCTCTGGGAAGAAGTCAAAGACCGCCTGAACAAATCGGCGATGGGTCTGTCCGGCGGCCAGCAACAGCGTCTGTGCATCGCCCGCCTGCTCGCCGTCGACCCGGACGTGCTCTTGATGGACGAACCGACGTCTGCGCTCGACCCGATCTCCACGCTGAAAGTGGAAGAGTTGACCCAAGAACTCAAAGACAAATACTCGATCATCATCGTGACGCACAACATGCAGCAAGCGGCACGCATCTCCGACACCACGGCGTTTTTCCTAAACGGCGTGATGGTGGAGCACGGCGAGACCGACAAACTGTTCACCAACCCCGGCGACCAGCGCACGGAAGATTACATCACCGGCCGATTCGGTTGATTCACGATTTTGTTGATAAAGGAGCGAAACCTTGTGGACGCTAGAAAAGGATTTCACTACGCACTCGAAGAGTTGCAGCAAAGCATTTTGAAAATGGGTGTGCTGGTCGAAGAAGCGATCTACCATGCCGTGAAGTCTCTGGCGAACCAAGACCTCAAGATCGCAGAACACGTCATTCAAAACGACCGCCAGATCAACGAGCGCATGATCGAGATCGAATCGCTGTGCTTGAAGTTGCTCGCGCTGCAGCAACCGATGGCATCCGACCTGCGCGTGATCGGCACGGCGATGAAGATCGTCACCGACTTGGAGCGCATCGGCGACCACGCGGTGGACATCGCGAAGACCACGCGCCGCCTGCAGGGCGAAGCGCTGGTCAAACCGCTGGTCGACACTCCGAAGATGGCGGGCATGATCAAAGAGATGCTGCACGAAGCTCTGAATTCCTACGTCAAACGCGACGTTCAACTGGCGCTGTCCCTGGCGGAGAAAGATGATCAAGTCGACGCGCTGTACAAACAGATCTTCAACGAACTGCAAGAGCTGATGGAGCGCGATTCGTCGAACGTCAAGCAAGCGATCTTGCTCTTGATGGTGTGCCAAAACCTTGAGCGCATCGGCGATCACGCCACCAACATCGGCGAATGGGTCATCTACATGGTCAGCGGAGACCGCACCGACTTGAATATCTGACAGAGACGGGCAGGACATGAGGGTCGCCTGCTCGAAATCCAGTACAGACGTGTTGGACGGAGAGCAGGTGATTTTTTTTGGAAACATATGAAGGACGCGTCAAGAAAGTGACGTTTCAAGCGGAGGACGACGGCTACACGATCGCCACGCTGGAAACGGAAGACTCCAAGTCGATTTTGACGATCGTGGGTCTCATGCCCGGGATCAGGGAACGAGACCCCGTCCGCGTGTCCGGCACGTGGACGCGCCACGACAAGTTCGGCCCGCAGCTGCAAGTTCAGACGTGGGAGAAAGTGATTCCCCAGACGGTCGACGGCCTGTTGGACTACTTCTCGTCCGGCGCGGTCAAGGGCATCGGCAAAGCGACCGCCCGGAAGATCGTCGGTCACTTCGGGCTGGAGACGCTGAACGTGTTGGAGCGCGCTCCCGAGCGGCTGACGGAAATCGAAGGGATCGGCGAGAAGAAAGCGGAGCGGATTCTGGCGAGCTTCCGCGAACACCGCGGCGTGCAATCGCTCGTCTACTATCTGGCGTCCAAGGGCGTCTCGACCGGTATCGCCGGGCGCATCTACAAACGCTACGGCGCCCAATCGGTGTCGGTCTTGGAAGAGAACCCGTACAGGTTGGCAGACGAAGTGCCGGGCATCGGCTTCAAGACGGCCGACGCGCTCGCGCAGCAGATCGGCATCCCGCCGCTCGCGCCCTCGCGCTTGAAGTTCGGACTGAAATTTGCGCTCTCAACCGCCGCCGACGAGAGCGGTCACGTCTACCTTCCGCTCCAAGAGCTGCTGGAAAAAAGTATCAGTCTGCTCGGCCCCGACACTGCCCCGCATCTCCCTGCCGCGCTGCAAAGTTTGACGGAAGAGCGCACCGGCGGGGTCAAAGTGGAGAACGGGCGGGTCTACCTGACCGGCTTCTATCTTATGGAAGAAAAAACAGCCGAGCGCCTGCGCGGGCTGATCGACGCCGAAAGCGCCATCGACGAACTGGACGCGGGCGTGATCGACGACGTGGAGCGCGAAGAAGGGCTCTCGCTGGCACCGCTGCAGCGCGAAGCTGTGGAGGCCGTGCTGACCGAGCGGCTCGTCGTCGTCACAGGCGGCCCCGGCACCGGCAAGACAACGACGGTCAAAGCGATGATCGCCGCGCTCGCCAAACAGCGCATCCGCCCCGTGCTCGCCGCCCCGACCGGGCGAGCGGCGAAACGCATGACGGAAAGCACCGGCGTGGAATCGAAAACGTTGCACCGCTTGCTCGAATACGGGCAGGTCGAGGGCGAAGGCTTGAAGTTTCAACGCAACGAAGACAACCGGCTGGAAGGCAAAGTGTTTATCGTCGATGAAGCGTCGATGATCGACCTGTACCTTTTTTATTGCTTGTTGCGGGCGCTGCCCGACGACGCGCGGCTGGTGCTGTGCGGCGACATCGACCAACTGCCGAGCGTCGGCGCGGGCCGGGTCTTGCAGGATGTGATCGACTCCGGCCGTGCCAAAGTGGTACGCTTGCTGACGATCTTCCGCCAGGCGGGAGAGAGCTACATCGTCAAAAACGCGCACCGCATCAACCAAGGGCAGTTGCCGCAGTCGGCGAAGGATTTCTTTTTTGTGGAACAGCGGGGTGTGGACGACGTGATCGCGTACGTGCTCGATCTGGTCACGCGCCGTCTGCCGAACTATTTGCAGGGAAATCCGCTCGACAACATCCAAGTGCTCGTGCCGATGCGCAAGGGGCCGCTGGGTGTGGACGCGCTGAATCTGCACTTGCAAGCGGCGCTCAACCCGAAGTCGTTGGACAAGCGAGAACACAAGCAGTTTCGCGAAGGCGACAAAGTCATGCAAATTCGCAATCATTATCAAAAGGACGTCTACAACGGCGACGTCGGACGCATCGTGTCGCTCGACCCGGACGAGGAAGACCTCACCGTCGAGTTTCCCGAAGGCGGCGAGTCGCGGCTGGTGACGTATCAAGCGGGCGAATGGGATCACTTGACGCTCGCGTACGCCGTGTCGGTGCACAAGAGCCAAGGCAGCGAGTATCCCTGCGTCGTGTTTCCCGTCGTGTTTCAGCACCGGGTGATGCTCCAACGCAACTTGCTTTACACCGGCGTCACGCGGGCGAAGCAGTTGGTCATGCTCGTCGGAAACAAAGGCGCGTTGCAATACGCTGTGCAGAACGCCGACAACCAACACCGATACTCCGGTCTCTGCGATCGGATTTCACACTAGCAGGTACACATCCAGGAGGTGTTCCCCCATGGCGGCTTCCCGCATTCTGGTGGTAGATGACGAAGAATCGATTTCCAAACTGGTCGAGTACAATTTGCAGCAAGCGGGATTTGACGTGCTGACGGCCGACACCGGCACGCGCGCGTATGAAATTTTGCAAGAGACGCCGCGCCCGGACTTGGTCGTGCTCGACTTGATGCTGCCGGGCATCGGCGGGATGGAGCTGTGCCAGCGACTGCGCAAAGAGGGCATCTCCACGCCGATCATCATGCTGACAGCCAAGGAGGACGAGGTCGACCGCATCTTGGGTCTGGAGATGGGCGCGGACGATTACGTGACCAAGCCGTTCTCGCCCCGCGAACTCGTCGCCCGCGTCAAAGCGGTGTTGCGCCGCGCCAACGAAGACAGCGGCGAAGAAGAGGGCGTGTACAACTGCGGTGAGATCCTGCTGGATGTGAACCGCTACGAAGTCTCCATTCGCGGACAGCACGTCGATTTGACGCCGCGCGAATTTGAACTGCTGCATTACCTCGCCAAGCACATGGGCCGCGTGATGAGCCGCGACCACTTGCTCGACAAAGTGTGGGGGTATGAATTTGCGGGCGACACCCGCATCGTCGACGTGCACATCTCGCACTTGCGCGACAAGTTGGAGCGCGACCCGAAACAGCCGGAGTACATCAAAACGGTGCGCGGCGTCGGCTACAAACTCGTTCGGGGTGAATGATGGGACTCAGGGGCATTCGCGGAAGGATCGTGCTGACCTATGTGGTTCTCATCGGGTTGGCGCTCTCGGTCTTCGGGGTGTACACCCTGCAATTCATTGAAAAAATGTACATGGATTCCATGCAGGATCGAGTCCAGGAAGAAACTTCCCTGCTCGCCAAATGGGTCGTTCCGTATTTGAAATTGAACGAAGCGCACGAACCGTCCACAGAGCTGCAAGACATGGTCTCGCGCACGTCGCTGGAAACGGGCGGGCGCGTCACCGTCCTCGACACGGAGGGCAACGTGTTGGTCGATTCGCGTCTGGACAGCGAATCGTCGGAAAACCAACTGCGCTTGCCGGAAGTGTCGGCGGCGGTGCACGGCACGACGGGCACGAACGTGCGCAAAGCGTCGTACTC
The DNA here is from genome assembly GCF_000714935.1 of Tumebacillus flagellatus. Lineage (GTDB taxonomy): Bacteria > Bacillota > Bacilli > Tumebacillales > Tumebacillaceae > Tumebacillus > Tumebacillus flagellatus. The sequence goes on from NZ_JMIR01000006.1 coordinate 43,016, forward strand.
GCAGTTCAACATGCTCTACCTCGCCGTCCCTGTGCTCGGCGACGACAAGCCGGTCGCCGTCGTGCGCATGGCGGTGCCGCTGGAAGTCGCGCACGACACGCTGACGTGGCTGTGGGGGCGTATCGGGATTTCGCTGTTGATCGTAGCCGTCCTCGCGTCGCTGTTCGGCTTGCGGTTTGCGCACGGCATCGCCGCTCCGATTGAAGCGATCACGCAGACGACGCGCAAGATCGCCGAGGGCGCGTTCGACGAGCGGGTGTACCAGCGCGGGCGGGATGAACTCGGCTTGATGGCCGATTCGATCAACGCGATGGCGGCACGCTTGTCCGATCAGATTGAAGACCTCACGCAGCAAAAAGGCAAAGTGGAAGGGATTCTCTCGCACTTGGTCTCCGGCGTGTTCGTCGTCGACCGCTCGGGGCGTGTGACGATGGTCAACCAAGCGGCGGAAAAACTGATCGGCGTCAAAGCGGACGAGATGATGCAGAAGTGGCACTGGGAGGCGGGCGGCAACTTCGGGCTGTCTTCCTTGGTCGACGAAGCGATCCTCGTCGGCACGGAGCAGAAGAAGGAAGTGACGTTTTACAAGCCGGTTGAGCGCACCGTCGAAGTCTACATCACGCCGATTCACTCCAACTACAACCGCATTGCCGGCGCGGTGGTGCTGATGCACGACGTGTCCGACTGGCGGCGCTTGGAGCGCATGCGCAGCGAATTTGTCGCCAACGTCTCGCACGAATTGCGCACGCCGATCACGGCGGTGCGCGGGTTCTCGGAAACTCTGCTCGACGGCGCGATGGAAAACCCGGAGATCACCAAGCAGTTTTTGCAGATCATTCACGATGAATCGACGCGCTTGACCCGCTTGATCAACGAGCTGTTGGAACTTTCCAAGATCGAGTCCGGGCACATCCAGTTCCGCTTGGGGACGGTCGACTTGGTGAACGTGGTGGAGCGCACGCTGGTGCAGTACCGCCACCAAGCCAAGCAAGCGGACGTTCAGCTTTCGATGCAACTTCCGCCGGGCAAAGTCGAGTTTGAAGCGGACGCCGACCGCGTGCAGCAAGTGCTGATCAACCTGCTGGGCAACGCCATTGCGTACACGCCCGCCGGCGGTCATGTCACGGTGCGCGTGGAAGACTTGGGCGACGAAGTGCTGATGGAAGTGCAAGACACGGGGATCGGGATTCCGGAAGAAGATCTGCCGCGGCTGTTTGAGCGCTTCTACCGCGTCGACAAAGCGCGAGCCCGCCGCTCCGGCGGCACCGGACTGGGCCTCTCGATCGTCAAGCACATCCTTGAGGTGCATCACGGGCGGGTGGACGTCTCCTCGAAAGTCGGAGAGGGAAGTCGGTTTCGCGTGTACTTGCCCAAGAAGCAACCGGAAATGTAAACGCATCAAGAGAATCAAAAAAATCAAGTAAAAGCAAGCACATCCGCACAGGATGTGCTTTTGCCGTTTGGAAACGAACAACCCCCTTGGGGGATTTTGCTAAATCGGGTATACTGTACACACGGAATTGTAAGAAAAGGGATCGATTTTTACATAGGAGGGACTCTTCCATGAGCAAAATCGCGTTGGTAACGGACAGCGCCGCTTACCTGCCGCTTGATATTCTTGAGCAATACAACATCACCGTCGTGCCGCTGATGGTCAACTTCGGAAACGACTCCTACCGCGAGGGCTTTGACATCACCTCGGACGACTTCTACGTGCGACTCGCTTCGGAAAAAGCCCTGCCGACCACCTCTCAACCGGTCGTGGGAGAGTTGGTGACCAACTTCGAAAGACTCCTGAAAACGCACGACAGCGTGATCGCGGTCTTGCTCTCCAGCGGCTTGTCCGGCACCGTGAACTCGGCGGAAACGGCTGCCAGGATGGTCGGCGGCGACATCTCGGTCATCGACTCGAAGATCACCGCATGGGGCCAAGCCTACATGGTGCTCGAAGCTGCCAAACTGCGCGAAGAAGGTCTGTCCAAGGACGAGATCGTCTCCCGCTTGCTTCAGTTGCGCGACCAGATCGGCGCGTACTTTGTCGTCGATTCCTTGGAACACTTGCATCGCGGCGGCCGCGTGTCCGGCGTTTCGGCGATGCTCGGCTCGTTGCTCCAAGTCAAACCGGTGCTGCGGGTCAACGACGGCAAACTGGAAATGTTCGAAAAAGTCCGCACCCGCAAAAAAGCCCTCGCCCGCGTCATCGAACTCATGCATGAGAAAGTCGGCACCGACGGCAAACTTCACGCGTCCGTCGTCTACTCGGACGTGAAAGCGGACGGCGAAGCGTTCCTTGCGCAAATGCAAGACGCATTCCCGGAAGCACAATTGGAACTGACCCAGCTCGGCCCGGTCATCGGGACGCACGTCGGCCCCGGCCTGCTTGCGGTCATCTACGCGATCCGATGAAGCAGAGCGGCTGGCGGGAGGCGTTGCTGAACTTGCTGTTCCCGCGCCCGTTGCATTGCCTGCTGTGCCGCCAAAACTTCACACACACCACCGAAGAGGCGGTTTGCGCTCTCTGCTTGGCACAAGTCCAAGCGAGCGCACCGCCTCTTTGTCGTTCGTGCGGCAAACACTCGCCGGGGCGGTCGGTCTGCTACGACTGCCGCCGCCGGGAGGAGTCGTTTTTTCTCAAAGCTTGCTCGTACGGTCCCTATCACGGCAGACTTCGCGAACTGATACTCGCGTTAAAAAAAGACCGCCGCACGGAAGTCTTGCCGATTCTCACCGGATATCTCGCCGACGTTTGGGCGGGGCAGTTGGCAGACCGCGACATCGCACTGTTGGTGCCGGTGCCGATTTCCGAAGAGAAGCGCCGCGAGCGCGGGTTCAACCAAGCGGGATTGTTGGCGCGGGAATTGGGACGTGCGGTTCGGGTGGACGTGTGTGAAGCGTTGAAGTGGCTCGGCAAACGACGGGCGCAAATCGCGCGGGATCGGCAGCAGAGGTTGGAAGGCATGGAGGGGGAACTGGGGCTTACGGAATTCAGCATGGAAGTCGCCGGCAAAGTCGTTTGTCTGCTGGACGACGTGTACACGACAGGCGCAACGGCAAACGCCTGCGCAAAAAAACTGCACGAAGCCGGGGCGCGGGCGGTGTACGTGTTGACGGTGGCGAGGTAGAGGCTTTAGACTGGTTTTGTTAACCTGCTTTTCTTGTGCGGTTGACAATTTGATTGAGGACGAAGGATGGAGACAGATGGCGTCTGAAGACGTGTTGCGCATCTTGGCGCACCGAGCGCCTTTTTTATTTGTGGAATCTGTGGTGGAGTTGGTGCCGGGAGAGCGGGCCACGGCGAAATCGCATGTTCCAAGTGTTGACTTGCAAGCGCTAGGCGCAGGTCTTCTCCCGAGCGTCCCGCTCTGGTACGCCGTTGAATTTCTCGCGCAGACGGGCGCGCTCGCCGTGTTGTCGGCAGCGTCTGTCGGAGAACGGACGCTGATGACGGGCTTGGACGACTTTACGCTGTTCGAGGCGGGCAACGTCGACGAACCGCTGTACGCCGAAGTCGCGCTGCTTGGCGAGCGGCGCGGCATCGGCAAACGCCAGGGCACCGTCTGGCAAGGAACGCGCAAACTCGCAGAAGGGCTGGTGTGGTATGCCAGAGTCCGGTAAGAAACGCATCGCGCTCGTCACCGGCGCGTCCGGCGCGATCGGAGGCGCTGTGGCGGAACTCTTGGCGCAACGGGGCGAGGATGTCTATCTGGGATATCGCTCGCAGCGGGAGAGCGCCGAAGCACGGGCGGCGTATCTGCGCGAAACGTATGCCGTCCAAGCAGTCGCCCTTCCGCTGGAGTTGCTCGACCGGGAGAGCATTCGCCGCGCCGTGCAACAGATTCACGAGCAAAGCGGAAGGCTCGACATCCTCGTGCACAGCGCGGGAGTGGCGCGCGATAAACTGTTGATTCAAACGCAGGAGCGGGACTTCGACGAGTCGCTGGAGATTCATACCGCGTCGCTTTTTCGACTGTTGCAAGCGTGTCTCCCCGTCATGCGCTCGCACCGGTACGGGCGGATCGTCGCGTTCACGTCGTACGCCGCGCTGCACGGCCGCGCCGGACAATCGGCGTATGCGGCGAGCAAAGCCGCGCTGATCGGGCTGATCAAAGCGGCGGCGTTGGAAGAGATCCCGCACGGGATCACGCTCAACGCCGTCGCACCGTCCGTCACCGAATCGGCGATGACCGACGCCCTCTCGAATTCCGAACGAGCACGCCTGCTTGCCGCGATTCCGATTGGACGGATGCAAACGTCCGCAGAAGCGGCGCGGTTGGCGGTCTGGCTGACTTCTCAAGAAGCGTCCTCCATTTCCGGTCAAGTCTTGGAGGCCGATACTCGAATGCACAGGTGGTAGAGCCCATATGACAAAAACAAACTCCACGCGACGCCGCGTCGTCGTGACAGGCATCGGCGCGGTCACTCCGTTTGGCGCGGGCGTGCCGCTGTTTGCCGACGCGCTGCGGGCGGGGCGAAGCGGAATTTCCCTCTTGAGACAACTGGATACGTCCGGCGTGCGCACGAAGGGCGGCGGAGAAGTTCCGTTTTTTCCGGAGCCGGGGGAGTTGCGGTTTGTGCAATTCGCAAGGCTTGCCTGGCAGGAAGCGTGGAACCAAGCGGGCTTGCAAGGGGCGGTCGATCCGGCGCGCCTCGGCGTGCTGCTCGGCACTTCGCGCGGCGCGATTCGCGAACTGGAATTGGCGCACGTCTTGCGGGACGGAAGAGATCCGGCTGCGTGCGGGTTTCGTTTTGGAGACGGTGCAGTTCCGGAACTCTCGCAATTGTTGCCCAAGCTGTTCCCTCTGTTCGGCTCTTCCGGGCTCGGCGCAACACTTGCGAAACTATGCGGGGCGGCGGGGCCGGTCGGCACGATGTCGGCCGCTTGCGCGTCCGGCACGATTGCGATCGGCGAAGCGGCGCAGTGGATTCGCGAAGGCCGCTGCGACGCCGTGATTGCGGGCGGTGCGGAAGCGCCGTTCACGCCGGTATCGTTTGCCGGCGTCTGCTCGTCCAAAGCGATGAGCGAGCGCTGGGAAGACCCGGCGTCCGCATGCCGGCCGTTTGACCGCACGCGCGACGGCTACGTGATGGGCGAAGGGGCGGGCGTGCTGATCCTCGAAGCCGAAGAGCACGCACGCGCCCGCAACGCCAAGCCGCTGGCGGAACTTCTCGGCTATGCGCAGACGGACGACGGGTCGCACATCACCGTTCCGACGGGGGTCGGGCTTGCCGAAGCGATCGCGGGCGCGTTGCAAGACGCGGGTGTCGCGTCAACCGATCTCGACTATATCAACGCGCACGGAACGGCTACCGTGCTCAACGACCGCTTTGAAACCCTCGCCGTGAGGAATGCACTCGGCAAGCACGCCGATCTCGTGCCGATTTCGTCCACGAAGTCGATGACGGGACATCTGCTCGGGGCCGCCGGAGCGGTGGAAGCGATCGCGACGATCTTGGCGCTTTGCGAAGGGTTTTTGCCGCCGACGATCAACCATCGCGAGCCCGATCCGGCTTGCGGTCTTGATGTGGTGCCAAACGTCGCCCGCGCCGCGCGGCTGCGGACGGCGATGTCGCAGTCGCTCGGGTTCGGCGGTCACAACGCCGTTTTGGTGATGCGCCGATTTTCAAGAGTCTGAATCATCTTTTGCATCCTGAGAACGTCTGATATAATAAATGACGAATGGGACAGGAGGGTGAAGGATGGCACTCGCGAACTGCAAACGTTGCGGGAGATTATACAATCGCATGTTTTCGGAGATCTGCGGAGAATGCAGCAAGGAAGACGACGAGTTGTTTTTTCTCGTTCGCGACTACTTGCAAGAGCATCGCCGCGCGTCGATGTACGAAGTCAGCGAAGGGACGGGCGTAGAGGTCTCGACGATCATACGCTTTATTCGCGAAGGTCGGGTTCAGACCCTGGACAACCCGAACCTCAACTACCCGTGCGACAACTGCGGCACGCCGATTCAGATCGATCGCTTTTGCAAATCGTGCAAGGACAAGCTGCAAAAAGGACTGTCCGCGACACAGGAAAGTTTGCGTCATCAGGAATTGAAAGGTCCCCGAGCGGACTACTTCCATAAACGCGATCGATAGGCGGCGCAAGGATAGGTCTGTCGGCGCGAAAGAGAGAGCATACGTGAGTATTTTTACCTTGATCTTGCAAAACGTCTTTTTTCAAGCCTCAACTTCATGCATGCAAGAGCCGATACTGGGGATAACTAAGTGTCGGTTTTTTATTGTGAGGTGATTGCCGTGAAAATTAATGAATCGAACCGCATCTCTCAGGTGCAGAAATATCAGCAAGCCAACCGGTTCACGGATCAAGACAAGTGCACGTCCTCGTCAACATACAACAAGCAAGACGCAGTATCGATCTCGGCAGAAGCTTTGGAGAAAGCACGTGAGGTCTCGCAGTCGGAGAGTGTCGATCACGCAGAGCGGCTCACGGCTGTCAAGAAGCAGATCCAAGACGGCACCTATCAAGTTGAAACGAACGCTGTCGTTCAAAAAATTCTTGAAGCCTACGGAGAGTAAGAGAAAGCCTTGGTCGCCATCGTATGCGGCCAAGGCTTTTTTGCTGATCGGGATTACAAGTAAAGTTCGCAGAGCTTTTTCATTTCGAGAAATGAATCGTCGTAATGCCAAGCGGTGCCGATCAAACTTGCCGATTCAAGGATCGGTTTGCTCAGATCAGGACGGTTCAATATCATCGCAATGCGCGAGTAAAGATACAACAAATCGCTGTACGAGCCGTCCATCTGAAGCCCTTCTTGAATCAAGGAGAGCGCTTGTTGGAACTGGTTGAGTTCCAACAAAGCCAGCACAAGCCATTTGATCGCAACCAATTGTTCTCGTGCGGACAGTTCGGGAAATCGCTTTTGCGCAAGCGTGATCATTTCCTGGTACTGTTTCGTCACATAGGCGTCACGAAGTTCGGAAAGCCACGGTGGGAGGAAGTAGCTTTCGCTGCCGCCAACGATGGAAACCGGGAGCGTGAATCGCTCGCTTGCCGGAGGGGACTGCTGTTCGCCGCGTCGGAACAATCGATCCTCCCTGCGGACAATTGGATGTTCAGGGACATCGCTTTCGTAGTGGACTTGAAGAGTCAATCTCGCGGGGAGTCCGATTTGAAGAGCGCGTTTGACAGAGGCGACAGATTCTTCTTCAATCGACTCTCCTGCGACCAGCCAGAGGCACCAGTCTTCCTGCATGGAGTTTTGGATTTCATGAATTCTGGCGCGAACTTGTTCAGGAAGAAGCCCTTTGGGCAATTGTTCGATACGCAAAGTGAGAGGGACTGTTTGTGCGTTTTGGGTGTTCCATAAGTGGATGACGCCGGAGAGGTACGTCTCCCATTCTTGCATGACGGCTTCCCACTTATAGGACGAAGCGGTTTGATAGCCATTGAGCACCAACCGGTTTCGCTTCTCGGGATGATCGAGCAAGTCGATGATCCGTTCGGCTAAACTGGTGGGGTCGCCTATTTGTCCCAGCAGACAGTTATGACCGTTCACGGCGTACTCCTGAACGCCTTGATTGTGGGTCGAGACCACCGCGCAGCCGCAAGCCATCGCTTCCAGAGGCGGCAAAGAGAACGATTCATAATACGAACCGGAAACGAAGATGTCGCACGACCGATAGACGTTGCCCAATGTCTCTTGGCTGGGGTTCACGATCAACTCTCCGTCAAAATCGGAAGCGGGAGCAGTTGGCGACACCCAGACCTCCCCGAACTCGCGCCCTGTTTGACGGACTTGACGCAATGCTTCGCGGATCAAAGGAATGCCTTTGAAGTCGTGATTTTCCTGTCCGAGAAAGAGAATTCGCGGTTTAGGAGATGAGGGAGATTCCGGCTGTTCAGTTCGAGGGTAGAAAACACGGTTGTTTAACGCGTTCGGCAACACGTTTGCACCTCGTCCGAAATTGCGCTGAAGTGCGGACACCAAAACGGAGGAGACGACAACGTTCGGCACCGGAAACGACCAAAGTTGTTTGAAATAGTCTTGTTCCTGGGCGTCCAGTTTGTCAAATTCAAACAAATAGGAATCGCCTTGCTCAAACAAAACCACCGGGGCTTGCTGCTGAAGAAAGCATTCCGGCACCTGCTCTACGACCGTGCAGACGATCACATCGACTTTGGGCAGGACTTGTCCAAAAGAGGCCGCTCTCGGCACTTCCACGTAGTCCGCCTTGAGATCGAACCAGTCAGGTCGGGGATCTCTGCTTAAGAGGGTCACTGCATGACCGCGGGAGACCAGTTGGTTCGCATGCTCCAAAATGATTTTAACGCCTCCGCAAACGCGCGAATGATTCATCAGATACGCGATATGGAGACGCTGAGAGGCGGGCTTTTTTTGAAATGTTTCGTCGACATGTTTCGTAGTAGAGCCCGGATGCCGTTGTTGCCAAAGTTTCGTGGTATCTTCAACTCTTAATAATTGAATTTTCATTAATTCACTTAACAAATCCATCGGGACACTTCCCTTCACGATTACTATAGAACAAGGGGTACGGTTTGACAATTCCTCCTGGTTTGTCTTGACTCCTGAGCCGCGGATTGCAAAGGGCGATCTCTATGAAAATGGGAGCATGCGAGAGGATTCGGGCGCTCCTTTTTTCAGAATTCAGATTTTGAGAGTCATCCATAGGTAAGGGGCTGCCGATAAGAAGGCTATTCATAATACGTTTTGACTGGGTACTAGAGAGGAGTCGCGCTGTGAGTGGATTAAAGCCGATATGCAATGTCATCCAGTCCCTGCTGCAAGAGCATGAAGCTTTGTTGAAACTGTCTCAACTGAAACGAGACAGTTTGATCAAAGGAGATATAGAAACGTTGAATCTCCTCGTGCAACGGGAGATGAAGCACATTCCGACGATTGACCGCTTGGAGAAGGAGCGCGCCGGCTTGGTTCGATTGTACGCTTTGCGAGTCGGGGCTTCGGCCGATGACATGACCGCCGAGAAGCTGCACGAGTTGTCCAAGAACGACCCGGAAGCCTCGACGCTGCAAGAATTGACAGCTCGTCTGCGCAAAGTGCTGTTTGATCTGAAGGATTTGAACGAACAAAACAAACTGTTGCTGGATCAATCGATGCAGTTGGTCGACTTGACCATAGAACTTTTGACGCAATCGCCCTCTGTCCCGACCTACGGCGACAGCGGGGAAAGCAATTCGCCTTATCAGACGGGGCGCACGTCCTTTTTTGATTCAAAAGCATAACGGAGGTTCTGACGATGACATCTACTTTTCACGGTCTTGAGATTGGGAAACGCGCGCTGTTTGCCCAACAAGCAGGTCTGAACACGGTGGGGCAAAACGTCGCGAACGCGAACACGCCGGGTTATTCCCGTCAGCGCGTGGACTTGGTGGCGACGCCTTCGATGGAATATCCGGGCCTCGCGAAATCGACGCAAGCGGGGCAACTTGGCACCGGCGTGACCGTGGTGAGCATTGAGCGGATTCGCGACAGCTTCCTCGACGCGCAATACCGCAACGAAAACAAAACTTCCGGCGAGTGGGAAGTGCGTCAGAACGCGCTCGATAAGTTGCAAGCGATCTTCAACGAGCCGTCAGACACCGGGCTTTCCAAAGTGCTCACGAATTTCTACACCTCGTGGCAGACATTGGGACGCAATCCGGACTCGCTGGAAGCTCGTTCTGTGGTGAAGCAAGCGACGCTCGATTTGGCAAACACCTTGAACACGATGGATGCGAAGCTTTCGGAACTCGACAGCGACTTACGCGATGACGCGGGTACGAAAGTGATGGAGATCAACCAATACACCAGCCAGATCGTCGATTTGAACAAACAGATCAAGACGTTGGAAGTGTTGGGGGACAAAGCAAACGATCTTCGAGACCGCCGCGATTATCTGGTCGATCTCTTGTCCAAAGCTGCCGATACGACCGCGAAGGAACTTCCGGACGGAACTTACCAAGTTTCGATCGGCTCCACGATGGTTGTGGACGGTGTCAACCCGCCGGTGGTCCTCGCCTACGACTCGACGACCAACACGGTCAATCCGCCGGTCGTGGGCGGCGAATTGGGCGGGATGCAGGCTTCGATCTCCCAATATGTTTCGATCTACCGCGATCAGCTCAACTCGTTGGTCAACGGGTTGGTCAACGGCAAGATCGATGCAACGTTGCCGAATTCCTACACGTTTGACTCGACGGTCACGACGCTTCCGTTCGACGTGAAATTGGCCAACGGCACCACGATGAAACAGGGCGACGCCATTCCGGCCGGCTACACGATCCCGGCGGGTTCGATGATCACGTTTAACGGGTTGAACGGCATGCACCAATTCGGTTTTACGATGCAGAAGCCGACCACGCAGGCGGGACCGCTTTTTGAAACCTCGGACGGTTCGACGACGTTCACCGCCGGGAACATCCGTCTGTCCAAAGCGATCACCGATGACGTGCGCAATTTGGCGGCTTCCTATACCACGTACCAAGACAGCAGCAACAACACGCAAGTCAAAGTCGGCAACGGCGACGTGGCGTTCATGCTGGGGGAAGCCAACAGTGCGAAGATCGACTTCAAAAACGGCCTGCCGCCGAACAGCGCCATTCTCACCACCGGCACCGTATCGGACTACATGCGCGCGATGATCGGCCAATTGGGATCGCAAGCGCAAGCGGCCGATCGTCAAGTCAAGAACCAAGATACGCTGCTCATGCAAATTGACAACCAGCGGCAATCGATTTCCGGTGTGTCGATCGACGAAGAGATGGCGAACATGATCAAATTCCAACAGTCGTACGGCGCCGCCGCCCGCCTGGTGAACACGATTGACGGCATGCTCGATATCATTATCAACCGCTTGATGTCGAATTAAGAGGAGGGGCTATTCTCATGCGTATCACGCAATCGATGATGAACAACCAATTCATGCATAACTTAAACCTCAGCAACGAACGGATGAACACCTACCAGGAGGTTTTGTCTTCCGGTTTGAAGCTGAACCGCCCCTCCGATGACCCGGTCGGCGTCGGGTACGCCATGCGCTATACCGCGCAACTGGCCGCCAATGATCAATACGTCAGCAACGCGTCGGCGGGTCAGTCGCAATTGGAGTATTTGGATACCACGCTCGGCCAGATCAACGAAGTGTTGCAACGCGCCAAGGAATTGGCGGTGCAAGGAGCCAGCGGGTCGGTGCCCGCCGACGCCCGCAAAGCGATCGGAGAAGAGATGGATCAACTGTATAAGCAGTTGGTCGACCTGAGCAACTCGCAGTTTTCCGGCCGCTACATTTTCAACGGCCAGAAAACCGACACGCGTCCGTATGACCTCGCCAACGCGATGTATCAACAGACGGACGACGGAGTGATTAACTATCAGATGAGCGAGGGCGTTTCTCTGCAGGTCAACGTCAACGGCGATGAAGTGTTTGGGCCCCCTACGACGGCGGCGGGAATGCCGACGTCCGACAACCTGTTTGCCGTGATGAGGAACCTGACAGACTCGCTCAATTCCAGCGACGCGGCCGGCATTGCCAGCGCCATGGACAAGTTGGAAACGGGGTTGAACCGCGTGCTGCAAGTTCGTTCGAGCGTCGGCGCTCGAAGCAACCGCTTGGAATTGATTCAAAACCGTTTGAAGGATGTCAACCTCAACGTCACCACGTTGCTTTCCAAAACAACGGACGCCGATATCGCGCAGACGATTACAGACATGACGACCGCGCAGTCGGTTCAGCGCGCCGCGATGGCGTCCGGCACGCGGATCATTCAGCCGACGTTGGTGGATTATCTGCGCTAGAGGGATGACAGACGAAGGATGAGGAGGGCTTGTCCATGTTGACTTTGCAGATCAGCCAACAATATGCGAAGCTGGGTATCGAGAGCACTCGCGCGCAGCTGGATCTCCGGCAACGCCCGGCTGATCTCCAGATCGAACAGCCGGCGGCGGTCTTGGAGATCAGTCAAGGAACGGGCAAGCTGGAGATCGACTCGACGGAAGGACAATCGTCGCTGGGCTATCGTTCTTCGCAACGGATGTTGGATTCGGTGGCCTCTCAAGTCCGCAGCGGCGTGCTCGACGCGATTGGCAAGATTGCGGAAGAAGGCTGGCAATTGGCGGAGATCAGCGGGCCTTCGATCGGGGATCTGGCATTGCAAAAGCAAAATGAAGGAACGATGCCGATCGACTATGTCGGTCCGTATACGGGGCCGTATGTGAAACTATCGTACGCCCCGCACCCGTTGGACATTCGAGTGCAGCCGCAGAAAGCTGTGATTCAGGTGACTCCGCATCCTGTTGAGTCCCAGTACAGTCCCGGCAACGTGCGGACGTATGTGGCGCAGCAGAACGGTTTGCAAATCGATGTCAAAGGGCAATACATGAATATGGAGTTTTAGGGAGCGGGGTCATCCCGCTCCTTCTTTATGAGAATGGGGGAATGACACGATGGTTATTCAATCTCACCGCTTGGGAAGTGTCGATGTAGAGGAGACTGCCGTTTTTGCGTTTCCCAAACCGTTGCTCGGTTTTGAGCGGCATGAGCAATTCGCGCTGATTCGACCGGATGCCGCGACACCGTTTGCCTACTTGCAGGCGATCGACAACCCAAGCGTTTCTTTTTTGTTGGCGGACCCGTTCGCCTTTGATTCGAGTTATGAGTTTGAGCTGCCGGAAGAGGAAATTGAACGGCTTTCGAATGTCAAACCGGAGGAACTGGCCGTGTGGGTGACAGTCTCCGCGCGCGAATCGTTGCGCGACGCCACCATGAACTTGTTGGCTCCGCTCGTATTCAACACCGCACAACAAGTGGCTTCGCAGGTGGTGTTGCACAACAGCTCCTACAAAACGAAGGTGCCGATGTTCCCGCGCCCCGAGGAGGAATAACCATTGCTCGTGCTCAAGCGCAAGATCGGAGAGTCGCTGATGTTCGGCGACGACATCGAAATTACCTTTTTGGAAAAAGAGGGAGACACCGTCAAGATCGGGATTCAGGCTCCGCGTTCTGTTCGCGTCCTCCGCAAAGAGATCTTTGACGAGATCGTCACAGCCAACCAAGGGGCTCTGGAGACCTCGCCGTTTGCAGATTTGCTGTCTGAGTACAAAAACTTGAAAAACGACGAAAAGTGAGCAAGTAGGCAAGAAAAGCGGAGATAAAATGCTGTAATTGCCGAAAATCAGTGGATATCATGGGGAATCTCTCTAATCAAACCCGTCTATCCAGACGATAGATAGAGTAGAGCGAGCGGCACAACCGTTCGTCACTACACAAGGGTCCCGCACGGATGCGGGGCGACATTTCAAGGAGGAAAACGAAATGATTATCAACCACAATATTTCCGCTCTGAACACCCACAACCAAATGTCTGTAAACACCGACAAAGCTTCCAAATCCATGGAGAAACTGTCTTCCGGTCTGCGCATCAACCGCGCTGCTGACGACGCTGCAGGTCTCTCCATCTCGGAAAAAATGCGCGGCCAAATCCGCTCCATGGACCAAGCTCAACGCAACGCGCAAGACGGCATCTCCCTCGTACAAACCGCTGAAGGTGCGCTGAACGAAGTTTCCGACATGCTCGTTCGCATCAAAGAACTGTACACCGAGAATGCAAACGGCACCTACAACGCAAACGACCAAGCGAACATCACCGCTGAAATCGCAGCGCTGACCGCTGAAATCAGCAACATCGGCAAAAACACCAAGTTCAACGGCATTAGCCTGCTCGACGGTTCCCTCGACGTTTCGATCCAAATCAACGAAACTTCCACCGACGTTATGAACATCAAAATGACCACCGACATCTCCTCGGTCAACCCGGCTGACTTGGATGCTGCTACCACTGCGATCGACACCGTTTCCAAAGCTCGTTCCACCCTCGGCGCACTGCAAAACCGCCTCGAGCACACCGTCAACAACCTGGCATCTACCTCGGAAAACTTGACCGCTGCGGAATCCCGCATTCGCGACACCGACATGGCGAAAGAAATGATGGCTCTGTCGAAAAACAACATTCTGGTTCAAGCTTCCCAAGCGATGCTGGCACAAGCGAACCAACAACCGCAAGGCGTTCTCCAACTCCTGCGTTAATCGCCGGTTTCAGGAAAAGGACTCTAGGTTTCCTAGAGTCCTTTTTATTTCAATCGAATTTCTGTATGGAAAGGGAAGGGGCAACTCATGCGTACACCGTCCGTCTCATTGTGCATGATCGTCAAAAACGAGGAAAAAGTTCTGCCGCGCTGTTTGGAGAGCGTCAAAGGACTTGTCGAGGAAATCATCATCGTCGATACCGGATCAACAGATCGGACGGTGGAAATCGCCAAGCAGTTCGGAGCCAAGGTGTACCACTTTGAGTGGATTCACGATTTTTCGGCGGCGCGCAATTTCTCTCTGCAACAGGCAACAGGCGACTACATCCTCGTGCTCGATGCCGATGAATACTTGGAGAAGAATGCAACCCTTCCGGAAGACTTGAAACTTTCGGCCGACTATTATTCAGTGCCGATCAAGAATTTGATGACCGATTCGGTCGTCGTGCATATGGCCGTTCGACTGTTCAAACGCAGCGCCGGTCTCACCTACCGCAATAAATTGCATGAGAACCTGTACGTCTTGGAACACGAAGATCTTACCAACGCAGATGCGACGTTTACGATCCTGCACACAGGGTATCTGCCGGATGTGGTGAAAAGCAAAAACAAAAAGATTCGGAATCTGGAACTCGTGGAACAAGAGGTCTCCGAGAACCCGAGCGGCTATAATCTGTTCAACTACGGCGTTTCCTTGATGAACACGGGTCAGTATGAAAAAGCGCTCGCGTCGTTCAAAAAAGCGTACCCGTTAAGCGTGAAGTACACGTTTGTCCGCTTCCTGCTTTTGAACATGGCGCAATGTTTGCACTACATGAAGCGGTACGAAGAAAGCATCTCAATCATGCAAGATGCGATTGCCGTTCATCCAGGGTTTACCGACTATTATTACGCGATGGGAATTGCGTATGAAGAGCTTGGATATTGGAAAGATGCAGAAGAGATTTATCAAACTTGCTTACAACTCGGCGACACCCGAGACGATGTCTCCTTTGAAGGGGCAGGCTCCTACCAATCCGTCTACAGGTTAGCCGTTCTCCATAAAAAACAAGGTCGGCTCGAAGAGGCTTTTGACATGGCATTTCAGGCTTTGCAACAAAAACCGGACTATCGCCCGGCCTTGAAGTTTTATCTGAAGACCATGTTTGAATCGGGCGTTTCGGCGGAAGACATGTATCAGCAATTGAACCTCGTCGTTCCGCTCTCCGACTTGTCCGTGTTGAAAACGATCATTGCGGTCTGCTACGAAATTCGGCACCCGCTGTTGGATCGGTACTTGCAACTGTTCCCCGATGAGGTGTTCTCACCTGAAATTCGAGGGGTTTCCCGCTTGTATGCCCAACGTTACGAGGACGCACGCGACGAGTGGAGCAAACAGGAGACGTTTTCACCCGATGTGTTGAAAGACCTGATGCTCACCGCGTTCTTGTTGCAAGATCTGTCGCTGTTCAAACGGGCGGAGGCATTCCTCAATCTTCGTACCAAGGACAAAAAGTTTATCGGGGACCTGATGAAGCGGCAAACGCCGAAACAAGAACCCCTGACTGAAGACGCAGCCGATCTGTTGCTTCATCTCGCCGTGCAGCTGCTGGTCTTGAAAGAATATGATCTGTTTGAATGGCTCTCCCCGTATCTGACCCAGATGCCGGTCGCGTTCCAATGCAGCATGGCCAAGGCCTTGGATGACGCCGGGCATACGCAAACGGCGCTGGACCTGCTGCTTCCGCTGTATGGAGGGACGCAACCTTCCGTGGAGGTGCTGCTGACGCTGGGAGATCTCTGCTTCCGCCGTCATTTTTCGGAGGACGCTGAAGTGCTGTACCAGAAAGCGTTCCAGCGGGAGGCCACGTACGCCAACCATGAACGTTTGGCTCGCTTGTACGAGCAATTGGGAAAAACAGAACGTCTGCAAGAGATCAAATCGGCGATTGCGCGGACATTTCCCCTTTGCAAATGGGTTCGCTAGGGAATAAGGCATCAAAACCTGCGCAAATCGGTGAAAAAGAGCGACTATCGAGATTTTTGAGGGAATTTCCCGCTGAAAAAGCGGGCGGATTTCGTCGAAATAACTGGATAAGTAGACTGCGTGAAAGGGTGATATAGGATGACGACACATATCTCCGGCTTTGCGTCTGGATTGGACGTTGACTCGCTCGTCAAACAGATGATGCAAGCGAAAAAGGTACCGGTTGACAAAATGAAACAACAGCAACAGACGCTGGTCTGGAAACGCGATCAGTACCGCAGCATGAACACGATGCTTTCTCAATTGAAGGACGCTGCAAACGCCCTGCGATTCTCCTCGACGTTGGCTGCGAAAAAAGTCACGGCGGGCAGCTCGGCCGTCTCGGTGTCGGGGAATCCGAACGCTGTGATCGGAACGCAAACTCTCACCGTGCAACAGCTGGCGACCGGCGGCGCGATGGTCAGTTCATCCACCGTCTCCTCGACGGCAAGCATGGCCGCCAGTGCGACCACGCTCAGCGTCAACGGCACCAACATCACGATCAACGACGGCGCCACCGTCAGCGATGTGGTCAAAGCGATCAACGCGCAATCCGGTACGACCGGTGTGAGCGCATCGTACGACACGACGACGCAACGTATGTATCTGAACACGAGCAAAACCGGCGCCGTCGCGCAGATCAACTTGAGCGTGACGGACGCGGATACCGGCGGAGACGGCAATTTGTTGTCGAACCTTGGGTTGGCGGCGACGGGTGTGACGACCGCAACGGCTGCAGGTCAAGACGCGATCGTGAATTTTAACGGAGTTTCGAACATCCATCAGTCTTCGAACTCCTTTACGCTCAACAACATCAACTTCCAACTGTTGCAACCTCCCGCCAAGGATGCGTCCGGAAACAACGTGCCGTACGATGTCACGATCACCGTGACGGCAGACGTGGACAAAGCGGTGGATGCCGTGAAAAACTTTGTCAATACCTACAACGATATCATCTCCAAGGTGTACGACAAAACCCATGAGCAGCGGTACCGCGATTTTCCTCCGTTGACAGATGATCAGAAAGCGTCCATGAAAGACACCGACATCGCGAACTGGAATGACAAAGCGCAGTCCGGCTTGTTGCAAAACGACATGACGCTCAACAGCGCGTTAAACCAATTCCGCTCTGTGCTGGGCGCAACGATGACGGGCGTGCCGGCGGGCCAGTATAATTCGTTGGATCAGGTGGGGATCACGACGGCCAAGCCGGGGAACTCCACCAGTTATATGGAACACGGCAAGCTGTATCTCGATGAAGCCAAGCTGAGAGAAACGCTGATGTCGAACCCGGACCAAGTGATGAGCTTATTCGGGAAAGCCAATACGGTCTCGACGGTGACCAAACCGGACGGCAGCACGTCGGTCAAGCCCAACTTGGACGGCGGGTTCGCCTCCAACCTGTACACGGTGCTGAACGCGAAAATGAAAGAGATTACCGGCTTGGCAGGCAGTACGACCTCGCAGGCTGACACCAGTACGTTGGGATTGCAGATTAGTTCCTGGTCCACCAAAATTACAGACGCCAACAATAAACTGTCTACCTATGAACAACAGTATTACAACCAATTTTCGAAACTGGAAGCTGCCATGAACAAAGCAAACTCGCAAAGCTCCATGTTCTCCAGCATGATGTCCAGCAACTAAACAATGACCAATAGGGGGACTTGTTTCTATGATGAAGAATCCGTACCAGTCGTATAGCAACACGCAAGCGATGACCGCAACCCCCGGCGAGTTGACACTGATGCTGTTCAACGGGGCGATCCGTTTCTTGAAACAAGCATCGATCGGTCTTGAAGATAAAGACTATGAAACGGTCAATACCAACCTGCTCAAAGCGCAGAACATCCTGCTTGAACTGATGTCTACGCTCAAAATGGAATATGAAGTCGCCCAGGGATTGATGCCGCTCTATCAATTCATGTATGAACAGCTCGTACAAGCGAACATCAAAAAAAACCAGACGCCGATCCAAGATGTGATCGGCTTGCTGGAAGAGCTTCGAGATACGTGGAACGAGGCGATCAAACTGGCGCGCGTTCAACAAGCAGGCGGGGCTCGCGTCGCCTCTGGGAATGGGGCATGATCGGCGTGAGCGAGTGGTCTATGTTGAAGCATGTTGAAGCTTTTGAAGGAAAGACTCTCGAAATCATTGAGCTCCTTCACCAGTCTGGCGAAGACCTCGATGTTGACCGCGTGACCAACTTGTTGACGGAGCGCGGCACCGTTTTGGCCCGCATGAGTAAACCGGATCAGGAGCTTTCAGCTGATGAACGGGAGCGCGTCCAACAGGCGCAGGTGGCGGACAGCCGCATGCGCGACATGTTGCGGGAGCATCTGCTGGAGGCGCAAAGCAAGAACGCCAAGATGCAAACGGCAAGGCGGGCGCAGGAAAGTTACAATTCCCCGATGATGGCAGGGTCTGCTTTTTTTGACCGTAAAAATTGATCTGTGCTTCACGATGTGGATAAGTTATCCACATCATCCACAATTCTTGTGGATTACGTGACGGAACCTCCTCAAATCTGTTGAATTCTTACTCGAATGTCTGTGGATAACATCTTAGCCTGAGGAACCGGTTGCGTGAAATACAACCGAAGGAGTGAATGAAGATGCACATATCCTCTGACATGCGATTGACGACAGAAGCAACTCGTATGACAGAAACGGTTGCCGCAACAACGGCAGCCGGACACGTTCAACCTCAACCTGTTGCAACCGGAGGAAACGTCAAAGAGGATCAGGTTCACCAGGCCGTTCAGACGATGGGGAAGTATTTGCAACAAATGAACGAATCGCAAGTGCAGATCAATTATGACGAAGAGATTGACCGCGTCATCGTCAAATACGTGTCGCCCACAAACGGTGAAGTCATCAACCAAATCCCTTCGAAGGACTTTGTCGATTTCGAAAAGGAATTCGTGAAAACGATCGGCCTTTTGTTCGACAAGAGTGTCTAATCCTCTTGCAACGAATGCAAAAAACCGCACGCCCTGACGAAGGGACGTGCGGTTTTTTGCTAGGTATGGTTTGGAAGCTTACAGCTGGTTGACCGAAAACGCAATCGACACCACAATCATCAAAAGCGCCGAGATCAACATCGTGATGTCCCTCCCGCGCTCTCGGAGGGATTGTGCATCCCGTTCGTTCAGTGCACGGTTGGCTTCTTCGTATTCACGCTTCTCTTCGATCGTTTTGAACTTCATCATCGCCAAGTAGTTCGGCACGCCCATCCGGCGGCGAAAACTGAACAGGCGCGAGAAAACCACGACCCCGATGATCAAGTAGATCAGACCGATTTGAAACACCCCGTTCGAGATGCGGGTGGACAATTCGGCGAACGTGTCCGGGCGGTAGCGCAGCCATTGATAGAGTGCGATCAGCACCGCGCTCACGATGCCGATCAACAGGCCCCGCAGGAAACCTCTGCGCATGGGGGCACCTCCCTATAGGTTGTAGATGCTCTCGACTTCTTCGTTTTCAAATTCCATCTCGCGCTCCCGGTTCTTCTCGCGGAAGCTGACGACATAATGCGTATACGTGCGTTCCTTCAACAGCAGGTCGGTCACGCCGAAGTCGGTTTGCAACTTCGCGGCGAGGTCGGTCTTGGCAGCTTGCGATTCCTCGTCCGGCGCGATCATCTCGATGGCGACCATCTGCGTCCAGCTGAGCAGGAGCAGGTCGAGGTCCGGCATCATTTCCACTTCAAAATCGTCTACGATATCAGACACAGAAATCCCTCTCTCGTTTCAAAGCTATCTCTTATCTTACCACATTTTGCACCTGCACAACCCTCAAACCCCTGTTGCAGAAGGGAAAAACGGCGCTCGTCCAGAACTAGTACGATAGAAAATGGAGTCGGACACAAGGGAGCGGAGGATGAACATGCGCGAGAGAGTCAAACTGTTGCAGGCAGGAGATTTGCATATCGGGACGGCATTTTCCGGGAGCGGGTTCGGGGTGGAGAAAGCCCGCCGCCGCCGTCGGGAAGTGCTCGGCACGTTTCGCCTCTTGTGCGAAGCGGCGCAAACGTATCAAGTGGACGGGGTGCTGCTGACGGGCGACCTGTTTGAAGCGGAGTGGGTCAGCGAAGCGGAGGCCGCCGAAGTGCGGCACCTGCTCGGGCTGCTCGAGTGCCCGGTGTTGATCACCCCCGGCAACCACGACGCCCTCTTGCCGGGCAACCCCTATTCGTGGGGCGAGTGGCCTGCGAACGTGCACATCTTCGGCCCGCAAGTGGAAGCCAAACGCCTGCCGGAGCTGGGCTTGACCGTGCACGGCTACGGCTACGGGCAGAAGTGGGTGCGCGAGAACCCGATGCGCGGGTATAAAGTGCCGGATGACGGCGGTCTGCACGTCGTGATGATTCACGGCTCCTATGAATCTCCCGAACAGACCCCCTATTGGCCGGTGTCCCGTGACGAACTCCTGTCCTTGGGTGCCGATTATGTCGCCCTCGGCCATTATCACCAAGCGCAAGTCCTGCTCGACGCAGGCGGACTCTTGCAAGCGGCGTACGCCGGGTCGCTGGAGCCGTTGGGCTTTGACGAGACGGACGAGCACGGCGCGTTTCTTCTGCACGTGGGGCGGGGCGGTGCCCGCGTCGAATG
The DNA here is from genome assembly GCF_000714935.1 of Tumebacillus flagellatus. Classification (GTDB taxonomy): domain Bacteria; phylum Bacillota; class Bacilli; order Tumebacillales; family Tumebacillaceae; genus Tumebacillus; species Tumebacillus flagellatus. Next base: position 63,691 of record NZ_JMIR01000006.1, read on the forward strand.
GCTTGCGCTGGCACAGCGCGCCTACCGCCGGCTGGAGATCGACCTCGACGGGTGCAGTCACTTGCTGGAAGCGGCCGACCGGATTCGCGAAGCCGTTCCGGCAAATTGGCAAGGTCAAGACTTGGTTGAGGCGGTGCTGGTCGGCGCGGTCGACCCGGCGCTGCAGCTCGATTTGCAAGACCTCGCCGAACGCCTCGCCGACCTCGCGTTTCACTTGCGCTTGACCGACCGCACGCACCCGGACCTCGACGGCGATGCCTACGCGCCCGCCACGGCTCCGGGGCGGTTCGTCGCCAAGATGCGCGAGCGGCTCGCCGCAGAGCCGGACGAAGCGAAACGCCGCTTGCTGGAGCGAGCGTTGGTGATCGGACTACACGCGTATGAACGCGGCAAGGCGGTGACCTCATGAAGATTCAAAAAGCCCGAATCGATGGATTCGGACGCTACGCCGACCAAGACTTTGAGTTCGGCGGCGGCCTCAACGTCATCTACGGCAAAAACGAAGCGGGCAAGAGCACGCTGCAACATTTCCTGCTCGCCATGCTCTACGGCCAGAAAAACCCCAAGCGCAAGCGCACCGTCTACTTGGACGAGGAGCAGAAGTACCGCCCGTGGCAGACGGGGATCTACGGAGGCAAACTCTGGTTTCACGCAGACGGAGCGGACTATCGCATCGAGCGCAACTTGCGCCGCGAAGACGAATGGGTGCGGCTGTTTCTGAACGCGACGGGCGAAGAGGTGACGGGGCGGTTTGACCTCGACTCCCGCAAGGAACCGGCGTTTGCGCAAAGCCTGTTGGGGGCGGACCGCGATCTTTTTTCCCATGCGCTGTGCGTGGGGCCGGTGGCGGAGCGCGACCGACTGGCGTGGCTGAAAAGCACCGTGCGCCAAGGCGGACAGGCGGGCGAAGGGCGGGAGATGGCGACGCAAGACCAGCAACAGATGCGCCTCGCCGAAGAAGCGATCGCAAAGCAACTGGACGCTCTCGGTTCTGAGCGCGCCGCTTCCAAGCCGTACGGAGCGGCGGTGAAGCTGGTCGACGAACGCCGCCGCGCGCTCAACGACGCCTTGGAGCGCGAGCGCACGCAAGCGGGGGCGCGTCAAGAAGCGGAGCAGACCGAGACGGAGTGGCAGGAGTTCGCGCGGGAGGAGCAGGAACTGCGCGGCAGACTGATCGAAAAACTGACGCACTACGTAAGCCTGCAGGAAGCGAAGCGCGGTCGGGTCCAAGGGCGAATCGACCACCTCACCCTCCTGCTGGAGCAAAACCGATCCGCCGAGCTTGAAGAGCTCTCCGGCCTCAACGAAGAGACGTACCGCGAACTGCAGAACGACTTCAACCGCCTGCTCAACGCCAAGAAGGAACTCGACAACTACCAAAAGCGCCTCGACGTGCTTCAAGAGGAGTCGCAGGAAGCGATGCGCTATGTGGCGGAGCACCGCCGTTTTGACGAGGGCCAACTGTTGGAAGTCGAACGCACCGCCCAGCGCTTGGAGTGGTACGAAAACGAAAAGCCCGCCGCCCGGACGGCCGACCCGGCGGAGCGCGAGACGCTCGCCGCCAAGCAAAAGCAGGCCCGCGGCAAAGTCTGGATGTTCGGCGCGGCGGCGGTGTTGAGCACGCCGCTCACCTTCCTGCACTGGGCGGCGATCTTGGCAGTGCTCGCGCTCTTGGCGCTTGCGGTCGTCACCGCGCTCAGCATCCCGCGCTTGCAGACGGAGATCGAACACTGGGACGCCGAACGGGAGCGGGAAGCGTTGGAGCAGGAAGCAGACCAGGCTGAGCAAGCGCGCTTGGAAGCGTACCTCCAAGACCTGCTCGCCGACTTCAACGTCGACACGCCGCGCCAGTACCGCCAGAAGTGGAACAACCTGCTGAAAGCCCGCGAACAAGCGGCGCTGTACGAACGGCAGACGCTGTGGCTCTCCGGCGAAGTGTCGCGGGCGAAGGGCGAGCGCGACATCCTCGCCCGCCGTATGCTCCGCCAAATCGGCGGCGAAGAGTCGCAAGCGTCGCGCATGGACACCGAGCAGTTGCGCCACGTCATCTCGTCGTGGGAGCGCCGCTTCAGCGAAGCGAAAGCCCTGCAGCAGCAAGCGTCGATCTGGGAGCGCGAGGCGGACCAACTGCGCTTCGAGCTGCAACAGCTGGCGACCGACCTGACGCGCTGGGAGGAAATCGCCGCCCGCTTCGGCGTGCAGACGGAGACGCCGTCGCTGTTCTACCAGCCGGAAGACGTGACGACAGCCGAGTTGGAGGGACTCTACCAGAGTTGGGACGCCGCCGAACGCCTCTTGCTCGAAAAAAAATCCACCGTCACGGAAGCCGCCGTTCGCTACCGCACGCTGGTGGAAGGCCAGAAGTCGCTCTCCGACCTGCTCATGGAGAAGGAGCAAGCGGAAGCGGATCTCGCGCACCTTGAAGCACAGCGCAGCGCCCTCTTGCTCGCTCAAGAAGTATGGGGCGAAGTGCGGGAGGAACTCTATCAGACGGTGGCCCCGCAATTTGCGTCCACTCTCGCCGGCGTGGCGGCGCGCATCACCGAGGGCCGCTACGGCGATCTCACCTTGGACAGCGCGGACCGCGTTCAAGCGATTTCGCCGGACTCCGGGCACACCGTCGATTTGGCGTCGCTCAGCGAAGGCACGATCGACCAGATTTCGTTTGCAATGGGCTTGGCACTGTCCGGCTGGAGCATTCCGGGCGGCGAGACGTTGCCGCTCTTGCTCGACGAGCCGTTCCGCCGCTATGACGACGAGCGCTTGGACGCCGTGCTGACCGTGCTGCTCGAAGAAGCTCGAAACCGCCAGATCTTTCTGTTCACCTGCCGCGAGCAAGAAGTGGAGCGGGTGCTGCGGGCGGGCGGCGAACGCGTCCAGCTGGTCGAGTTAACACCGAGCAAATATGGTATGATAAACCAGTAAGCGTTGATACAGGGGGGACTGCATATGAAGAAAACGATCAGCGTCATCGGCGTGCCGATGGACCTCGGCCAAGGCCGGCGCGGCGTCGACATGGGCCCGGCCTCAATCCGCTATGCCGGACTCAAAGAGCGCGTGCAACGCCTCGGCTACACCGTGCTTGATCAAGGCAACGTACACGTACCGCAAGCAGAATCACATGAAGTCGAAAATCAGAAATTGAAATATCTGCCGGAAGTCACCCGAGTTTCCGAAGACCTCGCCTCGAAAGTGGCGAACGTCCTCGAACAGGATCACTTCCCGATCATCCTCGGGGGCGACCATTCCATCGCCATCGGGTCGATCGCCGGCATCACCCAGAAGTACAAGAAACTCGGCGTGATCTGGTTTGACGCCCACGCGGACTTCAACACCGAGAACACCACGCCGTCGGGCAACATCCACGGCATGCCGCTGGCGTGCTGCCTCGGCGTCGGGCACGAGACGCTCGTCAACGTCGCCGGGTTTGCGCCGAAGATTCAACCGGAGAACGTCGTCATCGTCGGCGCGCGCTCCGTGGACCCGGAAGAGCGCAACTTGCTCAAAAAGCACGGGATCAAAGTGTTCGACATGCACGAAGTGGACAAGCTCGGCATCCACAAAGTCATGGAAGAAGCGATCGCCGTCGCCGGAAACGGCACGGACGGGATCCACTTGTCGCTCGATTTGGACTCGATCGACCCGGACATGGCACCGGGCGTCGGCACGCCGGTTCTGGGCGGGATCACCTACCGCGAAGGGCACTTCGCGATGGAGTTGCTCTACCAGTCCGGCAAAGTCGTCTCGTGCGATGTCGTCGAAGTCAACCCGATCCTCGACGAGCACAACAAGACCGCCCGCACCGCCGTCGACTTGGTCTGCTCCTTGCTCGGCGAAGCGGTGATGTAGATGTAAGTGCTTACACGAAGTATAAAAATCGACACTTTTGCCCTGTGCAAGAGTGTCTTTTTTTTTAGCTTAAACCCAAGTAACCACATTGGTATTGACGGTTTGGAGAAAAGGGGGATATAATTACCTGAAAAGTCGGGTTTGGGAGAGTAGGAACCCTACGCATCTGACCTGTATATCTTACAAAGAACATGGGAAAAGGGAGCGTGTGGCATGAGCACCAAACAATTGCTGCTGACAGCCGAACAAGTGGCTGAATTGAATGAACAATACGTAGGCAAGACTCCGCAAGAAATTCTGCAACTGGCTTTCGAGAAGTTCGACAACATCTCGTTCGCGTGCTCGTTTGGCGCCGAAGATGTCGCACTCGTCGACATGATCGTCAAAATCAAGCCGGATGCCAAGATCTTCTACCTCGACACCGACGTACTCTTCGAAGAGACCTATCAAGTGCGCGATGAGATCTTGAACAAGTACTCCGCGAACTTGATCAAGTATTCTCCGCTGCTGACTTTGGAAGAACAAGCCGACCAGCACGGCGACAACCTGTGGTCGAACGACCCGAACGCGTGCTGCAACATTCGCAAAGTCGAGCCGCTTACGCGTGCGCTCTCCACGCTCGACGCATGGATCACCGGCATTCGCCGCGATCAGGCACCGACGCGCGCCAACGCCGGCGTCATCGAAGTCGACACCAAATTCAACCTGATCAAGTTCAACCCGATTGCGCTGTGGACGTGGGAAGACGTATGGGCGTACATCCGCGCCAACGATGTTCCGTATAACAAGCTGCACGATCAAAACTATCCGTCGATCGGCTGCATTCACTGCACCCGCGCCGTCGCACCGGGCGAAGACCCGCGCGCAGGACGCTGGTCCGGCAACGACAAGACCGAGTGCGGTCTGCATAAATAAGGCGGACTTGCGAGGGTTGCATACGGATGTAAGCCCCCGACAGGACCGCCCCTCTAGAACGGCTTATCTTGCCTTGGAGGAGGCTGTGCAATGAATTGGGAAGTGTCGATAGGCGGTTTTGTCGTGGGCTTGCTGGTGGGGTTGACCGGCATGGGAGGCGCATTGGTCATGACGCCGATGATGATCTTCCTGTTCGGGGTCAACCCGACGGTGGCGGTGGGAACGGATCTGATTTACTCCTCGATCACCAAACTGTTCGGCGCCTGGCAGCATTGGCGGCAGAAAACGGTCGACTGGGTCGCCGTCCGCTTGCTCTCCATGGGCAGCGTCCCCGGCGCATTGGCCGGTGCTGTCACCATGATGCTCTTGCAAAAAAGCTTTGCCGATTCCGTGCAAAGCATCGTCGGCAAACTGCTCGGCGTCACCTATTTGGCGATCGCGCTGTTTATGATCTGGCAGTTGTACCGCGCCTTGGCGCAGCGGCAACGCCGCAGAAGCGAATTGGAGACGGCCGCCGCTGCCGAGACCGGAGCGGCGGCAGTCGTTCGTCCGGACGCCAAGAAAATGATCTGGCTCGGCGTGATCGCCGGGTTTGTTGTCGGGTTGACCTCGGTTGGCTCCGGCACGCTGTTCATGGCGTTTCTCGTGGTCATCTATCCGATTGCGGTCGCTCGACTGGTCGGTACGGACATCGTGCAAGCGGTGCTCGTCACCGGCGTGGCGGGTCTTGCGCACTTGACGATGGGCAACGTCGACCTCACGCTGGTCGGCCAGCTGTTGATCGGCTCCATCCCCGGCATCTTGATCGGCAGCCGAATGACCACCAAAGTACCGGAAGGCTTTGTCAAAAGCGCCCTGTTCTTATTGATCTTCATGGCAGGGTATAAGATGTTGATGAAATAAACAGGAAATGGGAGGTTGCTGCTGTGAGCGGATTGATTGCACCACACGGAGGCACGTTGATCGACCGCGTGCTGACAGGAGAGGAACTTCAAAAACAGCGGGAGCGCGCGGCGGGGCTGAAACAAGTCGCGTTGGACGCCTTCGCGCTGTCGGACTTGGAACTGATCGCCGTCGGTGCGTTCTCGCCGCTGACCGGGTTTATGGGCAGTGCCGATTACAACAACGTGGTAGACAACATGCGCTTGGCAGACGGCACCGTCTGGTCGCTGCCGATCACGCTGCCGGTCACGGAAGAAGCGGCCGCAGCGATTGAAGTCGGCGAAAGCGTCGCGCTGGTCGGCGAGGACGGCGTGATCTACGGCTTGCTCGACGTCACCGAAAAATTCACGCCGGATAAAGTCCGGGAAGCAGAGAACGTCTACCGCACCGCCGAAGACGCGCATCCGGGCGTCGCCAAGCTCTACGCCCGCCCGAACGTCTACCTCGCAGGCCCGATCTGGCTCTTGGAGCGCGACCCGAACAAGGACTTCCCGGATTTCCGTTTCGACCCGAAAGAAACGCGTCAGCTGTTTGCGGATCGCGGTTGGAAGACGGTCGTAGGCTTCCAAACCCGCAACCCGGTGCACCGCGCGCATGAATACATTCAAAAATCCGCGCTGGAGATCGTCGACGGCCTGTTCTTGAACCCGCTCGTCGGCGAGACGAAGTCGGACGACATTCCGGCGGACGTGCGGATGGAATCGTATCAAGTGCTGCTCTCAAACTACTACCCGGCGGAGCGCGTGCAACTGGGCGTGTTCCCGGCCGCGATGCGTTATGCGGGCCCGCGCGAAGCGGTTTTCCACGCGATGGTGCGCAAAAACTTCGGCTGCACGCACTTCATCGTCGGCCGCGACCACGCGGGTGTCGGCAGCTACTACGGCACGTACGACGCGCAGTTGATCTTCTCGAACTTCACCGCCGAAGAACTGGGCATCCAGCCGCTGTTTTTTGAACACAGCTTCTACTGCACGAAATGCCAGTCGATGGCTTCGACCAAGACGTGCCCGCACGGCAAGGAAGACCATCTGACCCTCTCCGGCACCAAAGTCCGCGAGAAACTGCGCAACGGCGAAGCGCTGCCGGTCGAATTCACCCGCCCGGAAGTCGCTGCCGTTCTCATCCAAGGGCTGCGCGAGAAAGCGTCCGTCTAACTCCATTTGCACACAAAAAAAGCCTTCGACCCGGTTTGGTGTCGAAGGCTTTTTTTCCTATCACCCTTATTCGTGAATGTACTTCGTGGCGGCGCTCTCCCCGCGGGCGAGCAAATCTCCTGCCTGACGAAGCACGTCGACCGCTTTGGCGGCCTCTCCCTGTTTCTTGTACGCGTCGGCGGCGAGTTGCAGAGCCGAGACAGCCTCTTCGGGGAAATTCATCTCCTGGGCTTTCTCGTAGGCGATCATGGCGTGCTCGACAGCTGTTTCATACTCCCCGCACAGAAGCGAATACTGCGCCTGCGTCGTATAATACGTGCGCGTGATGAAGATGGGCAACACCCCGTTGCCGATCAAGTCGCGCGCTTTTTTGAGATGCTCGCCGGTCTCTTCGTACCGTTGTTGAGAAAAACAGTGCTCGGCTGCATTCGAAAACGAATTGATCAAGCGGATGCGGTCATCGTCGCCAAGCGGTCCCTTGCGCACGTCGCGCAACACGTCGCGCAGCACCGCTTCGGGATTCGCTTGCTTGCGGCGGACTTCCTGCAGGGCTTCGGAGAGCTCGTCCCGCATCTCCCGGCGGTCGAGCGACCGCTGGAGCGCTTTGGCTTGCGTCAGGTAGTTGAACGCCAGACGCGGATCGCGCGCGGACGCATCGTGCGCCAACTCAAGGAGGCGCGCGGTGATCGAACGGGCACCGCCCATCGCGTCGGCGACGCGGCTCAGACCGTCGGCCAGTTGATCCGCCAACCCGTGCGCTTCGGGATGCTGGAGCCTGTCCACCAGCAGATAGCCGCGCATATACGACAGATACCCTTCGACCAGCGCTTCTTCACGAGGAGAAGAACCGCTGCCGGGCAGGAAAAACGTCACCGACTCGCCGCCCGGTCTCGACGGCCGATGCTTGGCGACGACCCGTTCGGCTTTGCGCTCATAGACTTCGCCCAAGCGCAGATGCAGTTTGGCGAGGTAGAGCTTGTCTTCGGGCGTCTTCTTCCCAAACGCCGTCGCAATCGCTTCGACCAGCTCGCGCAGGGCTTCCTTGACGAAATCCAAGCGCAGCAGGGCTTCGGTCTTGACCAACACCAGATGGCGTCTTGCGTCGAGCGGAAGCGTCGGGTCTTGCTCTTGCACCGCGATGCTGTCCAGAATATGCCGATACGTCTCGCGGACAAAATACGCCTGCCCGATGTCCATCGGCACCGGGGACAACGTGGGAAACGTTTCCGACTCGCTCAACCATTCATCGGCTGCGACCCCCAATCGCAAAGCCAGCTTTCCAAGCAAATCTACAGTTGCAAACCCCCGTCCCTCCTCTACTCGTCGCAAGGTTTCGACGGTGCACAAACCCTGCGCTGCTTCATCCATGGAGAGATTTTGTTGCAATCGGGCCATGCGGATGCGAGAGCCCATCTGAGTCAGTTGATGTTCCGGCACGCTGATCGACCGCCTTTTAGACAAAAAGTTTCAAATTTCTCAACTAGCATCTAGTATAAGACGTACATTAAATTCAATCAATACAGGTTAATCACTTTTTACAAACGAGGAATGAGGAACTGAAAGAACACGCCCTCCTGTGTCAAAATCGCGGGGGTAGGAGGAATTATTTAGGCGAAGGGGAAAAAGAAATGAGATGTGAAACTTTTTCGGACCCGGTTCGTATACCCTGTAAGCCGGAGGAAAACGGCGGAGGAAGATAATGGAACTCATTGAAATCCGGATCGTCAAGAGAGCCCAAAAAGGCGACCGTCTCGCGTTCGCCGAGTTGGTTGAATTGTACAAGGACAAACTGTACAATCTCGCCTATCGGATGCTTGGAAACCCGCAAGAGGCGGAAGACATCGCCCAAGAAGCTTTTTTGCGAGCCTATAAGAACTTAGACAAATACAACAACACGCACAAGTTCTCGACGTGGATCTACCGAATCGCCACGAATTTGTGCATCGACCGCATGCGAAAGAAGAAAGCCGACTACTCCCTCGACGCGGAAGTCGACGGAATTGAGGGCGGAGACATGTACACCCGCATCGCGGCCCCGGACCGGACGCCGGAAGAAGAGGTGGTGCGGACGGAGACGCAGCGCGAAGTCCAAGAAGCCATCGATTCGTTGCCGGAGAACTATCGGGCGGCCGTGATCTTGAAATACCTGCACGACATGTCGCTGCAGGAGATCGCCGACATCCTCGAAGTCCCGGTTTCGACCGTCAAGACGCGCATTCACCGCGGACGGGAAGCGTTGCGCGAAGGGTTAAAACACCACAGTCGTTAGGAGGTGTCAGGAGTGAGCAGCCAACACATGAACGAACGAATTCACCAATACCTCGACGAAGATTTAAGCCCCGCCGAACGGGATGAGTTTGAAGCGCACCTCGCCCGCTGCGCCGATTGCCAAGAAGAACTCAAAGCGATGGGGAGCGGGATTCAACTTCTCACCGGCGCGGTATGGGTCAAGGCGCCGGCCGGGTTTACGGAGAACCTGATGGCCGAGTTGAACACGATGCATCCGCCCAAGCGCAATTGGCGCGTGCCGGTCATGAAGTACACCGGGATCGCCGCCGCTGTCTTGCTGGTCTTCGGCTTGGGCATTTCGCTGTCGGCGCCGTCGAAATTTGCGTTGCAAGCGGACAACACTCAAGGCTTGATCGTCGCCGACAACAAAGTGATCGTTCCGGCGGGCACCGAGTACAACGGCGACATCACGATCGAGAACGGCGATGTCGAAGTGCGGGGCAAAGTCAACGGCAATGTCATTGCGCTCAACGGCAAAGTCTACCGGATGGCGGGCGCGGACATCTCAGGCGAGACCGAGGAAGTCGACCAGGCGATGGAGAAAGTCGTTTTTTACGCCAAGCGGGTTTGGGACGGATTGGTCAAATAGAGCCGATTTTGGAGAGGTTGTAAAGCTGTTGTGCAAAGAGCAGAAGTTTTCTGCTCTTTTTTGTTGTTTTGTAAAAGGGAAACCACCTTCCAAAGCGAAATGGTATACGGTACGAACGGACATGATAAGATTGATTTCCGTGGAATCCGATGAGAAGGCAGCAGGTGGCGGATTTGCAGACGACATTTACGAACATGGTGAGTTCCTTTCGGCTATTAGACGCGCTGGACATCATCATCGTCGCCTTCGTGCTCTACCGCATGATCATGATGATTCGCGGCACCCGGGCCGTGCAACTTTTGAAGGGTGTCGTCATGATTCTGTTGGCGACGGGTCTGGCACACACACTCCAATTGGGCGCGCTCAGTTGGTTACTGGACAAAATTCTCACGATCGGGCTGTTTGCGATTCCGGTCGTGTTTCAACCCGAATTGCGCCGCGGTCTTGAACAGCTCGGACGCGGCAAGTTCTTCTCGTCGCGCGGGACGACGCTGTTCCAAGAGGAAGAGGACATTCCGAAGACGATCAATGAACTGACCAAAGCGACATCGGTACTCGCCAAGAACAAAATCGGCGCGCTGATCATCCTCGAACGGGAAACCGGCCTCTCCGACCACATTGAGACCGGAATTCCCATCGGGGCGGTCGTCTCTTCGGAATTGTTGATCAACACGTTCATCCCGAACACGCCGCTGCACGACGGAGCGGTGATCATTCGCGGGCAACATATGATCGCGGCGTCGTGTTTTCTGCCGTTGTCCGACAACGCGCTGATCTCCAAGGAACTGGGCACGCGGCACCGGGCGGGCATCGGCATCTCCGAGCAGTCCGACGCGGTCGCCGTGATCGTCTCCGAAGAGACGGGGCAGATTTCCTTGGCGGCGGACGGGAAATTGACACGCAACCTCGATGAGCAATCGTTCCGCGAATTTTTGACGAACTTGTTGGTGCCGGTCAAAACGGACCGCTTCACACTGTTCAAGGGAAAGGCGGGATCTTGAGATGATGGACCGCCTCTTGCGCAACAACACCGTCGTCAAAATCATCGCGTCGATCCTCGCGGTGCTGCTCTGGCTGATCGTGCATTCCGGCGAGGACGGCACGACGTCGGTCGGCTCGGGCATCATGCAAATTTCGCAGCCTTTGCGCGACAAGCCGGTGAAAGTGCTGTACGACGAGCACAACTTCACGCTCGACGGCGAGCCGAAAGTCACGCTGAACTTGCGCGGTCCCGGCTTTGACGTGATGAACGCCATCGCGCAGAGCGACTCGATCAACGTGATCGCCGACGCGACGAAGCTCGGCGAAGGCACGCATGAAGTGCCGGTGTTCGTCCAAGGCTTGCCCTCCGGCGTCACGTCCGACAACCCGACCGTCACGGTGAAGCTCGAAGCGAACGTCGTGCAGGAGTTTCAAGTGACGCTGAACGCGGAAGGCAAGCCCAAGGAAGGGCTTAACGTCGGCGAAGCGGTGATCTCGCCGAAGAGCGTCGTCGTCTCCGGTCCGAAATCGGTGCTCTCCACGGTGGCGTCTGTCGTCGCCACGGTGACGCTCGACAACGCCGAGGAGTCGATCCACACGTCGGTGCCGCTGACGCCGCTCGACGAGTCCGGCAAAGCGGTCAAGGGCGTGAAATTGAACCACGACCGGGCGGACGTGACGATTCCGGTCAACCACCCGTCCAAAGCGTTGCCGCTGCGCTTGCAGTTCAAGGGCGATCTCGCGCCGGGCTTTGCGGTGGAGAGCGTCACGCAGACGCAGACCGTCACCGCGTACGGCAACCCGACGGCGCTGGAAGCGCTCGACAACTATCCGGTGCCGGTGATCGACTTGACCGGTCTGAACAAAACCACGGCACAGAAGATCAAACTCCCGCTGTTGGACGGCTTGACGGCGCTGGAACCGGCGGAAGTGGAGATCACCGTCAACGTCACCGCGGCGGTGCGGCGGACGTTTGACGGTCTGACGGTGAAAGTGACGGGGCTCAAGGAAGGCCAGTCGTACAACGTCATCGGCGCGCCGGAGCAAGTTTCCGTGACGGTCGAAGGCGCCAAGGCTCTGCTGGACAAGCTGCAGCCGTCCGATCTGCAAGTGTTCGTCGACGGCAGCAACCAAACCGCCGGGCAGCATGCGATGCGCGTGCAGGTGACGACGCCGAACTTTGTCAAAGCGGTGTCTGTAACGCCTGCCGAGATGACCCTTGAGTTCAAGAAATAACCGAAGTCCCAGCCTCGCAACTGCGGGTATGGGACTTTTTTTTGTTGAGAATCCTTACAAGGTATGGGAGAATGGGAGTATTGCGTTGTTTTTTGCGTACCTTTGAACTTCTCAAGCGAAGGAGCTAACACATACATGGCACGTTATTTTGGCACTGACGGCGTTCGCGGTGTTGCGAACCAAGAACTGACTCCCGAATTGGCGTACAAACTCGGCCGCGCCGGCGCGTACGTTTTGACCCGCGGGGAAACCGGCAAGCGTCATAAGATCGCAGTCGGCAAGGACACCCGCATCTCCGGGGAAATGCTCGGCGCGGCGCTGATCTCCGGCATTATGTCGGTCGGCGTTGACGTCGTGCGCCTAGGCACGATTCCGACGCCGGGCGTGGCGTACTTGACCCGCAAACTGGGCTGTGACGCGGGCGTCATGATCTCCGCGTCGCACAACCCGGTTCCGGACAACGGGATCAAGTTTTTTGGCGGCGACGGGTTCAAGTTGACCGACGAGCAGGAAGCGGAATTTGAGCGCCTCTTGGACGCGGAAGTCGACGAACTGCCGCGCCCGACGGGCGAGCACGTCGGCCGGATGCTGGAGCGCCAAGACACCTACCAGCAGTTCATCAACTTCCACAAGTCGACAATCCGCAACTCGTTTGACGGCGTGAAAGTCGTGCTCGACTGCGGCAACGGCGCGGCGTCGTACATCGCGGGCGATCTGTTCCGTTCGCTTGGCGCCGAGGTGGTGGAGATCTTCTCCGAGCCGACCGGCACGAACATCAACGTCGGCTGCGGTTCGACGCACCCGGAGCAAGTGCAGGAAGCGGTGCTGCGCTACGAAGCGGCGCTCGGGCTGTCGTTTGACGGCGACGCGGACCGCTTGATCGCGGTGGATGAGAAGGGCGAGATCGTCGACGGAGACTACATCATGGCGATTCTGGCGCGTGCGATGAAACAGCGCGGGACGTTGACGCACAACACCGTCGTTTCCACCGTCATGTCGAACATCGGCTTCCACAAAGCGATGCGCGAACAGGGCATCGACGTGAAAATCACGGCGGTCGGCGACCGCTATGTCATGGAAGAGATGCGCGCGGGCGGATACGCGATCGGCGGCGAGCAATCGGGCCACATCATCTTGCTGGAACACAACACCACCGGGGACGGTCTCTTGACAGCCCTGCATCTCACGGATATCATGGTAGAATCGCAGCAACCGCTGAGCGAGCTTCGCTCGATCATGCGCTCGTTCCCGCAGATCTTGGTCAACGTCCGCGTGGCGACCAAGGACGGCTGGCAGGAGAGTGCAGAGATCAAAGCGGCGATCCAACGCGTGGAGGAAGCCCTCGGGGCTGACGGCCGCGTGCTGGTGCGTCCGTCCGGTACGGAACCGCTGATCCGCGTGATGGCGGAAGGTCCGGAAGAGGAAGCGCTGCGTGGCTATGTGAACGACATCGCAGAAGTCGTACGCCGAGTACAAGGCGAAAGATAAAGGGTAGGGGAGCTTTTCGGCTCCCCAACTTTCCTTGATCGGCATACGATACCTTTAGGGGAGGTGATGCGGGGGCATAGGACAGATTGTTTTTTTGTAAAGCGCCTGAACTGCACCGTATGAGCGGAGAAAGACCACGGGCAGTTGACGAGGTGGAGGAGTATCGAGATTTCGGCGGATGCCTCCCGGTGAGCGTTGTGCCACACCGACAGAGCGGTTTTCGAAATCCGTTGGGCGACTGACGGGACAAGAGACGCTTATGGTACACAGCTTTTTGAAAAATAATAGAAGTGAGGCACAGGGCGCTTGTAGCCATCGGCACAGGCTCGGTTTCCTATTGCCTCCAAACCACGAGGAGGATTTTTGATTATGTGCGGTATCGTAGGTTACATCGGCAGCAAGCAAGCGCAGGACGTTCTCTTGCACGGGTTGAGCAAATTGGAATATCGCGGGTATGACTCGGCGGGCATCGCGATTTTTGAAAACGGTGCGGTTTCCGTGAAGAAATCGGTCGGCCGTCTCGCAAACCTCGTGGAACTGGTCGACGGCGCAGACCGTCTCTCCGGCTCCCAAGGCATCGGCCACACCCGTTGGGCGACGCACGGACGTCCGTCCGACAACAACGCCCATCCGCACCAAGACGACAACGGCAACTTCACCATCGTGCACAACGGGATCATCGAGAACTACCAATCCCTGCGTGAAGAGCTGATCGCGAAGGGCCACACCTTCCTGTCTGAAACCGACACCGAAGTTGTGGCGCACCTGCTGGACGACATGTGGACCGGCGACCTGTTTGACACCGTTCTGGCAGTATCGAAGCGCATCCACGGCGCGTACGCGCTCGGCATCATGGCGAAGCAAGAACCGGGCAAGCTGATCGCGGTTCGCAAGCAATCCCCGCTCGTTATCGGTCTGGGCGAAGGCGAAAACTTCATCGCGTCCGACATCCCGGCGATTCTCGAGTACACCCGCAACGTGTACATCCTCGACGACGGCGACATCGCGGTGCTGACGGCAGACGCGGTGAAACTGTTCGACTTCGACGGCAACCCGAAAGAGAAGGACGTATTCGAAGTGACCTGGTCGGCATCTGCTGCGGAGAAGGGCGGCTACGATCACTTCATGCTCAAGGAAATCCACGAGCAGCCGAAAGCGATCTCCGACACCCTGACCGGCCGTATCTCGGAAGACGGTACCAAAGTTGTGTTTGACGAACTGAACTTCCCGGAAGGTTTCGCGAAGGACATCGACCGCATCCACATCCTCGCGTGCGGCACGTCTTGGCATGCCGGCATGGTCGGCAAGTACGCGATCGAAAAGCTGACCCGCATCCCGGTCGACTGCGAAATTGCGTCGGAGTACCGGTACCGCGACCCGATCGTCTCCAAGAACACCCTGTTGATCGCGATCACCCAATCCGGTGAAACGGCGGATACCTTGGCGGCGCTGCGTCAAGCGAAAGAGCAAGGCACCCGCGTTCTGGCGATCACCAACGTGGTCGGTTCCTCGGCAGCTCGTGAAGCGGACGACGTGATCTTCACCTGGGCGGGCCCGGAAATTTCCGTTGCTTCGACCAAAGCGTACACCACGCAGTTGACCGCTCTGTACCTGTTCGCAGGTTGGCTGGCGCAAGAGCGCGGCGCGGCAGGCGCTGCGGAAGTTCCGGCGATGCTGACGGCTCTGCGCGACATGCCGGCACACGCGGAAACCGTGCTGGAAACCGCTCCGGCGATCCAAGCGTTCGCGAAGGATTGGAGCTCCCGTGAGCACGCGTTCTTCATCGGCCGCGGCTTGGACTACGAAGTGTCTCTGGAAGGTTCGCTGAAGCTGAAAGAGATCTCCTACATGCACGCTGAAGCGTATCCGGCAGGCGAGCTGAAGCACGGCACGCTGGCGCTGATCGTGGAAGACATCCCGGTTATCGCGCTGGTCACGCAAGACGACCTGTACGAGAAGACGATCTCCAACATCCAAGAAGTCAAAGCGCGCGACGCGTTCGTGCTGGCACTGGCTTGGAGCGGCGACACGGAAATCGGCAAGACGGTCGACCAAGTGATCCACATCCCGAAAGTCAGCGCGTTCCTCGCGCCGATCCTCGCGGTGATTCCGCTGCAGTTGCTGGCGTATTACGCGTCTGTGGCTCGCGGGAATGATGTGGATAACCCGCGCAACCTCGCGAAGTCGGTTACGGTTGAGTAATTGAATAGATGAGAAAAAGCCTTCGTCCTTGGGACGGAGGCTTTTTTGTATTGTAGCATAAGCTAGTAATGGAAATTAGTTAGAATACTGTTATATACACTATCGTTTTGTTATAATTATCTAGTCAAAAATGAAACGGGAGGGCTCTGCGTGGGTGATAACATAAACATGCTGGTTTTGGGTCAAAAAATCCGTGAATGGCGAAAAGCAGCGGGCATGACTCAAAGAGAGCTGGCAGAAGGAGTAACCTCAGAATCACTGATTAGTCAGTTGGAGAATAATTCGTACCCCACCTTGCCGAACGAGGAGATCTTGGTGGGGATTTGCAATAAATTGGGCAAGCCGATCAGTGAATTGTTCGCCGAGGCCGGTATCGACAGGCGACTTTGGGACAATGAGGTGATGCTCGATCTGATTAAGGTCCTGTTGCACCAAAAAGAACTGGAACCGGCTTATGAATCGATTCAAGAACTCGCTAGCCGAGACAATGTTGCTGAACACCAAAAGTATCGGCTCACCCTGTGCCTTGGAGAATACCATCTTAAAAAAGGTGAATTAGATCGTGCCATTGAGATTTTTACAGAACTTGCAGGAGAGTTACAAGGTAGACGTGAAGCTTACGGACGTCTTTTGGCGGAGCTCTATAACAAGCTAGGGAACGCTTGGTACTACTCAAAGAAATACCTAGATGCTTATAAGAATTATTCGATGGCATTTCAGTATTGCAATAAGTTCCATGAACTTGACCTACTCTTAGCACAGGTCACATACAATATCGGAAATACATGTCGACAACTAAGTTATCATGAGGAAGCGAAGCAGTACCTTGAGTCTGCCAGAGCGTACTTCGATCAATTGTCTGATCAACTGAGCTTGGCTACTTCCTTATACATGCTAGGTATTGTGCATCGAAATTTAGGTGACCTTGAAAATGCTGGGAAGTATCTAAAACAATCATTAGCTCTCTATGAATCACTTGAGATCTTCGATTTGGCTGGGACAGCAAAACGAGTTTATGCATTTTATGTTTTATCACAGGACCATCCTAACGAAGCAATTGAAGAATTGAAAGCGCAAGCAATAAATCTAAAAGAGGCAAAGGAATTCAATACGTTGGCATTAACCTACGCGCGAATTGCCGACTTGTTTTTAGAGATAAAACAGACGAGTGAAGCAGGCCGGTTTATCGGAATGGCAGCTAGTCTGTTTGATCATGCCATTGAAGCGCCTAATGAGGAGTATTTGGCTCATGTCTTGACAACGAGTTCAAGGTACCATCTACAAATTAATAAATTTGATGACTGCATTGAACTGGCATTCAAGTCTGCTGAGATTCTTGGTAAAATGGATCTAGACAGGGAATTGGCGGAATCATTGGAACTTGTCAAAGCAGCCTATAAAGCGAAAGGCGATATAACTAAGGCTTTAGAGACAGCGGAACATATCAATAAAGTATTGTTCCGGACAATGAGACCGCAGGTTATGCCCTAACCAAGGAGGATGAAAGATGAAGAAAATGCTACTTGCAGTTGCTGCTGTTTGTTTAGCATGGGGTGCTGTAAGTCTTACGGTCTCTTTTACTTCGACAGCAGCAGTCGAGGAACCGGGTCCATTGTTCATAACCAAACAAATATCCTACGTTGCTGCAATTGAAGATCCTGGCCCGATGGGCATTGCTAAGGTTCGCTAATATGTGATAAATATTTGATCAAGCTCCCGCAATTGCGGGAGCTTTTTTGTTCAAAATCGCCGCTTTTCTACAATTAACTAAAGATTTATTGTTGTTTCGGTACGGGTTAAGATTGTTGCATATAAAGGGTTCCGAGCTAACAGCAATGGACATCAACAACTTGCAAAGGCACCCCTTAACTCTACGAAACAGGAGGCGTTTTTCACATGTCGCTTGGTACAAAAATCAGAGAGTTACGGCTCGCCAAAGGTCTTACACAGTCTGAATTGGGGGCAGGACTGGTCACCCCCAGCATGATCTCGCAAATTGAATCGGACAAGGCCAATCCCTCCTACAAAGTCCTTGAAGCGATCGCGGAAAAACTGGAGGAACCGTTGGAGTATTTCTTGGCAGATATCGCAACCCAGATGGAGCAGAACAACGCTTTCAAAGTGGCATGTACCTTAATTCGTTCTGAGATGTACGATCGAGCAGCCACGTTGTTGGAACAGCTCTTGGAGGAGAAGTTGTCATCCAACTTGAATGAAGCGGAACTCCGATATCAATTGGGGATTTGCTGTATGAACTTGGGGGAGATGGAGCGGGCAACAGAATTGCACATCCAGGCTTCCAAGATGCACGAGTCAAAGTTCGACTACGAGGGTACGATCCAAGCACAGATTCAATTGGGGATCGTCTACATGAAGTCGAAGAAGCCCCACAAATCGATCTATGAGTGGAGACGGGCGTTGGCCTTGTTTGAAAACCTGTTGCATACGCAACCCTTGCTAAAAGCAGAAGTTTTGATGCACCTCGCCGATGTTTCCAACCAGATGGGAGAATACCAAGACTCGCTCATGTATTACCAAGAGGCCTACAAAGCCCTAAACAAAACAAACAAGCTCAAGGAGATCGGGTTGATCTACATGGAGATGGGGTCAAGTTACGCGAAGACCCAAGAGTATGAAAAGGCAGGGGAGTACGCGCAGCATGCCATTGCGATTTTTGATGCCCTGAACGTGATCAAACTTCGGGTAAAAATCAATGTCCAGTACGCAGTCATGCTCCGGGAACAAGGAAACGCCGATGAATCGCTACAAATCCTTGAAGCTTGCCTTACAACGTGCAATCAGCAATCACTCGAAGAAGAACTTTGCCGAATCTATGGAGAAATAGCACTTCATCATTACTTCAAAGGCGATTTCGATGGAGCGAGAAATGCGGTTCAACACGGTTTTGCCTCCCAAGCGATGGATTCTCTGCCCTTAGGACACCTGTACAAGACCTTGGGGAAAATTGAAGTGGCTTGCGGGAATACGACTTCAGCGCTTCAAAACTTTGAAGTTGCTGTCAAAACGTATCGGGAACACAGCCGTCATCTTGACTTGGCCATGACCTATCAAGAAATCGCTGCTCTGCATGAAGCGACCGGAGAGTACCAGAAGGCCACTCAATACCTGAATCTCATGAATGCTGCCTATATGGAAAATCTGCGCGAGCGCGGGGTCTTGATTACGTAAGCTCTGTTGGTGTTTGTTGATCGGTATCAGTGATTGCGTTTGATTTGCGTCGCTGGGCGATCACGATATAGTGATCCAGTTCTTGACTGATTGCCACGACGCAGGCATCCGTAAGGGTGCCCTTTTCTTCATACGCTAGTGACATCTGCCGGCGTAATTGGTTGATTTGGGTCTCAAGCGTGAGTTCGTCCTCCAAAGACCGTCACACCTTTCATAAAAAAACAAGGTAGCGCCTAGCTACCTTGCTTCAATCTATGTCGCCCAGGGGATACCAAAGCGACATTAGGGAGGCCATCCAAAATGTCGTTCTCTCCCCCTACCAAGGTGAGAGTCCTGCAAATTGAACAGCTTGCAAGGGCAACCGGTAGCATCACGTGAGTGGATGACCTCCCCTGCAAATAAATCGTAGCAAGTTGTGATAACAACAACAACGGTTCAGTGAAATTATTACTAATGGATACCTTTTGAAGAGGGTTTCGGTCGTGAAGGGGGAAAGAGAATGGATAATTGTGTGAAGGAAGTTACGGTAAGATGGGAAGATCAAGAAGTTGGAGGTTATTGCAATGTAAGAGGAGTACTTTTAGCCAAAGATCTCGTACTTGTCTTATGTTATGGAGACCTGGAAATACATTATGTAAGTTCAACGGAAATTCCTGATGTGTATGACTTGGTCTATTCTTTTGGGCCGTTATTTCATGTCGGTGATGAAATAACCTGGGAACAGTTGTTTCTTGGATTGCAATCGACTTCTGTTTTGGATTTCGCAAGGAAATTTCCGCCCTTAGAGTATTATGAGTTTACGAATGAACGATCATCTGTATGAAAAAAGCCGTTGCCAAGGATGCTGGCAACGGCTTTTCACAAGACTGCTGACATATCCTGACGTCCGTTTGAAGACGACAGGCTTTCCAAATTTCACGATTATTTCTTAAGGATGAGCGCTAGGATGATCATGGCAGTCAGGATCATTTCAAGTGCGATCAAATTTATGAAGCTGGTTGCGGCGATAAGTCCGGCGATTGCTGTCCAATCACGAGCCTTGACTTCAAACGTGTTCGTACCGTTGTCTTATTTGGTATGAAGCTTCATCTTCTGCTTTTCCCCTTCCATTGATTATTTTCGACGATTTTGGGGAATCGTCGTTGGCGGTTGCTGGATTGGGTCGTGTTTGTTGTTGCGATTGTTTGGTGGTCGCTGCATTTCTTTCTCCTTTGCGGTATGCAATGGAGCCGTTGAAGAAAGACCCCTTCATTAAGTGGCGGGGATTTGTGAAGAAAAACGCGTCTTTTTGAGGGAGTTAGCCTAGTATGCCGCTTTTCGAATCAAAAAATTTTTGAAGCCATGAAAGTTGCAGAACGATAGTGAAGTAAAAGGATCCCTATTGATTCATGTAAGTAAAGTTGTTTACTATCAAATAAAGTTCTTTACCGGACAAAAAGATCTTTTCTGGGGTTGGCACCAGTGGCCGCCATCACGTGCTACGGATTTCCTAAGAGATGGTTGCCTGGAGCCATAAGTAACGACACGGTGTATAACAGCAGGAGGGTGGTTGGCAGATGTGAAAAAAGGCAGCCTTGAGATAACGTGGTTTACGGGAACATCGGCTTGTAGTGATCAGTTACTGGAAGTAGTATCGATGCACGGTACACGTCGGACTATCTCGAAGATGATACAGCGTGTCAAGAGCGATTTTCACCACACAGCAACGCCAAGAAGCCCCGCCTGCCGCTTTGCGCGGTCTATCGTGGCGGGGCGTTGGTTTTACCGTGTTGGCAAACGTGTTATGATCGTTGTAACGCAAAGTATTGATGTGCGAGTGCAGGCGTCCTACCGCCACACCCGCGTTTGTGTTACATTTCCTTGTTGGGCGATGCTTGCGATGATCCCGTCGTGAGGTCGCCTTTTTCTTTTTTGTTGGTGAAGCTGAGCGTGATGTCGTACTGAATGTGCCGCTTGAGCCAGCGGCCCAGGCGCCTGAGGCATGACCATACGATAGCCAGCGTCGGTGCGCCAGCTGCCGTACTAGCGATCGGATGGTCAGCTATGATTTGCAAGAGCGTCATAGCGAGGTTCCTCCTCTCCTCGTAGTCAACGCAGCAAAAAGGGCGTTGCTGATCTATCTGAACGAAAATCTTGTCGAGGGTGGCACGGTGGTTGCTGAGAGACAAGATGATGTCGTTGGTGTAACAACGGTACTACCGCCATTTGAAAAGAGACATGTTCAATTTCAATCCGTCCGTGCGAACGCTTATTGGGTCATGTAATATGTATACATTCGCACGAAAAACTAAACAGTAAATGGATTAGAAATTGAAATTCCCAAAATTCAATGGCAGATATTCGTTGTGGAACACCATGACTTTATCTAGTCAGCTACAATAACCTAAGACATCTTCCCTTTAGACAAGTATTCATTCAAAAGATAGGTCAGCAACGCCCAGTTGCTAAAACCATGGTATCCGATGTCCGCATCGAATGCAAGTTCCATATCTGCATACACGTCTCTATGAAAAGGGTCAAATTAGGCGATTTTTCCAACTCTAACTTTCATTCTCTTAGTTTTTCAAAAATATTATAGCTGCGTAATGTTTGTGCCCAGTTACGCTGGATTGTTGTTCCTGTGCTCCTTGCCCGCTTCAAACGCCGCCGTCACGACGACCTCCCCGTTGCTCCGCGCCACCATGACGGGAAAGCCTTCCGTCGCGCCACACACGACGTTTGCCGGTTGGCTCGTGATCTCGGATGCACGGCCGTAGCGTTTGTCCTCAGACGACTTGAAATGACAATTTCGCGTGATGACTACTGCCGAAGAACTCGCGCGCAACCGCCCACTTCTCGCCCTAACGCGCCGTAGACAACGCGGAGAGCTGGACTACGAGTAATATCGTACGATTCCGCCACGAGCGCATCCTGCGCGTAGACCGCCTTCTTGCCGCCCAAGCAGAACTCCTCGCGCAGCTCTACACGGAACAACAGTAAGCCGTCAGCACGCAAGAGCTCGAAGTTGGCCTGCCGCGTACGCGACCGGGTCGCTGTGGTGTTTTGCACGTCTACACGCCGATCGCGCCGACAGGCTGCCGCATAGTACGCCAGTTCTACCGGGTGCCTGCCGCTCTGGCGCTTTGCTGAGTCCGTAAAGGCAAGTAAAGAACTTATTGCCCTATAAAATTCCGAAGTCTATCAGGACTGCATTTTCAGTAAAAAACTTTTTTACTTATATTGGTTTGTTCAGAAAGGTACATCAAGGTTTCGTCGGGCCTCAAAGTAAAGGACATTTTGTCTTGTAACACCAATAGATAGGGCTCATGTCTGCAATCTGCTAGGGCATCATTAATGTCCTGATTGATTTGTTAGGATCATACTTCAAGTACCGCAGCTTCCTCTGCTGTCAAACCACGGTAGATTCCCCAGCCGTTTTCGCGGTCCCATTCAACTTGGACAAACGGAAATCCTGTTTTGCTTCCTCGGGTCAGTTTGATCCACCGTCCAGATCTAAAAACACCGCTTAGGGCTCCTTGCGGAGCTAGGAATGGAAGAGCCTGTTTTAGTTCGTATGAAGACACATTGCCGGGGTGTGCCTTCATATAACGTAGAACTTCTTTTTGGTTATCAGATGCCCATTTCACAAACTCCCTCAGATATTCGATATTTGGACGTTGAAGCTCCTCGCCATCATCTTCCGTCTCTTCTTCATACCCCAACTGTTTCAATTGCAGGGAGAGCAGATTACGCAAGTTTTTGACCTCTGTAACATCGTTCATGTCGATTTCGAATGTTGTTTTCATTGGGTTTGGACCTCCTAAATCGTCCCCAGGTGATTCTTTCAAGGTTATTATAACACATTTATTGAGGTGCGGGAAGGTGTGGAACTAAATAAGAACATCCTAATTTGTATTAGAATTATCTAAACCGAATTTTGGATATTCCAAGCGCAACTTTGAAACTTGGAGGAGGGGGATAGAAACTTGGGGGGATTTATGAACAATAGTGGATTTGTAACGTTCCCATAGAAGTATGGAGAATAGCTGTGGTCACTGTGGCAGTTTCAACAAGTCATACACATAAGAAGGAAACAATTGAACAATAGGTAGAGGGAGAAAGATGTGATTGTTCGATTCCATTCGTCAGAAACCTCTCGGGAATAAAGAGGTTCTGCAAATATCATACTTGTGGCTACACCTATTCAGCGTGTTTAATAGAAATAGGATCGGCACCTCCAAAAATATGATGAGTAATGATGAACATTCTTGGCGAAGTACTGTTTCAGAAGTCTCGCGTGTCAAGCCAGCATTTTCACCTCTTCCATTTGAGACATCATATTTCTTGACCTACATGCCGTACTTTTCTGAAGTACGGTTTGCTGAAGTGAAGTGAAAAGACACCTTAAAGAAGACATACTAAGGATAAGCCGGAGGAGGTAAGAAACACGCCATGAACCCAGTAGAAATCGAAGCAGCAGTCTCCGATTTGGCGATCCAGCCTTTTGATAAGGAGGAGTTCCCGTTTGCCTTCCTACGGGCGTTCGGGAACAAGGAGACGACAATCAAGCGCCTGCGTACGGGCGAATCGAATAAGTCCGATCTAGGCGGCGTCCTACAGACGAACAACATCCATATTGCGGTCGCCAAGCTTGACAATGTTACCAAGACCTTTGCCGCACTGAAAGCAAGCCCAGCAACGACCAGGGCGAAGGCACGCTTTATCCTCGCCACTGACGGGGTAGACTTTGAGGCAGAGGATCTGGAGTCCGGTGAGACAGTTGCCTGTGAATATCAGGATTTCCCAGATCACTTTGGTTTTTTCCTGCCGCTCGCTGGGATCACGACCGTAAAGCAGGTACGCGAAAGTTCTTTTGACATCCGGGCAACGAGCCGGTTGAATCGGCTCTATGTCGAGCTGTTGAAAGACAACCCGCAATGGGGAACCGCCGAACGGCGCCACGAGATGAACCACTTCATGGCACGGTTGATCTTCTGCTTCTTTGCAGAGGACACCGACATCTTCAGCGGGACGGGTATGTTCACCCATACCATTGAGCAGATGAGCGCGCGTGACGCCTCGAACACGCATGAAGTGATTAGCGAAATCTTCCGCGCCATGAACACGAAGATTCTTGACCGCCCGAAAGTAAATTTGCCACGTTGGGCAGACGCGTTCCCTTACGTGAACGGCGGACTCTTCTCTGGTAGTGTAGACGTTCCAAAGTTCAGCAAGATCGCGCGCTCCTACCTGCTACACATTGGTAATCTGGACTGGACTAAGATAAATCCCGACATCTTTGGCTCTATGATTCAGGCGGTGGCTGACGACGAGGAGCGTGGTGCGATCGGTATGCACTACACGAGCGTGCCAAACATACTGAAGGTACTCAATCCGTTATTCTTGGATGATTTACGAGCGCAGCTTGAAATAGCGGGCGACAACCCTCGCATGTTGCTCAACCTGCGCAAGCGCCTATCGAAGATTCGGGTATTTGATCCTGCCTGTGGCTCAGGCAACTTTCTGGTCATCGCCTACAAGCAGTTGCGGGAGATTGAAAACACCATTAACGAGCGACGTGGCGACCGTGGGCGTAAGAGTGACATACCGTTGACCAATTTTCGCGGGATCGAACTACGCGACTTTTCGACCGAAATTGCACGTCTGGCCCTCATCATCGCGGAGTTCCAGTGTGACGTTCTTTATCGTGGAAAGCAGCTAGCACTATCCGAGTTTTTGCCGCTCTCATCGGACAACTGGATCACCTGCGGCAATGCTCTAAGACTAGATTGGCTTAGTATCTGTCCACCGACTGGAACAGGTGTGAAGCTCCACGCTGATGACCTATTCCAAACGTCACTAGATCAGGCGCAGATTGACTTTGAGAATGAGGGTGGAGAAACGTACATCTGTGGCAACCCACCGTACAAGGGCAGTAAGTGGCAAACTGACGAGCAAAAAGAGGACCTGATCAATGCATGGACGAAACACCCCAAGCTCGCCAAGACGACGGATTACGTCACAGGTTGGATCGCCAAATTTTTGGACTACGTTGATGCCGAGAAAGACACTCTTGGCGCATTTGTAGCCACCAACAGCGTTTGTCAAGGTCAGCAGGCTATTGATGTGTGGCCAGCGGTGTTTCAACGAGGGTGTGAAATTCGCTTTGCGCACACGTCTTTTAAGTGGGCCAACCTTGCCAGCCATAACGCCGGCGTTACAGTGGTGATCGTCGGATTAGGAAAGGGTTCCTCTGCGCCGAAAAAGTTGTACCAGGATGGTTTGCTCAAGCAGTGCTCGGCAATAAGCCCGTATCTGGTACCAAATAGCGTAGCCCATGTGCAGAAGACCAAGACACCCATTGGCCAGCAGTCACCAATGCTGTTCGGCAACATGCCGCGCGATGGAGGGCATTTGTTTTTGGATAGTGAACTGGTAGCGAAGGTTATGGCTGAAGATGTTGCTGCTCGACCCTTCATCAAGCGTTTTGTCGGCTCGGACGAATTGATCAACGGCAGGCGGCGGTATTGTCTGTGGATTGAGGATGATGAGGCAGAGGACGCCAAGAAAAGTGACTTCATCGCGCAGCGACTGAAGTTGGTGGCAGAGAACCGCCTCCAATCGGACGCTGAATCGACTAGGAAATTTGCATCACAGCCGCATCGATTCGTCCAGATTGCGGGCCGTCCAAAACGGGACTGTATTGTTGTTGCATCTGTTTCATCGGAGAACCGCGACTATCTGCCGGTCACTTTGATGGATGCAGAAACCATCATCTCCAACAAGACGTTCGGCATTTTTGACGCGCCTCTCTGGAACATGGCGCTGATTGCCTCACGCTTGCATTGGGTTTGGATCGGTACCGTTTGTGTGAGACTCCGGACTGACTTCTCCTACTCCAACACACTTGGCTGGAATACCTTTCCGGTTCCTGCTTTGACCGAG
Organism: Tumebacillus flagellatus; assembly: GCF_000714935.1. Lineage (GTDB taxonomy): Bacteria > Bacillota > Bacilli > Tumebacillales > Tumebacillaceae > Tumebacillus > Tumebacillus flagellatus. The sequence continues at coordinate 89,449 of NZ_JMIR01000006.1, forward strand.
AAGAACATGGCCGACCTGACCCGCTGCGCCGAGGACATCCTGCTGGCACGCGAGGCGCATTTCCCGGCTACGATCGCCGATCTCTATGATCCAGAGAACATGCCTGCTGATCTACGCGAGGCACATGAACGTAACGACGAAGTGTTGGAGCGCATCTATATCGGCCGTCGTTTTCGCAACGACACCGAACGTCTGGAAAAGTTGTTCGATCTTTACACCAAGATGACGACATCAACAAAACCGACCAGGAAGGGCAAGAGGGAGGCAGAAGAATGACCAACGGGAATAAATCAATCCCTTCCGTTTCGGTGTCCTACGCCTGTAACGGAAGTTCAACCAAGGCCAATACTCTGGGAATGCGACCTATGCAGGAACGCGCCTACGAGCGGCGCGGCGAGCAATACCTTCTTATCAAGTCACCGCCGGCATCCGGCAAGAGCCGGGCGCTGATGTTCATCGCCCTCGACAAGCTCCAGAATCAAGGGCTCAAGCAGGCGATTATCGTTGTACCGGAAAAGTCAATCGGTTCGAGCTTCAACGACGAACCGCTAAGTAAGTTTGGCTTTTGGGCCGACTGGAGCGTAGAGCCGAAATGGAACCTGTGTAACGCGCCTGGCGCCGATAATGGCGGGAAGGTTAATTCGGTGGGCGCATTCCTAGAAGGCGACGACAAGGTATTGGTGTGTACCCACGCCACCTTCCGCTTCGCTGTCGATAAGTTCGGGGTGGGTGCGTTCGACAACAGGCTGATCGCCGTGGACGAGTTTCACCACGTTTCTGCCAACCCTGACAACAAACTTGGCTTGTATCTCGGGCAGTTCATCGCTCGCGACAGTGTGCATATCGTGGCAATGACAGGTTCCTACTTCCGGGGCGATGCTGAGGCAGTGTTGGCCCCGCAGGACGAGTCGAAGTTCGATACCGTAACCTACACTTATTACGAGCAACTTAACGGCTACGAGCACCTGAAGCAACTCGACATTGGCTATTTTTTCTACTCCGGTTCATATTCCGATGACATCCTCAAAGTGCTCGACCCGGCTGAGAAGACCATCATCCACATTCCGAACGTCAATTCGCGCGAGAGCACGAAGGACAAGATCAGGGAGGTCGAGCACATCGTCGAAGAGCTGGGCGAATGGCAAGGTACAGATCCCGCAACCGGCTTCCAGCTAGTCAAGGCTCCAGGTGGTCGAATCCTCCGGATCGCTGACCTGGTTGATGATGACCCGATCAAGCGAGATAAGGTGTCCGCTGCGCTGAAAGACCCTGCGCATAAAAACAACCGTGACCATGTAGACATCATTATCGCCCTCGGCATGGCGAAGGAAGGCTTCGACTGGATTTGGTGTGAGCACGCACTGACGGTTGGCTATCGGTCGAGTCTCACCGAGATCGTACAAATCATCGGGCGCGCGACTCGCGATGCACCAGGCAAAACCCGCGCCCGTTTCACCAACCTGATCGCCGAGCCCGACGCCTCAGAGCAGGCTGTAACTGAGGCCGTGAACGATACCTTGAAGGCTATTGCTGCCAGCCTGCTGATGGAGCAGGTCCTTTCTCCTCGCTTCGAGTTCAAGCCGAAGAATCCAGCGAGCGGTCCGGTGCAAGGGTTCGATTACGGTGACGACGGTTATGACCCGGAAAAATGTAATGTTGGTTTCAACCGCGAAACGGGGCAATTGCAGATCGAGATCAAGGGTCTCTCAGATCCCAAGAGCGAGGAAGCCGTCCGCATTTGTCGAGAGGACCTGAACGAAGTGATCGCGACATTCGTTCAGGACAAGACCACCATCGAGCGCGGCTTGTTTGACCGCGAAATGGTGCCGGAGGAACTGACCCAGGTTCGGATGGGCAAGATCATCAAGGAAAAGTACCCCGACCTCGATATAGAGGATCAGGAAGCGGTACGCCAGCACGCCATCGCTGCCCTCAACCTGACGCAACAGGCAAAGCAAACGGCACTTGGCGGCAATGTGGGCAGCAGCGAAACGGCCGCCAACACTGCCCTCATCGACGGAGTGCGCAAGTTCGTGATGGACGTGCGTGAACTAGACATCGATCTTATCGACCGCATCAATCCATTCAGCGAGGCATACGCAATCCTCGCAAAGGCGTTAAGCGAGGACAGTCTGAAACAGGTTGCGGCTGCGATTGCGGCTAAGCGTGTAAGCATTTCATACGAGGATGCCAGAGAGCTGGCCGAACGTGCCCTGCAATTCAAGAATGAACGTGGGCGTATACCAGACATAAATGCGAAAGATCCATGGGAGAAGCGCATGGCCGAAGGTGTTGCAGCCTTTAAACGCTATCGCGCGCAACAGAAGGCCGCAGAAGGCAATGGAGGGGATGTAAATGCCTAAGCTTTCTGATGACGAACTACTCGATTTGCTTGGTGTGGACCAGGAGATAGTGAAGACAAGTGCCCATTCCCCGCGCGAGGAACGTATCATCGCGGGGTTCAAAGAAATTCAACGATTCGTCGATCAGTATGGTCGTGCTCCGCAGTATGGGGAAGATAAAGATATTTTTGAGCGGCTCTACGCAGTGCGACTCAATCGCATTCGTGAGTTAGAGGAATGTAGGACCCTTCTTGCACCGGTCGATCACCAGGGGCTGCTGAGTGGGGGTGGGATGTCCCATACAAAGTCAGTGGGATTGCTGGACGATGACGCACTGCTCTCAGAACTCGAAGGTGCGGCTGGCCCTTCCGGCATTACAGAACTGCGCCATGTTCGCTCCCGAGCCGAAATACGTGCGGCCGAGGAAATCGCTAATCGTGAGAAGTGTGAGGACTTCGGTCGCTTCCAGCCGCTGTTTGAGCAGGCTGAGCGTGAACTCAAATCTGGCGTTCGACAAACTCGCCCATTTGGCAAGGATGCGAGCGTCAATACGGGTAACTTCTTTATTTTGGGAGGCCAACTTGTCTACGTGGCTGAGAAGGGGGAGGAATTTCAAGCACCGAATGGCCATCCTGATGCCCGCCTTAGAGTCATTTACTCCAATGGTACCGAAAGTAATCTCCTGCTCAGGTCTTTGCAGCGCGCGCTGTACAAAGATGAGGCTGGGCGACGCTTAACGGAGCCGGATTTCGGGCCTTTGTTCAGCTCAACCTGGGACGAAGGCGATATTGAAAGTGGTACTATCTATGTCCTGCGCAGCCTGTCCAATCATCCCTTCGTAGCGGAGCACCGCGAACTGATTCACAAAATAGGCGTTACTGGCGGCAAAGTTGAGACACGCATCGCCAATGCGGCGAACGATGCGACCTACCTGCTGGCTGATGTCGAAGTCGTCGCCAGCTACAAACTGGCCGGTATCAACCGCACAAAGCTGGAAGGTATATTCCACCGTATCTTTGCACCGGCTCAGCTCGACCTCACCATCCAAGACCGCTTCGGCCACCCTGTAAGGCCGAAGGAATGGTTCTTCGTGCCGCTGCACGTGATTGACGAAGCAGTGATCTGTATTCGTGATGGTTCGATTACCAATATGGCCTATGATCCCAAGACGGCCAGTTTGGTCCGCCTAGTTCAGTGAGGATGAGATGCGTGATAGATGACATTGTGTGTACCCTGGTCAATTCGTGCTACCAAATCTAAAAATGACTTTGTACAACAATAATGGATCACAGGCCCTCGTTGCGTTAGCACGAGGGCCTGTGTATTCTTACATCGGTCGAGCACAAGCGTGAAAAACGCCTACTTGGTTGAGGGAGCTGATCTCATGAAGGTGAAAGGTTTTCGGGATCGGGCGCTGCTGCTAACCGGATTTGCAGCATCAGGCTTGAGTGATCTGACTGCGTCATTTCGGGGTCAATGGAGATCTAATTCAATAACTTGGTATATAATAGATTAATAGAGTTAGGATAATACTAAAGATGTTTCAGTTGGTAAAGATAGGAGAGTGCTAAATGGCGATGTTCCCTTCAGAAGTAACTAAAGATCAGATTTTTGAGTTGATACATGGTGAGGACTTTAAACAGTTCCATTTGTCAATGAAAAGAGAACTTGATATTGAAGATAAAGAATATGAGCTTGTGCTTGAAGGTTTTGCATATGACAAAGAGGGTTTTGTTCTGGAAAATATAAACGCAAGGGCAATTTTTCGTGAAGATTGGGAGGGTATCGAGAAGGTTGTCTTCTATGACGAGGCTTTTTCTAGGACAATAAACAATAAATTCTTTAGAGCTCATGGCGAGGGGTTTAATAAAATTGTTGAATTGTGTGCGAAGTTCGTATTGGTTCACGAACTAGTTCACGTCAAACAATTTAAAGATGGGAAACTTACAATGCACAAATGGGGGGAGATTCTAAAAATTCCATATAAAGGGCGATGTATCGAAATAGAGGCAAATGAAATTGCCAAGCAGGTCATCAGTAGGTTTGGGAAATTTGCTGAAGAAATTATTGGGATACTTACATCATACAAATCATTAGATAATGAGAAATGGGTTGAAATAGCGACTTTGTATTAAGGGGGGGATTTCTAAATTTTTCGTCTTTCCCTCCTCATTACAACTTCACGAAGGGCTGTATGTGATTGTGTTGCGGGTCACGAGCTCGTTTTGAAAGAACTTTTTTGTCACTCTACACTTTATTTGCCGGATACACCAGAGGCTTAGCGTTCAAAATGCCAAGAAAACCCAGCGGTGGGGAGTGCCGGGGCTACACATGTTGTCTCGAGCTCAGGGGAGAGACAGTACAAGTCATACCATACCAAATTGACAACTTCGCATTTCTATATTGGTTTCGAAGGGCAAAGGCAAAGTCCAATGTTCTCCGCTCAATTCAGGAGCTGCACTATGGCAAGGATTGCACACGCCGCTCTCGCTCAAATTACTGATGACGTGATACGTAGAAGGACTGAAAGTTTGAGTGAACAGAGGTCTGCAGGGAGAGCCAGCTCGCAATAAGAACATAGATCTGAAACGAAGGATTTCAGATTTTGTAATACGAAGTTAAATAAAAAGGGTTTAAGAACATTGGCGGAGAAAATGATCAATGAGCTCGAAGTGAATGATGCAACCGAGAGAGGTATCCTTTACATCTAGCGAAAACACAAACCAATCGGTTAATTGTAATACCGAAAGCTGTTTACGATGTAATTTTGAAGATGAATGCAAGTAGCACTGAAGTATGATCGATGATTGCACCGGTTGTAACCGCTTCGTTGTACAGGGCGGAGGGGACAACATTATTGATGAAGACGGCGAACTAATTTCCATCGGCCCGATGTGGATCTACTGCTCTGTTACGAGTGACAACTAGGGGAAACGATCAAAATCAATATCTGAGAGGGCTGATGCGAGATGGGAGAAAGTGATGTCCAAATCGAACTTGTGAAGTTGGCATCGCGTTTTCGTAGGATGATGCAAAAGTGTGATCCATCAGGGATACCACAGATTCCGGCGCTTGCAAATTTCCCACGGGGTACATGTGGCGATTCATCTGATCTTCTGGCAAAGTATTTAATCGATCACGGTTTTGCCAATGTGTCGTACGTTTATGGCATGAATGGTAGGCAGTCTCATGCGTGGATAGAATGTGACGGGTGGATCGTAGATATCACAGCGGATCAATTCAGCGAAATTGATTTTCCGGTCATAGTCACGAAGAACAGGGGGTTTCATGATCGATTCAAGGGGCAAAAAAAGTCTTCTGGAGACTTTGAGAGATATGATGAATGGACGGTTGCAAGGCTCAGGGAAGCATATAGGATAATCTGTTCTATGGAGAGTGAGTTCGACGAGGTTCCAGGGGTCGAATTTACGTACAAATATCTAGAACCGACTAGTGGAAGTCGGGTTTATTTGGACAAATACTCCTACGTTGTTAGTTACGGTTTCCTTGGCAGCATGAAAGAACACCGAGAAATCACAATTACAAGCTCAGGACCGTGTACGCTGGAACAAGTGCTGACTGATGCCCGCGAACAAATCATCGCATCGGATCAAGTAGAAAAATACAGATCAGAGGAGATCGATTGGGAGTCTCTCTCGGTGATCGAAGCAATCATCAATCCATTTATCGAATAATACATGGGGTGGAGGTTGCGAAGCGGTGGCTGCGATCCCGAAGACGGAGCTGTAATGGGGAGGGGCCAGTAATCTCAGCGCTGACTTGGCGAACAATCGCAATCTTGCGATGACGAGGGATGATTTGCAGGAGCTAAGACTGACGCTGTGCGCGGTGTCTACAAGCGACCGGAGATACCTCCGACATGGAGGGAGCTATAACCCCACATGAACCACGGAGGCAGTATCCTCGTTGCTCATAACGCTCAATTTGACCTGTGGTTCCTCGATGAGATCAGCGTACATTTCACACGGAGGCGAAAGAATGAATTTATCATTGGGAGTTACTTGTGAATACATAGAGGCGTTTAAAAACGGTGAGATCCATCATGGTTTCTTCAGGCGTTCAAATGATTCAGAAGTTGCACGTTACAACGATCTGGCACATGTGTTCAACACCACAACTTTAAAAAATAACAGGCTATTCCATCGATATCAACGAGTACAAGAGGGCGACCGTCGAGAGGCTCCAGTTGTTAATCCAATAAAGTTTCGTGATGATCTATTTGACATCGAGTATATGGGTGAGTTTCTCGATAAGGTGCCACATGGAAATGGGCTTCTCACAATCCGGCGTGTGATTGTTGATAAATCAGCGTTCCGCAGACCGTACATTCCTACCGAAATGCCATCCATATTAAATATGCAATACAGTACAGTGGCAGAACGTGGTGAGTTCAAGGAAGTCATATTACTACAATCGGGCATATCCGCGAAGCAGCGACTGCAGACAAAATTTAAGTACAATTTTTCCCGACTTTTGGAAATGCCGTGCATTCCGGAAGATTTTTGCGATGGTTATAGACATTGAGGAAGCAGCCAGCGGGTGAGGATGTACGGCGATGTCGCGTGCGAAGTGGCGATACAGGGGGGATCGCACCGAAATACGGTAGCGGGGGATGTGGCGCTCACTTGATCCTGGGGGATCCAACCTCGTTGTCACGCGCGACGTGTCAGTGGGTGGATCGGCCCGTTACCGTTACGCCGCTAGGGTAATAAGGTTGAACTGAGTTGCCGAAGGTGTGCGAGATCATTGGTGAAAATGGAATTGGATGCTCATTGAGCGATGAGATTGCGGAGGAGAAGTCGTAATGATTCCAACGGAGCGTACGCGTGTATACCACATTCGTCAAGTTTAACACCAAGCACTCATTCAGGAGTTTTTCTTTTGCGAACCTAACCTCTGTTTAACAGGTATTCATTCTTAGATGTAGAAGTAAAAGGAATGGGAGGTGATTGAAGAGATGGCGTACAAAGTAAACGTAGTAGCTAAAAGAGGAGATACGGAGATTTATAACGCTACTCATCGGGCCGAAATAATACAAGGGGTCCTGAAATTAGATTGTGGCGGTCCTTATTGCGGTGAGGGCAAATTATCTGATAGTGATATTGCCTTAATTCAAGACGCCGGATGGTTTGCGAAAATCCGTCTTACAGAAACAAGCCCAATTATGATTACTTATTACTTTTAATCTCTGCAATCAATACAGTTGGCAATTCATCCAATTAGTAGGAGCCACTGAAAAGTCCTTGGAATGAAAAACAAAAAATAATTGAAATAGCGCATGGCCTCTAGAAGGCTTATAGCGCTATTTTTCGTATGTGGGTATACAACTAACTCCTAAAAATCGCATCGAGTGGTACTAGCAATGCGGTTGTCGCGCGGGCCGACCGGGGAGGTGGTGCCAAAAACGGCGGGTCGAAGCAGCAGCGCGGGGTGGGGATGTGTCAACTTCTCCCCAGTTGTCTTAGGTCTCACCTTTCCATGAACCGTTGACAGGTTATGAGTATGATCAAGGAACGGGACTGTGCTATCCAGTAGTTACAAAGGCGGTAGCCCGTAGAAAAAGGACACCACGTTTGAGGTCTCCTTTTTCTACGGGCTACTGGGATTGGATCGGTGCAACGTGTTGTAAAGATCGAGTCATAGTGGTACTCGAAGGTAACGGAAGTACGCCCAACATTCGAGAGTTGCGAAATCAACTGAGAAACTGTACCACCGGCCGGGTCAATGCCAGTGCCCATTCTGGACAAAAAGTTGCATCCCGAATAACAAAGTCGTAGTCTCATTTTCCTACTCTAAAGAAACCAACGATGCCCGACCTGTTATAGTTAAGCGACTTTTTTGTTTTCATGGTACAACTTTTTTATCACGAAAAAATCGTAACTCATTTGATATGGGCATCTCATGATACAACTTTATTATCATTATCGGTCTTTTCCACAACGGTGGAATCAGGGTTGGTGAGTCCTACTATGATACAACTTTTTTATTACATAACACTTCGTCCTTGAACTGTGACCCACAAGAGGGACACTTTGAAAAAAGTGTCCCTCTTGTGGGTCACTTGTGTTTTTCGAGGTAAAGATGAGGAGCGAGAGGAAGATGGGGGAAGTGAAACGAGTGCTTTTGACAGAAGAGCAGATGAGGCAGTCGGAGTCAAATCCCAACGATCTATGGTCGGGACGGCGAAGAAGGACTTGCCACGGATCGACGGGGTAAAAGCAGTACGGGATCAGTTGGCGAGCTATCGGTGGAAGAAGAATTGAAATGGGCGAAGGTCAAGATCAAACTGTTGGAAGCACAGGCGGACTTTCTAAAAAAGCTCGAAGCGATCGAGCCGAAGGGGATCGGCAGCTTCGCAGGGCAGGTGACCAGAGAGACATCTTCCTCATCAAGCGACACTTGGATGCACTTCGAGGCCGATCTTGCAGTTGGCGCAAATCGGGATTCTGATGTGCCTCGCGGTGTTGCTGTTTTTTGTTCGTGGGGAGTTGGAGCGACATGTTTGGGCTCGGATTTCTTGTGTGAGGTTGGACGATCGTACTCGTAAAAAAGACCGTGCTCAATCTTCCGTAGAAGAGGAGCACGGTCTTTTTTAGTGGGCCTTTATCTTGGGGGGTCCGCACAGTTCCGGATGAGCGCCCCCACATCCGGTGAAGGTAACTGCGACGGTCAGAAGCAAGAGAAGCAGCAGACTTTTTCTCAGCATGGGGCTCCCCTTCTCGGTTGGAGTCTTACGCGCGTTTCCGGAACAGGCCAACCAACGAGAGCAACAGGGCCGCACCGGAGATGATGTACGGAATGGTGTTGCTCGATTTGGTGTCTTCGGTTGTGGTGGACGGCGCAGAAGCCTCGGTGGTGTTCTTCGCTTCGTCATGGTGATCGGTCTCGGTCGTGCCGGCCGCTTTGATCGTGGTTACAGAAGCCGGAGTTTTGGAACCTTCTTCACCGGTCCACTCGACGACAGAGTTGTCCGCATAGGTTTGATAGGCTTTCCACGCGAGTTTGCCCGTACCCACTTCTTTGGGGTTGGCGCCGATGAAGTTGAACTCGATGAATTCGCCCTTTTTGATCCCGCCTGCGGTTGCCGTCCAGGTAATGGCTTTGTTGGTTCCGTCTGCGTTCGTTTCGTAGGAATAGTCCCATCCGGCGATCGGCTCGACGGTGGATACTTTGACGCCCGCCGGGAACTCAACACGAACTTTGATGGTGTTGAGGTCTTTTTCAACGGGGACTCGAACGGTGTATTTTTCATAGGCACCGGTGGTCGTTTCTTTCGGCCAAACGGTGACGTGAGCGCTTGCAACTTGAGTAACGGTGATCAGGCTGCCTGCTACGATGAAGGCGGCCAACCAGTTCATTTTTTTCATGTATCTATGTTCCTCCTAAGGTCCAGCGTACGTTTCTTAGTCTATCCCCAAGTGTGTTTCGCCTATATAGCCTAGTTGGGCTATTTTTATGTTTTGTCAAAAACAAGTAACATCAGTAGCCCGATTGAGTCATGCGGCGATTCCCCGTGTCACGCTATAATCGTTTTGTTTTGAAAGGTGGGGAATCATGAGCGCACTTCGTAGATCGGTTCGCGTGATTTTTTGCAGTGTTGCTGTCGTAGTTTCGGCGATTTGTTCATCGGCATACGCCTCGACGAGCATCTCGGAGTTGCAGGTGGAGCTGGATCGGGCCGAGGCGGGAGAACTGGTGAAGTTGCCCCCCGGCACGTACGAGGGAACGCTCCACATTCGGAAACCCATTCAAGTGGAAGGGGACGAGACGCGTATCATTTCGCGGCGGGACGCTGTGAACGAGGAACCGCTGTTGCTCGTGGAGACGAACGGAGCTGCAGTGCGTGGACTGCAACTTGAAGGAAACCAAGCGGGGCTCGTGGTGCACGGTGACAACAACCGCATCCAAGATGTTTCGATCTCGACCGGCAAAACGGCGATAAAACTGGAGAAATCGAACCGGAACTTGGTACAGAGAGTGCGGATCAACGGGAGGACAGCCGATCTCGAACAACGAGGAAACGGGATCGAAGTTCGGAATTCCCAAGACAATCTCATCGAGGAGTCTACTCTGGACAACTTGCAAGACGGCGTATATTTGGACAACAGCGCTCGTACCTTCGTGCGTACTAACCACATTTCAAATTCTCGATATGCGGTGCACATGATGTTTTCCAACTCGTCCGAAGTGGCGGGCAACATCTTGGAGCACAACGTGACGGGTGCGATGGTGATGGAGGACAGCGGGAGTCAGATTGCGGGCAACTCCATCACCAAACAGGCCGAGCATGTGCAGTCCCAAGGGATCCTGCTCTACCATGTCCAAGGTGCCAAAGTGGTTCGAAACACGGTGGACGGAAACCGCATCGGGCTGTACGTCGATTCGTCCACAGGCAATTATGTTGAGGGAAATCAAATCATGCATAACTTTCTGGGGTTGCAAATGAAGGATTCTACCGGAAACGAGTTTCTGGCGAACACCTGGGCGGGCAATGTGATTCAAGCGCAAGCAGCGGATAGCCATGAGAATCTCATGAAGGGGAACTACTGGGAGGATCATCAAGGGCTCGATCTGAACGGAGACGGTCATTCTGAGATTTCCTATCAGGCTTCCCCGTTTTTTCTGTCGTTGACGGAGGCGGTACCGGCGTATCAACTGTTCTTCCAGACACCGGGTTTGGCAATTTTGCAAGACTTGTTTACCAGCGGTACCGATAACTGGTTGCGTGACGAGTCCCCGCTTATGTCTCCGGCATCGAGGGGAGTTCGAGAGAAAACCTCGTCACGAGGATTGTTGATTGGCATTTCCCTGCTTCTCCTCGGGGCAGGCATCATGCCGTTTGGGCGAAGAATCAGAAGGAGAGTGCAACGATGAAAAAACAACGAATTCTCTATGCGGTTTTGGCGGCGATGGTGATTGGCACAGGGCTCGTCGGGTGCGGGAACGAAACCAAGCCGGTCGCGATCGATGAAAAAGTGGACAAGTGTGACGTCTGCAACATGTTGGTGAAAAACAACCAGTTCGCGGTGGAAGTGGTGCAGAAAAACGGCAAGGCGATGAAGTTTGACGATCTTGGATGTCTCTTCAAATGGACGGAGAAAAACGGGTTGGAGCAGGTGGACACACAGTTTGTTCGCGACTACAACACGCAGGAATGGGTGAAGTTGGACGATGCCACCTACGTATTTGACAAGGATGTCGTCACCCCGATGGCGTATAACGTGATCTCCTTCAAAGCGAAATCGGATGCAGAGGCGTTTTTGAAGAAGCAAGGGCACGGTGAACTGCTCACCTATCAAGAGCTGATGCAGCACATCTGGGAACCGAACAAAGAAATGATGCAAAAAATGATGGACATGAACAAAGGCATGTCCGGCGGAAACGGCATGTCGGGTTCGGATATGAAATCGGGGATGTAATCGATGCATGTCTGGATCATCGCTAGACGTGAAATGCAGCTGGGGTTTCGCAATCCGTGGTCGTATTCGTTTTTGCTCTTGTTCAGTGTCTTTAGTTTGGCGATGCTGTTGATCCAATCGAACAACTCGATGGGGTTGCAAGGGTATACGCATGCGACCGGCATGATGATCAACTTGACGCTCTATCTCTTGCCGATGATGACCTTGCTGCTGGGATCGTTTTCTCTGACCGGTGAGAAAGAAGATGGCAGTTGGCACTTGCTCTCCACGTATTCGGTCTCCACAAGTGCGTACCTGATCGGCAAATATCTCGGGTTGACGGCGGTTTTGCTAGCCATCGTGGCGACCGGGTTTGGGCTGTTCGGCGTGGTCGGTGTTCTGCTGGGTCAGTCGGTCACCCTGACCGGCTTGCTCACGTTCCTGTTGTTTTCTGTTGCGGTGTTGGTTTTGTATCTCGGGTTGGCCCTGGTTGTCGGCGCAATTGCCCAAAACAGATGGCAAGCCCTCACGTATGGGGTGGGAATTTGGTTCATTACCGTATTGGCATGGCCGACGCTGTTGATCGCCGTTTTGAACCTGCTGCCCTATCCGGCAATCAAGCCGACGTTGGGGCTCCTTACCCTGCTGAATCCGGCAGAACTTGTGCGAGTCGTGACCGTGATCAAACTGGGGGGAGGCGCCGTGTTCGGGCCCGAGTATTATCAATGGATCGATTGGATTCATGGAAAATGGGGCACCGTCTCGGCTCTCGTGTTCGCGCTCCTCTGGTTGAACGGATGCGTAGGAGCGGCAAGTTGGATCTGGGAAAGGGGGCGGGGACGTGGATAGCTTCTGTTTGGAAGTGGATCAGGTGAGCAAAGTGGCCGGCGGAAGAGAAATTGTCGAGCCGCTTTCGTTGTCGCTTCCACCGGGTCGCGTCATGGCCCTCTGTGGAGGAAACGGTGCGGGGAAGAGCACCCTCATCAAAATGGTTGTGGGGGTCAGCAGACCGACGACTGGAGCCATTCGTGTGCAAGGCTTGGAGTGGCGGCGTAATCGAATGGAATATGCGAGACGGATCGGTTTCATGCCGGATGATTTCCAATTCGCGGCCGGTGTGAGCGCATGGGAAACGCTTTGCTTTTACGGTGGATTGCGCGGTGTCGGGAAACAACGGGTGGCGGAAGTCGTGGAAATCGTCGGGCTGACGGAAGCGTGCGGGAAACAAGTGTCCGATTTTTCCAAAGGGATGAGGCAGCGCCTCTTGTTCGCACAAGCCTTGCTCGCACGTCCCGCCCTTCTGGTTCTCGATGAACCGACGAACGGCCTTGACCCCTATTGGATGGAGTCGCTTGCCGAACTGTTGGTCCAATTGAAAGCGGAAGGACAAACCGTTTTGTTCTCCACGCATCAACTGGACGTTGCGGAAGCGGTTGCAGATGAAGTGGTTTTTCTCAATCGAGGACGTGTGATCAGCCAAGGCAGCGTTCCGAGTTTTCCAGACGGATTGTCTGCGGCGTTTCAGACCTCTCTCCAACGAAATCGAACAAGAGAAGCGGAGTGATCGACACTCCGCTTCTCTTGTTGCGGGTTGCGCTTGTTGCAAAACGCCAATGATCCCCAGCAGGGTTTCTCCCAGCCTCGGCAGATTAGCCAGCATGGGCTATAGGTGCCAGGCGTTTCACACGGTATGATGACACCTGTGATGCAGGGCGGAAATTGAATTGACATATAGACAATTGAAGTGGTTGATTCTCATCATTCCAACGGTGACGACCGGGATCTGGGAATATGTGCGGCATTCCTATCTGCTGCCGTACATCTCGATGGAGATGGGAAATTGGCTGTCTCCACTGATCGTCTTGGTGGTGACATTGACGTTGCTGCTCGGGTTGTTCTCCTTGATGGAGCGCATGCAGAACGAGCTGAACCGAGAGCGCGCGGCGAAAGTGCTCATCGGGGAAGCTTGCAACGGGTTGCAAGCGGTGGAGATGACGGGCGCCCTGCTGCCCGATCTTATTCTCATGGACATCAACATGCCGGTCATGAACGGATTGGACACAACCAGAGAGATCAAGATTCGGTATCCCGATGTGAAAATCGTGGTGATCACCGTATCAGACGATGTCTCGTACCTGTTTGAAGCGTTGAAAAAAGGTGCGCAAGGGTATCTGCTAAAAAACCTGAACCCGCAATCTTGGGTGGAGTATCTGGTTTCAGTGGTGATGGATGAAGTGCCGATGTCCCGCGGGCTGGCAACGAAACTGTTGGAAGAGTTTATTGAAGTCGAGCGCCGACCCAGCAAGAAAAACCCGCTGTCCAGCCGTGAGAGGAACATCTTGAAGTACGTGGCATCCGGGTACAAAAACCGCCGGATCGCCGAAGAACTTTCCATCTCTGAGAACACCGTGAAAAACCACTTAAAAAACATCCTGCAAAAACTCCACTTGGAAAATAGAGTGCAACTCACAAGTTATGCGCATGAACAAGGATGGATCCAAAAAGAACTTGGAGAAGAACCGAGATGAACATGAAAAAGTACAAGTTGTGGGGAGCCCTCGCACTCTCATCCGTCATGCTGACCGCTTGCGGCAGTCAAATGGACCACGAGCATATGATGCATGGGACGAGCAGCACGGTGAAAAAAATGGACATTACCTTCGAGACGGTGCCGCAACCGCTCGTCGTCAGTCAAGAGGGGACACTCAAGGCCAACGTGATGGTCGGCGGCAAACCGGCCGCCGACGTGACGGTGGAGATCGAGACATGGGCCGACGGAGACAACAATCACGAAACGGCAAAAGCGACCTCGGACCAAAAAGGCGGCTTTCTTGTACAGAAAAAATTCGACAAAGCGGGCAAGTATCATGCGACGGTACACACCACCAGCAGCGAACTGCATCAGATGACGACGTTTGAGTTCAACGTGCAAGAATGAAAAAGGGAAAAAGAGTACAAAACCCCAGTCCGACGACTGGGGTTTTGTTTTTGGATTTTTCAGGTTATTGCTCATTCACGCGTAAGGAGAGCAAGGTCGTGATCAGAAGAAACCCCACCAGAGCCAAAAACGGAATTGTGATGAACCCTAACCAGTTGATATATTGGCCGTTGCTCGGCACTCCGCTGGTGTACGGGAGGATATTCTGCATGGGCGTGCTGTTGACGCCTAGTTTTTCGACGATGTCTTCATCGTCTCGTACCTGTTGTCCAAAATGGCGGCTTTCGATGACATGCCCAGCGGGCCGAGTGGCGTGTATACAGTGTACGTGTCCACCGAACGGCCGCAAGATCAGGCGACGTTGCACATCGACCAATATAGCGGTCAAGTGCTTGCCGATCTCAGGTACAAGGACTATGGCATGACGGCCAAACTGATTTCGCTCGGGGTGGTGGGCCTTTCTTCGACGGGCGTCATCTTGTGGTGGGAGCGCAAACCTGCCAGTAAAGTTGGTGCTCCGGCTTGGCCCGCCTCGTACAAAGTGCCAAAAGGCATTCTGGTCCTCGTGATATTATTGGGCGTGCTCTTCCCGTTGGCTGGTGCGTCGATGCTTGTCGTACTGGTTCTGGAACAAGTCCTGCGTAAAGCGAAGTCCATATCCCGCGCCAAAGCAACCTGAAAAAAAGACCGTAATCCCGTGCTGAGATCGCGGTCACAGCGTGCAGACAAGTACTTACCAGTACGAGGGCTGCACGTTTTTTTGCGTTACACATCAAGAACGAGGGGGGGAGGGACCGAAATAGATGTGCGTGGAAAAAATGACATTCAGTCTGATCATTATTAATTAAAGATGAAAGAGGGTGACAAGTCCACATCGAGATCATTCATCGGAGGAGATCATCATGTATGAAAATTTAAAACAATATAAGGAATTACTTGAACTGCTTGTTCTGGCGGCAACACTCGGAATCGATGTGTTTGTTTTGGTAATGGTTTTGGAGTTTTGTATGCACCAATGCCTAGACCGCTTCATAGTCGTTAGGCACTGGCTCCTCCCCGCAAAGGATGAAAATTGAGTGTTGACTTTTCAGGTCAGTAGGAGTTAATATGTAGCCAAAAGTTTCCTTAGGCTAAAAAAGTTAGCCGAGGCTAGTTTTGGTCGTCCTACGTGTATCTGTAGTGCGGTAAAATTTTTTTGATCAAAAGTTTCCTGTGTGCAAAACTTTTTCGTGCAACTAAAAGAAAGGTGTGATCGCAAGATGAAACAAGAGGCAACCTCCGCTACGTCATCGAAGACCGGCTGGCGACAACAGAAAACCCAATCGAGTCTGCCTGAAGTTTATCGATCATTGGGAATCCCAAAAACAGGATCATGGATTCGGAAATTTTTGGCCTTTGCAGGCCCGGGTTACTTGGTTGCAGTCGGATATATGGACCCCGGCAATTGGGCTACCGACTTGGCGGGTGGTGCACAATTTGGATATGCACTTCTTTCGGTCATCATGATCTCAAACCTCATGGCAATCTTGTTGCAAGCTTTGGCTGGACGGCTCGGAATTGCGACTGGCCGCGACCTCGCACAAGCATGTCGGGACCACTACAGCAAGCCGGTTGTCATCCTCTTGTGGATCTTGTGCGAGTTGGCAATCGCCGCCTGTGACCTGGCAGAAGTGGTCGGCTCGGCAATTGCGCTGAACTTGCTGTTTGGACTTCCGCTGGTCATCGGCGTGTTGCTCACGGCGTTTGACATTCTGCTCATCCTACTTTTGCAAAACAAAGGGTTTCGGTACATCGAAACGATCGTCATCACCTTGATTGCAACCATTGCTGTCTGTTTTGGTGTCGAGATGATTCTCTCCAAACCGGATGTCAGCGGAGTAATGCAGGGGTTTGTACCGACAGCACAGATTTTTACGAACCCCGAAATGCTGTACATCGGGATCGGCATTTTAGGAGCTACTGTGATGCCGCATAATCTCTATTTGCATTCCTCCATCGTCCAAACCCGCAAGTATGACGAGACATCGGCTGGAAAACGGGAAGCGATTAAATATGCAACGTGGGATTCGTCGATTGCCTTGCTGTTCGCACTATTCATTAACGGGGCGATTCTGATCTTGTCCGCGGCAACCTTCCACACGACAGGCCACACGGAAGTTGCAGAGATCGGGGACGCATACCAACTGCTCTCCCCGCTCCTTGGGGCTTCGGCTGCAAGCGTTCTTTTTGCAGTCGCTCTGCTGGCATCTGGACAAAATTCAACCCTGACAGGAACGCTTGCGGGACAGATCGTGATGGAAGGATTTTTAAACATCCGCTTGGCTCCTTGGCTTCGTCGATTGATCACGCGATTGATCGCGATCATTCCCGCTGTCATCGTCACCGTTATCGCAGGGCCCAAAGGCACAGGAGATCTGCTGATCTTGAGTCAAGTGATACTGTCCTTGCAACTCTCCTTTGCTGTACTTCCATTGGTGCAATTCACCAGTGACAAACGGAAGATGGGAGAGTTTGTGAACCCTCGCTGGCTCACGTTTCTATCTTGGGCAGTGGCGGGAATCATACTCGTTCTCAATGCTTACTTGTTGTATCAAACGGTTTTTGAATAAGGGATGGTTGTTCGAAGCAGGAAGAGGCTCCGGTTTTAACGGGTGCCTCTTCCTCTATTAATCGGAAGAAAGATCTTGTTTTATAACAAGTGCCTAAATAACGAGCTGCAAGGGCTTCTCGTCGTCTTGGTCTTTGTGATCATCGCACGACCGATTCCCGTGCTGAGTTGCTTGCTTCCAGATCACAAGGCAAGATGGGAGCTTTATGAGATTCTGTTCCTGTTCTGGACACGTAAAACGGGCGTCATTGCCGCCGCGTTGGTCGGGATTGTCGGTGCTCCGGCTTGGCAGACGCGAAGTTGATGTCGGCCATCGCCTTCGTCGCGATTTTGTTCTCGTTGCTCTTGCTGGCCAGCACGACACCGTTCGTGGCAATATAGCTGGGGCTATTGGAGAAGCAGCAAGTTCAAGGTTAAACTGCCAGGAGTCAGAGGCTGCGGGCACCTTGCGTGCTTTATGCAGTTTAAACACGCCACCCAAAATGTAAAAATGATTATCGTGAGATAATAAGGGAGCCCTTCCAGCCATAGAAATGTGCTGTGGAGGGTTTTTTGAGGGGGGATCTTTGAAAATGACTACCATATCGAGGATGTCCCCGACAAGATAGTCAATGATAACGTTATGTCCTGACCCTTTATGCAGAGCTAAGGTAAGAACTTTATTATAGGAAAGGACTTTATTTTCTGTTTTGTTGTTCGAATTGAAGAGGAGTCGGTTCTTAGAAAAGAACTATATTAGCCGGAAACATTCGTCTCTTGGAACGGAGGCTTTTTTTGTTCCTGAAAAAAATTTTTTGTAAATGTGTCGATTTTACCCTCACTGGTTCGTCGTCTTCATAGAAGGCCACGACGGTCCAATTGCAGAGGAGGATTCTCATGCATTTTGTAACATCAAAGGACGGCACGAAAATCGCCTATGATAAAGCGGGTCATGGTCCGGCACTCATCTTGGTAACGGGTGCGTTCAGCTATCGGAAATTTCCCGGGGTCGTGCAACTGGCGAATCTGTTGGCAGACCACTTTACGATTTACAACTACGACCGCCGCGGCCGCGGCGACAGCGGAGACACCCAGCCTTACGTTGTGGAACGCGAGATTGAAGATCTTCAAGCTCTGATCGAAGCTGCAGGCGGCTCCGCGTATGTCTGGGGGTTGTCATCCGGGGCGGCTCTTGCTTTGCAAGCCGCAGCGAGAGGGGCAAACATCACGAAATTGGCTTTGCATGAACCTCCATTCGTGGTCGATGCGGCGGGTCACATGCCGCCGAAAGATTTCACAGCGCACGTAACGGAGTTGATCGCCTCAAATCGCCGGTCCGACGCCGTTCAATACTTTATGACCCAGGGCATGGGGGCGCCGCAATTCGTGGTTCGCTTGATGCGCATCATGCCCGGCGTGTGGTCGAAACTTCTGGACGTTGCTCACACGCTCCCGTACGAAGCGGCGTTGTTGGATGGTTATCTGGATGCAAAACCGCTGCCTCGCAACTCGTGGAATTCAATTACGATGCAAACTTTGGTGCTCGAAGGCACGGAGAGCCCGACCGCGTTGCGTCATGCTGCCAAGGAACTTGCCGAAGTGCTCCCCCATGCGCAACTGCTGAGTAAAAAAGGACTTGGCCATACCAAGAAGCTCAATTCGAAACGAATTTCCAAGGAGCTTGCGGCATTTTTTGCTTAACAGCAGGTGCATTTATCCAATTACCGAAAATGTAAAGGGTAGTTGAAAAGAGGAGGTCCTCATCTATGCGGTTCATGCTGATTGTGAAAGCGACAACAGATTCCGAGGCGGGGGTGAAGCCCAGCCAAGAGCTGATCGATGCCATGCAAAAATATAACGAGGAATTGGTGAAAGCGGGCGTGTTGCTCGCGGCTGACGGCCTGATGCCAAGTTCCGGCGGCATTCGAATTTCGTATCCGGAGCCCGGTGGCAAACCCAAAGTTACGGATGGTCCGTTCGCGGAGGCCAAAGAAATGATCGCCGGATTTACGCTGATCGATGTCAAATCGCGGGAAGAAGCGATTCAATGGGCGATGCGCATGCCCGATCCTCACGGGTTCGGACAGGGCGAGATTGAACTCAGACAGATTTATGAAGTGGAGGATCTCATGAACACGCCCGAATCGCTGGAGAAAGAAGCCGCCCTCCGCAAACAAGTTGAGGAGCAAAAGCAAGCGTGACATCGTCCACGACACAGCGAACCGTCGATGCGATCTGGCGAATGGAATCCGCCAAGCTGATCGCAGGGGTAACGCGAATGGTACGGGACGTAGGACTCGCAGAGGACCTTGCCCAAGATGCGTTGGTGATTGCCCTGGAACGGTGGCCGGAGACCGGCATTCCAGACAATCCGGGCGCCTGGCTGATGACGACGGCGAAGCGGCGCGCGATCGACCTGATGCGCAGGAGCAAGGTGCGGGATCAGAAGTACGTAGAAGTCGCCCGTAATCAGGAGCTCTATACAGAAGACGACATAGATGCTGTTTTGGACGGGGAGATCGGAGACGATCTCCTTCGTCTGATCTTCATGACCTGTCATCCGGTACTCTCCCAAGAGGCTCGAGTGGCTCTGACACTTCGCCTGTTATGCGGGCTTACCACCGATGAAATCGCACGATCCTTCCTCGTCGCCGAATCCACGATTGCTCAGCGAATTGTCCGGGCCAAGAAAACGCTCAGCGCCGAGAAAGTTCCGTTTGAGGTGCCGGCAGGGGCGGAACTCCAAGACCGTCTGACGGCGGTGCTCGAAGTGATTTACCTGATGTTCAATGAAGGCTACTCGGCAACGTCCGGAGATCAATGGTTTCGTCCGCTGCTGTGTCAGGAGGCGTTGCGATTGGGACGCGTACTGGCCGAGATCTCCCCGCAGGAACCGGAAGTTCACGGATTGGTTGCCTTGATGGAGATTCAATCTTCGAGGTTTCAAGCGAGGGTAAACGCCAAGGGAGAGCCTGTCCTGCTCTTGGATCAAAACCGGGCACGGTGGGATCAGTTGCTGATTCGCCGCGGTTTGGCGGCTCTGGAGCGCAGCCGGAAGCTTGGACGGCCGCTGGGGGCGTACTCGTTGCAGGCTGCGATTTCGGCTTGCCATGCGCAGGCGCCGACGGCAGCGGAGACGAATTGGATCAAAATCGCCGCTCTTTACGAAGCGCTTTCCAGAGTAACGCCTTCGCCGATCGTCGAATTAAACAAAGCGGTCGCCATCTCCATGGCGTTTGGCCCGGCGTTCGGGCTCCAGATCGTCGACGAATTGAATGCGGAACCTTCCTTGAAGGGCTATCATCTCTTGCCGAGCGTTCGCGGCGATCTCTTGGTGAAGCTGGGGCGGTACGAGGAAGCAAGAATCGAGTTCGAACGCGCTGCGTCGATGACTCGCAATGAGCAAGAGCGCATCCTGTTGCTGAAGCGGGCGTCTGAATGTGCGTCAGAGCGATCTAATTAATTTTTTCAACTCGGCGCGACCCAAGAACCTTGGCAGTCGGAACAGCCGGACCTTAGAAGGAACATCGGATCACCTGTAACATCAAAGGGATTCGATGTTTTTTTCATTGGTTTTTTCAAAAGTGGGACATACGTCCTTCCAACGAGGGAGAAAAATAGATAGTATATGAGATGCTGCTTTTTTCGGGGGGAGATTCATTGAGGGAGGGAGCTTATCGGATGCCTGTCTTCAAATTGCGTTTTTTCAACTTTGGGTATTTCTCGTTGTTTGCCATCTTTCTATCTTTTTTGCCGGTCTATCTTTCAGCAAAACAGATTCCTGAAACGGAGATCGGGATTGTTGTGGGGATCGGAGGGGTCATCAGTATCTTTGCGCAGCCTTTCTGGGGGATTCTCAGTGACAAAAAGAGAACGATCAAAAAGGTGTTGCTGTTCATATTGGGACCTTCTGTCGTGGCAGGGTTCTTCTTATTCCACGCTTCCACTTCCTTGATTTCGTTGTTGCTCGTCGGTTTCATGTATGTTTTCTTTGTGCCGACCGACCCGCTGATTGAAAGCCTCAATGTGCAAACCTCTCAGAAGTATCGAGTGAATTATGGATCGATCCGGATGTTTGGAGCGCTTGGGTACGCAACCGCCTCCTTGATCATCGGCACACTTACCAGCATATTTGGGATCTCGAGTATCGCGTATTTGTTTTTGGGGTATGGAATCGCGGCCTTTTCGATCTGCACACAGTTGGCAGATGTCCAGACGACGAATCGACCCGTAAAAGTGACGGACTTGAAAGCCTTCCTTTTCCAAAAAAACACCTTTGGATTCCTCGCTTTGGTTTTAACGATGGCCATCCCGCACCGCATGAACGATACGTTTATCGGGATTACCATCACGAAGCTTGGCGGGAATTATCAGTTGGTGGGGTATGCTTGGTTTCTGATGACCCTCATGGAGGTAATTTTTTTTGCAATCGTCCATCGGTTCTTGAAGCCGGGGAACGAACTGAAGGTGATTGCGGTAGCGGGTGTTTTTTACGCCATACGCTTTTTCTCCATGTCGGTGGCGGAGAACCCGTATGTCCTCGTGTTGCTTCAGCTGTTTCAGGGCATCACGTTTGTGCTCTTTTATTCCTCGGCAATCCAATACCTGTATTCCATCATCCCTGCTGAATGGAAAGCAACGGGACAGACGATCTTTGCGGTTTTATTTTTCGGAATTTCGGGCATCATCGGCTCTTTTGCAGGCGGGGTGATTTTGGACAAGTTTGGCGGGAGTACGCTGTACACGCTGATGGCTTGCTTCTCCGTTGCAGGTACAGTTCTTTGTTTCGTTTTTCAGAAACGAAAGCGCCGTCTAGCTTCGTGAGCAAGAAGGATTACGGGAGATGTGCTCGAATAGTATGTATAGAAGTAAAACTTCATATGTCAGCAACGAGGTGCCTTTGTCTAACAAGCAAGGGGTAACAGGGAATCGGGTGAAAGTCCCGAGCGGTCCCGCCACTGTAACCGAGGAGTTCTCTCTCCATGATGTCACTCGATCCGACTGTGATCGGGGAAGACGAGAGAGCGCGATGATCCGGAAGCCAGGAGACCTACCTACGTTCGCTACACCCAAATGCCTTCGCGGAAAGGAGAGGTGTGCAATGGAACGACTCGTATTCTCTGTCAGGGTGTCGTCTGTCCACTTGTTCACGTAACCTCATCCGTTTGGATGGGGTTTTTTGCTGTTGGAGGAGCGTACATCTGAGGAGGAACTGCACACATGGAAAATTTCTCGTTGCTTGCCCTTGTCTTCGTATTGGGTCTGCGCCACGGTTTGGATGCCGACCATCTGGCTAGTATTGACGGCTTGACCCGCTACAACTTGCGCCAAGGCAGAAAAACGGCGCGTTGGGTCGGGACTTTGTTCTCGTTCGGCCACGGATTGATCGTGGCGACAGTCGGGGTGATTCTCTCGATGATCTCCAAGGATTTCACGTTTCCGGACTACTTTGATACGGTCGTGACTTGGGTGTCGGTTTGTTCGCTGGCGCTCATCGGGTGCTTGAACACGGTCAACTTGCTGCGCAGCCGTTCGGAGCAAGGAGATTTCGCACTTCGCGGGATCAAGGGGCGGTTCATCCCCCGCGTGGCTCGCGAGACGACGAACCCTGTGATGATCATCGTCATCGGCGGCGTGTTCGCGCTGGCGGCAGACACGGTAAGTCAGACGTCGGTTTGGGCGCTGGCATCCGGCAACGCGCACAGCAACTATCTTCCGTTCGTCTTGGGACTGACCTTCATGGCGGGCATGATGCTTACCGACACGATCGATTCGCTTGTGGCGTATCGGATGCTGGCTCAGTCCGGGAAGTTCGGGCGCACCGCTTCGAGAGCCATGGGCTGGCTCATCGTGGCTCTGGCGTTTGGCGTGTCCTTCTATGAGGCGTTCACGTTCTTCAACCCGTGGGCGGAATTGGACTTCGAAGTGGTCGGGGTTGTCATTTTCATCTTGTTGCTGCTTAGTTTTGGCGGGGTTTGGTTCCTGTCGCGCCATCAAAAATCGCAGACGGCTGCATAAAAAACAACGGGAGCGGAAACGCTCCTGTCTTTTTATGCTTTTTCATATGGTTTGCGGCGTGTACAATGACAAGGAGGTGATGAAGTTGAATCCGATCAGCGTAGAACACCGTGCCGGTTCTCGACTTGGATCATGGCTTTTGGGCATGTTGGCCATCACGTTGGTGACCGCGATCTGGGGATACAGCAATGTTGTGATTCGTCAAGCGGAGACGACGATTGCACCCAGCGTGCTGATGTGGTTGCGCTTCGGTTTTGCAGGTCTGTTCCTGCTGCCTGTCCTGTTCCGAAATCGTCTGTCGATCCGAATTTGGATGACGGGTCTTGGAACAGGCGCTTTATTTGGAGTTGCGGTTCTCTCGCAAGGGTCGGCGATGTTGACCGTTCCCGTGAGCGAGGTTGCATTTATTACGGCTCTTTATGTTGTTTTTACTCCGCTTGGCATGTCGATTCTGCAACGGAAGTTGCCTTCAAAACTCACGTGGCTGGCCGTCACGATCAGCCTGATCGGTGCTACTCTGATGATCGGGACGCTGACGGTAGACCTGCATGTCGGCATCCTCTGGTCGCTTGTGGCCGCGGTGGCGGCGACTGGACAGATCATGGGAACCACGTCGCTTTCCAATACGGTGCCGGCTGTGCAGTTGGCAGCGCTTCAGTCCGCAGGGGCGGGGATTACGATGACCGTGGCGGTTGTGTTGCAAGGCGCCTTTCATCCTGCCATCTATACGGGCCTGTTTCACTGGTCCATCACGGAATGGGTGTGGATCGCGTACTTGGTTCTACCGGCTACTGTGCTTGCCATCTTCCTGCAATCTTGGGGGCAAGCGAAGATCACGGCAACGGAGGCCGCGTTGGTGTTTAACTTGGAACCGGTGTGGACGGCGATATTTGCGTGGACGATCCTCTCTGAAGGAATGACTTTGGTGCAGGGAGTGGGTGCGCTCTTGATTTTAAGCAGCCTGACTTTGGTGTCCAAGCCGACAGCAGGTAAAAACGAATCGCACAACCGATAGAAAAAAATACGCAACAAAAAAGGACATCTCCGCGATGTCCTTTTTTGCTTACTTCCCGCCAAGCAACGCACGAACTTCTTCGGCGGTGCCCAGTTGGAGGGCTTGCTCTGCCAGTTGTTTGCACTCTTCGTGGTGGAGCGTGGAGATTTTGTGTTTCACTTTCT
Source organism: Tumebacillus flagellatus (assembly GCF_000714935.1). Classification (GTDB taxonomy): domain Bacteria; phylum Bacillota; class Bacilli; order Tumebacillales; family Tumebacillaceae; genus Tumebacillus; species Tumebacillus flagellatus. Next base: position 113,932 of record NZ_JMIR01000006.1, read on the forward strand.
TGATCGAATTCGCGTCCATGCTCCATTCATCAAGCCCCAGTCCTGCCAAGAGCGGAGCGGCGAGCGGGTCGCCCGCCATGCCGCCGCACATGCCGGTCCATTTGCCCGCACGGTGCGAAGCGTCGATGACGCGGTGGATCAAGTGCACCACAGCCGGGTGGAAGTAGTCGTAGAGCGGAGCGACTTTCTCGTTCATTCGGTCGACTGCCAGCGTGTATTGCACCAAATCGTTCGTCCCGATCGAGAAAAAGTCCACTTCTCGGGCGAACTGGTCGGCCAGCAGCGCCGCCGAAGGAATTTCCACCATGATCCCGACTTCCATCGCTTCGTCGAACGGCACGCCTTCCTTGCGCAATTGCTCGGCGACTTCGCGGAAGATCGCCTTCGCCTGACGAAACTCGCTGAGGTTGGAGATCATCGGGAACATCACTTTCAACTTGCCGTAGTGACTCGCCCGCAAGATCGCGCGCAGTTGAGTGCTGAGCAGTTCCGGTCGATCCAAGCACAGGCGGATCGCGCGGTATCCGAGGAACGGGTTCATCTCGTGCGGCAACGACAGGTACGGAAGTTCCTTGTCCCCGCCGATGTCCAGCGTCCGAATGACGACGGGGCGGCCCGCCATCGTTTCGGCGACCGACTTGTACGCTTCAAACTGTTCGTCTTCCGTCGGCATGGAGGTCGCGTTCATGAACAGGAACTCCGTGCGGTACAAGCCGACTCCTTCGGCACCGCCTTCCACTGCCGCCGTCGCTTCGGCCGGCGTGCCGATGTTGGCGGCGATTTCAAACGTTTTGCCGTCGGAAGTCTTCGCAGGTTGGTTCTGGAATTCTTCGAGGGACTTCAAGTAGTCGGCTTCTTCGCGCTGCTTCTGCTCGTAGGTTTGGCGCGTGCTCTCTTCCGGGTTCAAGATGACCAGCCCGGCGGTGCCGTCGAGGATCACTTCGTCCCCGTCGTGCAGGAGATCCAGCGCGTCACCGATCCCGAGTACCGCCGGAATGCCCAGCGAGCGCGCCAAGATGGCGGTGTGCGACGTTTTCCCGCCGATGCGGGTGAGGATGCCTCGCACATACTGCCGGTTCAACTGGACGGTATCGGAAGGTGTCAGATCGTCCGCGACCAGGATGATCTCTTCGCGGATTTCCGACAGGCGGACGCCTTGCGCACCGCTTAAGTGGGCGAGCATGCGGTTTCCGATGTCTTTGAGGTCGGACGCGCGTTCGCGCATGTATTCTTGCGGCATCGATTCGAAGATCATGACGAACTGGTCGACAATCTGTTTGACCGCGAGTTCCGCCGACTTGTGCTGGGAGCTCACGAGACGTTCAATTTCCGGATAAAAGCTCGGGTCTGCCAAGAAGCTCTGCTGGCCTTGCAGGATGACCGCTTTGTCCTCGCCAAGCGTCTGGCGGGTATGCGCGACCAGATCCTCCAGCTCTTGATAGGAGGCGTCCTTGGCTTTTTGCAGGCGCGAAAGTTCTGCGTCCGTTTCCGAGGGGTCGATCGTTTCACGTACGGGGGTCTGGGAAGCGGAGTTCGGTTGGTACAGCAGGACGCTGCCAAACCGAATTCCGTCCGAGACGCCGATTCCCTTCAAACTTTGTTCCGCCATTATTCCTCACCAAACTTGCTTTCAAACAATTTGACGAGTTCGGCAACCGCCGCTTCTTCATCGGCGCCGTTCGCTTCGATGGTGATTGCGGCGCCCTTGGTCAGACCCAGCGTCATGATGCCGAGAATGCTCTTGGCTTCGACACGGCGGCCGTCTTCTGCCACCAGTTTGATGTCGGAAGAGAATTTGTTTGCGGTTTGGACCAGCAATTGAGCGGGACGGACGTGAATGCCGTGTTCGTTTTGGATGGTGGTTTGTTGAGAGTGCATGGGGAGGCAACTCCTTTCGAATCTAACGGGATGGTGTTTTAACGGGATGCGGTGTGCAACTGCTCGTATTGAGCAACGATCGCCTGATGTACCGGGTGATCCGCTTGAAGTCCGGTATAGGCGGTCAGCGTCTCGGTGAGACCTTTTTCACGCAGAGAAGTTTGCAGTTCAACCGCTTCCGGGTCTTCTGGGTAGTCAAAACGCAGAGCAGCCGCGACGCCCTTCGCCAAGTAGTTGGCAGACAGACCGCGCTCCTGCGCTTCCGCCGCCGGTTTGATCAGGCGGTCGTTGGGCGAAATCTTGCGAATCGGCGAGCGGCCGACGCGCACGACTTCGTCGGTCAGGTGCGGGTTGCGGAAACGGCCGAGGATTTTCCGGATGTACGCGGAGTGCTCGTCGCTGTTGAAGCCGTACTTCGCGATCAAGACAGCTCCCGTCTCTTTCATGACGGACTCCACTTGTGCGGCGAGGTCGGTGTTTTTCATCACGTCTTGGATCGTTTCGAGCCCTTGCAGATAGCCCAAGTACGCCGCGACGCAGTGCCCGGTGTTGACAGTAAACAGTTTGCGTTCGATGTAGGGCTCCAGGTCGTCGACCAAGAGGATGCCTTCGACCGGTTGGAAGTCGTCAAACATCATCGACTTGTCGACGATCCACTCGTGGTACGGTTCCACGACGACGTGAAGCGGGTCTTCGTTCTGCTGAATCGGCACGATGCGGTCGACCGCCGCGTTCGGGAACGCGATGTACGTGTCGGCGAGTTTTTTTACGTCGTCACTCAAGTGCGAGTATACGTGGGCTTTGAGTTGCGCGCTGCCGCCGATTGCGTTCTCGCAGGCGATGACGTGCAGGCGTTGCGGGTTTTCTTGCAGACGGCGTTCCAGACCTTGGGCGATCACCGGCGCGATGTGTTTCAAGATGTTCACGCCGATCGCCGTCGTCACGAGATCCGCCGACGCGATCGCTTCGATGACACTTTCGTGGTCGTTGCCGTTGATCGCCGTCACGTTGCGGATGTGGAACGTCTCCGGGGTATCGGACGCGTACGAAACGGTGTATTCGCCGCGTTCTTGCAACTGGTTGACCAGTGTTTCGCTGACGTCAACGAAAACTACTTCATACCCGGCCTGCGACAGCACTTGGCCGATGAAGCCTCTGCCGATGTTGCCGGCGCCATAGTGGACGACTTTCATGGTTTACAGCCCCTTCTCGAAGATCTCGATGATTTCGTCCGCCGATTGTGCTTTCAGAATTTGTTCCACGTTCTCGTCTTCGGAGATGATCATGGCGATGTTGGTGAGGATCTCCACGTGTTCGTTGCCCGCTGCGGCGATGCCGATCAGCAGGTTGGCGACGTTTCCGTCTCCGAAGTCGACGCCGTTTGGAATTTGCACGATGGAGAGGCCCGTCGATTTCACCAAAGCTTTCGATTCGTTGGTGCCGTGCGGGATGGCGATCCCGTTGCCCATGAAGGTCGAGAGCGCGGCTTCGCGTTCGAGCATTTTTTCGATATATGCGGCGTCCACGTGACCTGCATCGACCAGCAGTTGGCCGGCGATGCGGATCGCTTCTTCCTTGTTCGAGGCGTTGACACCGAGTTTTACTTTATCTGCAGACAGGATGTTCGTCATGAGTGTGTCCCCTTTTCCGTTTTGGTTTCAAAAAACATCATCAAATGCCGGGCCAGAAAGTCTTGAATCTCCTTCTGGCTGGCTGTTTCCAAGAGCGCGATCAAGTCGGTCTCGATCAGCAACGCACTGATCTCGCTCAGCACTTCCAAACTTTCTTTGCCGATGTTCTTTGGACCGAGCATCAGCAGGACTTGATCGACCTCAACGGTCGGAGTCGTTCCCAGCGGCAACGGCGCTTCCAGACGGAACAACGCCAGCGCCGGCTGTTGAATCCATTCACTGCGCGTGTGGAACAGGGCGAGCGGAGTGTCGGGGATGACCTGACTTCCCAAGCGCTCCCGCTCCACGAGTTGCGCAACCACAGACGGGACATCGAGCAATTCCGCCTGCGGTTGGATCAGCGTGCACATCGTCGTCAGGTACTCCGTTAGCGTTTGTTGAACGGGCAAGCTGTACACGTGAAAACGCTCCAAGATCGTCAGAATCTCTTCCAAGTACGTCTTCCAAGAGCGCAAGCGGCGGAGTGTATGTACGGTCTGCGGTGCAGCCGGTCGGTCTTGGGGGTGGGTGCGTGACGGCAATTCGCGCAGAGACTGGCGCAACCGCTCCACGTCTTCGGGAGCCAGCAAAGGGCTCAATTTGATCGTGTTCGGTCGGTCCACGGGCAGTTCGATGGTGGAGATGATCAGGTCGTAATCATCGCGGTTCAAGCGCCCGACTTCGTACCACGTGTAATTGCCGACCACTTCCACTTGCGGAACTTCCTTGCGCAACCGGCTCGCCAACATCTTGGACGTCCCGATCCCGCTGGAACAGACGAGCACCGCGCGGACGGGGCGGTTTGAATTCGCCAACCGCTCCATCGACGCCCCGAAGTGCATGACGAGATAGCCGATTTCTTCCTCCGGGATCGCAAGGCTCGGAAACTGGTCGTTCACCGCTTCTTGCACCACGCCGAACAGACGGCTGTATTGCTTTTTGATTTGACTGAGCAACGGATTGCGGATCTTCATGCCGCGTCGAATCCGTTCAAACGCGGAGGAGCTGTGCTGGATCAACCCGTCCGCCAAGGAAGGGTCTTCATGAAACGCAACGTCCAAACGCTGCTCGCAGAACTCGATCATCCGCTTGACGCGCTCCACCCACTCCGCTTCGACCGGCAGCAAGCGGTCTTCTTGGAACTCGGACTCGGCGCTTTGGTGCAGCAGCATGCCGAGGTACTCGGCTTCGAGCGGCGGGATAACAAGGTCAAACAGGTCGGACAGCTTGCGGACCAAGAGGTCCAGCGACTTCGCACGGCGGTTCGAAGCCCAAGACGCGGCTTCTTCGGGAACCAGGAGATGCCCGGTGCGAATGCGCTTGAGCGTAACGCCTAACTGGATGACCAGTTCCAGATACGAATGTTCCAAGAGGTGGTCCGCCAAGTCGGCGTCGACTTCCCAGAGCACGCTCTCAAGCGGCAAGAGCGTGTCGACATCCAGCAAGCGCAAGATGCGCAGCGTGGTCGGGCTGCTGCCGGACTCCGGCGCCTGCCCGAACAGATCGGATTCGTCGACGCTCTCCAAAATCAATTGGCAGATCGCGTGACGCTTGAACGTCTCCGGCCCGGACAACTCCACGCCGTATCCGCGCTTGCGAACCAGCGTGAGTTTGTCGGGGTCAATCCGCGTTTCCAAGACGTCCAAGTCGGCGCTCACGGTGGCGACGGCGACTTTCAGATCGGCTGCCAGCGTAAACAACTTGATCGGCTCCCGGGCTTCGAGCAGCGCGCAGAGAATCAGAAGTTTTCGCTCTTCGGAGAGGTACTCTGTCGTCTGCGGTTCTAGCATGTCGCGCCGAAGCGCTTGGAGCCGGTCGTCGTCGCCGAGGATGCGGATGCCGCTGCCTGATTTTTTTTGCAAACGGAGTTGGTAGGGGGTGAGAACTTCATCGAGCGAGATCAACTCGCGGTGGATGGTTCGCGTGCTCACCCCGATTACACCGGCGATTTCGCTGGTGGTGACTTCCTTCGTGCGTGTGGTCAGAAACTCCAAAATCGATCGTTGCCTGCTCGTGACTTTTATCATGGGACAGACCCTCGTGTATGAAAGCAAACGCTAGCCGCAGGGCTAACGTTTGCTGTTTTTTTGTGGAGTTTATTTTTTGAGTCGCTCGACCAAGGTGTCATACTCCGGGCTCTTCATAAAGTTGTCGATGGAGACGTGCTCCGCTTGCGGCGCTTTGGCGCGCGCGCGGTCGGTCAAGGACTTGTGCGTGACGACCAGATCGGCATCGTCGGGAATTTCGCTGATCGCCGTGTTGATGACCGTGACGTCGACGCCGGCCTGCTGCATTTTTTTGCGCAGCACCGAAGCGCCCATCGCGCTGGAACCCATCCCTGCATCGCAGGAGAACACGATCTTCTTGATCTCGCTTGCCGGTGTCATGCCGACCGGTTCCGGATTGGCGGTGACGTTGGCCGGCGTGATGCCCGCAGCTTTCATTTCTTTCATTTTCGCGGTTGCCGATTCCAGATCCTCGTCTTCCTCGGTCTGTTTGACCGTTTTCAGCAAGAGCGCTGCGACGACGAACGAAACGACGGCGGCAACCACAACCCCGGAAAGTACGGGGAGCAACCCGCCCTTGGGCGCCATGGCGATGTAGGCGAAGATACTGCCCGGAGACGGCGTTGCGACGAGTCCCGCACCGGTCATGTTGAACGTGAACGTACCGGCCACACCGCCCAAGATCGCCGCCAGAATCAAGCGCGGGTTCATCAGAATGTACGGGAAGTAGATCTCGTGAATCCCGCCAAAAAAGTGAATGATCGCGGCACCCGGTGCCGATTGACGCGCCGTGCCTCTGGCGAAGAACATGTACGCCAAGAGGATGCCCAGACCCGGACCCGGGTTCGATTCGAGCATGAAGAGAATCGATTTGCCGGTTTGCGAAGCTTGTTGCAGGGCGATCGGGCTCAAGACGCCGTGGTTGATCGCGTTGTTCAGGAACAGCACTTTGCCCGGCTCGATGAAGACGTTCGCCAGCGGCAGCAGGTCGTGGTCGACCAAGAACTGAACGCCGCTTGCGAGCCCTTTGGAGATCAGTTCGACGATCGGGCCGATGCCTTTGAACGCGATCATCGTCAAAATCGCGCCGATGATCCCGAGCGAGAAGTTGTTGACGAGCATTTCAAAGCCGGATTTGATCTTGCCGTTGACGGCGCGGTCGAATTGCTTGAGCACCCAGGCGGACAACGGACCCATGATCATCGCGCCGAGGAACATCGGAATGTCCGCGCCGACGATCACCCCGATCGTCCCGACGGCCCCGATGACACCGCCCCGGGTGTCGTGCACCATCTTACCGCCGGTGTAGCCGATCAACAGCGGCAACAGGTATGTGATCATCGGGCCGACGAGTTTGGCAAAGTTCTCGTTGGGAATCCAACCTGTCGGGATGAACAGGGCGGTGATGATCCCCCATGCGATGAAGGCCCCCATATTCGGCATGACCATGCCGCTCAAGAAGCGGCCGAACTTCTGAATCTGAACACGAGTTCCGGTCGTCGGATCTGCTTGTGATTGCGTCTTGTTGTTGCTCATTGGGTGTCCCCTCCCTATCCCCCAAATATGAAAGCGTTTTACTTAGTTTCAGGATAGCAAACATCCACGCATCCCCTCAATTGAATGAAAACGAGGTTCCGTCAACATTGTTGTCGTCAAAAGTATTGTCGGTTATGTATGGGAGGCCGATAAGGAAGTGCCGTTTTGCGCATGAAAAAGCCTCCGTCGTCAGGGCGGAGGCTTTTTCAGGTAGATCACTTTTTCTTAATGCGCCGGTTGTTTGACGACCACGCGGCGGATCAAGAACGAGACCGCCAAGCCGATCAAGGTGATGATCAGCGCGAACCAGAACACATGTTGAGAGCCCTGCGTTATCGCGTTGGCAAGTTCCGCGGGATCGGTCGGCGCAGAAGAGCTGCGCAAGTACGACTCCGTCCCGCTCGTCAAGATGCTGATCGCGACGGCCGTACCGATCGCGCCCGCAACTTGCTGAAGCGTGTTCATGACGGCGGTGCCGTGCGGGTAGAGCTCCGGCGGCAATTGGTTGAGACCGTTCGTTTGCGCGGGCATCCAGATCATCGAGATGCCGATCATCAGACCGATATGCAACGCGATCAGAAACACCACGGACGACACAGGCGTGACGCCCGTGAACAGCCAGAGGATGGCGGCGACGAGCACGAGACCCGGAATCACCAGCCACTTCGGCCCGTAGCGGTCGAACAATTTGCCCATGCGCGGCGAGAGAACCCCGTTCAGCACGCTGCCCGGCAACATCATCAGCCCGGTGACGAACACGGAGAGTTTTGCCCCGTTTTGCAGGTACATCGGCAGGATGATCATGCTCGACATCATGATCAACATGCACGCCAGCACCATCAGCAGCCCGACGATGTACATGGGATATTGGAAGACTCCCAAATTCATCATCGGATCGCGCATCGACAACTGCCGGATTGTGAACAGCACGAGCGCCGCCAACCCGATGACCAGCGAAGCGATCACGACCGTGCTGCTCCAAGCACTCGTTCCTTCACCCGCTTTGCTGAAGCCGAAGACAACGCCTCCGAATCCAACCGTGGACAGGACGACCGACAGCAGATCGATCCGAGGCTTCGTGACGTCGGTGACGTTTTCCATGTACTTCAGTCCCACGAACAGCCCGATGATCAAAAACGGCAGCGACAACCAGAAGATATAATGCCAACTGAGATACTCGATCAAAATCCCTGCCACGGTGGGGCCGGTTGCCGGGGCGAACATGATGACCAGTCCGACAAACCCCATCGCTTCCCCCCGCTTGTCCGGCGGGTACACGACCAGAATCGTGTTGAACATCAACGGAATGAACATGCCCATGCCGATCGCCTGCAGGACGCGGGCGACCATCAACATTTGAAAATTGAACGAGAGCGCCGCGATGAACGTGCCCGCGATCAGGCTGAGGAGCGAGCCGATAAACAGCTGCCTCGTGCTAAAACTCTGCAACAGCAGTCCGCTGACCGGCATGATGATGCCAAGCGTCAGCAAGAACCCCGTCGTCAACCACTGGGCGGTCGCGGCGGTAATGTGAAACACGTCCATCAAGTTCGTGATCGCGATATTCAGAGCGGTCTCGTTGAAAAAACCGACGAATCCGCAGATCAAAAGCGATGCCATGATGGCGCGGGTGTTGTATTGTTTTTGGATTTCCATCTCATCCTCCATGCGTTGAAAGTTGTGCTTGAAGCACTCGAAAAGTATGGCACACTTTTGCACCCCTGTCACCTGAACCAACTTGGAGTTGACTTGGAGTCAACTCCAAGTTGTAAGATTACTTTATATAGATTCTGTGGATTCTAAGACCAAGAGGTGATGGAGTTGGAAACCATGTCGATCAAACAAGCCGCAGAAAAAACCGGCCTCACCGAGGACACGATTCGGTACTATGAAAAAATCGATCTGCTCCCTCCGGCAAACAGAAACAGCAGCGGACGACGGGTCTATGGAGAGGACGATCTGGAGCTCATGGTCTTCATTACGCATATGAAGTCAGCGGGTATGTCGCTTGAGAACATCAAGTATTATTTGAGCTTGAACTTGGAAGAGGACCCCAACGCCGCTTCGGAACGGCTCGCCTTGCTGACGGCGCAAAAGGAACAGTTGGAATCCAACATTGCGGACTTGCAGGCCGCATACAAGGTTCTTGAGCACAAAGTGGAGCATTACCAAGAAATTTGCTTGCCGGAGAAACTTCGGTCCAAAAAAGGAACAGTCCCTCAGTAACTTTGCCAACTTCCATTCGGCTATGGAAGTTGTTTTTTTTATTTCATTTTTTATCGAATGCGGGGTTGACTTGGAGTTGACTCCAAGTTGTAGGCTTACCTCAGACACACATACAGGAGGAGAGAACATCACATGTGCCAAAACCATACCACCACAACCCGAGTCTTGAGCGTAGCGAGCGCAAAAGCGCCGTTTGAACGTACCACGTTGGAACGCAGAGAACTGCGCCCGCACGATCTCTTGATCGACATTCAATTCAGCGGCATCTGCCACTCCGACATTCACAGCGCGTTTGACGAATGGGGCGGCGGCATCTTCCCGATGGTGCCGGGTCACGAAATCGCCGGCGTCGTAGCGGCAGTCGGTTCGGAAGTTTCCAAATTTGCAGTCGGCGACCGCGTCGGTGTAGGCTGCTTCGTGGATTCCTGCGGCGAGTGCGAATACTGCCTGAGCGGAGAAGAACAATATTGCACGCGAGGCGTCGTCTCCACGTACAACGCGCTCGACTACGACGGCAACCCGACCTACGGCGGCTACAGCCAAAAAATCGTCGTCACGGAGGGCTTCGTCGTCCGCATTCCGGACGCGCTGTCCCTGGACGTTGCGAGCCCGCTGCTGTGCGCGGGCATCACCACATACTCGCCGCTCAAACATTGGAACGCCGGCCCCGGCAAGAAAGTCGCGATCGTCGGCATGGGCGGGCTCGGCCATCTCGCCATCCAGTTTGCGCATGCTCTGGGCGCGGAAGTCACCGTCCTCAGCCGCTCTCTGAACAAAAAAGAAGAAGCCCTGAGCTTTGGTGCCGATCACTACTTTGCCACCAGCGACCCCGCGACGTTCACGGAGTTGGCGGGTCGTTTCGATCTCATCTTGAACACCGTATCGGCGAACCTCGACGTGGATGCGTACTTGTCGCTGTTGCGCATCGACGGAACGCTCGTCAACGTCGGCGCACCGGCTGAACCGGATCAGTACCGTGTGTTCTCCCTGATCATGGGCCGCCGCAGCATCGCCGGATCGCTTGTCGGCGGGATTCGCGAAACGCAGGAGATGCTCGACTTTGCCGCTGAGCACGGCATTGCCCCGCAAATTGAAGTGATCAGCGCCGACCAAGTCGATGAAGCGTATCAGCGCGTGCTCAAGAGCGATGTGCGCTACCGCTTCGTCATTGACGTCGCGACTCTGTAAGCAAAACAGGCGGAACTCAAATGGCGATGCGCGCTGCCGCTTCGTCATTGACGTCGCGACTCTGTAAGTTCAGGCAGGAGGTTTTCACATGGAATACCGCACCGTAGGCAAGACCGGCATTCAAGTTTCCCCTCTGTGTTTCGGCACGATGTCGTTTGGCGGAAATGCCGATGCGGCGACCTCCAAGGCGATGTTTCAGCGTTGCCGGGAAGCGGGGATTACTTTTTTTGACACGGCGAACGTGTACAGCGGGGGACGGTCGGAGGAAATCCTCGGCGAGTGCATCGCGGATTGCCGGGATGAGATCGTCCTGACGTCCAAAGTGTTTTTCCCCACGGGTGCCGACATCAACGCAAAGGGCCTCTCCCGCCGTCACATCATGCTGGAAGTGGAAAACAGCTTGCGGCGCTTGCAGACCGACCGCCTCGATTTCTACTTCGTGCACATGTTCGACGAGAACACCCCGATGGAAGAAACGCTTCGTGCGCTCGACGACCTGCAGGCGCAAGGCAAGATCCTCTACCCGGCGGTCAGCAACTGGGCGGCGTGGCAAATCGCCAAGGCCCTGGGCATTTCCGCCAAGGAACAATTGGCGCGCTTTGAGTTGATACAACCGATGTACAACTTGGTGAAACGCCAAGCCGAAGTGGAAATTCTGCCGCTCGCCGTTTCCGAGCAAATCGGCGTAATTTCTTACAGTCCCTTGGGCGGCGGTCTTCTGACCGGCAAGTACGGGGTACAAAAACGCCCCGACCAAGGACGCCTCGTGGAAGACCCACGATACTCCGCCCGCTATGGGGAGGAGATGAACTTCGTCGTCGCCGATCGGTTTACCGCCTATGCCGCCGAGCACGGCATCAACCCGGCAACGCTTGCCGTCGCGTGGGCGATGTCGCATCCGGCGATCACCGCGCCGATCATCGGGGCGCGAAATGTAGAACAGCTGGAACATTCGCTCGCAGCTCTCGATGTGGAGATGACCCCGCAATGGCGCGAGGAAATCTCCGCCCTCTCGGTCACTCCGCAACCGGCAACCGACCGGGGAGAAACCCTGCTGCCGAATTGGGCCTAACCCTCGCGGTCGAAACAAAAGAGCAAGGCCGTTGCCTCAGGAGAAGGCAACGGCCTTTTTCGTGTCAAAATAGAGAGGGTAGAAAGGGAAGGAGCGTGCCGGATGGGGATTGCCATCAAGGAGAAACTTGCGAAAACGGTGCTGACGGAAGCCAAGGGGTACTTGGACGCGGGGTACACCCATTCCTTGAACCCGTACAGCGGCTGTGCGTTTGCTTGCCGGTACTGTTATGTACGTGAACTGCCGATCCAAAAGTTTAGCGAAATCCCGTGGGGAGACTGGGTGGACATCAAAACAAACGCAGCCGAGACGTACCGCAGGGAAATCCAGAAACTCCGCGCCAGAAACAAACCGGTGCGCCTGTTCATGTCCTCGGCAACCGACCCCTATCAACCGATCGAACGCAAGGCCGGCATCACGCGCGCCCTCCTGCGTGAGATGAGCGACCACCCGCCTGATTTTCTGCAAGTCCAAACCCGGGGACCGCTTGTCACGAGAGACCTCGATCTGTTGGTGGAACTGCAAGCGAAGTGCGAAGTCATCGTCTCGATGACCGTTGAAACGGATCGAGAAGACATCAAGCGGATTTTTGCGCCCGCCGCGCCGGGGATTCAAGTGCGGATGAAGGCGCTGCAGGAAGTTCACGACGCGGGAATCGCCACGCAAGCTGCCGTCTCTCCCGTTCTGCCGTTTACACCCGACTTTCCCAAGCGATTGGAAGGACTCGTGGACCGCATCTGGATCGACACCCTGAATATCGGCGACGGTGCGATGGGAAAGCGATCCGCACGATTGGGGATGCCCCGCGTGTATGAGGAACACGAGCTCTCCAAGTGGTACATGGAAGACTTGCACGCGAGGGTGGAAACCTACTTCCGAAAGTATTTCCCCGGCGACATGATCCGCGTATCGAAAAAAGAAGCCTACCCGCAATAGGGTCAAGCGAATGGCAAACCCCGGCTCCGCGCATCCTACGAAGCAAAGCATACACTCGTGCAGAAAAGGGGAGCGCAAATGACATATTGGGTGTGGTTGTTCACTGGATTGGGTGTTGCGATGTTGGTGGCCTTATGGGCAGGTTATAAGTTTCTGTTCCGGAGGAGAAACCGTGCCAAGTGATTTTTTTACAGAAAAAAACTCCGCCTCTCTTCAGACGAAGAGGGGTGGAGTTCTTTTTTTCCAGCGGTGGTTATTGCACTTGCTCGTTGAAGCTCATGACCCAAATCGAGCCGCCGACGATCGTCAGCGCGATGACGACGCCGAGCACCATGCCCATTCCGTGCCAGTGCGGCCCGCCGTCTTGCTTTTGGCGGATGTGCATGAACAGGAACAACTGCACGAAGAATTGCAGCACTGCCGTCACCATGATGGTGACGACCAACCCCGTACGGCTCAAGCTGTGCGTCAGAACGAAGAGCAAGGGGATGATCGTGAGCACCAACGAAATCAGATACCCGGTGACATACTGTCCGGTGGAACCGTGTGCGTGTACGCGGGCCGGATCGTGACCGTGGTTCGACATGTTACATCACCCCCATCAGATACACGACGCTGAAGATGAAGATCCAAATCGCGTCGAGGAAGTGCCAGTACAAGCTGAACAGCCCGACTTTGTTCGTGGTCTTGGCGTTGATGCCGCGCTTCTTGATCTGAACCATCAGCGTGATCATCCAAATCAAGCCGAACGTGACGTGGCAGCCGTGCGTTCCGACCAGCGTGAAGAACGAGGTCAGAAACGCGCTGCGGGAAATCGTCGCGCCGTCTGCCACGAGGTTCGCAAACTCGCTCACTTCAAGGCCGATAAACCCGGCGCCCAAGATCGCGGTGATCACCAGCCAGTTCAGCAACGCGGCTTTCTTGCCCTTTTGCAGGGCGAGCATCGCCAGACCGCTGGTGAACGAACTGGTCAACAGCAAGAACGTCTCCGTGACGAAGATCGGCACGTCAAACAGTTCCTTGGCACCCTGCCCGCCGTCGGTGTGCGTGTTCAAGATCGCATAGCAGGCGAAGATACTGGCAAACAACAAGCAGTCGGAGATCAGAAAGAGCCAGAAACCGAGCTGGTTGATCGGGCCGGGGTTGTGATGTTCGGCGTGCCCTTTAGACGATGCGAGTCTGTACTCCATCTCCGGATCCTCCCTTTCTCAACTGTTTTTCGGTGTCGATGACTTCTTGTGCCGGAATCCAATATTCCGCTTCGTAGCTGGTGTTCGAACGCGCGATCAGGCAGGCCACGATGCCGAGCAACCCGACGACGCCCATCCACCAATACGTCATGGTGAGACCGAAGCCTGCGACGAAGAAGAAGAACGCCATCACGAACGGGATGCCCGTGTTTTTCGGCATGTGGATGTCTTCCACCAGCAACGTTTTCTTCTTGGAGGAGCCTTTTTTCATCTCTTTCTTTTCCGTCAGCCACGCATCGCGGCCTTTGACTTCAGGCAGAACGGCAAAGTTGTACAGCGGAGCCGGAGACGGAATCGACCATTCCAGCGTATGCCCGTTCCACGGGTCGCCGGTCAGATCGCGCTGCGGCTTGATGATCGCCATGACCAGCTGCGCCCCTTGGAAGAGGAAGCCGATCCCCATCAGGAACCCGCCGACGGTGGAGACCATGTTGAGGTTGCCCCAGCCCATTTCCGGGCTGTACGTGTAGACGCGGCGGGTCATCCCCATGAAACCGAGTGCGTATTGCGGCATGAAGCAAACGTAGAAACCGATGTTCCACAGCCAGAACGCCCATTTGCCCAAGCGTTCGCTGAGGATGACGCCGAACATTTTCGGGAACCAGTAATACATACCAGCAAACAGGCCAAAAACGGCACCGCCAATCAGCGCTTGGTGGAAATGCGCCACCAGGAAGTAGGAGTTGTGGTATTGGTAATCGGCCGGCGCAACCGCCAGCATGACCCCTGTGGCCCCTGCGACGACGAAGCAGAGGATAAAGCCGACCGTCCACAGCATCGTCTGCGTCAGTTCGATGCGGCCGCGGAACATGGTGAACAGCCAGTTGAAGATCTTCACGCCGGTCGGAATCCCGATGGCCATCGTCGAGATTGCGAAGAACGCGTTGACGTCGGCACCCGCGCCCATCGTGAAGAAGTGGTGCGCCCAGGTGAAGTAGCTGGCAATCGAGATCAAGATCATGGAGAAGACCATCGACTTGTAGCCGAAAATTTTCTTTCTGGAGAAGACAGAGACGACTTCGGAGAAGATCCCGAACGCCGGAAGCACGGCGATGTACACTTCCGGGTGACCCCACATCCAGAACAAGTTGATGAACATCATCGGGTTCCCGCCGTGCAGCATCGTGAAGAAGTGGCCGCCCATCAAGCGGTCGACCGCCAGCAACGCCAACGCCACCGTCAAGACCGGGAACGCGATCAGAATCGTCAAGCAAGAAGCCAGAACCGACCACGTGAACAGCGGCATGTCCATCAGGCGCATGCCCGGCGCACGCATCTTGAAGATCGTCACGATGAAGTTGATGCCCGTGGCAAGCGACCCGATCCCCGAGATGGAGAGGCCCATGAGATAGAAGTTCTCGCCCGGCCCTTGGTCAAACTCAAGACCGGACAGCGGCGGGTAGCTCGTCCACCCGGCGTCCGGCGAACCGCCGATGACAAACGACAGGTTGAACAGCAGCGCGCCGAAGAAAAACATCCAGAACGAGACGGCGTTCAAGAACGGATACGCAACGTCGCGCGCCCCGATTTGCAGCGGTACGGCGACGTTGAAGAAAGCAAAAATCAACGGCATGGCGACGAACAGAATCATAATCGTGCCGTGCGTGGTAAAAATTTGATTGTAGTGCTCCGACTCCAAGAAGTGGTTGTTCGGAACGGACAGCTGAATGCGCATCAACAGGGCGTCCACGCCGCCGCGGAACAGCATCAAGATGGAGGCGATGAAGTACATGATCCCGATTTTCTTGTGGTCAACCGATGTCAACCACTCCGTCCACAGCCATTTCCATTTTTTCAATTTGGTGAGTGCGAAGACGATGCCGAGCACGCACAAAACGATCGCGACGTCCGCTCCGTAGATCAGCGGATCGCCGGTTATGAAAAAGTGCGCGGGTGCATTTGCGTTCTCTGCCATGATTTCACCCTTCCTATTTCAACAAGTCGTGTTCCATTTTGGACATGTCCATGTACTGACCGCCGTCCTTCATGACGATGTCATGGAAGAGGCCTTCCGGGTACGACGAGAATTCTTGGACGTTGTCGAGGACACCCGGTTTCTGCAGGTCTTCATAGCCTTGCATGGTGAGCGCGGGAGCTTTTTGTTTGATTCCCTTCGCCCATTCGTCGAATTCCGCTTGCGGCTTGGCGACGACTTCGAACTTCATGTGCTGGAAGCCTTCGCCGGTAAAGTTTGCGCCGGAGCCGTAGTACGTGCCCGGCTTGTCCGCTTGCAGCCACAGCCGCATCGCCATGCCCGGCATCGCGTACTCTTGACCGCCGAGCTGCGGCACCCAGAACGAGTTGATCGGCGCGTCGGCGGTGAGCACGAACTGCACAGGCACGCCCGCCGGAATCTCGACGTAGTTCACGGTCGCGACTTTTTGATCCGGGTATTGGAAGAGCCACTTCCAGTTCAGCGAGGTGACTTGAATGGTGATCGGCTTGACGTCTTTCACCGGCGGCTCGGTCAACACGAACGTCGTTTTGGCGGTTTGGTAGCCGAGGATGCCGATGATGAGGATCGGGATCCCCCACCAGACGTACTCCAGAACTTTGTTGTCTTCCCACTCCGGCATGTATTTCGCTTTGTTGCCCGGTTTGTTGCGGTACCGATAGACGATAAAGATCAAGAGGGCCAGGACCGGTATGACGATCACCGCAATCAAGAGAATGGAGAAGTAGATGAGATCCAACTCTGTTTTGGCGACGGGACCGACTGGATGGAGCATGATGTAGCGCGAATCACAACCCGATGCCAGAAGTGCCGTGGCACCCAGGACTGTCAGGAGTTTGATAAGGTTCCTTTTCATTGGTTCCCCCCCAGTGTGATACAGGTTTTGGTTCGTCTCCATTGTAGGGGTTGTGTCTGGGTGCGGAGTATCGGTGAATTCACCGATCTTGAGAGGGGGATTCCCTGATGGATTCAGGGATTTCGGGAAGCGGACTCAGGGAATCGCCCGATACCGCAAAAAACGCCCGCTTTGTTATAGTAGAAAGAGTAGTAGAATGGTCTCATCCCCGTTTGCAAATCTCGACTTCCGAAAGGAGTACGAACGATGTCCATACCGAATCAAATGTCCGCTGTGGGTTCCTATAGGTCGCCTCTGCAAGTCATCCGCGCCTATTGCGAGTTGACCAAACCGAAAATCCTGCTCATGTTGGCGTTCACGTCGTTCAGCGCGGCGTTGGTCGCGACGCACGGCAGCGTAGACTTTGCCAAACTGCTGTTCATGTTCATCGGGACGGCGCTGTCGTCCGGCGGTGCCGCCGCGATCAACATGTGGTACGATCGGGACATCGACGCCGTGATGGAACGCACGCAAGGGCGTCCGATCCCCCGAGGAATGATCGACCCGGAAAAAGCGTTTCGGTTCGGCCTCCTCTTGGGCGTTCTGTCCTTTGTCGTCCTGTACGTGTTGGTCAATCCGCTGACGGCGTGGTTGGGGCTCGCGGGCTACATCTACTACGCGGTGATCTACACCGTGTGGTTGAAACGCAGAACGCCGCAAAACATCGTCATCGGCGGCGGTGCGGGTGCGATGCCCGTCCTGATCGGGTGGGCCGCTGTGACCGGAACGCTCAGTTTGGCGCCGATCTTGATGTTTTTGATCATCTTCTTCTGGACACCGCCGCACTCGTGGGCGCTGGCGTTGTACAAAAACGCCGAGTACACGAAAGCGTTGGTGCCGATGATGCCCGTCGTGAAAGGGCCGCGCTCCACGAAACGTCAAAGCGTCGTCTACACCGTCCTGCTGTTTGCAACGTCGATCGCCCTGTATTTCACCCATGCGGTGGGGGCCCTCTATCTCGTGATTGCCGTCCCGATGAACGTCGTGTTCTTGTACGCGACGATCAAAATGCACCAAGAAGCGGACGATACGTTTGTCTGGGCGAAACGGACGTTTTTCTGGTCGCTGGTGTATATTCTGGTGGTATTTACCGCGATGATGATTGGAATGTAGAGAGGTAGAATAGAGAGGCAGCTTGTAGAGGCAGAAATGAGAGAACTGAAAGAGAGCTGGTGATTTCCATGCGGAATGTACGCTTGGCGATGGGGTCGGCCATTGCGTTTTTCTTCGTCAACTTTATGGGGTTCCTCGACACGTTCACCGTGTCCACGCAAGGGTGCGGTCAGGATTACCCGTTCTGCAACGGGAAACTCTATCCCGACTTCAACAACTACCATTCGGTGATCGAGTACGTCCATCGTCTGGTCGTCTTGATCGGCATGTCGCTGTTGGTGATCGTCTCCGTGATGGCGTGGAGACGGTACAAAACGAAAAAAGTAAAAGCCTTGATCCTGTTTGCGATCGGCGGCGTGGTCGCCGAAGCGACGCTCGGCGCGCTCGCCGTGTTCTTCAACAGCCCGCCGTTGATCATGGCGGGACATATCGGCATCGCGCTGATCTCGTTCGCCGCGCTCTTGAACCTCGCGTACACGATCCGCGAGGCGGAGCTGAAGCCGCTCGGCAAGCCGATGAGCAAAGGGTTTGTGCGGTACGCGTGGTTTTTGCTGGTCTACCTGTATGTGGCGATCTACTTCGGCGCGTACGTGGCGAGCACGGGAGCGGGCGGGATGTTCCAAGGCGCGTTGATTCCGACCGAACCGGCGTCCACGCCGCTGCATACGCTCTGGATTGACCTCGGGCATCGAGGGTTGGCGCTGGGTCTCGTCTTGCTGTCGTTCGGCTTCATGATGTTGGCGAGAAAGCACCAACACTTCGTCGGGATCTCGATCGCGATGTTCGTCTTGGTCTTGCTGCAAGGGGTGAGCGGCGTGTTGCTCGTCGTCACGCACTTGCACCTCGCCGCGATCCTGTTCCATGTGACCGACGTGTCCCTGCTGTTCGGTCTGGTCAGCCTCGTCGGCGTGCAAAGCGTGGGCAGACGAGAGAAATCCGCTGTGGGTTCCGCACCGTTGGAGCCTGCGTTTCCCCGTCGTTGACACTTGCAGAGCATGAAAAAAAGACTGTCTGCGCGGCCGAATCCGGTTGCGTCAGGCAGTCTTTTTTAATTAGGAAAAAATACAAAATTGCGGCAGATGAGGAGCTTGTAAATGTGATAGGATTACCAGTAAATACTATTGGAGGCGATAACTCGATGGAACAGCAAAAACGACAAGTGCGCTCCGGCATCATGACTCCGGTTAAGGGTCTGATGACACGCGAGGAACGGCTGAACCCGTTTGCTTTTTTCCAAAACATGCGGGAGACGGCTCCGGTGCGGTATGATCAGGACCGCGACACGTGGGATGTGTTTCGCTATGAAGACGTGTACCGCGTCCTGTCCGATCACACGACGTTCTCGTCCAACCGCAATGCGGTGCTCAGATCGAACCAGAGCTCTGACAATGCCAGTTTGATCGCGATGGACCCGCCGCAGCATACGAAGTATCGCAACATCGTCAACCGGGCGTTCACCCCGAAACGCGTGCAGGACTTGGCGCCGCGCATTGAGGAGATCACCCGCGAACTGCTTGACGCGGTGGAGGGCACGGGCGAAGTCGACCTCATCCGGGAGTTTGCCGGGCCGCTTCCGGTCATCGTCATCGCGGACATTCTCGGCATTCCGGCGGCGGACCGTCACCTGTTCAAGGAGTGGTCCGACAAACTGGTCGAGTCGCCCCATGCGCAACATGACGAAGCGTACCAAGCCAGCATGATGGAAAAAGCCCGTGTCTCCCAAGAGCTCGGCGCTTACTTTAAGAAGCAACTCGATGCCCGCCGCGTGACACCCGGCGACGACCTGTTGACCGTGTTGCTCGAAGCGGAAGTCGAAGGGGAGCGCTTGAACGAACAGCAACTGCTGTCGTTCTGCCTGTTGCTGTTGGTGGCGGGGAACGAAACGACCACCAACTTGATCACCAACGCCGTTCGTGCGTTTGCGGAACAGCCGGAGTTGCAGACGAAGCTGCGCGAGAACCCGGACTTGATCCCGAGCGCGGTGGAGGAAGCGCTGCGTTACTACTCGCCGGTCGCCGCGATCCCCAGCCGTTTCGCCACGCAAGACGTGGAGCTTGGCGGTCAATGGATCAAGCAGGGCGACCAAGTCGTGGCTTGGCTGAACTCCGCGAACCGCGATGAAGCGAAGTTTCCGAACGCGGATCAATTCCTCGTCGACCGCAACCCGAACCCCCATCTGGCGTTCGGCTGGGGGATTCACTTCTGCCTCGGCGCACCGCTTGCACGTCTGGAAGGGCAGATCGCGCTGAAAGCGATCATCGAGCGCATGCCGAACATCCGGTTCAAAGCGGGCACGGAACTGCAACCGGTCACGTCGACGTTGGTTTTTGCGGTGAAGGAATTGCCGATTACGTTTGATGTGAAGTAAAAAACGAAATGAAAAAGACGCCTCGCTTGGCAGGGCGTCTTTTCGTTTGTTCGCTTTAGAAGTTAAGCCAAGACCGCTTGTACATACGCTTTTGCGGACGCTTCCAACTCTTCGTCGGACAGGTTGGAAGCACCGTTCAAGATGAAGGACGGCAGGAGTTTCGTGCCGATCAAGTTGCTGGTCGCTTCCAGCGGTCGCAAGAGTTCCTCCATCGTGTAGTTGTTGAAGCCGCCGTGCTGGTACGCTTCTTTCGGGCTGCCGGTCGAGGTTGCGAGGAGCAATTCCTTGCCGTGCAGTTTGTTGCCGCCTTCCGTGCCGAATGCCCAACCGTAGGTCAACACGGAGTCTTCCCACAGTTTCAACAGCGGCGGCGTGCTGTACCAGAAGAACGGGAATTGCAGGACGATGCGATCATGCTCCAGCAACAGTTGTTGCTCGCGCTCCACATCGATTTGGAAGTTCGGGTAGGCTTCGTACAGATTGTGAATCGTCACATCGCCTGCTGCTTGCAACTCTTGTACCCAGCGTTTGCTGATGCGGGATTGTTCCAAATTCGGGTGGGCCACCAATACCAATACTTTCATGTCCATCTTCCTCTCGTCTGTGTGTGCTTTAACTACAATCATTTTAGTTGCAGTTAGGTGCCGTGTCAACACCCTGCATGAGAGGTTCGTGCTATACTAGGTATGAAAGGGTTTGAAAGGTTCGAGTGGAGGTGTAACGAATGGCAACAGGATGGTTTCCGTTGGCTGTGCATGCGCTGGCTTTGTTGTCCACTTCGGAAGACGGGTATTCCAGTTCTTATATAGCGGGCAGTGTGAATACACACTCCGTTTTTTTGCGAAAGGTCTTGGCGAAATTGGTGACGGAGGGGATCTTGGCAACACGGGAAGGGGCGAGGGGCGGATACCGACTTCTGCGTCCGGCACAGGAGCTGACGTTGGCGGAGGTCTATCGCGTGATGGAACCTGACGGCGTTCTCTCTCCCAGCGTCGCCGAACCCAATGTCGCTTGTCCGGTCGGCGCCGGGATTCGCGCCGCATTTGGAGAGGTGATGGAGCGGGTGGACACGGTGGTTCTCGCCGAGTTGGAGACTCTCACCGTTGCTGACATTGCGAGCCGCGCGATTGAGTTTGGCAAAGAGCGCAGTTGCTAACCACATCTGAACGTACAAACGATCGCTTTGGAGGCGGTCGTTTTTTGTTCTCCATGAATTTCCAATTTGCCGCTATAATGAAAGGGATGAATCTGGAGGAGTTGGGAAAACACATGCAAGCATCCATTTGGCGAGACCCCCGCTTTGTGCTCTACGCCTTGGGCGGTCTCGTCAACAATACAGGCAACAGCATCTACTTGGTCGCTTTGCCGCTGATGGTCTTTGCGTTGACGGGGTCTGTCGGCGCGATGTCGATCATGGCGATTTGCGAGACGATTCCGCGCTCGCTGATCGGGCTATTCTTGGCGGGGCCGTTGGTGGATCGGGTCAGCCGCCAAGTCGTGTTGAGCGCGGCGTTGACGTTCCAGTCCGTTTGCAGCGTCGCCATCGCGCTTCTCAACTCCACCGGCACGTTGGAGATCTGGATGCTCTACGTGCTCGGCGGCTTGATCGCGACGGCGCATGAGTTTGTGCGCTCCGCCAACTTCGCGGTCGTCCCGCTGATGTTCGGCGACCGCAAGATGGAAGCGAACTCCGGCACGAACTCGATGTTCCGCCTGTCGATGATTCTCGGCCCGGCGCTGGCGAGTCTGCTCTTGGCGCTGACGTCGTACAGCGCGATCCTCTGGATCAACGCGGTGACGTACTTTGCGCCGCTCGCGGCGCTCTACTGGATGAAAATTCCTCGTGAAAACTTGGGCGGCGTCCGGTCGGCAAGTCAAATTGCCGCCGACTTGCGCGAAGGGCTGCTGTTTCTCTACCGGGATAAAACTCAGGTACGGCTGCTCTCCGGCAGTCTGTTCTACAGCCTCGCTACCGGCGGCATCACGACGGTGATGATCTTCTCGCTGAAAAACAGCTACAGCCTCACCGACGAAACCATCTCCGGCTACCTCACGCTCAGCGCGGCGGGTGCGCTGCTCAGTTCGCTGATCACCCCGCGTCTGAAGAACGTCAACAACAACAAACTCATGGTAAACGGCCTGCTCGTCACCGCCGTCAGTCTGGGTTTGCTGCTGATCCCGGTCTTCTGGATCATGCCGATCGCCTTGGTGTTAAGCGGCGTCGGGCAACTGTTCTACACCCTCGCATACACCGTGGAAATGCAGGACCGCACGCCAAGCGATATGCTCGGGCGGGTGGGGAGCACGATGCGGATGGTGGAGTTTTTTTCACGCGGGGTGTCCACGTCCTTGCTGGGCGCGTTGACGGCGAAGTGGGGAGCAGAAGCCGCGTTCGTCGGGGCGATCGTCGTCAGTTTGTTGCCGTTTCTTACGCTTGCCCCCGGTGAATGGCGTCGTGACAAAAACCATCGGTTATAAAAAGGAGCCTGTTGAGTGCGAGACTCAACAGGCTTCATTTTTTTGATTTAACAAAAGGAAATATATCAAATACATAGTGTTACCTTACAAACAGTTAGAGTTGTGTAGTATGATCATATTGTTTCGGAAAAATTGGGTATGAAGGTGGAACTTGGGGGTCAATGTCGTATGGATGAGTTACAAATTGCAAAACAGATGATAACCAGTCTTGAACAAGACCCACTGGTCGCTGAGTACTTTGAAACCAATATTCAATGGCTCAAAGACCGAGCGGAGTTATGGAACACCCAGTTCATACGCATTGGCTTGGTTGGGGTCACAAGCAGTGGAAAATCGACCCTGTTAAATGCACTCCTTGAGGAAGAAGTTTTGCCGACTGCTGTCCGACCCAGCTCCGGGACGTTGATCACATGTGTAAAAGGACCAGAGTTGCAGGCGAAATTCTTTTTTTCTGATGGGAGCCCTCCTCTAACCAAGAGCGGAGACAATCTTGCGGAGGAAATCAAAAACTACGCCGATGAAAGAGATAATCCGAACAACGAAAAAAACATTCGTGTGATCGCGATTGAATCACCTGATTATCTGTTAGACTCCAATCTGCAAATCGTTGACAGTCCAGGACTCGATGCGTACGGATATGACTCGCACGAAGCTTTGACGATGGAGAATCTGTTACCCACTGTCGACCTCTGTCTCTATGTGGTGACCATGAAGGCCAATTCAGACAGTACGACGTACCGAGTGATCGAATCGATTCGCCACCATCACAAACCGCTGATCATCGTGCAAAACATGCTCGATTCCGTCGAGAAAAAAATCGGTTCGGGAGGGGCGGTATTAAAAAACAAAGACGAAGTGGCGAGGGACCATCGAGACCGCGTCTTGAGGATTGTTTCCAAAGTGGACCCCTCGCTCCAATCTAGTGTGAATGTTGTTCAGGTTTCCGCCAAACAGGCCCTCCAATCTCGAAAACAACATGCCAATCCAAATTGGCAACAATCCCAATTGGAGATTTTGATCGAGACGATTCAGCGACATGTGGGACATATTCGCCCGCAAATGAAGCGCAACCGATTGCTTCAATTGTACAGACACATCTCCGAATTGGTTTCGGAGGAGCTATTGAATTTGCAATCAGATCCAGTGGCTGAGGTGTCAGAGCCAATTTCTGCTGCACTTGTACCGCATCTCAACAATCAGAATGAAATCGAAAAACAGTTTGAAGGCACAAAACAGAAGACGCAAGGCTTGTTAACCCAAATCCAATACACCTTTCAGCGAGCGCACTCGTACTTGGATTCGTTGAATCGGGAACGAGTTCAAGAAGCGGAAAAACGAATAGAAGAAGTCAAGAGTCAAGTGCAATCGTTGGAGTCACAAATTGTGCAAGGGCTGAGGGTCTTTCACCAAAACATCAGCACGGTACTCACATCGTTGAACTTGAATCCGGAAGATTATCTTGGAAACGACATTCCCAACCCGCGAACGAGTGCGAGTGCTTTTCAACTGAAGAAGAGAATCGAATCTCGCACGGTTCGGCGAGAAAAGAAGGGTTTTTTTAACGCGATTAAAAGAATATTTGGGGGTGGCTACGAAGAGAAAGAAATCGAATACGAAGTATTCAATCCCAGCGCCACCCATGAAAGTTTGATGATGCATTACCAGAAAACGATGGAAACGATGACCCACTTCCTCGATCAATGGGAGCAGCGGATGGGTCATTTGCAAGAGATCGTCAACCAAGAGGTGGGCCGCCGCATTGAGGAAGTCATGAAGAAACGAAAACAACGCCTCGCAAAGCAAAAAGCACAAGAGCTGGTCTTGTCATTGCAAGAGTGGACTGCCGTGATCGGTGAGCACCTTGGGGTCCATGAGACCGCGGCAGCTCGTGAGGTTTTGAAACCTCAACCGGAACAACGTGCGGAATTCCCTAACCTCCAAAATGTGGAAATCCAGAACTCGGTTTATCACCTCTACCAACTCAGCCGCCATCTTCTAACAAGGCAATTTCACCAAATCTGGAGTTACTGCCAATCAGCAAATGAAAAGTTTGGAGGGTCGTTTTCTACCACTGTGATCTGGGGATGGGATGAATTCTCGCTTTCACAATTCGCGCGACGGTTTCTCCCTCTGGACCTCCCTGATCACCTGCCGCGTTTGGAACAAGTGGGGTACCTTTCGATCGATCACGAACAACACCGCTTTGTTCTCGTCAATGAACAGAGTTTTGGGCCGCAGTCCGCTCCAGAATTGAGTTTGATGTTGGAAAACAGACCGTTTCACGCGTATGTCTTGGTCAACGCTATCCAAGAGGGGGCGGCGAAGAAACAATTCAAGACCAGTCTCATACACAGAATGCTTCAAATGAGAACTGCGAGGGTGAACTTGGTCGGTCAATCACTTGAAGAATTCAAAACGGGGCGAAATATGGGAGAAGGTATTTTCAGCTTGCTCAACCTGCAACAAGAAATCGCAGAGTCCAATCGAGGAGTTCTATTGCTTAATGACAGCAACCCGGTCTACTCGTTGTTGATGTGTGAGCTCTCCCATCGTTTGAATCTGACCATCGCTGACGAGAGTGAGATCATGAGTCTATTGTGGAGGCTGTTTCCTTACCTGTTGAATGAATCCAGTCGTGAATTTTGTACCCAGATTCTCCGAGCGTACAGTGAATTTCAATCGTAAAGGTGGTACGTGTAAACATGAGCGACTCGCTCTTGATTCAAGTGGATGACGTGACCAAAAGCATGCTGGAAACGATCGAGGAGAGAATTTTTGATGGAACGAGAAGATCTCAAGAAACTGCGTTGCAAGAGTTTTCCGAACGGATGGAGCAAGTGCAACAAACATTGCAGCGCTCTTTAGACACGGCCATTAAACAAGCCAAACTGACCAATGAGCAGATGCTGCCGTTGCAATCTGAGATCCAGCGAATGGGCCGTACCTTGCAAGAGATGACGAATATCTCGCAATCGGAAGCCATTTCAACGCAGGAAGCACACGCGACTTTGCTCCAACAGTTGCATGAAATGGAGCAGCGATTGCTTGCTCATGTTGAACAGTCTGCAACTCAACTCTTCCGAGTTCAGCAGCAGTTTAACGAGCAATTTGCTCAAATCAAAGCGTCACAGCAACGGCAATCCGAGCAGAATCAGGAACTGCTTACACTTTGCGCTCTGCTTGTAACGAAGATGGAAGCGGTCGAGAACGATGTGAAATGGTGCCAAAAACCGATCTGGCAGCGTTTGTTTGGAGGGAGACGATAAGATGATTGCAACCACGCACCCGATGTTGGATGAAAAATTTATTACACTGGCAGACACGTACATCCCTTTGATTACGGAACAGGGTCAATCGTCATACCGTGACTTGTTTGCGGCAAAACTTGAGAAACTCAACACGTCTGAATTCTTGGTTCCCGTCCTCGGCCTGCAAGGAACGGGAAAAAGCAGTCTGTTAAATGCGTTGTTGATGAAGGATTTGGTACTGCCGGTCGACGCTGATGAGACGACGTGTATTCCTGTGGAAGTACGGTATGGGAAGCGAGACGGAGAGGTGCACGTATTCTTCCGAGATCAAGACCAAGCAGTGATCTTGGAGAACCCGAAGGAATTGGAACTCTACGTTCACAACTTGTATAACCCCGGCAACGAAAAGCAGGTTACGCATGTGGTGGTTTACTCTTCGGATGAGTTGCTGGCCAATCAACTGGTGCTGGTCGATTTGCCTGGGGTGGGAAGTTTGACTCCGCGGAATGTGGAGAGCACGATGAGCTATATCGAGCGTTTGTCTGCCGCGATCTTTATGTTGCGGACGGTCCCGACGATCACCAAATCGGAACGGGCGTTTTTAGCGAGCGCATGGCCGAAATTGACAACGGCTTGGTTTGTTCAAAATCAATGGAACGACGAAACCCCGGATGAAGTGGAAGACAGCCGAGCCTATAACTTACAAACCTTGCAACAGATTGCCGACCAGTATAAGACGGGCGGCGCTGTAGAGATTCGGGTGTTAAACGTATATCAAGCGTTACAGGCACGACTCCAGCACGACCCGAAACTGTATGAACAATCCGGTGTCCACGAAATTCGCGAACTCTTGCGGGATTTATCTCTGAACTGGCAAAAAGTCTTGCAAGAAGAAGCGCATCAATCGTTGCTTCATCTGATTCAGGATCTCAAGCAAACGATTGCAACACGGCTTGCGGACTTTTCGTTATCAAGGGAAGAGCGTCTGGCCAAGTATCAAGAGCAAGAACGACATCACGAAGAAAAATACCGCTACAACCGCAATCTGATCTCTGAAATCGAAGAGAAAATCTCCGCTTATCGTACCGAATATGAAGTGTTGGCACGCGAGGAAAGCAAACGGCAGACAGAAAATCTGCGCAATGAAATGAGACGAATCATCCAAGGCGGTGTCGTCGACGGGCATCTCTTGAACCGCGCGTATCAGGAGCAACAGGAATACATCATCAGCGATCTCATGGAAGACCTCTCTCTTGGGGTGTACCGCATGCAGCAAGATTTGTCAGCCATGCTAGGGCAGTTGCAAATTCAGGACTTTCAAGGTGAGTTTACGAAAGATGGAACGTTTCATCGAGAGGAAGCGTTCAAGTTTGAAAAAGCGATTCCGCATGCTATGAATCTGGGCAGCGCGATTGGTGCTGTGTTTCTTGCATCCGCAGTTGGCGGACCGGTTGGAATCGTGGTAGGGCTCGTGGCGGGACTTGGCATGGGGCTGCTTGGCGGTTTTCTCGGACGCAAAGCCAAGAGCGCGGTCAACCAGCAAAGGCAGAAATACACACTGAGAGATCTTGAAGGACCTTTGAGTGAGTTTGAGTCGGAGGTGAAACGGATCATTCAATCCTTCGCCGATCACGCGTTTGTGCAAATCGAACAGGGGCTTGAGAGTTTCGTTCGTACCCAATACGAAATCTTGCAGGCTGAAAAACAGCAGCATGACGAAGCCATGTTCAGAAATGAACAGTTTGATCAGCAAATGCGAGAGAAATTGCAACAAGATCTGGAGTGGATGACACAATTCGAGGTGAGCGTGCTTGCGTACTCAAACTGAGTTACAACAGAGAATGGAGCAGATCGAAGAACTGCTCGAACGATTGGGAAACGACAAGCTAACAGCGCTGGGACGGTTTCTTCGCGAGCGCGTTTCCTACCCAGAACACTTTGTCATTTTGCTTGGGGAAACGAGCAGCGGGAAAACCTCTCTGATCAATGGCATGTTGGGACAGGAACGCCTGACCGCAAGTGCACGACCGACAACCGGAACGGTGATCGAATTGATGGATGACCTGGAACTGGAGGCTGAAGCAACGTTCCGCGTGAACGAGGAAGCGACACTGGAGTCGATCTCTCGGGATCGTTTTCATGAACTGAGCATGCACCCCGATAGCAATCTTGCAAGACTACGGCTCATGGTGCCCCAATTCCCGCATGAGTTGAAAGGACTTCGACTGTTTGATACCCCAGGATATGATTCATTGGCAAACGAACACGAAGAGGTGTTGAAGGATTTCATCCCCAACAGTGACGTGATTGTGTATGTGGTTTCCTACCGGGTCGGATTCAAGGAGAATGACCATCAGTTTATGCAATACATTCAAAATGTTTTGCAACCAACTACAGAATTCGTTCTCGTAGTCAATCGTGTTCCATCAGATGTGGAGCGGTCAGACCGCCGTATTCTCGAAATCGTTCAACATGCAGAAGATAGTTTGCATCGCTCGCTGCAGTATTTCCTGGTTCCGACAGTCCAGCAATCACCACAAGGGCCGCCCAAGCCTGTTTTGCCCGTTGCAGCTGACCTGTGGGAGTACCTGAAAATCAATCTGTTGTCGCCGCAGCGTCAAGAGGCATTGCTGCATTCTCTGACTCACTACCAAAAAGATTTGTTATCGCTGATTCAACAAGAGGCAGAGAAAACACTTGCTTTCGCCAAAGCAAATCAGGCCGAGAAAGACGCGGTTGCGAGTGGAATCCACACATTTTTGGAGCAAGAAGAACAAATCCGCATGAAAATCAAAATGACGTTCGCTAAACTGAACGACCAGTTACCGCGACTGTTTAACACCGCCACTGAGCGGATCGCGATTAAATTGCAGGCGCAAATCGAAGAGGCGAACAAGTGGACGAGCCAAGATGAATGCGCACAGTTTGTACAGGCTCATTCAATGCCTTTGTTGGTTCGTCAAGAGACCAAGACGATTACTGAGTATTTGATGAGAGAGCTTGAGCGCTTGGATGCCGAGATTGAGTCTCTCTTGAACACGGCAGTAGAAAAGTTTGAATACGAAGTGCGCGTAGAGGCGCCATCCTTTGAGCCTCTGATGATCTCCTTGACACGAAACGTGGCAAAAGACGTGATTGGGGCGGGCTTGGTGCAATTTTTTGCTCAATACGGAGGAGCCGGGGGCGCGGGTGCCGGAGTGGCGAATGCGGCCAGCCATGGGTTAAAAGTGCTGGGAGACGCGTTTGGGCATACGTTCTCTCGTTCAACCCATAATGGATTGACTTCCTTCTTGGCCAAAATTGGAGCGACTTCCACCCGTGCGATATCGGCAGCAGCAATCGTGTTCGTCGAAGGAGCATTTTTCGTGTACGAGGCTTTAACTTGGCAAGGAAAACTGGGCAAGGCAATCGACCGTGCATTGGTGGAGTGGCAGCAAAATGCTCTTTCGGGCAGTCAAGAGAGCCTGACAGAACTGGAAGAGCATAATTACCAAAATTTCCACGAGTACTTCACAGCGTATCGTGAAGCATTTGCAGTTTCTGAAGTTGAAGAAGAGGAAGAGGTACGTTTTGCTATCGTCCAACAAATTCTTTTACAAACGCAGAAAATGATTGATGAATTGGACGAAACTCTTCAGGAGGCGCTGGTATGACGTCAAGAAGAACCACATTACCGGATGCAACACAGTCCTTTCATCAAGAAGTCCTAACAGGGAAGAACTCGAATTCCGTTTTTTCTAAGGAAATGGGTGCACAAGTGCTAACTAAAGTCGTCGATTCCCTCCCCGAATTGATCGAATTAGCAAAACGGTGGACTGAAGTAAAAAAAATCGAAGCCCAAGCAGAAGCGATGTCGAAAGTGATTCGGGAACAGACCAAGGCGTTTGTGGAAGTAGAAATGGAGCGACGTAAGAAGTTCGAATCCAAAGCACAGGCGGTTTCCAATATTATGAGAGAATTGACAGCAGCCCTTGCGATCTCGGGGATTACGGAAGAGGTACAGAAAATGTTGATTGAGACATATCAGCAAGCGATGCGTGCAGTTGTTCAGGAAAAATCGGAGGAAGCATGATCGACAGTCTCGTTCAAATCTGGGATGAAGTTCTTCGCTTGCTTACACGCCAAATGACAGAGGCGGCCAATGCAAAGGTTAGACAAGTCTGGGAACAACTTGATCGAGAGGCCGCTCTTGCGCGTCGTCAAAAAATCGATGAGATCAATCGGTCCATCTTGTCTCTAAATATTTTGATCCTCAAAATCGAAAAACAGCTGTCCGAGATTCAGTTGATATGTCCGGATGCAATGATGACCACCGTCAAGCCGTTCCTCATCGAACTAAAGCAAAGAAAAGGGGAACTCGAAGTACGAAAAATGGAATTCGCCCGTGCAAGAGCAACGTAGAATCAAAAAAGAACCTGTCGAGCGCGGAACTCACTCGATAGGTTCTTTTTTCCTTAATCCTGATCACATCCTACCCATTGACTATCCACCTGTAATAATTCAATTCCCTCTGCATACGATGAGGGTAGGTAGGCACACCACCTTGAAAGGAAATGGTTACCACAGAGGTTTACAATTCTCATCCTCTATGTTTATACTAATACCAGTGCTTAATTCCCAAGTATTCAAATTGGGAAGCGGGGGAACCAAATTTTCCTGGGGCGTATCGGAGCGTGGCGATTGAATGCAGAGGCCGCCAAGCTTCGTAGGGAACCATCTTATCCCGAGCCCGTCAGCTAACCTCGTCAGCGTCAGATGGGTCAATTGCATGAAGGTTTCACACACATTGACCCGAGCAAGCAGGCAGGGTCTTTTTTGCATACTTTTTTGCGGACCCTGGTCGTTGTTGGCAGGGTCTCTTTGCGTTTTTTTACAGGCTCAAAAGGCCCTGCCAAAACTGGGAAGACCAGCAATTGGGAGGGGATGTTGAAGTGAAAAGAACAGCAGTCGAGTTTCGCAACGTCACCAAATCGTACGGTGACAAAGTGGTGATCGACAACTTAAACCTGTCGATCCCGCAAGGCCACATCGTCGTGCTCGTCGGCCCGTCCGGGTGCGGCAAGACGACCACGATGAAGATGATCAACCGCCTGATCGAGCCGACGTCGGGCGAGGTGTTCGTGTTCAACCAAGACGTGCGCAAACCGGACCGCGCCGAACTGCGCCGCCGCATCGGGTACGTCATCCAGCAGATCGGCCTGTTTCCGCACATGACGATCGCGGAGAACATCTCGCTGGTGCCAAGGTTGACCAACGGCAAGAAAGGTCATGATCTGACCAAGATTGATCAGTTGCTGGAACTGGTCGGGCTTGATGCAGCCTCGTATCGTGACCGTTACCCGGCGGAGTTGTCCGGGGGCCAACAGCAGCGCGTCGGCGTGGCGCGCGCCCTGATGGCGAATCCGCCGATCATCTTGATGGACGAACCGTTTTCCGCGCTGGACCCGATCACGCGCGAACAATTGCAAGACGAACTGATCCGTCTCAACGAAGAACTGCACAAAACCATCGTATTTGTCACGCATGACATGGACGAAGCGTTGAAGATCGCCGACACCATCATCATCATGGGCGGCGGTCGCGTCATCCAGCAGGGTTCACCTGACCATATTCTTCGTCATCCGGCCAACGAGTTTGTCCGCGGCTTCTTGGGAGAGAAACGCCTCTCTTCGCACCGCTCGCACACCGTCGCCGACGTCATGCTGCCCAACCCGGTCAAGATGAGCCGCTACAAAGGTCTCGCCGAAGCGGTGCAGACCATGCAGCGCAAACGCGTCACGTCCATTCTGGTCGCCGACCAAGACGGCCGCTACCGAGGCATTGCCGACACGAGCGACATCTACAAACGATTCCACGAGGAGTCGATGACGCTGGGCGATGTCATGCGGACGAACGTGCCGACGCTCCTGCCCGAGATGCCGCTCTCCGAAGCGATCTCGCAGGTGCAAAACGCCCCCTTCGGACATGTTCCCGTCGTCAACGCCGAGGGCAAACTGGTCGGGTTGATGACCCGCGCTTCCCTCGTCGATCTGCTCGCGAAGCCGTATCTGGAGGAGGCGATGGCAAGTGGTGAATGAATGGTTGACGACGTTTGCTGACCGTTGGACCGACATCGTGGATTCGAGTTTGCAACACATCACGCTTTCCTTGATCGCGCTGTTCTGGGCGATTCTCATCGCGGTGCCGCTTGGCATCCTGCTGACGCGCTACCGCAAGCTCGCAGGGCTCGTGATGGGCATCGTCTCCGTCTTGCAGACGATCCCGAGCTTGGCGTTGCTGGGCTTTCTGATTCCCGTCTTTGGCATCGGGTCGGTTCCGGCGATCCTTGCGATGGTCGCCTACGCGCTGCTCCCGATCTTGCGCAACACCTACACCGGCATCCTCGACGTCGACGCGCCGCTGCTTGAAGCAGGTCGCGGCATGGGGATGACGCGCTCGCAACAGCTTCGCATGGTGGAACTTCCGCTCGCCCGCCCGATGATCTTCGCCGGCATTCGCACGGCGACCGTCATGACGATCGGCGTGGCGACGCTCGCGTCGTTCATCGGGGCCGGCGGCCTCGGCGACTTGATCTTGCGCGGGATTTCGATGGTCGACACCGGCGTGATTCTGGCAGGCGCGATTCCGGCTGCGGTGTTGGCAATCCTGTTCGACTTGTTGCTCGCTTGGGTGGACCGCATGGTCACGCCGAAAGGGCTGCGCATTCGCAAAGAAGTCAACTAAGGGAGAGGGGATCAAACATTTTGAAAAAACGTACCCGTAACGTTCTGACAGCAGGTATTTTGACGCTCGCGCTCGCCGGACTCACGGCGGGCTGCTCGATCGGAACTTCGAAAAGCGCGGACGAAATCACCGTCGTCGGCAAAAACTTCACCGAACAAGACATCATGGCGAACTTGGTCTCTGAGATGCTGGAGAAGAACACCGACCTCAAAGTCAAGACCAAGTCCTACCTCGGCGGCACCGACGTCTGCTTCTCCGCCATGAAAAACGGCTCTGCCGACGTCTACGTCGAATACACGGGCACCGGGCTCGTCAACATCATGGGCGAGACCGTGATGAGCGACCCGGACGCGGTCTACCAAAAAGTCAAAGACGAGTTCCCCGGCAAGTACAAAATCGACTGGCTGAGCCCGATCGGCTTTAACAACACGTACGCCATCGCCGTCACGCAAGAAACGGCGCAAAAATACAACCTCAAGACCGTCTCCGATCTCAAAGCGCACCAAGGCGAGATCGTGTTTGGCACCGAGCAGGAGTTCCTCGACCGCGACGACGGGTTGAAAGGCATGAAGAAAACGTACGCCCTGAATTTCAAAGACGTCAAAGCGATGGACCCCGGACTGAAGTACCAAGCGCTGACCTCCGGAGATGTACAAGCGATTGACGCGTTCACGACCGACGGCCGCTTGGCGAAAAACAACCTCGTGCTGCTCGAAGACGACCAGCACTTCTTCCCGCCCTACTACGCCGCGCCGATCGTGCGAAGCGAAGTGCTCAAACAGCACCCGGAAGTGGGGGAAGTCTTGAACAAACTCGCGGGCAAAATCGACGAAAAGCAAATGGCGGAACTCAACGCCGCAGTCGACGTCGACAAGAAAAAAGCCAGCGACGTCGCCGCCCGCTGGCTGGAAGAACAAGGCCTCGTCAAAAAATAATCCGGCACGCAAGCCTCGAACACGAGCATCCTCAACAAGGCTAAGAACTGACCTTAAACCGGAGTAAAAAGCATTCCCTGCGATGCTGACAGCACGCCGGAACCGGGTTT
This sequence comes from Tumebacillus flagellatus, assembly GCF_000714935.1. Lineage (GTDB taxonomy): Bacteria > Bacillota > Bacilli > Tumebacillales > Tumebacillaceae > Tumebacillus > Tumebacillus flagellatus. Next base: position 147,518 of record NZ_JMIR01000006.1, read on the forward strand.
CATCAATCGAAATCCCATTGCAAGTCCTCGAAGAAACAGGTGTACTCGGCAGCCGTGCCGTGTACACCTCTTTTTTGAAGGTACTGCCGCTTTTCTTGTCGAATACCATATATTAGAAATCCCTTGACACGGGAGGTGGCTTTTTTTGAACACTCTCTTCGCCCTGATCATCATCTTGATTGGCGTACTTAATGTACTGTTCCCTCAAGCAGCTTGGTATCTGCGAGCCGGTTGGCAATTCAAAAACGCCGAACCCAGCGACGCCGCCCTGATCATGGGGCGTGTGTCGGGCGTGATCGCCATCCTCATCGGCATTGTCTTTCTGTTTCCGTAAGCAACGGTTCGTTCCCTGACTCGCATGTAAAGGAACAATCCTTGACATCTATGCAACGGAGGGCTACACTCCAAGCAACTTCTCTGATTGGAAAGGGTGTCTCACCTCCCATGAACGGCAAAGCCCTGCTCGAAGTACTCGCCGTTTCCTTCCGACTCGGTCTGACTTCCTTTGGCGGACCGACCGCCCATCTCGGGTACTTCCGAGCCGAATACGTAGAAAAACGCAAATGGCTGGACGAGCGCGCCTATGCCGATCTCGTGGCGTTGTGCCAAGTCTTGCCGGGGCCTGCCTCATCGCAAGTCGGCATCGCGATCGGTTTGCTGCGGGCGGGGTGGATCGGCGGCATCCTCGCTTGGATTGGATTTATGCTGCCGTCGGCGCTTGCCTTGGCGATTTTTGCTTGGCTGCTCCAAGGAAGCAACATCGGCGAGCCCGGCTGGCTGCACGGATTGCTGGCGGCGGCGGTCGCGATCGTGGCACAGGCGGTTTGGGGGATGGCGAAGTCGCTCGCGCCCGACCGTCCGCGCGCCACGCTGGCGCTCGGTGCCGCGATTCTCACGCTCGTGTGGCCGTCCGCGTGGGAGCAGATTCTGTTGCTCCTCTTCGCGGGGTGGATCGGGTGGCAGTGGTTGCCGAAGCCTCTCATGCAAGTGATTCCGACGCCCGGCGCGACGCTCTCCAAGCGCGGAGCCGTGATCTGCCTGACGGTGCTTGCGGTGCTCCTGCTCGGATTGCCTGCTTTTCGCCACACAGTTTCCTCGCCGTTTCTCGCGCTGTTTGACAGCTTCTTTCGCGTGGGCTCGCTGGTGTTCGGGGGAGGTCATGTCGTGTTGCCGATGTTGCAGTCGGAAGTCGTGGCACCCGGCTGGATGAGCGACACGCAGTTTCTCGCCGGATACGGAGCGGCACAGGCGGTGCCGGGGCCGCTTTTTACATTCGCGGCGTACTTGGGCGCGGTGATCTCCGGCTGGAAGGGGGCACTCCTCGCCACGCTCGCCATCTTCATGCCATCGTATTTGCTCGTGGCGGGCGCGTTGCCGTTTTGGTCCAGACTGCGCGTGATGCCGAACGTCCGGGGCATTCTAAACGGCGTCAACGCAGCCGTCGTCGGCCTGTTGCTGGCGGCGTTGTACGACCCGGTGATGACCCAAGCGATTCACAGCCCGTTCGATGCGGCGCTTGCGCTGTTTGCGTTCGGACTGCTGATGGTGTGGAAACAGCCGTCTTGGGCGGTCGTTCTCGTCTGCGGAGTACTGGGAGCCCTGCTCTAGCTTCCTGAAAAAGACATGCCCTTTGCGGGGGCATGTCTTTTTTCTTGTCCTGGTTGCAGACCGGTCTTGGCTTCGCTAGAGAAGCGCGTGCATCGCGATGAACAGCAGAATCACGCCGCTGATGACCGTGCTGAATTGCCCGATGTTCAGCGAGCCGATTCGAAGGCTTGCTACTTTGTTTCCGAGCAGCATGCCCAACCAGATCGCCAAAAAACTGAACACAGCCGCCGACAACGAAATTTCCAGCGCGGACAGATGAATCAAGCCGGCGCCCAATCCGTTGCTGAGCGCGTTGAGCGACACGGCGACGCCGAGCACCAACGATTCAAGAAAACCGATCTCCCCGGACGCGTCAAGGTCCGCTTTTTCCGGCGACTCCAAGTAGCCCGTGATCGAGCGGGGTTTTGTGGAGTCGGGCTGTTGCTGCCTCTTCTTCTTGGGCAGGGTCAGCAAGATGATGCGCAGGCCGATGACGAGCAACACCAACGCGCCGGCGATGTTCGACACCGCGCCCGGCAGCACGACCGACATCCAGCTGCCCGCATGAATGCCGATCTCGCTGAAGCAAAACGCGATGATCGAGATGATGAAATTCGCAAAGAATCGGATGCGGATTCCTCGAATTCCGTATGAAACCCCGACCCCAAAGTTGTCAATGCTGGAGGACAAGGCCAACAACAAAATTGTACCCCAAGTCATCCAAAGATCCATGGCTACCCCTCCCGATGCAGTTGGCACTATGCTATACAGAGAGGCGCGCGAACGTGACTTGCACGTGTGAAAAAAAGGAGGCTTTTGCCCATTTATGAACAAAACCCCGCTCTTGCGCAATCCCTATCAGAAAAAACTGCTCCTAAGCGCCGGCCTCAGCTGGTTGTTCGACGCGATGGACGTCGGCATGATGTCCTTTCTCGCGGCGGCGCTTGCGGTGGAATGGCACCTCGGCGCGCAGCAGGTCGGGACGTTGACGGCGATCAACTCGATCGGCATGGCGGTCGGAGCGGCGGTCGCCGGGTCGTTGGCGGACCGCTTCGGGCGGCGCACCGTACTGGTCTGGACGCTGTTGATCTTCTCGGCGGCGAGCGGCTTGTCGGCGCTCGCCACCGGATTTGTGTTTCTGTGCTTCCTGCGCTTCTTCGCCGGATTCGGACTGGGCGGAGAACTGCCGGTTGCCTCCACGCTGGTCTCCGAATCGTTTCAAACGGGAGAACGGGGCCGCGCCGTCGTGCTGTTGGAAAGCTTCTGGGCGGGCGGCTGGATTGCAGCGGCGTTGATCTCGTACTTCGTCATCCCGAACTACGGCTGGCGAACGGCGTTTGTGATCTCTGCGATTCCGGCGCTCTATGCGCTCTACCTGCGCCGGGCGATCCAAGACTCGCCGCGTTTCACGGCGCAAGAGACGGTACAGATGCCATTTCTTAGGCGACTTGCCAGCGTCTGGTCGGCGAACTATCTGCGCTCCACGATCATGCTCTGGGTGCTGTGGTTCACCGTCGTTTTTTCCTACTACGGCATGTTCCTCTGGTTGCCGACCGTCATGGTCATGAAAGGCTTCGGGCTCGTGAAAAGCTTCCAATACGTCCTGATCATGACACTCGCCCAACTGCCGGGTTACTTCACCGCCGCCTATCTGATCGAGCGCTTGGGGCGCAAGTTCGTGCTCGTCTTGTATCTGCTGCTGACGGCGGCGAGCGCGATCTGGTTTGGCACGGCGGCGACGCAAACGTCGCTGATCGCGGCGGGCATCTGCCTGTCGTTTTTCAACTTGGGCGCGTGGGGGGCGATGTACGCGTACACGCCGGAGCACTATCCGACGGCGATTCGCTCGACCGGCGTGGGGCTGGCGGCGGCGTTTGGACGGATCGGCGGTGTGATCGGCCCGTACGTAGTGGGCATGCTCGTCGCACAAAAAACGCCCCTGACCACCATCTTCCTGATCTTCTTCGTCGCCATCGTGATCGGCGCTTTGGCTGTGCTGTTTCTCGGCCCGGAGACCCAAGGCACCGATGTCGACCTCACGACCTAACGAATGCGAATGAAAAAATCCCGCCGATGCGCGGGATTTTTTTCGTGGAATCCACTATGATAGATGTACTTTACCAGATTCCATAGATTGGGAAGGAGCGAGACGGTGAGGCAAGCCTCCTCTTTTGAAAAAATTCAAGTTTGTGCCCGCCTGATCCAGCAAGCGGACCCGAGACAATCGAAGTTGTTCTACAGTTGCTTCGCGGTCTACACGGCGTTGGTTCTGTTCGAGCCGTTCGGGATGCGGGCGTTTCTGAATCGATGGGGCGACGGGACGGAGAGCATGCTTTCGGCGATTGGGTTTTTGACCGCGATCATGCTGTTGCGCCAGTTGTTCGGCACCGTCGAATTGCTCGCTCGCACGAGGTTGCAGGACGCGCTGCCGCCGCTGTACGAACGAAAACTTGCCGAGAACATGCAGCGCTTGAGTTTGGAGCAAGCAGAAGACGCGGGTGTGCAGGACCTGCTGTTCAAAAGCAAGAGACTGAATCTTGCGAAGGCGGGGGTCAACGCGTACAGCGTGCTGTGCGACGCGCTGTCGCTGGCGGTGATTTTGGTCTTGGTGCTGGTGTTTGGGAACGGGTTGGCGGCGGGAATGGTGTTGTTGTTTACGGCGTGGGGTGTCTATGCGCAGACTGTGCAGACGAAACGAACGGCAGACCTCGTCCGTGCGCAGGGAAGTGAGCAACGCTTGCTCGACCGGCTGTTTCGCTTGGGGATCGAGCGGGAGTCGCACATGGAGATACGGGTTCTCTCGGCGAATGACTTCTTACGAAAACGTTGGAAACAACACATGAACATGCTGGTCGAAGCATTGGCGTCCCGCGAGCGGCAAGCCGCATGGCGAACCACCCCGCCGGTGCTGGTGTATTTTTTCTTGCAAGCCTTGTTGGCGGCGTTCGTCGGCTGGGGGGTGATTCGGGAAGGCGGGACGGCGGGGGACTTTGTTTTTTTGTTCACGCTGGTGAATTTGTTCGGCGACTTGGCGACGGGCTTCTCCGGGAAGCTGAACGTGTTGATTCGAGATGCGCGGATGGCGGAAGACCTGTGGCAGTTCCTGAACCTGCCAGCAGGTCTTCGTCCGAAAGCGGTCACCCAACCCCTTCCGGAAAAAAACGCCGTCGTCTCCCTGCGCAACATCTCCTACCGCTACCCGAACGCCGACAGAGCGGCGTTGCAAGAGATCGACTTGACGATCTATGAGGGCGAAACGCTTGCGATCGTCGGCGAGATGGGCAGCGGCAAGTCGACGTTGGTTAAAGTCCTTGCGGGACTGTTGCCCGTCGAGACGGGGGAAGTGGTGTGGAATGCGGAGACGGTGGCGCTGGGCGCTACATTTCCGGTGACGTCCGTGTTTCAGGATTTCAACCGCTTCCACATGACCGTACAGGAGAACATCGGCTTGGGTCATCTTGCAGATCTCCAGAACAAGGAGCGAATGAAGAAACTGTTGCAAGACCTCGGCTTGCCGCACGATTTGGAATTTCTACAGAAGCAATTGGGCACTGAATTTGGCGGGGAAGACCTGTCTGGCGGGCAGTGGCAGCGAGTGGCGATTGCTCGTGCGCTTTTGAAACCGCACCGGCTGGTGACGTTTGACGAACCGACGGCGGCGCTGGACCCCAAGGCCGAAGTGGAGTTGATCGAACTGTTTTTGCGGCTTGCAGAAAACCAAGCCAAACTGATCGTGACCCACCGCCTCGCCGCGGTCAAAAAAGCGGACCGCTCCGTCGTCATGGAGCGTGGCCGGATCGTGGAAATCGGCACGCACGAGCAGTTGATGAGCCGAGACAGTCGGTATCGAGACCTGTTTGAGAGCCAAGCGAGCTGGTACGCCGAGGAGGTGCCGAGATGAAAAGTTGGCAAGCGTTGCACAACTCCCTGCGCGTATTCAAGTTGATCTGGAGCGTGCATCCGTGGAGGACGACGCTCTGGTTGCTGTTGCCGCTTGGCATCGGGGGATTGACGTATCCGTTGTACGGGGCGCGCAAAGACATGATCGATGTGATCGCGGCGCACGTGCAGGGGGATTTTTTTCAAAGTGCGATGAGGGAATTGGCGCTGCCGATGATCTTGCTGTTCCTGGCGACGTTCGGGCAGTTCCTGCTCACGACGATTTCTCGTGTTCTCACGCTCCGCTTGCAAGACCGGGGCACGATCTTGATTCGCGAAGCCGTTTGGCACAAAGCGTTTCGCTTGGAGTTTGCCACAATCGAACAGAGCCACACCCAAGACGCCCTCCGGCGTGCCAACGAATTTGCGGGAACACAACTCCTGCAACTGGCGAGTTCGCAGACCGAGATGCTGCGAATCTTGCTTACGATGGTGTCCACCCTTCTGGTGATTCTGGCAATCAATCCTTGGATTGCATCAGTGGTAACGGCGGCGGCGGCTCCGGCGCTGCTGATCAAAATCCGCACCGAGATCGCGATCAAATCGCTGAATCGCGAGGCGACGCACGACGGGCGGCGGGCAGAGTACATCAACCGGATACTCACCGACAAAACCTACGCCAAGGAACTCCGAGTGTTCGGCTTTGCCGAAGAATTGCTGCGCCGATTCCAAGACCTGCTCAAACCGGTCCTCCAGAAACGCGGCGACTTGCGCCGCCGGGAGATCAAGGCGGGCGGATGGATCGGGCTGTGCAACATCGTGGTGTTCGGGTTCTCGCTGTACACGCTGGCATCGGGAATACACGATGGCGTGAGTGCGGGGGAAGCGATCGTCGTCATCTGGGCGGTGTTGAGCGTCCAGCAGGCGGTGTTGCAATTGGTGTTTCCCGTGCAGGCGTTCGTCGCGTCGGCGCTGGGAGCGCGCGACCTGTTGGAGCTGCTCCAACTCCCGGAGACTGCGTCAACCTCGACGACCGCCGATGGGCGGGCAATACCGAACGAAGAGAACTTCCAAATCGATACCCTCGAATTCAAAAACGTATCCTTCCGGTATCCGAACACCGACCGATACGTCCTGCGCAATTTGAATCTGCTAATCCATCGGGGTGAAAAAATCGCCATCGTCGGCGAAAACGGCAGCGGCAAGAGCACGCTGATCAAACTTCTGACGGGGCTTTACGAGCCGACCTCCGGCACACTGCTCCTCAACGGGCGCCGGCTGCGCGAGTATTCGCCTGAACTCCTGTATCGAAAAATATCCGTGGTCATGCAGAACTTTACGAGGTTTCCGCTGACCTTCGAAGAGAATCTGCAACTGGGAAATGTTCAAAACCTACAAGATGATCCGCAAGATTGCACGAGAAGTCGCTTGCAAAGCGATCACTCTGAGAGTGTCCGACTCGAATCCTTTTTGGGACGCCTGAAATTCCGCGACGTGATTAACGCCGCGCCGCAAGGCTGGCAAACCCGCTTAGGCGGGTTTGGCGATTCGGCGTATGAGCTTTCCGGAGGGCAATGGAGCTTGTTGGCGATGGCGCGAAGCACCCTCAAAAGCTCCGATCTTGTCATCCTCGACGAACTTTCCTCGGCGCTCGACCCGCTGGCCGAAGTGCAAGTGTTCCGACACTACCAAGAGCTCTTCCGAGACGAGACGGTCGTTCTGATCTCGCATCGACTGGGGTGGGCGAGATACTCCGATCGGATTTTGGTCTTGAAACGGGGAGTTCTCGTCGAATCGGGCACACACGACGACTTGATGAGTGATGAGGGCGAGTACAGCCGTTTGTACAACCTCCAAGCCCAATGGTATGCTACCAACTAATCAAACCCAAAACATGCCATACTAAGACCAACACAACCTCCAGAAAGGAAGGCTCCCATGACCGCCAAGACCCTCAAAATCCAACTTACGAAAGCCTTCCTCCTCAGCCTGCTGGCCGTCCTTGGATTTGGCCTTGTGACGATCCTCGTCCTTGGCCAAAAAGTAGCGGACTTCGACACCGCCATCATCAACTCCGTTCAACAAAGAGAGAGTCCGACCCTCACCGCGATCATGAAATTTTTCACCTTCATCGGCTCCACACCTGCGGTGTTGGGGCTTTCCGTCATCATCTTGTACCTGCTGTACAAGTACTTGCACCATCGAATCGAGTGTGTGCTGTTTCTTGCCGTGATGGCGGGAGCGGCTGCACTTAACCAATTGCTCAAGATGATCTTCCATCGCCCGCGACCGGACTTGCATCGGCTGATTGAGATCACGGGCTACAGCTTCCCCAGCGGGCACTCGATGAGTGCGTTCGCCATGTACGGCGTGCTCACGTTTCTCCTCTGGAGGCACGTCCCCACGAGGTGGGGGAGAGCACTGATCGTGCTCTTGGGAATCGCGATGACGCTGATGATCGGAATCAGCCGCATCTATCTGGGGGTGCATTATCCCAGCGACGTGATCGGGGGCTACCTTGCGGGTGGATTCTGGCTAGGAGCGTCCATTTGGGTCTACCAATGGCTTGCCGAAAGGGGCATGAGCCCCCAAGTGCAACCGCGCTAAAATCAAAAAACCAAAAAGCCCGTCCCTGCCAGCGACAAAGGCGGCGGTGGGACAGGCGGGATGTGGCTACCCGAGCGACTTTGAAAACATTCTTTTTTCCACTCGACGGTTTTACTCATTCAAAAAAAGGAATTTTTCTCAGGAGCCGGGGAGCTGCATCCTGCCGGTCCGACCACCCACCCAAGCCACCCTCAAAGGATGCCTTCATACTGCGCAAATCGCTCCAAAATCCGCCGCTTCCGATACAACATGCTCGCCGTCTCCGCCAACTCTTCGATCGTTTTGCGGTTCAGATAAGCCCCGAACAGAATTCCGGCGACGGGGATGAGTTGAAACAGCTTCTTCCACCCGAAGTTCTCGGCGTGAATCAGCACGACTTCGCGCCAGCCTTGCAATTGAGAAAACAGCTGGTTGCGCGCGGGAGCTTGGTGGTACTGACTCAATTCGGCGAGGATCGCCTGCTTCCCCACATAGTCGGACGACGAAAACTGCAACACTTTGATGAGGAACACCCGCTCAGACTTTTCGTTGGGGTCGTATCCGTAGCACATGCAGATCTCCTGCAACACCTTCAGAGACAAACCGAGTAACATCGGAATGTCGATCGCCAGCGTGAACAGCCCGCCGATGCCGGTCGTCGCGCCTTGCCACGCGGCAAACTTCGTCCGCGACTTCGCGTACTCGCGGGCGACGTCGTTCATCACGGCGAGCGGCAGTTCTCCGACTTCTCCAAGCGTCAACTCACCCCGGCCCGTGCGCTCTTGCACGCGCCGCAGCACATCGTCGGCGCTGGTCAGATACCGGCCGCCGGTCTCGACGTACCCGATCATCTCATCGAGAGCCAGCCCGACTTTCTCCTGCAAGAAAGCGGGCGTGATCTTATCCAAGAGCGCAAACGGCAACCGGCCGAGCTTCTCCCAAAACCAGAGGTCTTTCTGCTCACCCTCCCACTTCTCCACGACCTTCAAGGCCGCCAGCAACTCTTCACGTGTCTCCATAGATCCTCCCGTCGCCTGTCGTGCTCTCTTCTACGAAACAGATGCCAAATCGTTACGATAATTTTTGGAAATGCTAAAGGAAGGGCGTGGTATGATAGTTCTATCTAGGTAAACTGTACCGCATGGAGGAACAAAAAACCAATGGCATCACTCCGGGCCTTACTCAAAAAAGGCAACACTTCGTCCGCGATGGCGGCGCTTGGCAACGCGGGGATTGCGATCCTCAAGGGGATTGCCGCCGCGCTCAGCGGAAGCGGCGCGATGTTTGCGTCGACGATGCACTCGCTGGCCGATGCCGTCAACCAAGCATTCGTCTTCACCGGGAGCGTATTGGCGGAGCGCGCGCCGACGAAGCGCTTTCCGACCGGCTTCGGGCGTGTGATCAACCTCTTCTGCATGGTCGCCGTCTTGGTCGTCACGATCATGGCGTACGAAACGATTCGCGAAGGACTGCATCTCTGGGCGCATCCCGCCGAGATTGCGAGCATCCTCTGGGACGTGTTGGCGCTTGGCGTGGGGATTCTCGTCGACGGGCTTATCCTCGTCAAAGCGATGGGGGAGATCGTCAAAGAGACGCGGGCAGAAGCGCGTGGATTCGGCGTCGTGTTCACCGCGTTTCGCAACGTCGGACAAGCGGCGCCGCCGACCCGGTTGGTTTTTTACGAAGATTTGGTGGCAACGTCCGGGGCGCTGTTGGCGTTGCTGGCGATTCTCGCCTCGTACTTGCTCGGCTGGCATGTGCTCGACGGCGCGGTGACGATTTTGATCGGGCTGATGATGCTCTTCGTGGCGTTTCGTGTGGGGTATGACAACATGGTCGGCTTGATCGGGGTTGCCGCGCCGCGCGAAGTGGAAGAGCGGGTGGCGCAGATTCTGTTTTCCGACCCGGACGTGACCGACATCAACTTGCTGCGCATCGTGCAGGAAGGCCGCACGTATCACGTCGACGCGTACGTCGAACTGCGTCCGGGCTTGAGCCTCGCCGACGCCGACGACATCAAGTACCGCGTGCGCGACCTCGTGCTGGCCGACCCCGATGTGTCGGACGTGACGATGGGCATCTTGGAAGACAACGGCGTCCGCAACTGGATTCCCGAACCGCTCGGGAAGTAGAAAAGACCCGCCAGCTGCAAGAGTGCCGCTGGACGGGTCTTTTTTTCCACAAACGCTTAAAACGCCATGCACAGATAACTGAGCGTCCCGAACTCATACGCCCGGAAGATTTCCTTCGGCGCACGATCCGGCGAGCCGCTGCCGAGCGCGATCAGAAGCGGAACGAAATGCTCCGGACGCGGCACCGCCATTCGGGCGTGCGGGGCGGCATGCTCGTAGTTCAGCAACTCTCCGTAGCCGGGCTTTTGCATCTGCTCCAACAGCCATTCGTCAAATTGAAGCGCCCACGGCTCCGGCTCGCTTTGCCCCCATTTCACGGCGCGCAAGTTGTGCACCGTCACGCCGCTGCCGATGACGAGGATGTCTTCGGCATCCAAGCCGCGCAACACGTTCCCGATCTCGATCTGCTCTTGCGGCGAGAGGAACGGGTGCACCGAAACTTGCACGACCGGAACGTCCGCTTCCGGGTACATCTTCTGCAACAGCACCCACGACCCGTGGTCCAACCCCCGCGACGTATCGAGCCGAACGGGAATTCCCGCCGCCTCCAACTTCGCTTGCAAACGTCCGGCGAGCTTCGACGACCCCCGCGCCGGATACTTGATCCGGTACATCTCCTCCGGGAACCCGTAGAAATCGTAAATCGTCTCGTACACCTCGTCCGACGCCGAGATCGTCAACACCTGACTCTCCCAATGCGCGGTAAAAATCACAATCGCTTGCGGCTTCACACTCTGCCCGAGCGACCGCAAAAACTCACTGTACGCATTCTCTTGAATCGCCAGCATCGGCGACCCGTGCGCCAAAAAAAGCGGTTCGATCATCTGAAGATCCTCCCTTAATAAAGCTTCGATGTTCTCACTATACCATATTCACTTTAGAAAAGTAAGTGACAAAACAAAAGTAAGAAATGGGTGAGCACATCGTGATTGCGGTTTCCTACCCCTGTATTCTTTCACGCCAAATTCATCAAACTCTGGTAACCTGAAAACGGGTGATTTGATATGAACATACTGCTCGCAGAAGACGACCGCAGGCTTGGACAGCTGGTCACACATCTGTTGTCAAAAAAAGAAAACCATCGCGTCGACTGGGTGCAATCCGGCGACGACGCCTACGAATACGCCAAAGCCGCCGCCTACGACGTGGTCATCCTCGACTGGATGATGCCGCAAACGGACGGTCTGGAAGTTTGCCGCCGCTTGCGCCGCGACGGCTATGCGGGCGCGATTCTCATGCTGACGGCGAAAGACACCGTCCATGACCGCGTGCAAGGACTGGACGCCGGAGCGGACGACTACCTCGTGAAGCCGTTTGAATTCGAGGAGTTGCAAGCCCGCATCCGGGCGCTTGGCCGCCGTTCGTTTGCGCCGCTGCAAACGGACGTGATGACGCTGCCGGGGCTTGTCGTGAACCGCTCGGAGCACACCGTGTCTCGGGACGGCGTGCTCGTGCAACTGTCGCCGCGCGAGTTTCAGCTGCTCGATTTGCTGTTGCAAAACCGCGGCCATGTGCTGCCGCGCGAAGTGATCCTCGACCGGGTCTGGGGCTTTGACAGCGACGTCACGAAGAACGCCATCGACGCCACCGTCAAACTGCTCCGCAAAAAAATCGACCCGCCCGACGGCGACACTTTGATCAAAAGCGTGCGCGGCATCGGGTACAAACTTGAACTTTAAGGGCATCCGTCGCCTTCCCATCCGGCGTTTCCGAGAACGCCTCGGGAATCTGCGGCGCAAGTGGTGGCCGCTCGACCCGTTTACCCGCATTCGCTTGCGGTTGACGGTGACGTACAGCGGCATGCTGATCTTGATCTTGCTCGTCTTCACGGGAATCGTATCGGCGGTGCTGTTTTTTGAGAACTCCCAAGAGCAGATCCGGCAAGTGCAGACGTTGACCGACGAATCGGCGACGCTCTACCAAGATGTGCTGCAACACTTGCCGGAGGGCGGGGGCACGCTCCCCGACAGCAACTCGACGGCCGGGAGTCGGCAGTTTTTTCTGTATGTTGTCGATGCCGACGGGAATCCGCTCGTCCAGCAGGACCGGATGCCGGAGTTGCGCAAGCCGATTTTGCGGACGCTCTCTTCGTGGGCTCCGAAAACAGGGGAAGTCCGCTGGGTGACGATTCACCAAGCGTTTCGCCACGGTGACAATTTGGAATTGTTGATCGGCGGCCGTTCGGTCTACCGCAACGGGAAATTGGCGGGGATGTTGTACGTCGGCAACGATATCACGACGTATTGGGAAACGTTCAAAGAGTTGATCAAAGTCTTGCTGATCCTCGTCGGTGCGTTCGGGCTGCTCGTCGCATTCTTCGGGCAGCGGATGGCCGCGAGGGCGATGGTGCCGATCAAGTTGTCGTACCAGCGGCAACAGCAGTTCGTCGCCGACGCGTCGCATGAATTGCGCACGCCGCTGACCGTGTTGAAGTCGTCGTTTGACGTGATCGAGTTGGAGGACGGCGAGAATCTCTCCGACTATTCGAAACAAGTCTTCGCCGATATGAAAGACGAAGTGCAGAGCATGAGCAAGCTCGTCTCCGATCTGCTCACACTCGCGCGCTCCGACTCAGGCGAAGTGGATTTGTATGAGCAAACGTTCGACCTCGCCGACACCGCCGAGCAAGTCGTGCGGCTGCGGCAAACGCTCGCGATGGAGCGCAAGATCGAACTCGCGCTCGAAACCCCGCCCGCGCTTTCTATGCTTGGCGACGGTGAGCGGATCAAACAGTTGCTGGCCATCTTGCTCGACAACGCTTTGAAGTTCACGCCGGAGGGCGGCACGGTCACCGTGAAGGTGCAAGGCGAGAGTCGGGCGTGCGTCTTGAGCGTCACGGATACGGGCATCGGGATTCCCGAAGGAGAGCAGGAGCGGGTGTTTGAGCGGTTTTACCGCGTGGAAGAAGCCCGTTCGCGGGCGACCGGCGGGACGGGCATCGGGCTTGCGATCGCCAAGTGGATCGTCGAAGCGCACCACGGCACAATCTCCGTGCAGAGCAAACCGGGGGAGGGGAGCACGTTCACGGCGCGCTTCCCCCTGCGCAAGTAAAAAAGCAAGCGTCCGGAGCCGACTTCCGGGCGCTTTTTCTTTTGCCCGGGGCCGGAGTCCTGACGCATTTTTCTATCGTCCAGCGTGAAGTCTCAGGGCGCTTTTTGGTGCTGTTTTCGAAGGGTTTTCATCGTTTTTTCATTCGCTGTGTCCAGTTCGTGAACGCTTGTCCACTTTCATTTTGCTTTCATGCTGGGCTCGTACACTGACTTCAGAACCAAGACAGAAGGGAGTGACACACGATGAATCGCACCTCGAAGTTCTGGCGCGCGACCCTGTGGCTGGGGGCGGCGGCGCTGGTGCTGGCGGTCGCGGGGATGCTGACGTTCGGCCACGCGCACGGAAATTGGAAGTACGGCGCAAACGAACGCGGATACGCCCAACATCAGCAAGTCCAGCAAACCTACGGCGACCGCAACCACAACCACTTCCAGCCGCGAAACGAAATGCGCCAAGGCGATTTCCGCAACGAACAGCGCGGGCACCGCGAGTTCGGAGCAGCCAAAATCGCCGCTCTGATCGGTGATTTGCTCTTGCTCTTCATCGGCGTACAGCTTTGGAAGCGTGCGGGACGCACCGGCAAAGTGATCGGCGGTTGGGTGATCTTCATCACCCTGTTGCCGCTGTTGATGATGGCGCTGTTCCTCATCATCCCGGCCGCCGTGCTCTACCTGCTCTGGCGCTTCTACCGCCGCCGCCGCAGCGTGGCGACGTATCAATCCGAATTCGTCGCCGAACAAACCTACACGTCGAGCGCGGTGGACTCTCTCGATGCATGGGAAGCCAAAACCCGCCGCGAACTCAACCAAAAAGCCAATCAGAAAACCAACCAAAACGACAACCCCAAGGAGGAAGAATAACATGATCTTCAAACGCATTCGCGACATCGTCGTCTCCACCGTGCACGAAGGATTGGACAAGTTGGAAAACCCGGTGGCGCTCCTCAAGCAATACCTGCGCGACGTGGAAGTGGAAATCTCCAACGCCGAGCGCGCCATCGCGCACCAAGTCGTGCTGGAAAACCGCCATGTAAGCCTCGTGACCGACACCAAAGCCCTGATCGCCAAACGCGCCCGCCAAGCGCAACTCGCCGTGGAAACCGGTGACGAAGAGATCGCCAAAGTCGCCCTCCAAGAAAAAATCCAACTGGAAGCCCGACTTGCCGCCTACGAACAACAGTTGGAAGCGCTGGCGACCCATTCCGAAACACTGAACAACCAACTGCGCGACCTTCAAGAAAAGTACTCCGACATGCAAGCGAAGAAACGCGTGCTCCTCGCCCGCGCCCAAGCTGCCAAAACGTCGCACGCCCTCACTTGCACGCTGAACTCCATCGACACCGAAAGCGCCGTACGCGGGTTTGCACGCATGGAAGAGCGAGTGGCGTGGATGGAAGCGAACGCCGAAGCGAGCCAGCGCGCCCGCAACAACTACGTCAAACTGAACACGTTCGGCGCGGACTCCGAACTGCAAGACAAAGTCGAAGCCGAACTCGCCAAGCTCAAAGCGTCTCAAGAAGCCTAAACTTAAGTCCTTCCATACTCCTGAAGCTTTCTCCGTTAGCAGCCTTCTACGTTAGCAGACAATTGAGAGAAAAAAGCCCTCGAACAAGCGCGAGGGCTTTTTTTTGAGCTTTTTATCTTGTAATGTTATAGGGTTTTATACCTATAACAAAAACAGTGACTTTTGCCCTATATGGGTGAGACCATGGAATCAAAAAGACAGGAAATGTCGCATATTCACAACATTTCATTTAAGTAATATGATGGAATTGTATTCAAAATCACCAAGTGAAAAGGGCAAATCATGGGAAACCATGAGACGCAAAGCCAAGGGCCTGGACCATGACGCAAGTTGTGGATGGCAGCCGGTTGCCACAGGGATTCATAGTTTTCTGTCTATGAACCTGTATTAAGAGGTTCATTTTTTATGGCCTCTTGTCCCCCTTTTTCACGAGAAAGGATGGACTGCACATGGGAAAACGCTTTTGCAGCAAACTGTCTCTGGTTGCTTCGCTGCTGCTTGTGTTCCAGCTCGTGTTTCCTATGGTAAACGCAATGGCAGCGACCGATCCTGACACGACGCCGATTCTTGGAGGAATCGGGTCGGGAGGGATCTCCGTTCCGGAGACGGGTACGAACCCGGAAACGAAACCTTCGGGACTCAGTTCCGCAAGCGCCACGACTTCCTCGCTTAGCGCCGCAACGACCGGCGCCTTGTTGCCGCCGAGCAACTTGGCCGCTGCTCTGACGACTCCTGACACCGTAAAATTGACTTGGAGTTCCGTCTTCGGGGCTACGGGTTACAATGTTTACGGCATCATCGACGGCCAATTGCAACGGTTGGCGACCACGACCGCAACTACGTACACCTTCCCGGGCTTGAAGGAAGGCGATTATCAGTACGTGGTGACGACGAATGGTTCCGACGGCGAGTCCGGTCCGAACGCACCGGTTTCGGTCACGATCACGTACCCCAAGATGGAGGCACCCGCTACTCTGACGTACAAAGTGCAAAATGCAAATGACATCGTCCTGAACTGGGCGGCGTCGCAATATGCAACTTCGTACAACATCTATCAAGTAGCGGCGGATGGGAGCACCACGCTGGTGACTTCCGTTTCGGGCAAGACCACGTACACGTTCGCGCAACAGCCGGCAGGATCTTACACCTACGCTGTTTCTGCGGTGAACACGCTGTACGGGGAATCGCCGATCTCCGTGACGACCAAAGTCGACTTGGGCGAGACGACCCAGTTGCCGCCCGGCAACTTCGCGTACAAAGTGCAAAACGGCAACGACATCGTGTTGACGTGGAGCGCCTCGCAATACGCGACGGGTTACAACGTCTACCAAGTGATCAACGGTCAAAAAGTTTTGCAAAAGACGGTCACCACGACCAGTGTCACGTTCACCAACCAGCCGGCGGGCGACTACGCGTACGTTGTGACTTCGTACGGCGACCGCTTTGGCGAATCGGCAGACTCTTCGCAAGTCAGCTTCACGCTGGTTCTGCCGGTGATGACGGCTCCGGCCAACTTCAAAGCCACCCTGTCGAACATCAACGACGTCAACTTGAGCTGGACAACCGTTCCGAATGCGTCCGGGTATAAAATCTACCAAGTCGCAAACGGTCAGAACACGTTGATCAAAACGGTGACGGGCGCAACGACGACATCGACGTCGTTCACCAACCAGCCGGCGGGCGATATCACCTATGAGATTCACTCGTACAGCGACCGCTTCGGCGAGTCGACGGATGGAAGCACAGTCACCGTGACGGTGACGACTCCGACGATGACCGCTCCGCAAGAATTCGCGTACAACATCACCAACGGCAACGATCTCAACTTGTCGTGGGCTTCCGTGCCCAACGCAACGTCGTACAAGATCTACCAAGTGATTGGCGATCAGAAGGTCTTGAAAACCACCACGAGTTCGCTGACTGTCACGTACAGCAACATGCCGGCGGGAGATTACACCTATGAAATTCATTCGTTCTCGACCCGTTTTGGCGAATCGACGGAATTCAGCACGGTTCAACTGACCCTCGTGCTCCCGGTGATGGCAGCTCCGGCCAACGTCGTGCAATCGGTCACCAGCGCGACTTCGTTCAAGTTGAACTGGGACCCGGCCGCGAATGCGACGAGCTACAAAGTCTACCAGGTCACCAACGGTCAGAAAGTCCTGAAATCCACCGTTTCCACCACGAGCGTTTCTTACACCAACATGACGCCGGGCGATTACACCTTTGAAGTGCACTCGTACTCTTCCCGCTTCGGCGAATCGGCGGAAGGAACCACTCTGACGTTCACCCTGACCGACCAAACGCAACCGGCTCCGACCAACTTGACGTACACCGTGACCAACGGCAACGACATCACGTTGAAATGGACCGCTGCACAATACGCAACGAGCTACAAAGTCTACCAAGTGGTGGACGGGCAGAACGTTCTGCTGAAAACGGTCACCGGCACGTCGATCTCCTTCACGAACCAGCCGGGCGGGGTGTACGATTACCTCGTAACGGCGGTTTCCAGCACGTTGGGCGAATCGGAAGCGGCGGTAACGAACTTCACCTTGACGCTGCCGACGGTTCTCTCTCCGACGAACCTGACCTCCAAGATTCAAAACGGCAACGATGTCGTGTTGACTTGGTCGGCTGCGACGTACGCCAACTCCTACAAAATCTATGAAGTGATCGGTGGACAAGAAGTCTTGAAGACCACGGTCACGGGCTTGACGGCAACGCTTAGCAAAGTCTCCGCAGGCGATCACGTTTACTCCGTACACACGGCGAGCACCCGCTTCGGCGAATCGGTCACCGGAAGCACGGTAACGGTGACGCTCGACGCGACGACGATGCAACCGCCGATGGGCTTGACGCAAACCATCGTCAACGGCAACGACATCCAGTTGAAATGGACCGCCGCCACCTATGCGACGGCGTACAACATCTACTTGATCCAAGACGGTGTACCGGTTCTGCAAAAAACCGTGACCGGCACTACGTACACGTTCACCAACCAACCGGCGGGTGATTACACCTACGCAGTGTTTTCTTACAGCGACCGCTTCGGCGAATCGATGGACGGAAGCCAAGTGTCCCTCTCGCTGGTGTTCCCGACGATGCAAGCGCCGGCAAACTTCACGCAAAGCATCACCAACGGCAACGACATCGTCTTGAAATGGAACGCATCGACGTATGCGAACTCTTACAACGTCTACCAAGTTTCCGGCGGGGTCAAAACCCTCGTCAAGAATACGACGGCGGTTTCCTTGACGCTGACGAACCAACCGGAAGGCAACTACACGTTTGAAGTGCACTCCGTGTCGACCCGCTTCGGTGAATCGCCGGAGGGAAGCACGTTGAACTTCCAGCTGGTCTGGCCGGTCGTTGCGCCGCCGACTCTGACTTCTTCGGTCGTGAACGCGAACAACGTGACCCTGACCTGGAAATCGGTGCAGTGGGCGAACGAGTACCGCGTGTACCAAGTCAACAAGGACGGCAGCAAGACCCAGCTCTACAAAGGTACGGCGCTGACCTATACGATCTACAACTTGGCGCAAGACACGTTCTCCTATGAAGTCACGGCGTTTGCCACGCGCTTCGGAGAATCCCAACCGTCCAACCGCGAGACCATGACGATCGTCTACCCGGTCATGCAAGCTCCGGTTGTGACCGCGAAAGTGCTGAGCACCTCGTCTGCAACGCTCTCGTGGGGCTTCGTCACCTACGCAAACGGCTACAACATCTATGAAATCGTCGACGGCAAACAAGTTCTCGTGAAGCAGAACCTCAACGCGCTCTCCTACACGTTGACCAACTTGCCGTATGCGAACCATAACTATGTTGTCACGTCGTACTCCAACTCGTTTGGTGAATCGGTTCCGTCGAACGTCACGTTCGTCAAACTGATCAACGACACCGTACCGCCGGTTACCACGGCGAGCGCTCCGGCTGATTGGACGAACCAAACTCCGGTCACCGTCACGCTGTCGGCAACCGACAACGACACCGGCGTCGACAAAACGTTCGTTTCTCTGAACGACGGCGCGTATGTCCAAAGCAACTCGGTCACCGTCAGTGCGGAAGGCATCAACAAAGTCTCCTACTACTCCACGGACAAAGTCGGCAACACGGAAACCGCGAAAACCATCTACGTCAAAATCGACAAAACCGCACCGGTCACCACGGCCGCTGCAACCAAGGATTGGTCGAACGCTGACGTAACGGTTGCCCTGACCGCAACCGACGCAGGGTCCGGCGTGGCGAAAACCTACTACTCC
>NZ_JMIR01000007.1 GCF_000714935.1 Tumebacillus flagellatus
ACTAAAGCTCAACAAGCTGACGCCTCGTGAGTACAGGCGCCAGCTTGCGGTTTAAGGTCTTTTTCCGTTCGTTGTCGATGTGAAGTAAAAATACCCTGCCTTCGTAGGATCCTGTTTGAAGTCATTGAAAGCTGTGGTTGCTCTCGATTGCGAATTGTGATAGTTTGGAAAAAGCGAAAGTTCTGTAAGAACGAGTTCGACCTTGATAACCCCCTCAGGCGTGAGGGGGTTTTTCATAATCAAGACGAGGGGAGAATCTCATTGGCTGAGAAGCGCGAACATCTGGAACTCATAAGCGAAAGAAACCGGCTCCGCTTGCATTCGGACTGTGAGAACTGTTTCGGCTTATGCTGTGTCGCTCTGCCGTTTGCCGCATCGAGCGACTTTGCGGTGGACAAGGACGGAGGGACGCCTTGTAAAAACTTGCAGTCCGACTTCCGGTGCCATGTCCACGCGAATCTCCGTGAGATCGGGTATCGGGGATGCACCGTGTACGACTGCTTCGGCGCGGGGCAGAAAGTTTCCCAAGTGACGTTTGCCGGTCGGAGTTGGCGGGATCATCCGGCATCGGCGAAGCAGATGTTTGAGGTGTTTCCGATCATGCGGCAGTTGAACGAGCTGCTTTGGTATCTGACCGAAGCGCTGGCGTTGCAAGCGACCCGTCCGATTCACGAAGACCTCCGTGAAGCGCTTCAAGAAACGGAACGACTCACGCGCCTCCCATCGGACGATCTCCAAAAAAGTAACGTCGCCGGACATCGAGCTCAGGTCAACACGTTGCTCTTGAGAACCGGCGAACTCGTGCGAGCGGAAGTTCGCACTTTGGAACCGACTCCCGCCGGTGGGAATAAGTCGCGCAGCCTACACGATACGAACCATCGAGGTTCTAACTCCCGAGGCTCCGGCGTCACCGGAAAAAACAGCCGCAGTACCAACCAACGCGGTGGCAACTTCCGCGGTGCCGACCTGATCGGCAAAAACTTCCGCAACGCCGACTTGCGCGGTGCCAATTTCCGGGGTGCGTACTTGATCGCCGCCGATCTGCGGGGCGCCGACTTGTGCGCGGCCGACCTCATCGGCGCCGATCTCCGGGATGCCGACTTGCGCGGTGCGAACTTGTCCGACAGTCTCTTCCTCACTCAGTTTCAAATCAACGCCGCCCGAGGAGACACCGACACCCAATTGCCGCCGTTGCTCACACGCCCGCCGCACTGGTCTTGCGCCCGTTAACCTCAACACAAAGAAAGAAGCTCCCCTCAGCCGAGGGGAGCTTATCAAGTTTGGGGTAGTATGTCAAAGAGATTGCAGGATCATACTGTCTTCGCTTCTTACTCTATCACGTTTCGAAATTTCATGTATTTCGGGTTGCAAATGATCAGACTATTTGTGCGAATGGTGATTTGCATTTTCTTTCCGAATCGTGTCGTTTTATGCAAATTTTCATATGAAATCGGAAGCACAAAAAAACGAACTTCACTGAGAAGTTCGCCTGGAGACCTAGATAGTTCTTTCAAAACCGTGTTGCGGCGGCAAATCAATATTGAGACTGACAGCGCGTACGAGGTGTTGTTCGGTCATGCCAAAAAGCACCCCCAACGCAACCGATGCAAGGGATGTGAAAACGATCAGTCGGTTTTTCATTTTTGCTACCCCCATGTAACAGTATAGGCTTATTATAATAGAACAGGGATTGGAATGAATTGGCGAAATTCACGCACTCGCGGCAAGGATTCCTTCTATTACGCATCCCGTCCTCTCAGCGGAGGAAATTATTAATTTTTGCATATATGTCGAGGTGATGTCAGGTGGACTATCAAGAGATAGGTCGTATTGTGCGGGAGATCCGAATCAGTTTGAACATGTCCCAACAGGAACTGGCGCGCGACATTTGCACACAAGGGAATCTCAGTCGGATTGAAAAGGGAGAGATCATCCCCAACGCCGCGCTCCTCTACGAACTGTCCCAGCGCTTGAATGTGGAGGTCGATTATTTTTTTAAACGGATTGCGAGCACGCGCAACGATTATGCGGACGAGACGTGCAAGCATATCCGCAAGTTGATACGCGAGCGGGACTACATACAGCTCAAGGAGGTCATCTCCCGGGAGAAAAAAAACCCTCAGTTCCAACACTACCCGCATAATCAGTTTTTGCAGTGGCACGAGGGAGTCGTCGAGTACTACGTGAACAACGACTTCCAGCGGGCGCTTCACCTGCTGTACAACGCCATTCAGTACGAATCCTCCTCAAAGTTCTACACGAAGCAACAGATTGAAATCATGAATTCGATCGGGATTTTGCAGTATGAGGAGAGGGAGTTTGACAAGTCGATCGAAATGTTCGAGCAGTGTTTGCGCATGATTTCGCACTCGCCGCTGTTTGACGACTTCTCCGTCAAGACGCGCATCCACTACAACATCGCGAAATCGTTCTACAAGTGCGAACGCGACTCGGACGCTCTCGTCCACACGCGCAAGGGGATTCAGAGCTGCTTGGCGAACGAGTCGCTGTACCTCTTGGGGGAGTTGTACTTTCAACATGCGCTGAGCCTGATTCGCTCCGGGCGCAGCGAGGACAAAGTCTTGCAGTGTCTCCACCACGCGTTGCACGTGTTTGATCTGCAGAAAAAAACCAACTTTTCCTCGGTTGTGCAAGAGACGCTGCGGCTGTATCAAGCAGGGCAACTGCCGATCGAGTATACGTCGTATACATCATAAACAAGTTTTCCTTGCAAAACTCCGGGCTTTTGGCCCAAGTAGATCCGGGTCGACGGATCGGTTTGCACAGGGGCAAATGGATCAGGATCCTCGTACGACATGTGTTCCAACTTGGCCAAAACGCTTTCTACAAATTCGGCTCCCTCTTGATGAAGCTGTAGAGTTTGTTGTTTTAGGGTTTCAAATCGTTCGTAGCCGAAGGAGCCCGGCACAAGAACTGCCGTAAGACCGATTCCAAGCGACCGGAGGAATGTTTTTTTATTTTTTCTCATTGGTTTGCATTATAGCGCGAAAAAAGAGCCGGGCGGCTGCCGGGCTCTTTTTTTGCATCCGCTATCCTCGCGGCGGGAAGATTCCTTGCAGCGCGATGATACAATGCAGCGCGAGGAGCGGTTGCTTAACAGGGAAGCAACTACTTACAGATGGCATAAAAGAGGTGGTCGTCCAATACAATAGCAGTGTAACGAAGACAACTTCAAAATTGAAAGGGTGTTCATCACATGAAAAAAGTAGTAAAAATCAACCTCACCACCCACACCGCTGTGAAAGACTTGAAATCGAAATCCAACCCGTACGTCTGGATGTTTGACAACGACTGCCCGTGGTAATCGTTTCGCATACGTAAGAGTACAAAGGCACCTGCGCAACACCGGGTTCCTTTGGGGGTGCCTTTGTACTCCCTCATGGGGAAGGGTGGAATATAAACCCAAATTCGTTAATACAATCACAGTGTAAGAACAAATCAACAATCCAATCGAAAGGTTGTGCTCCCCATGAAAAAAGTAGTGAAAGTCAACCTCAACACCCACACCGTCGTGAAAGACATGAAGTCGAAGATCGACCCGTACATCCGCTACCTCGGCGACTGCTACTAAGAGTCACCCATACTTAGGAAAAAGGCACCTGTGCGTCATCGGGTGCCTTTTTCAACCATCGAGAGGAGAAAAACGTATGCACCACGCCAACCTGCTGGAACAATACCACCGCATCCGCGCTCTGACCCCCGATGTCGACACGTGGCTGGAATCCCCGATCGGCTCCGACTTGTGGGTGGACGGGCTGAACGTGTTTTTAACGGTAGAACCGGAGGATTTCGAAGCCGCGTTGCAAGCTTTTCCCGCCGACACGCCGCTGAATCTGGAAACCCTGCACAATTTCTGCCTGCAAGAAGCGAAAACAGGCGAGTTCGAACTGTACCGCGCTTTGGCTGTCGGCATGACGTGGCTGTCGTTGCAGCCGGAGACGAACGGGCAGTTTTTTAACAGGCCGGTGCAGGTGACGAACCACTCCACCGCGCTGTTGCTCAGTCCCTCGTACCGCGCGATCTGGGCGCACGCTTACAACCGAGGCTATGAACTCGTCATCGACGTCGACACCAAGCGCCAGACGATCTTCCGCCCCGAGCACGGCCGCATCTACCAAAAAAGCACCTGGCACCAATCCGGTCAAAGCACAGTCCGCTACCCCTACATGCACTACTTCCACGAAATGTCGCACCTCTGTCTGTTCGGAGACCTGTACGCCCGCGTGTTGGGCGGAGAAGCGGAAGACGCCTC
Organism: Tumebacillus flagellatus; assembly: GCF_000714935.1. Lineage (GTDB taxonomy): Bacteria > Bacillota > Bacilli > Tumebacillales > Tumebacillaceae > Tumebacillus > Tumebacillus flagellatus. The sequence continues at coordinate 4,274 of NZ_JMIR01000007.1, forward strand.
CGCCTACGTACATATGGAAGCGGTGATCACAGCCTTGGAAGAAAACGTGATCGCGGAAATCCGGCAAGTCGGCTATGAGCTGAACGTAATCGAAGACTCGCTCGGCGCGTTTGACCAGTACCCCGAAGCCGGCGAGTTTCGGATGAAAATCCACCGGGGCGAAGTGGAAGGGTTGACTCCTCACGAAATCATCGTGTACCTGAGACGCTCGTTCCAACTGGGAGAGGGCGACAGCAAACTGCCTGAGAACGCCGTCAAAGACCGAATTCTCCGCAACCACCAACTCCCGGAAGAACAGCTGCGGCTCTTGGACACGCACTACTGTAAACTTGTGAATAACCTCCAACTACACGCGTTTTGGGCTTTGAAAGCCAGCGAGCGCAACCGAATTCCCGGCTACCGCGAAGTGGTAGACTTGTTGCCACGCTCGTTGCAGTGTCTGCATACGTTCGAGGCGTGTCTGCACCCGGAAACGCCGCTGTCCCGTCTGCTGTCGTTTGACACTCTCCAACCGCCCAATCCCGCCGTGCGGGCGCAAAGCAAACTCGCCAACGCGTGGAAGGAGCTCCTGTACCGCATCGCGGAGATTCGCGGCTACCTGGAGCAGCAAGGAGAGCAGACTGCAAGCACCGTCCAAGACCAACTGTTGCAACTGGCACAGCGTGTCGTCGATCATTCTCAACTCGACCTCGACTCCCGCGACCAGGAAACCCGCCTCAACGAACTCCGCGACGAGCTGCACCGATGCATCGCTTCTATTGAAAATCGACCGGAACTCCAAGAAATGATCTCGCACCCGTTCGGCTATCTCCTCGAACCGCGATAACCGCACAGCCGTACAACCGCACAGAAGAAAAAAGGGAAGCCGTCCAGCACGGCTTCCTTTTTCGCAATCTTATGCTATACTTTTTCCTAAAAATGGTGGGAGGTTTCACATGACCTATACGCTTCGCTTGGTGCAAGTCCCGCACGATTACCCGCACATCGCCCGGTTGCTCAACACAATTCTGCAAGAGCCGGTGACGGCGGAACAGTTGCAAGCGGAAGATGCGCGCATTCCGGCGCAAAACCGTCTGTCCCGCGATGAAGACGGGCTCTTGGGCGGCTTTGGCCGCGAGCGCGTCGTCGCGGTGAGCGAGCAGGGGGAGATCATCGGCTATGCGGCGACTTGGCGCGCTCCTTGGGCAGCGCCGGGGGTGCTGGCGAGCACGTTGGTCGTCGATCCGGCACACCGGAATCTCGGCGTCGGCACCGCACTGTTGCAACACTTGGAAGCGTGGGGGAGAGCGCAAGGCGCGTCTTGCCTGCTCTCCGAAGTCCCGGATCACCTGCCCGCCTCGCGCCTCTTCCTTGAAAAAAACGGATACGCCGTCGAGCGGCACATGTTTCAATCCGTGCTCGAACTGGCGAACTTTGACTTCTCGCCGTATCAGGGAACGGTGGAGCGGGTGGAGCAGAGCGGAATTCGCTTCGTGAACGGGCAACAACCGGACGCGGCGTTGCATGAGTTCTTCCTGCGCACCTACCGCGACAACCCGGCCGCCGACGAACTGCCGCCGCTTGGCGAAGTGGAACAGCATTTTCAAAAAGCAGACCCCGCGCTGATCTGGCTGGCGCTGGACGGCGACACTCTCGTCGGGATGACGGAGTTGATTGAGATGGAGCAAAGCGGCGGTCTGTACAACGAGTACACCGGAGTAGACCCGAGCTATCGCGGACGGGGGATCGCGTTGGCGTTGAAGCTGATCTCGATTCGCCAAGGTCTGGAACGGAAAGCACCGTACATGCGCACCGACAACGACTCGGAAAACGCGCCGATGCTTGCCGTCAACCGCAAACTCGGGTACGTCCCGGCACCGGGTCATTTGAAAGTCAGAAAGGAATTCGTGTGATGAACAAAAGTGTGTTTGGAGGTGTGGTAGCGACGGAGGAGGAGTTGCAATCGTTGCTGGGGGGAACTCCCTCCAAACTCGCCGCCAACAAAGTGATCACCGAACTGGACGAGCACTGCCGAAACTATCTCGCCCGCTCGCCGTTTGTGCTGATGTCCACAGCCGATGCGTCCGGCGCCTGCGATGTGTCGCCGCGCGGCGATGCGCCGGGGTTCGTGCTTGTGCTGGGCGAGAAGCATCTCGTGATTCCCGAGCGTCCCGGCAACAAGCGCGCCGATTCGCTCTGCAACATCTTGAGCAATCCGCGGATCGGGTTGATTTTTTTGATCCCCGGTTTGGAAGAGACGCTGCGGATCAACGGACGGGCGTGCGTGGTGCGCGACCCGCAGATTTTGGAGCGGATGACCGCTCAGGGCAAAACGCCCGTACTCGGCATCGGCGTGGAAGTGGAGGAGTGCTTCGTCCACTGTGCCAAAGCGCTGAAACGCTCGAAACTGTGGCAGCCGGAGTCGTGGCTGTCCCGCGATCAACTGCCCAACCCCGCCGAGATGCTGCGCGACCACTGCAAATTGCCGGGGATGACAACGGAACAGATCGCCGAGTCACTGCAAGAGAGCTACACGAAACGATTGTATTGAAGAAAGGAAGCGAGTGTTTTGGTTCAATATCAAATGACAGAGGGAGACAATTGGCGTTTCCAACGCCACCTGTGGTTCAAACAACGTCCTCATTATGGACTGATGTATGTGTTTTTTCTGCTGTTGGGGATTGTGGCGTACAGCATCCCGTATGAGCAAGGGTTGTTGCCGTTACGGGTCGCGACTTCGGTTTTTGTGATTTTCATTCCGATTGTGCAGGTGTATTCCGTAAAAGTTCAAATGCGCAAACTGCACTTGTATGGTTCCTACGAGGTAGAGACAACGCCGGATCACTTTGTGGCAAACAGCCCGGCCGGGCGTTCCGAAATCAAATGGAGCGCATTTACGAAAATGACCAAGACGGCACACTACTACTTTTTCTGGATGGGAGCTGCGAGAGCTGTCGTGCTTCCGCGAAGAGCATTCAAAACGAAGGCGGAAGAGCGGGAGTTTATGGACGCCGTTCCGCAACGCCTGACCTCGCCAAAACGAAGTGTGGTGAAGCCGATCCTCACGTGGATCGCATTCGGAATTTTGGCCTTTCTCATTTTTATCGGCCTCTTGACGTACTTCCTTCGATAAATTGGGTTGCGGAAGGGGCGGGAGTTCAGTGCGCTTTCCCCGGACATGCATACGATACAAGAGCATGTCCGGGGAGGTGAAAGATATGGCAGCAGGTACGCTTCAAATTTCGCGGCGCGGGACCCGTCGTCCGGTGTCGGTCGTGCGGCGGATTGTGGTTTTCAACTTTACGATCCCCAAGGGCCAATCTCGCTCCACTCGTTCGTTTCAGCTTCGCAACGTGATCAACCGCGGCGAGGTGATCGTCTCCCAAAGCGCTGCGGGAGGCGCGCTCGTCCGGTATCAGTTCGTGAACGCGACCACGGGGGCTCCGGTTTCCAACGCGGTCACCGTGTCCGGGAATCGCACCGTCGTGCTTCCGTTCTCGCTTCCGGCGGGCAACGACCGTCTTCGCATCACCAACATCGGCTCCACGACGGCTACGGTGGAAGGCGCTGTGATTATCTTCTAATGTAAAAAAACCTGCTGCAACGGGGACGTTGCGGCAGGTTTTTTCATTGTCGTGCTTAAACGGGCTTCATCGCTTCAAACGGGTTCTTGCACGATTCGCAGTAGAGGATGCTGCGGCAAGCAGCCGGGCCGAAGAGGTTGTCGAGGCGTGTCTGCGACGAGCCGCAGAACGGGCACGCCGCTTCGAAGCTCTCTTCGATCTGCAACAGGTCGGGCGGCGGCGCGATGCCGAACGTTTTCAGCTTCTCGCGGCCGACTTCCGAGATGCGGTCGGACGTCCACGCCGGTTCGAAGACGAACTGCACGTGCACTTCCTTCACGCCCTCGGCGGCACCGACGATCTCCGAGATGTTGCGCTTCATGATCTCCAGCGCCGGGCACCCCACAAACGTCGGCAACACTTCGATGCGGACGATGCCGTCCTCCACGACCGCTTTGTTCACCATCCCCATCTCCACCAGCGAAATCGCCGGAATCTCCGGGTCTTTCACTTCTTGCAACAGGCTCCACAGCGTTTCTTCCGTCATCGTCAACCCCTCCTTACCACGCCGCAGCAGGATCGAGACGGTACACTTCCGACAGCGTGTTCAACACGTCCGCCAGCTGCTCGGTGTGCTCGCCTGCGCGTCCGTCATGCGACGGAGCCGGGAATGCGTCCGGCAGCGCGAGGCCGTTTTTGGCGAGGGCGTCCGACGCTTTTTCCAGCCAGCGCGCTTTGAGCGTGGAAGCGTCCGCGATCAGACCTGCCGCGACGATCGCGTCGGCGTGCGGGCCGAACGAGAACAGCCCCTCGATGTCTTGGCAGACTTGCGCAATCGCCGCTTGCAGGCGGTCGCGGGATTCTTGGCCGCCGCCTGCCAGATGCTTCGTCCACGTTTGCCAGTGCATGAGATGATAGCGCAATTCGGTCATCATCTTGCGGGAAATCTGAACGAGCGGTTGGTAGGAAGAGCTCATCAGCGCTTCAAGGCGCACCCACTTGAACAGTTCGTACAGGTACGTGCGAGCCACCGCGTACGCCCAGTCGTAGTTCGGTTGCTCCATGTAGTGGCCGGTGCCGTTCGGACGTTCGACCAGCACGGCGTTGCGGAAGTCCTGCGGTTTGCGCAGTTGCGCCAGGTCGTCTGCGGTGCCGGCGCCGAGCTCCTCCAGCATTTCGTAAAACATCACCGCGTGGCCCATCGTGTCTTGAGACATCGAAGAGAACGCGACGTCTTCTTCAATATGCGGCGCGAGACCGAGCCACTCCGAACCTCGATAGGCGAGGATGAAGTCGTCGTCCGCCAGTTGAAACAGCAGCTCTTGGAGCGCTTTTTGATCGGTGTTCACGGTTCTACCTCCCTACTGGTTGTTCGAATGCTCTGCTTCGTAACGCTCGCGGTGCGCGCGCCACTTCGATTGCAAATCGCCGTACCCTTTGGTTTCGCGGTACGCTTTGTTGTCGAGGCGTTCGAGGAATTCGCGTTCCTCCGGCGGGCAGACGTAGATGTCGTCGCGCTTGACCACCCAGATGTTCACGACAGAATCGCGGCGCAGGAAGTTTTCGCGCGCCATCGACATCGCGACTTCGTGGTTCGGGGCCAGCAGAGAGAACTGGTGCACGAAGGAGCTGGTCGGCGTGCGTTGCGAGAACACCTCGTAGATGTCAAAGCCGTTCGGCTTTGCTTGTTCGCTCATGGTCAGTCCCTCCTCAGGCTAGATCGCTTGTTGCGTGTTGTTCAGCAGGGCGTCGCGCACCCACTGAGCTTGTTGGTAGGAAAGTTTGCGCAGGTCGAGGCGCTGTACGGAGCGCGGGCCGTGGCCGGAGACGATCTGCTTGAACTCATCCCAGTCCGGTTGTTGGTAGATCCATTGCCCGGCCGCTTCGTCGTAGCGAATCGTCGGGTCCGGCAGGGTGAGGCCGAGATGGAAGATTCTCGGAACGTATTTGTCGAAGAACACTTGGCGCAGTTCTTCGTTGGTTTGCGAACGAATTTTATAGCGCATGTTCATCTGTTGGTTGGACGAGATCTTGCCGCCCTCCGGCGGTCCGAAGAACATCAAGAGCGCGGGCCACCAGCGGGTGACGGCGTCTTGGAGCATCCGGCGCTGCTGTTCGGTGCCTTCCGCCAGCGCCAGCACGATGCTTTCGCCGTGTTGCGCGTGGAATTTCTCTTCGGCGCAGATGCGGTGCAGCGCGCGGGAATACGGAGCGTAGGACGTGTCGAGCGACATCGTTTGCGTGATGATCGCCGCGCCGTCGACCAGCCAGCCGATCACACCGGCGTCCGCCCAAGTCGGAGCTTCCATATGGAACACGTTGTGGAATTTCAAACGGCCGGTGAACAGGTCGTTCAGCATGTCTTCACGGGTTTTGCCAAGCGGCGCCATCAGGTCTTCCGCCACGCGCAACAGCAGTTGGCCGTGACCCATCTCGTCTTGCACTTTCGCCATAATCGCCAGCTTGCGGCGCAGGGTCGGGGCTTTCGGCACCCATTCCTTCTCCGGCAGCGCGCCCATGATCTCCGACATGCCGTGCATGGAGATCAGCTTGATCAATTGCGTGCGGTAGTCGTCCGGCATCCAGTCGTCCGCTTCGATCTTGCCGCCGTTGTCGATCTTCTCAAGAAACGCGGCGAGTTTCTCATCGTGCGTTTGTGCGATCATCTCAAGTCCCCCTTCAAACGTACTACGGTTTTCTAACGTTATCATAACATTCCGTCATACATTTCGGCAAGAAAGCGCTTTACAAATTGCGCGAAAAAAAAGAGGAGTGTCAGCATTCCGACACTCCTCCGTGAATTCACTTTTTCGGAGCCGCTTCATACAGATCGTCAAAAAAGCGCGTCGCGCCGGGATGCAGCCACTCGTAGAAGCGGCTGAACAGGTCGTCCGCTTCCTTGCCGAGCCACAGCGCGGGCAGAAGTTCGTCCGGCAGGTCCGGGTCGATGAACAGGAATTTGCGATACTGATGGACCAGTTGGGTTTTTTCCACGAAGCAGCGGTTGTCGGGCAGTTCGCCCTCCGCTTGGAGCGCTTCGAAATAGGGATGGTACGTGTCGAGAAACGAGCGGTACGACGCGTTGATGCTCTCCAAGTCCCAGCACTTCTCCACCAATTGACGGGGCTCGCTGAGGCCGACGTGCTCGGCGGTGAACACTTCAACATGCCCGGTGATCTCGTAGGTTTCGGCGATCTCCTTGACTTTGTCCGCCAAGTTGTTCGGGGAGAACCACGTGGAATGGGTGAGCAGGCCGAAGCCGAGGTAGGTCAGTTCTTTGCGGAACTGGTCGCGCAAGTGGCGGCGTTCTTCGGGGATGTTGTACGAGACCATGCACCATCTGCCGTTCCATCCCGTGCCTTCATGCGGGTAGATGCGCTCGGCGGCTTCGTCGAGGCGTCGCTGTCCGCGCGGCGACATCGAATAAAAACTCCGATTGCCGACTTTGCGCGACGTCAGCCAGCCTTGGCGCTGCATCCGCGAAATCGCGGCGCGGACGGCTTGTTCGGTCATGCCGAACTCGCCGAGCAGCCGGGTGAGGCTGCCGATCCAGATTTCATTGCCTTTGTGGCGGACATATTCACCGTATATGGTAAACAACATCGATTGTGGCTTCATTGGTTGTACACTCCGTCAGATATTTCTCACAATCGTACCAGACTGTTTGCCGTGATTTCAAGTGATGGAGTGGTATACTGGGAATAGGAAAAGTTTTCAAAACACGGAGGCGGTCCTGATGGCGCACACCACGAAGAAAATCGAAGCGAACGGCATTACGCTTGCCTGCAACGTCTATGAGAACCCGGGAGCCCCGGTGTTGGTGCTCATTCACGGGTTGACTTCGACCAAGGAATCGTACAACTTGACGATTCCGTACTTGACGGAGAAATACCACATCCTAAGCCTTGATTTGCGCGGGCACGGAGAGTCCACGCAAGCGGGGCCGTATGTGTTTGCCCAGTTGGTGGAAGACATCTTGGCGGTGCTCGACCATGAAGGCATTGAAAAAACGACACTGGTCGGCGGCTCCTTCTCGAACGCGCCGATTCAGCAGTTCGCCGCGAAGTACCCGGAGCGGGTGGAGCGCATCGTGATGCTCGACGGCGGGTTTGCCCGAAACTGCGAAATGCCGGGCTATAATATTGAAGAGATCAAATCGCGTCCGGTGTTCTCCGTGGCGACGAAGCAAGACGCCCTCGCATTGGCGCGTTCCGGGTACGGCGAGCCTGTCAACGAGTTTGTCGACGAGCAGACGCTGCGCGAGTTTCACGAGGGGGCGGACGGCCGCTGGACTTTCCGACTGCCGCATGAAGCGTTTATGGGGTATGCCGAAGAGTATGCGACGTTCTCGCTCGACGAGTTGGCGGCGACGCTGCACAAGCCGATTCTCGTCTTGCAGGCGACCCGCCGCCCGGCGTTTTATGACGAGGCGCTCAAGCGTTACCTCGCCAAATTCCCGACGGCACAAGCGGTGGCGATTCCCGATTCGCCGCACCCGCTGATGGTTTCGCACCCGCAGCAAGTGGCGGCGTATATCGACCGCTTCGTGGAAGGCAAGGACTTGCACGCGTGATCGACGTGCGGGAGTTCGTGCCCCGCGACTCGCTGTATCTGCTGGAGAGCTCCGCGCAAGCGGAGTTTTTGCGCGCATCGGGGATGCTGGTCTATTCGCGCGGCGAGTTGCGGGCGTCGATGGCAGATGTTTTTTTGCAATATGCGGGGTTGTATCATCTGTTTCAAGTCAGCAACGCGTTGCAGGTTTGCGTGGCGGATGAGCAGGCGTTGCGCGTCTTGCCGGCTGAAGCGCGGGAAGTCCTGTTGCAGGAGCAAGTGCGGTTGAATCGCGGATATGTGTTTGACGCAGAATGGCTGGCGTCGCTTGGCGAGGAGTTCGCGGAAGAGTCCAAGCATCTGCTGGAGACATCCGGGGTCTCCGTGGAAGGGCGGCGGTTTGTCGTCTTGACGAGAGAGATCTGGGACGGGTTGCGTGCGGAATTTCGGCAGGCGTGGTTTGAACAGCAGGTCGCCCAACTGGCGGCGCAGTATCCGCAGGAAACGCTTCCTGAAGATTTCGAGTGGTCGGAGCGCATCTCCGAGGGACAGCGCGCTTTGATCCGGCAGTACGCCGGGCGAACGGCCGAGCGCAGCGGACCGAATTGTTTTGCGGGCGCGATCGGCGCGGCGGCGGGCACGTCGGCGAGTCATGCGATCTTGCGTCAGTGGTTGCATCCGGAGCCGTTTTGGCGAATGTTGGCCGATCTGGGGTATGTCCGAGTAGAAGCGAACGTCCAAGCGGGCGACGTGCTCGTGTGGAGAGGGCGCGACGAGGAGGCGATTCACGCCGCGTTTGTCATCGACGAGGGGCTGCTGTTCCAAAAACACGGGCAACACTGGTTCGACCCGTGGATGGTCGTGAAGTTCGCCACCGTGGAAGACTACGCCGAATCGGTTTCTTCCGGCGGGAGAATTGAAGTCTATCGGCGCGAAGCCTAGGCGTTTTTTAGAGTGAGGAGCAAGCGGAGTCTGCCAAACGGCAGGCTCCTTTGTTTTTAATGAAAATCAATATTATCACTTCCTATTTTAATATAAATTGTGTATTCTGATGGTACTGAAGTTGAAAGGCGTGATCGTCTATGTTAAAGACGTTGCGATACTGTTCGATCGCATACGGCGCTGTGGTCCTGCTGCTTTGCGTGCTGGTTCCGCAACTTCTGGTCGAGTCTACCCTTCGCCGGATCTTGTTCGTGCTCGGGGTGATGGGGATCTGTATCTTGGGCATTCGCGTGACGCGGATCGGCGCTTTCTCCCTCCCGAGGCTGTTGCTGTACACGATGGCCAACCTCTGCATGACCGGCCTCGTCTACCAAGCGACGTTGGTGCATCTCGGCGTCGTGTTTCTGCACATCTCGATCATCACGTTCAGCTATGTGGCGAGCCAATGGCGTCGCGAATCCATCGGAGCCGGAATGGTCGTGCTTGCATATCTGTACATGAAGATCATCGTCGCTCCTCATGAAGCCGGATACATCTGGTATTGGCTCTTCTTCGATACGCTCGCCCTCCTCATCAACTGCGGCATCGGCTCTTACTTAGGAAAAAAAGACCGCGAGATGGCCAATATCGTGCGTCAACTGCAATCGGCGAACGAACTTCTGCGCAAACGCTCCCTGATCGATACGCTCACCGGACTCCTGCAACGAGACATCTTCCGCCAAGAAGTCGAAGATCGCATCGGCGGTCTGTCGGAAGGCGAGAGCGGGTATCTGTTCTTTTTTGACGTGGACGATTTTAAGTTCGTCAACGACACGTACGGCCATCCGTTCGGCGACCTCGTCCTCCAAGGCGTTGCGTCCGCTCTTTTAAAGGAAGCCGCCGACACCAACTCTCAGTCCCAAGGGCACGCGCACGGCGTCGCCGGACGCTACGGCGGCGAAGAGCTGCTGCTGTTTCGCTGCCACCTCGACGAAGCCGGGGCGCATCTGCTCGCTGAACGTTTGCGTTCCCGCATCGCCGCGCTGCGCTTTGCCACCGACGAAGGCAAGATCGTCTCCATCACGGCCTCCATCGGCGGCGTCTGTGCCCGCCGCGAATCCTCCTATGACCTCCTCCTGGAAGCGGCCGACCAAGCGATGTACTCCGTCAAGAAAAGCGGCAAAAACGGCTATCGCTTTGACCTCAATTCTTCGTTGCATTCAAATCCGTCTGCGCATACAATAGAACCATGTAACCAAGTAAACAGATCGGAATAACGATCATAATGTAGGAGCGTGCCAAAATGAGTGATCAACATCACTTGGAATTGAAACACGTCGTGTTTGTCGGGCGGTCTTGGGAGGACTACTGCCAGATGTTTAACTTGAACGAAGCCGACTTGCAGGGGCGCAACGTGCTCGATTGCCCCGGCGGCGCCGCTTCGTTTGCGCGCACAGCCGCTTCGAAGGGAGTCGAAGTGACCGCGACCGACATCGCGTATTACTTTTCTCCCGACGAGCTGCTCGCCAAGGGCTTGGAAGACCTGCAAACGGTTCAACACATCACGAGCCAGCGGGAAGACTGCATCGAAATGCGCGAGACGAACCCGCGCTTCGCTTCGTTTCTTGAGGAGATGACCGCCACGCTGCACGAAACGGTCGCCGACATCCGCGAGCAGGGATACGGCACCCGCTACGTGCCGGGGCGTCTGCCGAACTTGCCGTTTGCAGACGGTCAATTCGATATCGCGCTCTCGGGCAACTTGCTGTTTATCTACTCGCAGCAGTTGGGCCGCGACTTTCACGTTGAGGCGGTGCGCGAGCTGATGCGCGTCACCCGCGAGGAGATCCGCCTGTACCCGCTGGTCTCGACGGACGGGCAGGAATCGCCGTTTTTGCAAGATGTGCTGCAACTCGCCGCACAGGAAGGCTGGGCGGCCGAGAAGCTCCCCGCCACCTATGAACTGATGCCGGGCTATGAACTGCTGCGCCTCATCCGCAACTAGAAAGGAAACCTCTCCGCCTGCGCGGGGAGGTTTTTTTGCGTCGACCGGGCGGGTGTCCCATTCGAAGTAGGCAGTGCGCACATAGCCTGAATCGAGAGCAGTTCCATGCCAAGGAGGAGTCGACCCGATGAATGAGAAGGAAAAAAACATCACCAAGGGCCTGAGCGACTTGCTGATCACCGACGTGTTCATGAAACACGGCATCGAACAGAAAAAACGCAACTTGACGCCTGAGCAAAAGGAGCAGATCCGCTCGCTCGTGGAAGATCTGCAAAACCAAGTGGAGCAATTCCTGCACAAAACCAGCCAGACCCCGCCGACCGTCGTGCACAACGCAAGCAAAGCCGGCGGGACGCCCGCACCGGAGAAATCCATCGAACCGACCCGTCCGCGCCGCCGCCTGACGTTCAAGCGCAACGGTGAAGGCAGCGAATCGAACGACTAGTCACACGCCGAAGAACCGCAGTCTGCGCCGACTGCGGTTTTTTGGCATGCATGGGAGGGCTCGGGGTTCTCTCTGAAAATGTGCGAATGGACAGAGGCAGCTGTCCCTGACATGTCCGTCTCGTCCCCAATAGGATATAGCAAACACCAAGGAGGGATTCCCACATGAGCAAATGGTCTGCCCTGTCTGGCCAACACCATCCGAGCCGTTGCCATCAACACGAAGAGACCGTCGAGCAAGAGGCGGCGCAAGTTTCGAAGACCGTGCAATCGTCTGAAGAGCACATCATCATCCGCGATTCTTGCGAAGTTTTCGTGCACACCACCGACACCAAAGCGGCTGTCAACCTGCAAGTCGCGCTGCAACTCGCCGTTGCGCTCGTCCTGTCGATCACCATCGCAGACAGCAACGACGCGGATCGGGTCGCGCAAGAACTGCTCCAAAAAGTCACCGTGAAACAACTGAGCCACCAAAAGACTTTGATCGAAAACTCCCGCAACGTCAAGGTTACCACGACCGACACCGACGTCGCGGTCAACATCCAAGTTCTGCTGCAACTGCTGGTCGCGCTGATCGCGAAACTGGACATTCTCTAAGTTCTTTGCAGCTTTCGCGCAGAGCGGTCGGAAAGGAGAGGACGAAATGGACGATCAATTTCTTGACTTGCTGGCCAAGTCGATCTTCAAAAACGTCAAGCGCCGCCGCCTGACCGAAGCCGAGAAAAACAGACTTCGCACGGTGGCGCAAGACATGCAAGCGTACCTCGATACGCTGAACCAACCCGCGGAGGGGGAGGCCGACGCCGCGAATCAGGAAGCAACAGGCACCAAGCGCCGCCCGCGTCTGACCTGGCGTCGCAACCACTAAACCCAGGAGGGAACCAAACCATGAAAAAACCTGCCAAAAAGCGCTCCGGGTCCAAAATGATCCGCCCGAGCTACAATCGTCCGGTCAAATCGCGCCGTGCGCCGGTGAAGGAAGAACGCCTGCATGACCTGTTGAACGTCGTTGAAGCGGAAGCCGTGTTTGACGAAGGCGTCGCGCAAGACGCGGTGCAAGTGGAAGAGACGTTCCAAGACTCCCACGAGTGCATCATCATCCGCGACTCCGAAGACGTCACCGTTCACACGACGAACACGCACGCAGCCGTCAACCTGCAAGCGGCTCTGCAACTGGCGATCGCCGTGATTCTCTCGATCACCATCGGCGATTCCCCGACCAACGATACGATCCTCCAAGAGCTCACCCAACGCACCGAAACGATGCAGATGACCCGTCAAAAACTGCTTATCGAAAACTCCTCCGACGTGCATGTCACCACGACCGACACCGACGCAGCGGTCAACATTCAACTGTTGCTGCAAGTGCTGCTCGCGCTCGTCGTCCGCCTCGACGTGCTGTAATTCCGAGGAACTACGAGAAACCCCTTCGCAGTGCGCGAAGGGGATTTCCTGTGTTTCATTACAGATTTAATTTACGGGCGGTCGGGGACATCTCGACCGCTTTTTCATCGCGGAACGTGCCCATCAGGTAATCCATCAGCGGGTTGGAGACGCCGTACCAGTAGTGCTCCGATTTGTAGTGGTGCCAGAGGTGGACTTTTTTCATCCAGCGGCCGAAGCGGGTGAGCGGCTTGATCGGACGGTGCGCCACATAGTGCACCCACTCGTAGTAAAACATCCCGAGCACACCGCCGAGCACCACCGACCACGCGATGACAGCGCTTCCCACGATCAGGTACGCAAGTCCCCAGAGGATCGCGAAATTCGGAACGGAGTACCAGAGCGGCAAGAGCAGCAGATGCAGTTCATTCGGCACGTCGTGGTGGTCGTAATGCAGGCGGTGCAAGAGCTTGCGCAGCCGCGGGTTTTTCGGCGGATTCATATGGAACAAAAACCGATGCGTCGTATATTCCGTGGAAAAAAACACCGCAGCCCCCGCCAGCACGCCGACCCACGTCGTCCAGTCGGTCCACCGGGACCCGAGCCAGACAGAGGTGATCGCCACAAACAACAAGATCGCCAAGATGCTTCCGTGGCTGAAAAATTCGCGCAGATAGCGGCTCATGAAAGTTTCCGACCTTTCAGAAAGTTTTACCACAAGCATAGCAAAACAGAGTTGCGAAAAAAACCCCCGCCTGCGGAGGGGAGGTTTTATTGTCAATCATACTTCTCTGTTCTGTCGATGGGGTCGTTCACATTTTTTGAGTTGTCTTGTGATTTCTTGCCGTTGAACAGTGTTTCGGTGAGTGCTTTTAGCTTGTCAACCACCTTCCCGAAACCATAACCGACTAAGTACGAAATACCAATCTGAGCAGCGATTGAATCGGGAACTTGCATGAGCAAGATGCCGCTTTTGAACAAGAGTATGATCATGACCGCCGTGCCGCCGCACAGAAACGGTCGCATGACGTACCAATACGCCCAACGGCGGTTGAACACTTGATAATACTCGTGGAAGATGCGAAGTGCATAGAGAACTCCACCAATTGAGCCTGCGAAGGCACAGTACATATATTGCTTTACGTGAGAAACATCCACACCAAGGAAGCCTTTATCCCATACACCGCTGCGAACGAGTGCCATCACCAAAAAACCGCCGATAAACCAAGTCAACAAATAGATGAAGATTCCAATCTTCAACAGTCGCTCCCATCGCATGATGTACTCGCCGCCTTTCCCTATATCTTATGAAAAACGATATGGAAAGGTTCTAGGTTGAGTGCTTTAAATATCCAAAATTTGTTTTGCTGCACTAATCCATAGAGGGGAAAATTGGAGATCAGGAGATGTTGGGGAATCAAACCCTTTCTTGGTGAATGGGCAGAAAAGGCAAGCGGGATTGTTTTGACTTTACTAGGTGTATGGATTGTGGTTGAGCATTTCATCAGCTGACAGTGTTGTAAAGACAGAGCGAAACTAGTGACACAGGGGAGGGGCCTGCTGGGAACGCCATGCGGGACTTCAAGTGGACATGCAGGTGTACTCCTTGTACACTACATGTAGAAAAGCGAAGGATCGGCAGGTGAGGCTAGGTGAGAGCAAAGCGATTCCGCGCCAAGGGGCGCGTCTTACGCGCGGCATTGGCGGTGGCCGGATGTGTGTGGCTTGCGGGATGCAGCGTTTCGGACCGCGAGGCGAGCGTCGGGATGCCGGCGGTCACGGAACCGGTTCCGGCAGCGTTGAGCCAGGGGGCGGCGGCGGAACATGAAATTTCCGGCGTGCCCGTGTTGGCGCAAGCGCCGGAACTTCCGACCGGTTGCGAAGCGACGTCGTTGACAATGTTGTTGAACTACGAAGGAATCGCGGCGGACAAAACGGACGTCGTCCGCAAATTGCCTGTCGTCGACGTACCGGTGTATCTGGGAGACGACTCGGAGATGACGGGCGGCGACCCGAACCTCGGGTTTGTCGGCGACCCTTTTTCAGCGGACGGATACGGAGTCTATCATGCGCCCATTGCCAAGGTTTTGAACTCGTACTTGCCGGGCCGGGCGTTGGATTTGAGCGGGAAGTCGTTTGACGACGTGCTGGCGGCCGTTGCGGAAGACCATCCGGTCGTGACGTGGATGGCGATGGACCTCGACGACGTGTCCACGGCGTATGTGTGGAAGACCCCGGACGGCCAGCAGATCGATTGGAAAGTGCCGGAGCACTGCGTGCTGCTGACGGGCTATGATGAAAGCAACGTCACCGTGCACGATCCGTACAGCGGCCAGACGGTGCGCTACGACAAGCAACGCTTCCGACAGGTGTGGGAAGCGTTGGGATCGCAGGCTGTGACCGTCCAATCGAAAAGCGCTTGAAGTAGCGAGGCCGCCCTTTTTGAAACAACAGATTGCAGGATGCACAGTCCCGTCCAGCAGACGGAGCGTTTTTTAGAAGTACGTTTTCATCAGCCGCTCCACCCACTCGGGCGTTGCAGCGTCGTCGCGGCGGTCAAACGGCGGGAAGTAAGGCTTGAGATCGAGCACCGGCGTGCCGTCGATCGCATCGAGTCCGCGAACGCGCACGATGTTGTCTTGGATCTCCACCAGCTCCACCGCCGTGATGCCGATCGGGTTCGGGCGATGCTTGGCGCGTTGGGCGAAGATGCCGAGCTCCGGCATGTCGGCGCGTCCTTGCGGGCGGCGCACGAGGTCGGTGGCGTCAAAGCTGGATTGGTGCATGTAAAACACCACGAGCAGGTGCGAAAATTCCTCCAAGCCTTGCAAACCGGACGTCCATTCCGGGTTCACGCGAATTTCGGAGACGACGGAACCCCAGTTTTCATCAATCCCTTCCGCGACCGGCGAATGCACCGTGGCAATCGAAGTGACGTTCATGATGCTCACACTCCTTTTTGTCATTTGGAAAAAATGCATGATGAAAAAATACGCGACAAAAAGCCGCTCCTCTGCGTGGGAACGGCTTTTTTGTATATTTTTCTTATTGACCCATGAAACGGATGGTGTCGAAGGCGACCGTGTTGGTGTCGCCGGTGTTGTCACCCAGTTTGACGTAGCCCCCGGTGCCGACTGCAAAGTTGTAGGTGCCAAGGGAAACCCATTGGTTGGAGTACGCGGATTGGTTGACCGTTTTGGTCACGGTGCCGCCGTTGTAATGGATTTCATACTTCGCAGCCGTCGTGCCCGCATAGTTGGACGGGATGAACACTTTGACTTCGTAGTTGCCCGCCGTCGGGATGGTCGGTTTCCAGATCGCGTAGTTATAGATGACGGAACCGTTGCCGTTGGTGTAGTTGATTTCGTTGTGCAGGCCGTAGCCGGTGACCGGGTGCCAGTATTGGGACGAGCCGTAGAGCGTGAACGCGCCGGAAGCGGTGTCTTTGTCATCGACGTTGATGACGGTCCAGTTTTTGGAGACGCCGGTGATTTTCGTCATGTATTTGTTCCAATCCCAATTCGCGCCCGGATCGGTGTGGTCATTGCCCCAGAGTTCGGAGTGCGAGAGGATGTGGTCGCGGTCCATCGGGATGCCGTAACGTTGGCAGATCGATTTCACGAGCGCGGCCGACGACGTGTACATCGCGTCGGTGTACCAGCCGGTTTGCGCTTCGTAGCCTTCATGCTCGACGCCGACGCCGTTGGTGTTGAAGGAGCGCGCATGCCACGCGATGTCTTTTTCCTGCACCATCTGCGTGATTTGGCCGTCGGAAGAACGAACGACATAGTGCGCGGAAACTTGCGCCGTCGGGTCTTTGAACCAGTTGATCGAGCCGGAGTAGGAGCCCTCGGTGTCATGGATGATGACGTAGTTGATCGGATTGGAAGTCGGGCGGGTCGCCGCTTGGTAATTCGACGTGCTCGCCGCGTTCCAGATCGCGCCCGGGTAGTCCGGCGTCGCGTCCGGAGTGACGCCGAGGCCGTAGGTAACGCCGGCGTATTGGCCTTTGTTCGGAGCGATTGCTTTGTTCGCAGCGACAGACAGCGTGCCGCCTTCGATCGTAAGCGAGGTGCCTTCTTTCAAGATGCGGTAGACTTCATCTGCGAACAGAACCGCACTTTGCTTGTCGGACGCGCCTTCAAAGGAAGCGACCGCTTCGTACCAATCGTTGACGTTGTTTGTCAGTTGCTTGCCGAGGTTTTTCTGCGCTTGTGCGAGCACGAACGCGCCGCCGCGGATGTTCAAAGCCGGGTCGTTCTCCAATTGCTTCGCGTTGACGCCGAGCGCTTTCGCTGTGTCGCTCAGCGACTTCTTGACAGATTTATCGCTCAAATGCATGAGACCGTTGCCGTTGCCGTGGTCCTTGGTATCCAGTTCCGCGTCCATTTGCCAACGGGATTCGGTGTAGGAAACGGCCATCAGCAGTTCCTTCGGAACGCCGAATTCCTTCGCCGCTGCCGTGAACGCGTTCTCCAGATTCGGGGCCGTGGCCAGAGTTTTCGCAGCCGAATTGGCTGCGTAAGAAGGCAGGGCCGAGCCGGTGACGGCGAATGTCAGCGCGGTCGTGGCCAGGAGTGTAACCCAAGTTTTTTTCATAATGGTAAAGCCTCCTCTATTTTTAGAAAAATCGTATAAATTCAGAATATATTATCTTATGAAAGTTGTCTATTAGTAAAGTAAGAGAAAATCAAATCCAACTTGCGAATTGTTGCAAGGAAAAAAATAACAGTAAAAGGAGGTCAAAGAGAGGAATTGAGAAGAATGTTTCGAATAGTGATAGGAAGTGTGAAAGTATAAGGGAGGGGGCTTCTCGTGACGACAGCCTATTTTCAAGATACAATCGCAACTTTGCGAACTTTTTTACCGAGTTTAATTGAAGAGATGGAACGCCGCGTGCCGTACGCGTCGGTCGTGGTGCTTTCGACGACCGGATTGCGCATCGCCGTGGATACCACCAAGGAATCGGTCGAGCCGAATCTGCCGATGGTCGGCGCCGTAATCACCGTCTATGACGGAGAGCGCCTGTGGGAGCATGCGACGCATGATCTTTCCCGAGACAACCTCTACCGCCGCGCGATGGCGCTGGTCGAACAAGCGTTGCCGGTCAAGTCCGGACTGACCCTGCAACCGGGTGAAAAACGCGAAGGCCACTACACCGCCAACGCGCTGCGCCGCCCGGAAGACGTTCCGCTGCGCGAGAAGTTGGAGATGTGCAAAGAGCGGCTCGCGTTTGCCAAGGGGTTGGATTCCCGCCTCTCGAACGTGCTGGTCAACTATACGGAAGTGCGCGAACAAAAGCTGTTCGTCGACCGCCACACGCAAGTTTCACAAGACTTGACCCGCCTCGCGATGAACGTGCTGGTGTTCGCGACAGACGGCACGACGCAGGAGTGGGATGTGGCGTCTTCGTCGGCATCCGGCGGTTTTGAGCGCATCCGCATCTCGGATCAAGAGCTGGAGCTCGCCAAGGACAACGCGATTCAGCTGTTGACCGCCGAGCGGATTCAACCGGGTCTCTACGATTGCATCACCGCTCCGTATGTCAGCGGTTTGATCTCGCACGAAGCGTTCGGGCATGGGACGGAGATCGACATGTTCTTGAAGGACCGCGCCAAGGGCCGCGAATATTTGAACCGCCAAGTGGCGGCGGAGTGTGTTTCGATGTACGACGACCCGACGGTGGAAGGCGCGTTCGGCTCGCACTTCATCGACGACCAAGGCCAGTTGGCGTCGCGCACGACGATCATTGAAAACGGAATTTTGAAGCAGGGCATCGGCGACCTCTATTCCACGTCGCTGTTGCAATTGCCGAGAACGTCGAACGGCCGCCGCGAGTCGTACATGCGCAAAGCGTACTCGCGCATGACCAACACGTACTTCGGTCTTGGGCCGCATTCAATGGAAGAGATGATGGCCGACATCGACCACGGCATCTATTTGGAGTCCGGCGAAAACGGCATGGAAGATCCGAAGGGCTGGGGCATTCAATGCACGATCCACTTGGGCCGTGAAATCAAAGGCGGTCAGTTTACAGGCAAAATTTACAAGTCGATCGGGCTGACCGGGTATGTGCCGGAGCTGTTGTCGAGCATTTCGATGGTCGGCAGCGACTTCCACCTCGGGGCCGGCACTTGCGGCAAAGGCCACAAGGAATGGGTTCCCGTCACGGACGGCGGTCCGCATCTTCGATTGAAGGGGAGATTGGGCTAATGGCATTGCAAACCGGACACTTGATCACCGAATTGATCGAAAAGTTAAACGGGCACCCGGAAGTGTCACAATGGTCGGTCGTGCAGGAAGAAAAGCGCGAATGGCAGCACTATCTGATCCAAAAACGCCCGGAAGCGACCCGCGAAGTGACGCAGGAGTTCTACAAAGTCACGCTCTATCACACACACCCGCATCCGTCGGGCGAGGGATCGGCGATCGGGTTTTCCACGATCACGTTGACCGATTCCGATTTGCCGAACCTCGATGAGAAGATTCAAGAGGGCTTGCTCTCCGCGGCGATCACCAACAACGAACCGTGGACGCTGCCGGCGCCTGCTCCGTATCCGGACGTTCCGCTCGTGGATGACATCACGCTGGAAAATCCGTTTGGCGCGTTGGAACAGTTCACGGCCGAACTGTTCCAAGCGGTCGACGGCGAAGAGGGCGTGCGTTTGTCGGCGGCAGAGATGTTCTTCGAGGAGAAAACGTCTCGTTTTTATAATAAGGAAGGCATTGAAGCCGAGCAGCGCGAAACGTCGTTCCTCTTGGAAGTGGTGTTGCTGGCGAAGAACGGGGACAGCGACGAGATGGAGCATTGGTTTGTGGAGAAACGCCGCCGCATCCATGACTTGAACATCGCCGAATTGATCGCCGTGAATGCACAGTACGCCCGCGACTCCATCGTCGGCGAACTGCCGAAGACGTGGAAAGGCCCGGTGGTGATCGACGCTTCGCAATTCGAAGAGATGTTCTCGCCGCTGTTGTTCCGGTGCGGCGCGTCGGCGAAGTATACGAAACTTTCCAATGTCTCGACGGGCGAGAGTTTCTTTGGCGAGAGCGCGGTGGAGGGCGAACCGTTCCACGCGTCGTTCTCGTCGGTCTTGCCGTACGGGGTGAAATCCTACCGCATCTCTCCCGAAGGGCTGCCGGGCACGGAAGTGGCGGTCGTGGAAAACAACGAATTCCGCAGCTACCTCGCCACGAAGCGCTATGCCGACTATCTCGGCGTGGAAGCGACCGGGGAAGCGGGCAACCTCGTGCTTCAGCCGGGGTCGACGCCGCTTGCACAGTTGCTCCAGGGGCCGGTGTATCACATTGTGGCGTTCTCCGCGATGATGCCGAACTCGTTTACGGGCGACTTTGCGGTGGAGATCAAGCTCGCCTACTACATCGACGAGCAGGGCAACCGCACGCCCGTCAAGGGCGGCTCGGTCAGCGGCAACTTGTACCATATGTTGACCAACGCCAAGTACGCCAAGGAAACGACGTTCCTCGGCGGCTACCAAGGGCCGACGGCGATTCGTTTTGAAGACCGGTTGACGATTGCGGGCAGTTGAGACAGCATCGAGTTGAATCGAAACCTCTCCGAATGGAGAGGTTTTGTTTTCATTTTGTGGCGTGAAGAGACGGAAAAGTTCGGATATGGCAGAACGGCGTACAAACGCGCAAGCATCGTATATAATACCACTAGATAATCCAGATTGAGACGGAAAGGGAGTTCAGTTTATGAGCCAAGAGACGACCCACGGTCTGCCGCCGAAGCGGATGCTCGAATCGAGAGCCGTCAAGGCGAGCATCGTGTTGCCGCCGGACACGAACAACCACAACACGATGTTCGGGGGAAAAGTCATGTCGTACATCGACGATATCGCCGCGATTTCGGCGATGCGACACTGCCGCCAGCGCGTCGTCACCGCGTCGACCGACTCGGTGGACTTTTTGCACCCGATCAAAAACGGCGACTCGATCTGCCTCGAATCGTTCGTGACGTGGACGCACAAAACCTCGATGGAGGTGTTCGTCAAAGTCACCGCCGAAGACCTCATGACCGGCAGCCGCGAGATTTGCGCCACGGCGTTTTTGACGTTTGTCGCGCTCGACCCGGACAACCGACCGATCGTTGTACCGCCGGTCTATCCGGAGAGCGAGGAAGAGAAATTCCTGCACGAATCGGCTCCGGCGCGCGCCGAGATTCGCCGCGAACGCCGCTCGAATTCCCGCGAGTTGGCGCAGAAGTTCGTTTGCAAGAAACCGTGGGAAGTCTAAAAGAGTCGAAAGCGCAGGAAAAAAGTCCGAGGCACGCGGGTGCTCCGGACTTTTTGGCGTGGTCATGGTGGCGATTCCCCCTTTTTCTATCATTATACGTGTTGACCATAGGGCGCGCACAATCTACAATGGATGATAATTGGACTTTTTTCGAGAATAGAAGGAAGGTAGAGCCAGATGCAAGAGGCTTTTATTTTTGATACACGCTTAGGCGTAAACGTCCTGCGCGAAGACCTCGACTGGACGAAATACTCGGAGGAAGAGCGCGCCAAGATTCTCACCCGTTGGGCGATCATGTGCTCGGGCATGAACATGCGCATTTCCGAGTTGGAAGTGGAAATCATGGAGAAGCTCGACCAAATGTACGACGCGAAGGACGCCGACGAGATGCACAACCTCAACACGGAGATGATGGAGCTCGCAAGCGTCGTGTGCGACTTGAACATCCTCTCCCGCAGCGTGTACGCAGACCTCGCCAAGGCGCACTTCTAATGAAGACAAGGAGGTGCGGCGGGATGAACTCCAGATTCGAATTTCAATTCGATGAACGTTTGGGCATCCAGATCCCCGTCCAGCACCACGACTGGGACGAGTATACCCGCGAAGAACAGGAAGACGTCATTCACCGCTGGGAAGCGATTCGCTCCCGCATTCCCGACCGGATCAAAGCGTTGGAGGAGATCATCGAAGACCGCCAACTGAAGATCTCCGTCGAAGAGGATTGGGATGTGGTGATCGCCCTCTATGAGGACGTGTTCACCATCGCCAGCGTCATCAACGATTTGAACAACTGGATGCGGCTGGAGCCCTCCACCACGTACGTGGAAGGGCACGGCCTCGCCGAAGAGCATACAAGCCGAGAGAAAGACTGACAGCGGAGAGGGTAGCGGAGGCAGATGCATCCGGTACCTTTTCCGTCTATCTGCTGGCAGATCGTGGTACACTAAGAGTGCCAGTGAAGGGAGAGCGTACCCATGGACTATCAGCAAATTCTCGCCGCTTTGCAGCATTCGCCGCTGCCCGAGCGGATGGGCAATTTTGAACGCACCCGTTCGCCGCAGGAACCGTTGCCGGTGGACGAGGGTGAATATTTGGTTGTCGAGTACCGTCATCTCCACCAGGACGCCCTGTTTCAAGTCTTCGTTCGCGGTGAAGAAGCGCAGTTCATCGCGTTGATCGACGGGGAAGTGCGGCCGCTGACGACGGTGTCGGTCGAAGAGGCCGGACATCTCTTGCGCCGCGACCTGCTGATGACGCTCGAAGATTTGGAAGACGAGCTTTGATTACGAAGACGAAGCGGAGGCCATCCGATTGCAACTCCTGCTGATCGACGGAAACCATATCATGTATTCGGTTTTGTTCCGTCATATCGCCAAAGCCAAGAAGCGCGGCGACTATGAGGAAGCGACCGAACGCATCGTTGAAAAAGCGTGCCAGCAATTCACGACGACGATGCGCAAGTTGGCGCGGCGGTTTAAACCCACGCATATGATCGTGATTTTTGACAACGACGGGCAAAACTTCCGCCATCGCCTCTCGCCGATCTACAAGGCGAACCGCAAAGAGCGGCCGAAGGAAGTCTATCCTTTGAAGCAAGCGATCTACAAGCGCTTTCAAGAAGAGGGCATCCCCTATCTGTACGCGCAGGACTACGAGGGCGACGATCTGCTCGGCACGATCTCGCTGCGGGCGGAGCAGGCGCGCACGTTCCGGCGCATCATCCTCTGTTCGGGCGACATGGACCTCGCGCAGTTGGTGACCCCGAAGACGCAGCTTTACCAAATCAACTCCGGCATCTTCACCGGAACGTGGGTGACGCACAAGAACGTCAAAGACATCGTGCAAGTCGATCCCAAGAAACTTCCGGAGATCAAAGCGTTGCTCGGCGACCGGACGGACAACATCAAGGGCATTTCCGGACTGCGTCGTCCGAACGCGTTGCGCGTGCTGGAAACCTATCCGAAACTGACGGACTTCCTGGACAAAGCCAAACCGCGCAACAAAACGGAATCCTTGATTTTAAGCCACCGCCAGCACGTTTTGACCAACTTGGAACTGGCGCGCATTCGCTGCGATTTGCGCTTCTACCTGCGTTGGGAAGACTATCTCGTGTCCGCTTGGTGGGAGAATGACGGGAGCAAAGCGTACTACTCCAGCCAGATCGACCTCGACGAAGACGACGATCTCGAAGAACGCCCCGCCCCGAAGAAAAAAAAACCGCCCGCGAATGCGCCTGCCGTGCGCGTTGCGAAGCCCGCGCTCAAGGAGAGCCCTGCGTCTGCGCCAGATAAAGCATCTGCGGTTCAGACAACCGCAGGCTCGGAAGCCGATGAGACGCTGGGAGACAAACCGGCGAAACGCAAGCGCAGACGCCGCCGCAAGCCGAAAAGCGCAGGGGAGGCCGGGCACGCAGCGGCATCTGCATCTGCGGCAACTGACTCTGCGTCCTCCGCTTCCGCAGCGGCTTCCGTTCCGGTTGCAAAGCCTGGCGCCGAGTCCCTTGCCGACACTCCGTCCGCAGAAGTGAAACCGAAAAAGAAACGCCCCCGCCGCCGTCGCCGCAAAAAAACGACGAACGGCCAGGTATCCGCTCCTTCGGAGCAGCCCGTCTAAGACCAAAGTCCCAGCGATGCTGGGGCTTTTTTTCTTTTTTTGAAGAGGAAGAAGGAATGAGACTGCCTTTCGTCAAAAATTTAATTAGAATAAACCCGAAGAGCGGAGGCGAAACGCTTGAAGTCCATCACTGAGGAATCGCAGGATCCATCCCTCTCTCATCTTGAAGAACTGATGGGGGATTTGCTGGGGACGTTTGAAGAAACGTCGGAAGCGGTTGACATGGAAGCGCGGATCGCCCCTTATGGCCGGACGGCGTACCAGCACGGGTATGAAATGGCCGGCAGAGGAATGGAATTGCGGGATGTGTTGTCACAAAGCCAATCCGCACGCAATACTTTGTTGCAATACTTCTATCGCCATGCCGAGCAGTGG
The DNA here is from genome assembly GCF_000714935.1 of Tumebacillus flagellatus. Taxonomy (GTDB): domain Bacteria; phylum Bacillota; class Bacilli; order Tumebacillales; family Tumebacillaceae; genus Tumebacillus; species Tumebacillus flagellatus. Next base: position 28,367 of record NZ_JMIR01000007.1, read on the forward strand.
CCGGTCGAGTCGGTTTTGGCGAGATTGCTTCAAGTTTCCTCCGCTATTTCGATCTATACAGACCATTATGTCTACGGGTACGACGCTTGGAAGCAGGAAGAGGCCGCCGAGCAGTCCGTCCTGCATGGTCAAAACGTATTGAACGCGTTGCCGATGACCGTCGTGATCTATGACGCCGAGGGCATCTGTCGGTTTGCCAACGAAAAGTGTCTGCGCGACCACCGCGTCACCCTCGATCAGATCGTCGGCAAGCCAAGATCGGTTCTCGTGGGTTCTTACAATGAAAACGCTGAGAACGAAGACATCTGGGCACGTGTGCTCTCCGGGCAACGCGTTCATACGCGGCAGGAATATCATGGCGAAGAAGGCCACTCGATGAACGAGAAAGACATCATCCCGCTGATGGAAGCGGACGGAAGCATTTCCGGAGTGATTTCCGTGACCTATTCCTCCGTTTCGGAGAAGGAGCGCATCTACAACCTGCAAAAGCAGTTCTCGTTCGTGTTGAACTCGATGAACAGCGGCTTGCTGATCTTGAACTCCGAAAGCCGCCTCTCCGGGTTCAACGAAAAAGCCCAAGAGATCTTCGGCATTTCGGCGGAGGACGTGATCGGCACCTCGCTGCTTGACATCTACTCGACCTACACCGTGGAAGAGGAGCCGGAAGTGAGCGCTTTCCTCACATCGCTCGTCGACCGCGGCATGCCGATTCGGGACATGCAGCGGACGATCAAGCTGCACGACCGGACGTTGACGTTGCGTTTGGACGGCAATCCGATCCTCGGCACCGGAGGTGTCACGGTCGGGTACATCTTGATCGTGGAAGACATGACGGAGTTGATCGCGATGCGCGAGGCGATGATGCGCAACGAAAAGTTTGCGCTGATCGGTCAATTTGCCGCCGGAATCGCGCACGAGATTCGCAACCCGCTGACGACGGTGTACGGGTTCTTGCAACTGTATGCGTCGGGGTCGGTGAAGGAGGCGAACTTCGCGGATTTGACGGAGAAGTTGTTGATCCCCGAACTCGCCCGCGCCAACACGATCCTCTCCGACTTCCTCATGGTCTCCAAACCGACCGCTCCGCAGCGGGCGGTCGTCGACACCGGGCGTTTCTTCGAAGAGGTGGTGCGTTTGGTGGAATCGGAGGCGTTGCTGCGCGGCGTCGTGCTGGAAATCGAAGTGACCGACGAGTTGCCGCCGCTTAACCTCGATGTGCAGCAGATGAAGCAAGTCTTCCTCAACCTCTGCAAAAACGCATTCGACGTCACTCCGCCCGCCGGCCGCCTGCGCTTGACCGCCAAAAAGCAAATCACCGACCACCACATCCGCTTCGACGTGATCGACGAGGGGACGGGGATTCCCGCCGACCACCTCTCGCGAATCTTCGATCCGTTTTACACGACCAAAGAGCACGGGACGGGTCTCGGGCTGCCGATTTCCCACCGCATCATCGACGGGCACGGCGGCAAGCTGAAAGTCCGCTCGGCTGCGGGAGCCGGGACGACGTTCACGATCTTGATTCCCACCGGGATGTAAAAAATGAACGGGCCCTAGAGAATGTGAAGAAACCCCAACGTCCGCAGACGTTGGGGTTTGTTTTGCTTTCGTTTTTTACTTGGTTATCATTTCGATGCGAGCACGAGGTTCTCCACGCCGTAGAGGATGCCGTCCTCGCCCGCGTGCTTCGTGCGAAGGGGAGCGACGGCGAGCAAGTCGGGATGGCCGTTTCCCATCGCGATGCCGCGCCCGACGAACTGGAGCATCTCGAGGTCGTTCAGCCCGTCGCCGAACGCGGCGGCTTGTTCGCGGGTGAAGCCGAAGTGGTCGAGCAGGGTGGAGATGCCGACCGACTTGTTCACGCCGCGCGGGTTGAGGTCGATCGCCCAAGGGCGCCAGCGGTGCAACGCCACTTCGTCTTCGTACGGGTCGGTGTAACGCTTCTGCTCGGTTTCGTCGAGGAAGGCGATGAACTGGTAGACTTCCGGAATTTCGTCCAGCGTCTCATAGGTAAGCGGATCGAGGAAGCCGATCTCCTGCCGGGCTTGCAAGAACAGCGGGCATTCGGCGGAGGTGGAGATGAGCATAGTTTCTGCGCCGTAGAGCAGAAACGAGTGGTTGTGTTCCGCTGCAAGCGTCATCCAGTCCACGACGATCTCGCGGGAGAACGGCGTGTGATAGACCGTCTCGCCCCGGCAGCCGATGTGCGCGCCGTTGCAGGTGATCGCCCAGTCGATGCCGAGTTGCTCGCGGACGGATTTGATTTCGAACTCGGGGCGTCCGGTGGCGAGCACGGGAAGCACGCCGCGCTCTTGGAGCAGTTCGACGGCACGCTTGGCGGAGTCGGGGATTTTTTTCTCATGCATGAGCGTGCCGTCGACGTCGAAGAACACGATTTTGATGCCGGTGTTGGTTGGGTCGGTCGGTCCGGGGGTCAACCCGAGACTCGGTTTACATACCATCTGTCGGTCGCCTCCACGGAAGACACGCGGTAAGTCCGCCCGCCTTCTAAGATAATGAGATATGCGGTTTTCAGCATCCGCCCGACCTCATCCGGGTCGAGCGGCCCTTCCCAGCACATGCCGTCAACGGTGGTCAGGTCGTGCAACTGCAAGGTCTGGTTCAAAAAATGAACCCTCGCCGTCGCCACCTGCATCGCCCGCTGGCCGGCCGGGTGTATATGAATCGTTGCTTTGTAATCAGCCAAGTTGTGTCACCTCGCCCTCTATTCTATCACACTGCATGAAACCTTTCCCCCCGTGGTTCGTAGTACCAATTATCCGAAACATAAGGAGAGATGAATCATGTATGTGTCAGACCGAAACGACCGGTATTGGGCGTTGGCGGCGCACTTGTCGATAATCTTGCTGCCGGTCATCGCGCCGCTTGTGATCTTGATCTTGCGGGCGAACTCGCGATTTGTTCGCCATCATGCGGGGCAGGCGTTGCTGTTTCACATCATCTGGGGCTTGCTGATGATGGTCTCCGGATGGCTGTGCTGGATTCTCATCGGGTTCCCGATGCTCGCGATCTTCGGTTTGATGGGGATCTGGACGACCCTTCGCGCCGTCTTCGCCGCGTTGAACGAAGAAACGTACCGCTACCCGATTACCGGGAATTGGATGTAGTGCCAAGGGTCATCCTAACGAGGAACCTTGTGTGAAAGGGGTGTCGTCATGGAAAACAGACAGCAAACGCTCGATACCATTTGGGATGCGCTCGCGGGGATGCCCCGGATGAAGGTCAACGCCTTGCTCGCTCAGATGGGGCTCGCCAAGACGATGTACGCCAAGCTCGACGACGAACAGGCGAAGAAAATGACGCTCGGCATCCTCACGCGTTTCGATGACGCCGCGCTGCAGCAAGTCAAGCCGCTCGTCGGAGCGTAACACAGGGTCAGGAGGCCGCTGCACCCGCACGGCCTCCGCCATTCTCGTTTCGGGAGGAATGACTCTTATGGAACCTTACGCTTGCCCCTCGTGCCGCAACAAGATGCGGTTTCACATCCTCGACCAACAGCCGGTCTCCGTCAAACTCAACCCGCAAACCGGCGACGTGGTCGGGTATATCGACGAACAAGATTTGATGGCGCAACCGTACAAAGGGGAAAAACGCCTCGTGCAATGCGCCGTCTGCGGGCTGAACGGCGGCGAGCTGCTGTTCGTCAAAGCGGCGCAACGCAGTGAATTTCAAGGCATGTAACAGGGAGACCGCTCTGCCGTGGTGCTCGTTCCCGGCGGCAGGCGGTCTTTTTTGAGCACAACGGACGTATGATTTCGTGGTATACTGAACGGGAACTTGTATCACCTTTTTACAGGTATGGGAAGAGGAGGATGAGTCCTCGTTGTTCAAGCATCTGTTTGCAATCCTGTTCCGTCCCGGACGCACGCTCGATACCTTGCTTGAAGAGCGCGACCTTCGCCGTTCCCGTTCGACGACGTGGTTGTTGATCGGGCTGAACGTGCTGGTTCTGTTCGTGTTGGCGGTGTTCTTGCTTCGATTTGTCGACCGCAATCACGAACCGTATTTCTACTTGGAAGAAGAGCTGTTGGCGCATCAAGCGATGTGGGTGATCTTTGGCGGATGGATTGCGGCCGGCTTCTTGCAAGCGGTGCTTGCGCTTGGCTTGGGTCGGGTGGTTTTTTCTTGGATCGTGCGCGTCGGGTTGCAGATTTCCGCGCATCGGCGCTACCCCTCCGACCCTCTCATGCGCAAGGAAAACGCCCGTTTGCTGCGCTTGATTCATCCGTACACCGCATGGCTGACCCAATGGCCGAAGATGGCGGCGATCATGCTTGCGCCGTTGCTTTTGCTCTTGCCGGGGTTTGCGATGTTCCTGAACCCGGAGGAGCCGGTCAACCTCGCACCGGAGGCGTTGACAGCGACGTTTTGGGTGTGGATCGGCTTGTGGGTGCTCTTGGCGTTGGTGCAGCTCGGGATGACGATCTACTTGGTCATCGCGCGCACGCTCGCCATTCAGAAAATTTACGGGATTGGCGCGGGTCAGGCATTTTGGGGCCCGCTGCTGGTGTATGTGATCCTGTACTTTGCCGCCGGAATCATCTATTTGTTTTGCGTGCTGTTGACGCATCTCTTACACGGCGGCGGGGGGCCGGTTGAGCCCGGTTTCGCCCCGGATTTCAGCCCTCATCTCGGAATCTAATTCAGGAGGTTTTTCGCTCTTATGTCCGACATGTTCAACATTCTGTTCAAACCGCGCGTGACGATCGACAAACTGCTCGCCGAACGCAACATGAAGCGTTCGTGGCAAGCGACGTGGTGGATCACCGGCGTGACCGTGCTGTTCAATTTGCTTTTGTATTTGCTGGGCGGTGAGAAGATTCTCGCTCCTTATCAGAGGTTTGCCGATGCGTTTGGGTGGGATTTTTCGCAAAACGGCAGAGTCGGTATGGTCCTCGGGTTTTGGGTTTTGTCGGCGATCTATCAGGTGATCTTCATGGTGCTCAGCCGCTTCTGGTTCGCTTGGTATGTGCGGATGGGGATTCGCATGGTCGGCGGCCCGTCCTATGCGCAACTTTCTCCGGAAGAGAAGGGGGAGCAGGCGCGTCTCGTGCAACTGATTCATCCGTACACGTACACGATCATGCTGATCGGGAGCATCCTCGGCGGTCTGCTGACGCTGGCGGTCTTGCCGAGCGCGCCCTCGTTTGGCACGCAGCCGGACGCGACCCACTTGGTCGCGACGATGCTGGGCAGTTCGGTGTCGTCTCTGATCTCCTTGGGTTCGATTGCGTACTGCATCGTCCTGCGTGTGTTCGCGATCCGCAAAATCTACGGCGTCTCCGGCGCCAAGGCGTTCTGGGGTCCGTTTATTCCGTACGCGATTACGTATTTCCTGATCTTCTTGGTCATCATCGCGGCGGTTGTGATCCTCACGTTGCTCGCAGCCAGCTTCTTCCACGGGCTCGAAGGCCTCTAAATCTCAAAAAAAACCGCTCGGTGCGCTACCGGGCGGTTTTTTGTGTGTGAAAGTGGTCGTGCGTGATCGTGAGAAACGCACGCATCGCCGGAGAGATCCACTTGCTTTTGTGATAGAGCAAAATCGTGTGTACATCGACCGCACTCCCCGCCCACGGCAAGGCGACGAGGCGGTTGTCGGCGAGTTCGTTTTGGATGACGACTTGCGGCAGTTGGGCGAGACCGATGCCCGTGATCACGCACTGCTTGATCGCTTCCAGCGACCCGAACTCCAATTGCTGGTCAAGGTAGATGCCGACGGCGTTCAACTGCTGTTCAAACAGGGTGCGGTACGTGCAGCCGACTTCGGTGAGAAACAGCGTCTCGTCTTTGAGATCGTGCGGGTAGACCGCTTTGCGTGCGGCGAGCGGATGCTGCGGCGGCGCAATCAAGCAGATCGGCTCCGGCATCAGCACTTCCGCGTGCAAGTCGTTGCCCTCCGGCTTCTCTTCGTCGAGCAAAAACGCCAGATCGAGTTCGCCGCTGCGCACTTGTTGGCGCAGCTGCCAGCAGAGGCCGGGGCGGAGCACGATCTTGACGGTGGGGTGCTGGCGGCGAAATTCCTGCAACAGCGGCGGCAGGCGAAACGCGCACAGCGATTCCGGCGCGCCGATTGTCAGCGTCCCTTGCGGAACTTGCGCTTCGAGAAGTTCGGATTTGGCAGTTTCCACGAGCTTTTGAATTTCCACGACGAACGGCAACAACCGCGTGCCCGCCTCGGTCAGCACGATGCGCTTGCCGAGGCGGTTGAACAGTTGGACGCCCAGCTCTTCTTCCAACGCTTGAATCTGGGCGGTGACGCTCGATTGCGCGTAGCCGAGCAGTTCGGCGGCGCGGGTGAACCCTTTGACTTCGGCGACCACTCTGAACGTGTTGAGATGACGAAGTTCCATCCGTTTGGCGTCCTCAGGCTACGCGAGACGCGCGCGGACGGCGGTGACGACCGACAGGCGCAGAGCCGTCACATCCGATTCGATCCGGTTGCGGGCGGCGGTGAACGATGCTTTCTGGTCGAGGTCTTTCAGTCCGGGCAAGTTGATGTCGACCGTCAGCAAGGCCGATTGCGCGGCTGCTTCCAACAGAAAAGCGGCGACCCCGAGGTCGGAGATGACGTTTTTGTTCGCGGTTTCGGCGATCGACTGCGACGTTTGCAGCGCGTCGCGGCACAGTTCGGCGAGGCGAAGCGGAACTTCGGTCGCCGAAATCGCGGCGGCTTGCAGCGCTTGCGAGCGGGACGCTTTTTGCTCCTCGGTGTCTTTGGGGAGTTTGAGCGCGCTCATATAGGTGTCAAACGACTTCATGTCCGCTTCCAAGAGCTCGTCGCATTCGCGGATGTTGGCGGACATTTGCGAAGCGACGGTTTGCATCGCGGGCTCCAGTTCGGCGAATTTCGCGCCTTGAGTGAGGTTGGCGACCATCGACGTCATGGAAGCACCCAGTGCGGCCGCCAGCGCGGCGACGCTGCCGCCGCCCGGCGTGTGCGAATTCGATGCGGCTGCCGTCAAAAACGTGCGAATCGGTTGGTCAAACGTCGTGGAAGTGGTCATCGTGTGCGTTCCTCCTCGCGGGATGCTTGCAAGTTCATGGCGGTCATCAAATTGGCGAACAGTTGGGCGGTCGTGACGGTGCCCACTCCGCCCGGCGTCGGCGTCATCGCGGCGACATGATCGAGCACTTCCGGTTGCGCATCGCCGACGATGGAACCGTCCTCCGTTTCGTTGATGCCCGCGTCGATCAGCACGAGATTCTCATGCACCATCTCCGGACGAATCAAGTTGGCGCGTCCGACGGCGACGAACGCCAGGTCAGCTTGCTTCAAATGAACGGAGAGGTCGGGCGTTTTGGAGTGGCAAGCGGTGACGGTTGCTTTTTCCCGCAGCAACAGGTGCAACAGCGGTTTGCCGACCGTTTCGCCGATTCCGACGAGAGCGACGTGTTTGCCCGCGACGTTGTACCCGTAATGTTTCGCCAGCGCCAAGCAGGCCAGCGGCGTTGCCGGATAGAGGCCCGGCGTGCCGGTGACGACGGCGAGCAAGTTCGTCGGCGTCAGGCCGTCGACGTCCTTGAGCGGAGAGATCGCCGAGATGATGCGTTCCTTGTTGAGATGCTTCGGCAGCGGGAGTTCCAGCATGATCCCGTGCACATCCGGGGCTTTGTTCAAGTTGTCGAGCACGGAGAGCAGAAATTCTTCCGAGACGTGGGCGGGAAGTTTGTGCAGTTCATAGTCGATCCCGAGTTTGTCTGCGGCACGCCCCTTGGCTTCTGCGTAGTACAGAGATGCCGGGTCGCCTTCCACGATCACAGTCGCCATGCGCGGCTCGATTCCGCGCGCTTTCCACGCGTCTGTTTGCGCGAGGATGTCTTGGCGGATGAGGTCTGCAAGTTCCTTGCCTTTCATCGGCTTCGTCATGAAATTTCGAACCTCCTAAAATCTCGAACATTAGAGCGACTCTTTCATTTGAACGTTCGATATTTGATATGATTTAGATTATACCAATGCCAAAAGCCGCTGTCGAGTCCTAGAAAAAGCGAATGTCGTACTTTGTAAAATCTTTGTGAATACCGGAAGTGCGATGGAGTTTCTTCCTATTAAGAATAGGTCGAACGCCTCGTTGACACTTTGTCAGGATGGTGGTAACGTTACAGTATAAGAGAACTTCGTAAATTTTCTGAGAATCGGCAGGCGTTGCATTGCGAACGCTTGTATTTTTATACCTGTAGGAGAAAGCGGTTTCATAGGATGAGAGACTGTGAGAGCGGCAGATCAGATGAGCAGAGGAGGGGGCAGCATGCGGGGGGCGACGGGAGCAGTTCGCATCGGCTATGTTGGAGGGCAGTCCAAGCGGCGCTATGAACGGGTGATTCAGGGGTGGGCCAAGAGTTTGAGTGAAGAGGTGGAACTGGTCACCATCCCTCCGTTTGCGTTTATGAAGTTGTTCGGCGGCTCGATCCAGCATTGGATTCAATGCCTGCCGGAGTCGCTGCCTTTTTTGAGTGAAGGGTTGGAGCGTTTGGGACGGCAGTACGGGTTGGACGTTTGGTATGTGAACGTGCCGATGCTCGCGCCCTATTTAATGATGGCTCGCAATTACGGGCAGTTGGATCTCGGGTTTCTGCTTGTCGCGCATTCCGCCGGTTCGGAAGCGTGGTTGCGGCAGTGGACCGGTGTCGCGCCGTGGATCACGGAGCGCGACGTGTTGGTTGCCGGCACCAAATCGGTGAAGCAAGCGCTGTTGAACGTTTCGGCGCAATTTGCGGGCGCGATTGAAGTGCCGCCTTGCCTCGCCGTTGCGGAGAACGGAGCGTCGGGATCGCCGACCGGCTTGCAGTTGCTCGCCGTCGGCGTCGACGAGGGCAAAAACATCGAAGCCTTGCTCGATTGCTTCGCCGCCGTTCGCACACGAGTGCCGCAAGCGCACTTGACGCTGCTCGGTGAATTCGGCGTGCGGGCGAAAGCGGCGGCACAAGCGCTGCAGACGGCAGCGCGGGGCGGCGGCGTCAGCACCGCCCCGCCGTCGAGCCTGTTGGAATCGTGGGCGCGCACCGTAGCGTTTTCGTTTGCCAAGCTGTTTTCCGCGCCGACGTCCGCCGAATCGCTCGATGCGCTGGAAGCGGCGGAAGTGGAGCGGGCGCGCCTGCGCGTGATGGAACTCGCGCAAGAGCGGGGGTTGGCGGACGGCGTGGACTTCTCCGTCCCGGCGACGGAAGAAGCGCGGGACGGGTACTTTGCGGGGGCGGACGTGCTGATCGATTTCTCGACCGACCCGGGCGAGACGCTCGGCTTACACCTGCTCCAAGCCAAAGCCTGCGGGTTGCCGGTCGTCTGCACGCGCTGGAACGGCTTTGGCGAACTGGTGGAGTCGGACGGGGACGGATGGCTTGTGGACGTGAAATGGGACGAGGAAGATCCCGGCCCGATCGTCGATCTGCAAGGTGCGGCCGACGCGATCGTCGCGATGCTCCTCGACCGCGAGCGGCGGGAACGCCTGTCGCAGCGGGCGAAGGAGCGCGTACGCCTCTACGACAGCGCTTTGCGGATGCCGCGCGTCACAGCGGCGTTGCAAGAAGCGGGCGACCATACCGTAGAGTGGGACCGTTTGGTCAAATGGTCGGAGCAAATCGAACAGGTGGACGACGCGCCGGAACACGCAGGTCCGCTGAATCCGGTCGAGCACAGCTTGTTCTCGCGCTCCGACATGGAAGTGCGCCGTTCAGTCGCCAACGCGGTGCACCATCTGGCGGTCACGCCGCTCGGCCATCTCGGGCACATCTACAACCTGGCAAACTTGGAAGGCGTGGATTGGCTTGACGAAACGCCGCTGTCGGTGCTGACCGGCGGGACGAAAGTGCCGCTCGCGGAATGGTACGCCAAAGTTCGAAACATCATCGGACACTATGCAGGCCGCGCGTCTGTCGATCTGTCCGCTAAATAGAGCAAGAGAATGTGAAAAAAGCTCCGCACACACGCGGGGCTTTTTTATTTTCACGTCTGCGCGAACCCAAAATGATCGAAGATACCGATGGGGTCGATCAGTTTTATCTCTTTCCCCTATCCCAAGGCTTCGTGCTACACTCTGTACGAGGAGGGGAATTTCCATGAGTCAATCGCAAACACAAACGCAATCTCAACCCAAAGTCTTGCAAAAAACGATCAAACTCCCGCAGTTGGTCGCTCTCTATATCGGGGCCGTGCTCGGCTCCGGGGTGTTGCTCGTGCCGGGCCTCGCCGCGGAAATCGCCGGCCCCGCTTCGCTGCTCGCCTGGGGGTTGATGACGATCCTCGTGCTGCCGATGGGGCTGACGATGGGCTTGTTGTCGTCCCGCTTTCCGAACGCGGGCGGCGTTTCGCATTTCGTCACGCGGGCGTTCGGGGAGCGCTGGGGCACGATGGTCGGGTGGTTTTTTCTGCTTTCGGTGCCGCTGGGCGTTCCCATCAATGCGCTGACGGCGTCCGGCTATCTGGCGGCGGTCTTTCACATGACCGATTTGCAGCAAGCCTTGGTGGCGGGCGTCATCGTGCTGCTCGCGCTCGGCATCAACCGCCTCGGCATGAAAGTGGCGGGCCAAGTGCAAGTGGCGGTCGTCGCGGCGATTCTCGTCGTGTTGGTCGGCGCGTTCGCCGGGTCGGTGCCGCATTGGGAGACGGCGCATCTGCAACCGTTTCTGCCGCACGGCTGGTGGAGCGTTGGGGAAGTGGCGGCGATTCTGTTCTGGTGCTTCATCGGCTGGGAAGCGGTCTCGCATATGTCGGAAGAGTTCGTCGACCCGGAGAAGACGGCGATTCGCGGCGTGTTGCTCGCCGTCGGCGCAGTCGGAGCGCTCTACCTCATGGCGGCGATTGCGACCGTCTTGACCGGCAGTTACGGCGGAAACGACACCGTCGCGGCGCTCTCCCGCGTCATTCAGCAGATCCTCGGACCGGTCGGCGGCTTGCTCGCGGCGGTCACGGCGGCTTTTATCTGCACGGCGACGGCGATCGCGTATACGGGAGCGGCGGCGCGCGTCGGTTTGGCGCTCGCCCGCCAAGGCAAGGCCCCGAAGTGGTTCGCCCGCGTCGATGAAAAAAGAAACACACCCGCGGGAACGCTTTTGTTCCTCGGGATTTGCTACCTCGTCGTGTTGGTGTTGTACGCGGGCGGACTGATTTCCATCAAAGTGCTGATTCAACTGCCCAACGCGACGTTCATCGCAACGTATCTCGGCGGATGCCTCGCCGGTGTGCGCTTGTTGCGCGATCACAAATGGGGGTTGCGCTGTGCGTGGATTTCGCTGCTCATGACGATTGCGGTCGTTCCGTTTCTCGGGTGGGCGGTGTTGTACCCGTTGACGATTGCGTGCGTTGTTCTTTACCAAACCAAAAAAGTCATAACTAAATGAAAAATCAAAAAAAGCGTTTGGGAGAGATCCCAAACGCTTTTGCCATTTTATTCGTAGAGCTTCATCGAAAGGTCTTTCGGCGGTTTGATGTTGCTCGGTTCGGTATCGTAGCTTTCAATGTCAAGCGGTTCAATGCCTTCCTTCGCGCAGTAGTCGTAGTACATTTGCGCGGCAGCCACCCAGTCGAGGATGCCAAGTTGGTTGCCGTCGTCGTCGATGAACACGAGGCAGCCGTCCAACATGTTGAAGGTGATGACCGGCACGTTGTTCTCCGGCGGCGTAAACGGCTTGTGGAAGCTGCCGGCCGGTTCATAAACGACGTCGCCCGGTTTTGCGACCCAGTTGTGACCGACGTAGCTCCACATACCTTGAATGGTGAAGACCGTTACGGTGCCGTAATGGTGATGGCTCGGCAGGGTGAATTGCGGCGGAGTTTTGAGCATGAGCATGAATTGACCGTTGGTCGGGTTAACCTTCAAAACTTTGAGATAGCAGTCGTTCACCCACGGAATCCACGGGTATTTCTCAGAGCCGATAAAAACGGTTTCAAACGGCTGCGCTACTTTTCTCTCAACATGATGCTTGGTATTCATTCACAATCACCCTTTCGTATCTGATAACCCCATTGTTGTGCGTATCTTATGAGGACTTTGTCACAATTTGCTACGGGAACGAATTTCTTCAAACATGTAGAGTCGGACTGTACCCCTTAAGCCCCCCCAGGCTTCGGAAGCAGTTTCTCTTCGACTCCACCTCCCAATTCGCAGAATTGAAGTGTGACGTAAATGTTCAGATAGCTAAGTGTAATTAAAAAGCTATCTGTAATTATGTAACCATTTAGCTCGAATTTTGTCAAGATACATAATTTTCGCCAATGGTTTGATAATCAACTCGTACGCACTTTTACAAAAAATCCACTTCATAGCCCCTGTTTTGAGCGGGATTTCCTTCCTAAACTGTCACAATTCCGGGTTACTTTCCAAGCAGGATGTTAAGACCGAGTGTCGAACGATTAAGGTATATGCATAAGAGAAAAAGCGCGATGTTCCCGCATGACAGCAAAGCGCCATTGGGAGGAGCTTATGAGCAAACATCTCGAACGCCGTGTACAAAAACAACTGAAACAAGCCCAGGAACAAAAACGCAAAAACCGCCTGCCGTGGATTTTCGGCGCTGTTTTGGTGGTGATCGCGGTGATCGTGGCGGCTTCGTTTCTATCGGACAGCTTTGACAACACCAAAGCGGCGACGACGAACCTCTACAGCAAAGAGATCACGTTGCCGCAGTTGGCCGAAAAAGTCAGCGCCAAGGACGATTTTTACGCGTACTACTACCAACCGAGCTGCGAGCATTGCAAAATCGTCTCGCCGTTCTTGATTCCGCTCGCGGAGAAGATGAACAAAACGATGTTCCCGGTCAACATCGAGGGCAAGCATGACGCGTGGACGCAATACGCGATCCAAGGGACGCCGACTCTGATTCACTTCAAGGACGGCAAGGAGGTAGAGCGCATTGACGGTCAACGTGACCCCTCCGTCTACAGCGAATTCTTCGCCAACCCCAAGTAAGCGGACTTCCGGCCGCGGGCCGTGGTTTTGGCTGATGCTGCTGTTGCAACTGGTGCTCGGTGCGGTGTTTCTCTACTCGTCGGTCACGAAGATTGTCGACGTGTATTCGTTCAGTTTGATTTTGAAATCGTACGACCTGCTGCCGGAAGCGCTGATCAAACCGCTGGCGATTGCGTTGCCGATGGCGGAATTTCTGCTCGGTGCCGCGATCTTGTTCCGCCCGGCGGCACGCTGGGCGGCGGCGGGCATCGGGCTGATCTCGCTCTTGTTCACCGGCGTGATGATTTCAAAGTGGGGCACGGTCATGCCGTACGGATGCGGCTGCTTCGGTCCGACCGAAGCGACGCCCGTCGGGATCGTCGATGTCGGCAAGGACGTGCTGCTCGTGCTCGCGGCGCTCGTCGTCATCATCGCTTCTAAGAAGAGCGCGCGTTGAAGAGGCTCTTCCGAAACCAAAAAGCACTCGTTCGCACAGAGGCGGACGAGTGCTTTTTGGGCTGTTGGCTTCTGTCGGCTCTAGAAAACTTTCTTGCGGTCTTGTTCTTCCTTGAGGATTTCCACGCACTCCCGAAAGCGCAGGGAGTGGATGATTTCCCGTTCGCGCAAAAACTTCAACCCGTCCCTCAGGTCCGGGTCGTCGGTCATGTCGATCAACCATTGATACGTCGCGCGCGCTTTTTCTTCGGCGGCGATGTCTTCGTAGAGGTCGGCGATCGGGTCGCCCTTGGCTTGAATGTACGTGGCCGTCCACGGCACGCCGGCGGCGTTGTGGTAGAACAGCGCTTTGTCGTGGTCGGCGTAGTGGCCGACCAATCCCGCTTCTTTCATCTGATGCGGCGTGGCGTCCTTGGTCAATTTGTAGACCATCGTGGCGATCATTTCGAGATGGGCGAATTCTTCCGTGCCGATGTCGTTGAGCACGCCGATGACTTTGTCCGGCACGGTGTAGCGCTGGTTTAAGTAGCGCAGCGCCGCCGCCAATTCCCCGTCGGCGCCGCCGTATTGCTCGATCAGAAATTTCGCCAACCGGGGGTCGCACTTTGAGACGCGCACCGGATATTGCAGTTTTTTCTCATAAATCCACACGTCGGCTTCGCCTCCTCGTTCTCTACACTTGCCACGGCCACGGCGCTTCTTTCCACGTGTACGGCACGCCCACAGGCGAGTTGCCGAACTGCTGAAGCGGCCCGAATTCCGCGTCAAACTGCGCTTTGAGCTGCTGTTTTTTGACGGCGAACGCGTTATGTTGTTCGACGGCCGCGAGATCGTCGGGGTGCGTGTTCAAATAGAGAGCGAGTTCGACGAGCACGAAGTCGACCGCTTGCAGTTCGTGGAGCAGTCGGTAGTAGGATTCGGGGAGTTTGTTGTGCTCGCTCATTTTTTGCTCTCCTCCTCGATTTTGGGACGTCCGTCATAGTCGTTGTAGTAGACCGGCCAGAGCGTTCCGGCTTTCAGTGCGGTCATCGGATCGAACTGTTGCAGGTTCGGCGGTTGGACTTGCAGATAGAGGTGTTGCGGCGTTTCGTACACTTTGACTCTCATCGGCGGACAGGGGTCAAACGGGCTGACGTACGGATGCCAAGTCTTGCGGGGCGTGAACATGCTGAGTGAACACCTCCATTTTTTCTCACGATATGCCCAAAACGGGCTCGACTTGCACGGTTTTTTGGATTATCCTGTATTAGAACTCGTCTCCTGTTACAACATATGGGGAGCACCATTTTCCAGAGGAGGAACGAACTTGAGCGACAACCCGACTTTTCTGACCCGTGAAGGTCTGGCAAAATTAGAGGAAGAATTGGATTACCTCAAGAGCAGCAAGCGCAAGGAAGTGGCGGAGCGGATCAAGATCGCCGTTTCCTACGGCGACCTCTCCGAGAACTCGGAGTACGACGCAGCCAAGGATGAGCAGGCGTTCGTCGAGTCCCGCATCGTGCAATTGGAGAAGATGATGCGCAACGTTCGCATCATCGAGCCGGGCTCCGAAGACCGCTCGTCGGTTTCGATCGGCTCCACCGTGAAATTGAAAGAAGTGCCGGACGGCGATGTCGAGACCTACCAAATCGTCGGAACCACCGAGTCCGATCCGCTGGAAGGCAAGATCTCCAACGAATCGCCGCTCGGCGCGTCGCTGATCGGCCGTCAAGTTGGCGATCGCATCAACGTAAACACCCCCGGCGGGCAACTGGAGTTTGAAATCATCGAGATCGGCTAAACGTTTGGGAGTGGAAGCGCTTGATACGACAAGCAAGACCCGAAGACCGTGCGGCGTTGCAACGTCTCTATGAAGTTGCCAACCCCGGAGCTCCGGTGCACGTGATTGCGTCGCGCATCGAAGAGATTCTGGAGAGTCCGCATCATTTTTTGCTTTTGCACGAGACGGAGGGACGCGTGGACGGCACGCTTTTTGTCACGCTCTGTCTTGATCCGATGTTCGGCACCCTGCCGTTTGCCGTTGCCGAGAACGTGGCGCTTGACGCCGGCGAATCGGGCGAGGAGGTACGCCTCAAGCTGTTTGCGGAGGCGGAGAACATCGCGCGGGAGCATCGCAGCACGAAATTGATGTTGTTTGCCAAGGAAGTCAAAGTGTTGAGAAACGACCTGTCCTGAGGGAGAGGTCGTTTTTTTTTTTATTTTTTAGGCTTGGCAACCCGCACAGTCTGAATATCGTGGTAGAAGGTATATGGAACCACAGTTCAGGTAGAGGGAGGATGAGAATGCAGAGTTGGAAAAAAGGACTGTTCATTGGACTCTTCTCCTCGCTGCTCTGGGAGCAGCAAAGCGTGCAAGCGGCGATGGGGTTGACGCCGCCTTCCGTGCAACGCCCGTTCCCGCCGGCCTTGCCCGCTCTTGGTGAACACGCCGACACAACTTTCACGCCCGCCGTCCCGATTTGGGAGCCGCCCAAAGAGCCGGAGCAGATGGAGAGCGTGACGAACGTGCGGATTTTGCTTCAACAGCTTCATGAGATTCAACAGCAGAAAGCGGAGAGCGAGCCCGCCGAGAACCAGGCGCAAGCGTTGCCCGCGCTGTCCAGCCGGGGCGGGTTGCTGAAACCGCCGAAGATCGAAACGCCGGAACCCCCGCGCTCCCAGCCGAATCCCGAAACGCAACCGGCTCTCAAACCGGCCCCTGAAAAAAACGCCCCCTCAAGCAACACGTCGACTCCCGCGTCAAACCCCGCGCCGACGATCAACAACCAGTCGGGCGCGACGGCGACGGCGGGAGGCAAAATCGCCACCGTGGCGCTGAAGTACCAAGGAACGCCTTATGTGTACGGCGGCACAACGCCGAGCGGCTTTGATTGTTCCGGATTTATCCAATACGTCTTCCAAGAATGCGGCATCACCTTGTCGCGCACGACGTATGAACAAGTTGGCAGCGGCACTTCCGTCTCGCGTGCCAACTTGCAGCCGGGCGACCTTGTGTTTTTTTCCTGCGGCGGGAAAGCGACATCGCACGCAGGCATCTATCTCGGCGGCGGCCGGTTCGTTCATGCCGATCAATCCCGCGGCATCGCCGTCACCGAACTGGACGACAACTACTGGTCCTCGGTGTACCAAACGGGCGTGCGCGTTCGATAGTTTTTTCTAAGTGAGAGGGAAAGCGGCGTCCGGGCATCATGCTTGGACGCCTTTTGTGTTACAATGGCAACAGAGGAAAAACCGTCTTCACTGCATGAGGAGGACCGCTATATTTATGTTGATTCTTGTTTTGATCGTCTTGGGATATCTCATCGGCTCCATTCCGTCCGCTCTGATCGTGGGCAAAATCGGTTACGGCGTGGACATCCGCGAGCACGGCAGCGGCAATCTCGGCGGAACCAACACGTTTCGGACGCTCGGAAAGAAGGCCGGCATCATCGTTTTGACCGCAGACATCCTCAAGGGCGTGCTGGCCGCGGCGCTTCCGTACTTGTCGGGCGCGGGCTACGAGTATGCGCTGGTCGCGGGCATTCCGGCCGTCCTCGGGCATTGCTACCCGGTGTTTGCAGGGTTTCGCGGCGGCAAAGCGGTGGCGACGTCGGCGGGCGTGCTGCTGTTCATCACTCCGATCGGCGTGTTGACGGCGGTTGTCGTGTTTTTGATGACGCTGTATCTTTCGAAGTGGGTGTCGCTCTCTTCGATTCTCGCAGCCGTTTGGGTACATACGTTTGAGATCATCTGGGGCGGAAAACTCATGTCGTTTGTCACGTTCGCGCTGGTGTTGTTCATCATCTATGCGCACCGCCAGAATATCGAGCGGATTCTAAACGGCAGCGAACGCAAAGTCACTTGGATTTGAACGGATTTGAACAGTCGGACATCAAAGTCTCCCGCAGGCCGCTTGGCGTGTAGGGGGACTTTTTTTCTGCTATAATAAGGCAAACAGGAGGGGGTCGTTGCATGTACTTGTATAAATTGGAAGCCAAGGGCAAGGGATTTCCCGACGCCTTCGTGATCGTACTCGCGGAAGACGAGGAAGGGGCGTTCCAAGCGGCGGACCAACTGTTGCAACGGAACGCGTTGGGCCTGATCGAAGTGAGCGAGATCGCCATCGTGGAGAAAAAGCGGGCCGAGAAAGCAAACGGCTACGTCTTGGAAAGATAAGGGGGACTGCATCTATGAGCACGACAGCCAGCATGAAACGCTCCGAGATCGGCGACGAATTCAAATGGGATTTGGGTTCGATGTACGAGTCGGACGCCCAATGGGAGTCCGATATCAAGAAAGCGCAAGAACTGTTTCCCAAGATGGAGGCGTTCAAGGGCCGCCTCGGCGAGTCGGCCGACACTCTGCTCCAAGCGCTGGAACTGAACGATGAACTGGAGACGATCGTCGGCAACGTCTCGACGTACGCGCACATGCGCTCGCATGAAGACACGGCGAACACGCACTACCAAGGGTTGGCGGACCGCAGCAACTCGTTGGCCGCGCAAGCAAGCTCCGCGGTGTCGTTCCTCGATCCGGAGATTTTAAGCTTGTCGGAAGAGACTGTGAAGAGCTTTCTCGCGGAGAACGAAGGTCTGCGCCTCTACGAGATCATGCTCGACCGCATCATGCGCCGCAAAGCGCACGTGTTGAGCGAAGAGCAGGAAGATTTGCTGGCGCGCGCGTCGGAAGTGCTGGATTCGTCGGGCACGATCTTCTCGATGCTGACCAACGCCGACATGAAGTGGGGACAAGTCGAGGATTCCGAAGGGAACCTGCACGACGTGTCGGAGGGCAACTACCGCGTGTTGATGGAGAACAAAGACCGCGTGTTGCGCGAAAACGCATTCAAGCGTCTGTTTGGTACATACGGTGAGTTCCGCAACACGTTGAGCGCGTCGTACAGCGCCAACGTGAAGAAGGGCGTCTTCTACGCGAAAGCCCGCAACTACAACTCCACGCTGGAGATGGAGTTGGCACCGGACAACGTGTCGGTCGACGTGTACAACAACCTGATCAAAGCGGTGCGCGACAACCATGACGCGATGCACCGTTACATGGCGCTGCGCAAGAAAGTGTTGAAGCTCGACGAATTGCGCTACTTCGACCTGTTCCTGCCGATGGTGGAATCGGTCGACATGAAGATGCCGTATGAGAAAGCGAAAGGCATCTCGCTGGAGGCGCTCGCACCGCTTGGCGAAGAGTATGTGGAGACCGTGAAGCGGGCGTTCGCCGACAAGTGGATCGACATCTACCCGAACCTCGGCAAGCGCAGCGGCGCGTATTCGTGGGGGACGTACACGTCCAACCCGTACATCTTGCTGAACTACACCGACACGCTCGATGACCTGTTCACGCTGGTGCACGAGTTGGGTCACTCCCTGCATTCGTACTACACGCATCAAACCCAGCCGTTTACGTACGGCAACTACACGATCTTCGTCGCGGAAGTGGCGTCGACGCTCAACGAGAACTTGCTCTTGGAGAAGCTGCTGGAGGAAACCACCGATAAGAACGAGCGTGCCTACCTGCTCAACCACTCGCTGGAACAGTTCCGCGGCACGATGTTCCGTCAGACGATGTTCGCCGAGTTTGAGAAGTTCGCTCATGAGAAAGTCGAAGCGGGCGAGCCGTTGACCGCCGATCTCATGCGCGATTTCTACGGCCAGTTGAACGCCGACTACTACGGTCCGGAATTGGTGCTCGACGACGAGTTGAAAAACGAATGGTCGCGCATCCCGCACTTCTACAACGCGTTCTACGTCTACAAGTACGCGACGGGCTTTGCGGCGGCGATGGCGCTCTCGAAGCAGATCCGCTCCGAAGGGGCTCCGGCGGTCGAGCGCTACCTGAACTTCCTGCGCGGCGGTTCTTCGCAAGACCCGATCGACCTGCTCAAAGGCGCAGGCGTCGACATGTCTTCCCCGCAGCCGATCGTCGAGGCGCTCAGCGTATTCCGCGAGCGTTTGGAAGAGTTGGAGAAGTTGCTGAACGAGTAGTTTTTTGAGGCATGAGCAAAGCGCCTGGTTCCCGCGCGGGGGACCGGGCGTTTTTTTCTGTCGGCGGGGAGTTTTTGTCTCGTTCATGTTCAGTTCATGAAAGCTCTCTATTCTGTGAGCATAGAAACACATAGAGGGAGTGAGTGAGGAGAGATGGAACGCTTTCGAACAAATTGGCACAAGTACGCCCTGGCTGCCGTGATGCTGGCGGCGGCGTTTTTGAATTTTTGGGAGTTGTCGCGGGAGGGGCTTGCCAACACCTACTACGCGGCGGCGGTTTCGAGCATGTTGAAGAGTTGGCACAATTTCTTCTTCGTGTCTTTGGACGCCAAGGGGTTTATCTCGATTGACAAGCCGCCGCTCGGGTTCTGGATGCAGGCGATCTCCGCGAAAGTGTTCGGTTTCCACGGGTGGGCGCTGCTTTTGCCGCAAGCGTTGGCGGGCGTGCTGTCCACGGGCCTGCTGTACGTGCTGGTCGCAAAGCCGTTTGGCCGAGCGGCGGGCGTGTTGGCGGCGCTGGCGCTCGCTCTCACGCCGATCGCCGTTGCGATTTCGCGCAACAACTCGATTGACAGCCAGTTGGTCTTGGTATTGCTGGCGGCGGCGTGGTGTTTGCTCCGCTCGATCGAGTTGAAAAAACTGCGCTGGCTCGTGGCCAGTGCAGTGCTTGTGGGGCTTGGGTTTAACATCAAGATGATGCAGGCGTATATGGTGCTTCCGGCGTTCCTCGTGCTCTATGCAATCGCCGCGAAGTTCAATTGGAAGAAAAAAATCATCCATCTGGCACTCGCTGCCGTCGTGTTGCTTGGCGTGTCGTTCTCGTGGGCGCTCGCGGTGGACGCCGTTCCGGCGGATCAACGCCCGTATGTCGGGAGTTCTTCGAAGAACAGCGTCGTCGACTTGATCTTGGGCTACAACGGCACAGACCGCTGGGATAATACCGGCACACGTCTGGGCGGCGGAGGCGGTGGAAATCGCAGCGGCCGCACGGACGGCAACAATCAGCAAAACGGCATGACTCCGCCGGACGGAGTGAATTCGGCTGACGGCAACGGTCAGCAAAACGGCATGACCCCGCCGGACGGAATGAATTCGGCTGACGGCAACGTTCAACAAGGCATGACCCCGCCGAACGGCATGCAGTTCCCGCGGAACTTTGAGCCGGGTAAAAACGGCATGGGCGGTCCCGGCGGCATGGGCGGCGGGCCGGGCGGTGCCGGGGAAACGGGACAAGCCGGAGTTCTCCGCTTGTTCTCGACGAACCTGTTCGGCCAAATTTCGTGGCTCCTGCCGTTCGCCCTCTGCGCGGCACTCGCCCTGTTCTGGCGTCCCCAAGAGAAATTCGTCTGGAACGAACGCCGCCAAAGTGCTCTGCTCTGGACGCTCTGGCTCGCTCCGATGCTCGTGTTCTTCTCGTACGCCAGCTTCTTCCACCGCTACTATCTGGTCATGCTCGCTCCGGCGATCGCCGCCCTGTTCGGCGCCGGGCTCACTCAGATGTGGAACGACCTCCGCGAAAAACGCGGCTTCCACGGCTGGTGGCTGCTCGCTTCCATTGCCATCACCGCCGCGACGACGCTGGTCTTCTTGTCCAACTACACCAGCACGTCCCAGGGCGTTTTTTACTCCGTCGCCATTCTGGCAGTTCTTGCTTGCCTCGGCCTGATCTGGCTCCGTCTCACCCGTGATCTATCGCCGGTCAAAACGGGTCAATCGCTCGTTGCTCTCGTCGTACTCGCAGCGCTTTTCACCGGCCCGACCGCTTGGGCGCTGACTCCGACCTTGTACGGCGGACAATCCACGCTTCCTTATGCGGGCCCCGATTTGAAACGCCAATCCGGAGGCATGGGCATGGGAGGCGGCGGCATGCAAGGCATGCCGGGCGGCCCCGGCGAGACGACCGCCGATTCGAAGTTGATCGACTTCTTGAAGAAAAACTACGTCGAAGGCTCCTACCTCGTCGGCGTCTCGTCCGCGATGCAATCCGACCCGATCATCTTGGAAACCGGCCTTCCCGTCATGACCTACGGCGGCTTCCAAGGCAACGACCCGGCGCTGACGCCGGAGAAACTGCAAAAACTCGTCAACGAAGGTCAAATTCGCTACATCCTCATCGGCGGCGGCGGAGGTGCGGGCGGCGATTCGCAATCCGAACTGACGGCGTGGGTCAAAGCGCACGGCACAGCCGTCCCGGAAAGCGAATGGCGATCGACTCGCAACAACACAATCGAAAGCAACACAAATGAAAGCAACGCGAAGGAGAACAACCAAACCAACTCCAATTTCGGCGAACGCTTCAACAACCGGGACGGCCAAGCTCAACGCAACTTCGGCCCGATGGGCGGCATGAACCAAACGCTCTATGACCTCAAAGCGGGAGGGAGCCAATGAGGAACGATATCTCGGCGGCGGAATTCCCAAAAACCCCCACGCTCTATTGATTTTCTCGCTTGTAAGAGGTATTCTCAGCGTACAAAGAGGAGGAACGCCCCATGACCAAAATTCGCAAAGCGATCATTCCTGCCGCCGGGCTTGGCACCCGCTTTCTCCCGGCGACCAAAGCGCTGCCCAAAGAAATGATGCCGATCGTCGACAAACCGGCGATTCAATATATTGTAGAAGAAGCCGTCGCTTCCGGAATTGAAAGCATCTTGATCGTCACCGGACGCAACAAACGCGCCATCGAGGACTACTTCGACAAATCCGGCGAACTGGAATCCTTCTTGGAAGAGAAGGGCAAACACGACCTGTTGGAAATCGTCAAGTCGGCCGCCAACCTCGCGGACATCCATTACATTCGCCAAAAAGAACCGCTCGGCCTCGGCCACGCCATTCTCTGCGCGCGCCACTTCATCGGCGACGAACCGTTCGCGGTGTTGCTGGGCGACGACATCATCCACTCCGAGCCTCCGACCTTGAAGTCGATGGTGGAACTCTACCAACGTCACGCCCGCCCGGTGATCGCCGTGCAGGAAGTCGATTGGGAAGACGTTCACAAGTACGGGATCGTCTCGCACACCGAGGGCCTGATTGACGAGATTGTTGAAAAACCGGCGCGCGACCAAGCGCCGTCGAACTTGGCGGTCATCGGCCGCTACGTGCTGACGCCGGACATCTTCCCGATCTTGGAGCAGACGGAACCGGGCAAGGGCGGCGAGATTCAATTGACCGACGCCCTGAACGTTCTGAACACCGCAGAGAAGATGAAGATCTTCAACGTTCAAGGCAAACGCTACGACATCGGCGACCACGCGGGCTATCTCGAAGCGTCCTTGGAATTTGCACTGCGCCGCGACGACATCCGTCCGCGCTTGCAAGAGCACATCTTGCGCCTGGCGGAACAATTGACGGTACGCGAGGGAGGCCGATAAGCATGGCTTCGATTCTCGTCACAGGCGGCGCAGGGTACATCGGCAGCCACACCGTCCGCCATCTCTTGGAGCAGGGGCATGAAGTGGTCGTGCTCGACAACTTGCAGACCGGACATCGCGGTGCGGTGCTCACGCCGCACTTCTATGAAGGAGACATCGCCGACGCGGCGTTGATCGCCGAGATCGTCCGCAAGCATTCCATCACAGCCGCCGTGCATTTCGCGGCGCTTTCCTTGGTCGGAGAGTCGATGAAGTTCCCGACCAAGTACCTCGAAGCCAACACCGTGAAATCGCAGCAGTTTGTGCAAGCGCTCGTGGAGAACGGAGTGCGCCGGATCGTTTTTTCCTCGACGGCGGCGGTGTACGGGGTGCCGGAAGTTGTCCCGATTCCGGAGGATTCACCCAAGCATCCGATCAACCCGTACGGCCTCTCCAAACTGTTCATCGAGCAATATTTGCAGATGATGGAGACGTTGCACGGCCTGAAATGGATCGCCCTGCGCTATTTCAACGCGGCGGGCGCATCGGAGGACGGGCGGATCGGCGAAGCGCACGATCCGGAAACGCACTTGATTCCGCTGGTGTTGCAAGCGGCGCTCGGGCAGCGCGAGTCGCTCTCGATCTTCGGCAATGACTACGACACGCCGGACGGCACCTGCATTCGCGACTACATCCATGTGCGCGATTTGGCGGACGCTCATGCGTTGGCTTTGCAAGCCTTAGCGGACGGCAAGCCGAGCGGTTCCTACAACGTCGGCACCGGCAAGGGCTATTCGGTGCTGGAAATCATCGAAGCGGCGCGCCGCATCACGGGGCGCGAGATTCCGACCGTGCAGGCGCCGCGCCGCGAGGGCGATCCGGACGAACTGGTCGCTCAGGTGGACAAGATCCGCCAAGACCTTGGCTTCACCGCCCGGCACAGCGATTTGGAAACGCTGATCTCGTCGGCGTGGAATTGGCACGCGAACCATCCGCACGGCTACCGCTGAGATTGAGGAGGGAGCCACGATGATCACGATTCTGCTCGTCGACGACGACCCGCACATTCGCGAATTGGTTCGGCTCTATCTGCGCAAGGAAGGCTATGACACGCTGGAAGCGGCAAACGGGCGGCATGCGCTCGACCTGCTGGAATCGGCACGCGTCGACCTGATCGTCCTCGACATCCTGATGCCGGAGATGGACGGTTGGGATTTCTGCCGGGAAGTCAAACGCCACCACGACATCCCGATTCTCATGCTGACCGCCAAGGGCGAATCCCAGCAGCGGATCAAAGGCTTTCAACTCGGGACCGACGACTACCTCGTCAAGCCGTTTGAACCGGTCGAACTCGTCCTGCGCGTCAAAGCCCTGCTCAAGCGCTACCGGATCAACTCGTCGCAAAGTTTGCAAGTGGGCAGTTTGGAGATCAACCGCTTGACGTACGAAGTCCAGAACGGCGAATCGCGCCAATCCCTGCCGCCCAAAGAATTCGAGCTGCTGTTCAAACTGGCGAGCTATCCGGGCCAGATCTTCACCCGCGCTCAACTGATCGCAGACATCTGGGGTCATGATTACGAAGGCGACGACCGCACGGTCGACGTGCACATCAAGCGCCTGCGCGAGCGGTTCTCCGACCATGACGGCATCAAAATCTCCACCGTGCGGGGCTTAGGCTACCGGTTGGAGACCACGTCATGACCCGCTCGCTGTATGTGCGGATGGTGCTGACGTTTCTCGTCGTCGTGGTGCTGTCCTTGGTGGTTTCGTTTTTTGTGACGAACTGGCTGTACTTGGGGCAGTACAACCGCGACGTGCGGTCCCAGTTGGAAATGACCGGGCAGTTGGCGCTCAAGATGGTGCCGAGCGCCTCGTCCGACCAAGAGTTGGAAGTCTATATGAAGCAACTCGCGGAGCAATTCCGCGTGCGCATCGGGCTGTTCGACGACCAAGGGCATGTGCGGACGTTCGCTTCACCGGGCGGCCCGCCGCAAGCAGACCGCTTGTCCGTCTCCACCGAAGCCGTGCAACAAGTGCTCTCGGGAAAAACGTACTCGCACTCCTCCGAGCCGCCGCTCGGGATGCTGATCGGCTTGCCGGGCGAAGACCAGCAAGACCGCTTCCGTGGCAACCGCCCGCCGATGGGCGACATCGTCGGGTTGCCGTATACGCAAGACGGTCATCGCGGCGCGTTGATCCTCGAAGCGATGCCGAGCAACCGCGGGCGGAACATGGGGACGTTTGTGAACATCACGCTGATGATCGTCTTGGTTGTGGGCAGTTTGCTGATCGTCGTCGCGTCCCGCTACCTCGTCAAACCGTTGCGGGCGATGAAAGCGGCCACTGAGCAATTGGCGAAGGGCAACTTTGACATCCGCCTCTCCGACCAACGGGGCGATGAGTTCGGGACGCTGGCGAAGAGCTTCAACCGCATGGCGGTGGAGCTGAGACAGATTGAAGCTTCGCGCCAAGACTTTGTCTCCAACGTCTCGCACGAAATCCAATCGCCGCTGACCTCGATCAAGGGCTTCTCCAAAGCGTTGCTCGACGACGTGGCGGACGAGGCAGACCGCAAGCGCTACGCCGAGATCATCTACAAGGAAAGCGACCGGCTGTCCCGGCTGAGCGAGAACTTGCTGCGCCTCGCGTCGCTGCAATCGGAGCATCATCCGTTCCAGCCGAAAGCGTACGAACTCGACGAGCAACTGCGCCAAATCGTCGTCGCGCACGAACCGCAATGGGCGGAGAAGGACATCGAGATCGACCTCGAAGACCTCCCGCGCACGATGATCGTGGCGGACGAAGACTTGCTGAGCCAAGTCTGGACGAACCTGCTCTCCAACGCGATCAAACACACACCGCGCGGCGGGACGATCTCCATCACGCTCACCGAGCATCGGGAGACGCTTGAAGTTGCGTTTCAAGACAGCGGCCCCGGCATTCCCGAGGAAGAGCGGGAGAAAATCTTCGAACGCTTCTACAAACTTGACAAGTCCCGCAACCGCACCAAGAGCGGCAGCGGAATCGGACTTGCCATCGTCAAAAAAATCCTCGACCTCCACGAAGGCGCCGTCTCCGTGGCAGGCTCAACGTTCACTGTCACCTTGAAAAAAAGCTGACATCTGCCACAATTGGCGGACGTCAGCTTTTTTGGCATCTGCGGTTAGAAATTTTCTTGCAAATCTTCGCGCAATTGACGGCGAATCAAGAACGTGAAGAAAACCGTCTGGATCGCCACCAGCAAGAACGCGAGGAAGTACGGTGTCTGCGTATCGCCGGATGCGATGATGATCCCGGACACCGCCGTCGCGCCGGAGACGGCCATCGAGCGGCAGAGGTTGCGCAGTCCCGAGTGCAAGCCGCGCTCTTCCAGCTGCGTGGCTTTCATCATCGAGGAGTCCACAAACGAGTTGACCATGATCGACCCGACCCCGCGCCCGAGCAAGAACGGCGCAAACGCGAGAAACGGCACCGACAAGCCCATCAGCAGTTGGCCGACCATGTGCATCCCAAACCCCAAGTAGAGGAAGAGACGCCGTTTGGCGGTTTGCATCAGGTACGGCGTCGTCAGCGACGTGAGGAAACTGAGAAACGAGTTGGCGGCGATCACGTAGCCGACGAGATCGTCCGAGAGATCGAACCGCTGCTTCATGATCACGTTCTCCAGCGGCACGACCATCGCGTACGTCGTTCCGGCAAGCGTGGCGTAGATGACGTAGAGCAAGACTTGACGGGAGGGCACGACGCGCCAAGAGGGTTTCTGAGCGGCTTTGTCCGCACGCTTTTCTTGCTCGATGCGCGCGGAGGCGGCGGGCAAGAACAAGCGCATCACGAACATGACGGCAAACAGTGCCGCGACCAAGAACATCGTCGACTGGTACATCGTGGTGCCCTGCGGCATGTACTGCGGCAGATGCGTGGCGAGAATGTTGCCGAGCGCCAACGTCAGCGTGAACGCGGCGATCAGCAAATTGAACGCCGTCGTCTCGTCTTCCTTGCGTTCGCACAAACTCATGATGTAAGGGAACTCGCAGGAGATGATAAACGCCGTGCCGGCCGCCAGCAAGACTTGCGCCAGATACAGTTGCAGAGCGGTCGTCGCCAGCGGAATGGCGATGTAGCCGAGCGTGGCGACGCCGATGCCGAGCGCCATCGCTTTTTTGGCACCGAAACGGTCGGTGAAGAGGCCCGCCGGATACGAGCACACGGCCGTCGCAACAGAGTTGACCGCCGTTGCGATCCCGATCACCCGCGCATCGAACCCGAGCGCCAAGTAGTGGAAGTTGAAGATGACCGCCATGCCGATCGCCAGACCGAACACCATCTCCGAAATCAGATAAAAATGCACAGCCCGCGGCATTCGCAACAACGATTGAAAATAGGCGACCATGAGACCTCCTGAAATCATTAAACTAGGATGCATCCATTCTAGCAAAAAACCGCTTGGCCCTGTAAGGGTGCCGAGCGGTTTTTTTTCAAGATTCGGAAGGTCTAGTGGTTGGAAGATGAATTAGATCGCAGCCGCTTCCGGTTGCTCTTCGTACATCGCGGCGATTTGCTGTGCGTAGCGTTCTTGCAGCACGTGCATTTTCACTTTCAGCGACGGCGTCAGTTCGCCGTTCTCCAGCGTCAACTCGCGCGGGAGGATCGTGAACTTCTTGGGCCGTTCAAAGTTGGCAAACTCGCCGAGCTGCGCTTTGATTTCGTTTTCAAAAAGCGCTTTCACCAGCGGGTGCTCAATCAACTGAACGGTTGGTAGGTTCAGAGAATGCTCTGCCGCAAACTTCTCCAGGTTGACGAAATCCGGCACGACCAGCGCACAGACGTACTTGCGTTTGTCGCCGAGCAGGATCGCTTGCGAGATGTACGGCGAGCGCGTGATCGCCGATTCGATCGGGAAGGGGGCGACGTTTTTGCCGGTGGCGAGGACGAGGATGTTTTTCTTGCGTTCGACGATGCGCAGGTAGCCGTCGACGAATTCGCCGATGTCGCCCGTCATGAAGTAGCCGTCCTCGGTAAAAACTTCACGGGTGGCTTCCGGGTTTTTGTAGTAGCCGACCATGACCGACGGTCCCTTCGCCAGCACTTCGCCGTCCGGGCCGAGCTTCACGTCGAGGTTGAGAAGCGGGCGTCCGACAGTGCCGATGCGCAGGTCGTTGTACGGGTTCGTCGCGATGACCGGCGCGGTTTCCGTCAGCCCGTAGCCTTCGCAAACGTCCAGCCCCGCGATCTTCAAAAACTCGCCGATCGTCGGCGACAGCGCCGCCCCGCCGGAGACGAGCAAACGGATGTTGCCGCCCATGCGCTGGCGAATCGTTTGAAACACCAACTTGTCGAGCAACGGGTGGAGCAGTTTCGACGTGAACGTCGGAGCGGTGATCTGCTGCTTTCCGACTTTCAGCGCGAGGCGGAAGATCGCTTGCTTGGCTTTGGAGCCCTCGCGAACGGTGTTCATGACGCCGTCGTAAATTTTTTCAAACAGGCGCGGGACGGAGGTCATCAGCGTCGGGCGAACTTCCAGCAAGTTGTCGGTGATCTTCGGCAAGCCTTCGCAATAGACGAACGTTGCACCGTTGGTGAGCATCGTGAACTGGCCGCACGTGCGCTCAAAAATGTGCGAGAGCGGCAAGTACGACAGCGCCACATCGTCGGGATACGTCGGCAAAAATTCGCGGATGGCGTCCACGTTGGCAAACAAATTGCCGTGTGTGAGCATCACGCCCTTGGGGTTGCCGGTGGTGCCGGACGTGTGCACGATCGTCGCCAGTTCGTCGTCGGTGATCGCCGTCCATTCCGTTTGCGGGCCTTGCAGAGCGAACAGCTGTTGCCCGCGCTTTAGTATCGCGTCATACGTCTGCACGCCCGGATGTACCGGCGTGTTGGCAGACGAGATCACGATCAGGGAGTGCAGCGCTTCCGTGGCGACGGAAAGCACGCGTTCCGCCAGCGCGTCCGTCTCGACGAGAATCGCTTCCACGTCGGCGTTTTGCAAGATAAACTCGATCTGGTGCGCCGTGCTCGTCGGGTAGATCGGCGTGGTGACCGCTCCGCACATCATGATCGCGATGTCGGCAATCGTCCAGGCGGGACAGTTGTTGGAGAGGATGGCAACCTTGCTCCCGCGCTTGACGCCGAGGTCTTGCAAAGCGTACGCGAACGATTGGACATGATCCCAAAATTCGCGGTAGGTCAGCTTCTCATACTGACCGTTTTGTTTCCACATCAACGCCGTGCGTTCTGCGTGGTTCTGCACGGATTGGTGGAGAAGAGAAAGCAGGTTCGACATAGCGACACCTCCTTATTCCTTATCGACTGGGTGCACAAAAAAAGCGAACAAGTACAGGTACAGATAGTGTACGTGTCGCGCGCTTGTCCCAATGCTCAGAACTGCCAGTTTTTATACTGACCAGTTCGTCAAATAGTGTGAAAACTCCTTTATTTGTCGAAAAATGTTTTTATGGTAGACTGGAGGCAGCGAAAGGAGAGAGGACCCATGCGGTTTTCGCGATCGGAATTGATTGAGATCATCACCCCGCACGTGTTGCGCACGCTGATTCGCTTGCACGGTGCCAAGGGCGCGCAAGTGGCGGAGCAAGACCTGATCGACGCGGGACTCACCGAAGAGCAGCGCCGGGCGTTGGTGCAGACCAAGCGGTTGCTGCCGACGGAGACGGAGGGCGTGTATCAAGTGAATTTGCAGGCTTGAGCCTGTATAAAAAACGGCGCTCTCAAAAGAGTAAGCCTGTACAAAAGTCGGCTCCTCGTTGAAGGGGATTGTTTGCACAAAAAAACGGCTTCCCCTATAGAGGAGAGCCGTCTTTTTTTACCCTTCGTCGTCTTCGGGCTTGTAGGACTTGCGGATGTCGCGCAGGAGTTCCGCTTTGTTCTTGCGCACGCGCAAGCCCCCGACTTTGTACGAAGGGTGAATGCGAAGTTGCTTGGCCAGCGCTTGAATCTCCTTGATTCCGAGGGTATCGAGGTCGACTTCGCTCACGACAACCACCTCCCATGAATCTCGAAAGAACGTCTCACGCTCGCTTCGAGTGTTACTGTACCCTCTTTTGGGAAATCTAAGCGGGCGGAGGTGAGCTTGGATGAAGATCCGTTTCTATGTGATTGCGTTGCTTGTGACGATGATTGTCCTTCTGGTGGGATCGGTGAACCGGGGCATGCTGCGAACGGTGCTCGGCTCGCTGATGATGTCCAAAATTTCGGCGAACACGAGCCCCGGCAAGCGTTAACAGATGTAAGAGTGGAATGTCACCCCTGACTCATACATAGTATGACGGTGTGGATGCGCTTTCCAAGGCGCACAAGAGAAGGGGTGACGCGCATGAAGAGAACGGCTGAATTTGTTATGGGTCTTATTGCTGGTATTGTAGGGATTTTGTGCGGTTTCTCGGGCGTCTTGTTCGGCGGGATCGCAGAGTCGTTGCAAGTCGACGGCGCGGGCGTCGTCTCCACGGCTTCGTGGGTGGCCATTGCGATTTCGGTGCTCGGGATCATCGGTGCGGCGATCATCAAGAGCAAAACGGCGCTGGGCAGCCTGTTCATGATCGTGGCGGCGATCGTCGGGTTTATCTGCATCTCGTTTTTCTACACCGTGCCGGCAGTGCTGTTCCTCATCGCCGGGATCATGGGATTTGCCCGCAAGAACAAAAGCGGAGTCGCCGCGTAACGGCGCGATCCCCGATTCAGGAAAAAAGACCCCTTTTCGCGTGGGGTCTTTTTTTTTATAATCGAAATATCTACCGACTGTTCGGTACAATTTCGATTCGGATCAAGGAGAGTGAGCCGAGATGCTGCATAAGATACCGATTCCCACGCCGTTTCCGGTGGGCGACATCAACGTGTATTTGCTGAAAGGGCGGGATTGTTTGACGTTGGTGGACACGGGGCCGTTGACCCGGGATGCATTGGAGGCCTTGGAACACGGTCTCGGGGCAGCCGGGGTGCGGGTGGAGGATTTGGATCAGATTGTCTTGACGCATTACCACTGCGACCATGTCGGGTTGGTGGAGCATCTCGTGGAGAAGAGCGGAGCGAAGGTGCTGGCTCATCCGTATACGGAGCCGCTGATTGCGCGCGACCCGGACGTGGAAGCGGCGAGGGGTGAGTTTTATTTGCAGCTGTATCGAGGGCTCGGGTTGAATGAAGAGCAGAAGGAAACGGCGTTGAAGCAGATTCTGTACTTCCTCGATTACGTCGGCACGGCGCATGTGGACACGGCGTTGCAAGAGGGCGACCGCTTGCCGGGGCATGAGGAGTGGGAAGTGTTGTACACGCCGGGGCATGCGCTGGATCATATTTCGCTGTTTGACCGGCAGGGGCGGCGGATGTTGCTGGGAGATCATGTGATCAAGCACATCTCGTCGAACGCGCTTTTGGAGCCGCCTCTTCGCAGAGGAGAAGAACGCCCGCGGATGCTGATGCTGTATCGCGAGGCGCTGCGGAACGTGCAAGCGCTGGACTGGGAGATCGGGTACGCCGGGCATGGGGAGGAAGTGACGGGGCATAAGGAGTTGATCACGAAGCGGCTGAGGGATATGGAGCGCCGTGCAGAGCGGGTTTTGGAGACGGTGCGCGCCGGGAAGTCGGTCGGGATGGACATTACGTTGACGCTGTTTCCGAGGCACTTCGAGCAACTGCCGCTGATCATCTCGGAAACGATCGGCCACCTCGACTGGCTTGTGCATGACGGGAAGCTGAAGATCGAGGATGACGGCGGGCTCTGGCGGTATGAGGTTGTGGAGGAGTGTTTGAAGTAGAAAAAACGGAACAAACTGCAGGGGATGTGTCCCCTGCAGTTTGTTCATATTCGATACGGTGAGGCCTATCTTAAGATGTGATAAATAAAAGCAGATCCCGCAAATTGCACGTTCTGGTTGGCTGAGTCCCCTGTGGTGCTCCACATCCGTGTCTCAATCGAAAAACTGAGATTTGATTTACTGCTTTTGGCCTTGTTATTTTTGTAGTTTACGCGAAAAGCGTGTAGACCTCGTACCGCAAATGGTAGTTTGTCTACACGCTGAATGAATCCATTTGGATTCTCTTTTAGGTTTAATGTTGTTTATATGATGAAGCGTGATTCGCTACAGCATCAACATGATGAGGAGAGGGTACGAAACGAATATAGTTTTTCAAGATACAAACATGAAGCAACCGTTCAAATAAGTGTCGATCCGCTTCAGGAGTTTTCTGGTCCTCAAAATAGGCCCGAAGAGAATTTGCATTTTGAAACCATTCTAAGAGTTCGATTACATGGGGAGTCAGGCGGTGAATCGTATTGTCCTGACGGATGAAATACTGTTTCACTGCTTCTGAGCCTTGCTTGCTTGGCAGAACTTTGGAGGTCAGGATGTCTACCAGTTGAGCGTGAGATAAGCCAATAAGTTGCTCTTTTCGATACGCAGCGTGTAAATCAGAAATGTATCGAGTACTCAAAAGTTCCTCAATAGGGAATTTGCCGATATCATCGACTACATTTCCATTCGTTATCACGATTGTATCTAACTCCGGCTTTTGAGGTTCTAAAATTGCTCGGACCTGAGTTCCAAATCGATCATGATAGAAAAAGGAGTGCGCCGAGTCTGTTCCACCAACCCAAGGTCTGTCAAATCCGGTTGGATTCAAGGCTTGCTTCTTTTTACTTAGAATATGTTCCGTTTCTGGACTGCGATCTTGTACAGAATCTTCAAAGTGTAAATTCCGAATGATATCATCCCCATCATAGGGCCTGACGTTTGTAATACCAAAGTCTGACGGCTGTTTGGCCACGATGGCTCCCGGAGTCAATGCAAATGTTCCTAAGCCGCCAAATGTCCAATAATCGCGACTTTCCATTAGAAAGTTTATGGAATCCATTGCTTCCTCATATCGTTCACTCGGGAAGTGTGTAAATCCCATAATCTGTACACCAATGCCGCTGTTATAAAAACTGTGTACTGTTTCTTTGACACGGTGAACTTGTGTGCCTTTGTTGATGAGATCCAAAATTCGCTGATTCCCCGATTCAAAGCCTACGGAAATTGCAGTGCAACCACTTGCTTTTAACAGGTCGCAACGCTCTTTCGACCAATACTTCTCAAGTCGTATCTCCGCACCCCAACGTATATCAATCTTTCTTTTCACGATCTCTTCTGCTAAATGCAGCAAAGTAGCCGGGCTAAGCACATCGACAGAAAAATATATAAATTTATATTTTTTAGACAATATAGATAAATCATCTACCACTTTGTCCACTTGGTTTGTTCTCCACGGACTCGTGGGAGAGTCACCGTTCAATCCATAATCACAAAACGTACATTTGTTCCAGTAACAGCCGCGTGAAGGTGAGTAGTAGACAAACGGTTCCGGTGATAAATACAAACTCCAGTCAAGTTGGCTATAGTCAGGTGTTGGGAGTTTTGCGATATCCTCGTACTGAATAACAGGTAATTCGGCTGTGAGCTCATGCTTGGGATTGAACAAAACGTTTGCAATCGTACGGAAAGGCTGGTTGTTCTCAACAAGTTTTAGCAACTGGGTAAATGCTTGTTCTCCTTCACCGATCACGCAAGCGTCGGCCGCGTCAAAAACGCAGAAAAACTTGCTTTTATCGAGGAGATATTTCCACACATCAGAGACTTCGGTGCCACCAAACAAGATGACGATGTTCGGAAAGTGATTCCGAATCAACCTTCCTAGGGAGAGGGCGAAGGGGAGCTGAGCCATGTAGGTGACATTAATGCCAACCACCCGGTATTCATTTTTTTGAATGAGTGGCAAGAGAACATTTTCAAAGTAGGGATGAAACGGATTGGCGATACGATGGCATAATTCATGATTCCCCATGTCGCCGGAACTTTGAAGATTGAATAAAGAACGAGGAGACAGAGAAAAACCATCAAACTGCCCTACAAATCCCTGCAAAGAAAGCAAGTCAACCCAACTCAGGAGCAATTCAACGGCCGGTTGATAGTGATGATAATCATAAAATAAGTTCTCATTTCGCATGACCTGAATCGCTTGTTCGAGTCCTTCATAGTCAAATGCACAGGCTTTTACAAGGTATAGCAACTCCACTTGCTCAAGCCCGTTCAATTGGGGTTTGCTTTCGAGTTCAAGTCGTCGTGCGCGTACATCCTCTTGGAAATTTGTAAGATACTCGCCGTTCACTGTGTACAGAAATGCCTCGATGTTGGTGTCCAAAATGTCGATATGTTCGACATTCATTTGACGTGCATACGTCTCCAGGTATGAAAGACTATGGTAACCAGACGTAGGATCTGTTATGGGTGGGTACAGAAGTAATGTGGACATGATGGGGGCTCCTTTCGGTCAAAAACACAGAATTAAAATACAGAATAACAATAACCATGGCGAGTTACTTATTGGGAGTGTATATATGTAAATATATCACATTAAAAATATTTTTTGTCAACCGCATTGACATGAATTTCTTCGATGCTGTAAGATAAATTTTGCAGGCTGCGAATTTAAAGAAATATGAGAGGTGAATATTAATGAACAAGAATCTCGAGCAAGAAATCCTTGAGCTGGAAGAAACTCTGGCAGACGAAGTTTTCGGCGAGCAAAAAACGAACAACAACGTAATCTGCTAATTTCTCAAAGTAAAGCAGAGAGGCCTGAACACCTCTCTGCTTTACTAACTAAAAATCGAATGGGGGGGGAATCTTGAATCGATTCATGCCTAGGTATTTAATCTACCTGTCTCAGTTTTTTTCAGAGATCGGAGATTGGTTCTCGATCAGTGCCGTCATGCTGTTGATCTATCATGTTACAGAAAGTCCGTTAATGGTCAGCGGGATTGCGGTTCTTGAGAATATAGCGATCATTGCTTTTTCAGCTTTGGGCGGAGTCATCGTGGATCGCTATAACCCAAAACGGATGATGCTCATCAGTGATCTTCTAAGAGGTATGTTGATTCTTCTGATTCCGTTCTTTCACGAGAACATTGCGGTTATCTTTGTCGTGCAGATTTTGATTGTCACTTCGGGCTGTATCTTTACTCCGGCTAAAATGAAAATCATCCGAAAAATTTCATCTGATGACGAATTAGCCATGATCAATGGCACGTCTTCCATGCTTACTGGACTTGTAAAGATTATTGGGGTCCTTCTCGGAGGGATTGTGGTTGGTCTTTTTGGCTATGATTTGCCTTTCTATTTCGACTCTGCTTCCTATCTGTTGTCAGCATTTTTTATTTCCTTTATTCTCTATCGGTCTACCAAAATAGAAGACAACTTTTCGAATGAGGACAAAAAATCGGTACGCGAGGAGCTAAAAGAAGGTTGGAGCGGAATTCGAAAAGTTCCACCGGTGCCGCAGCTCCTGATCATCTTCACACTAGGCAGTTTTATCATGGGACTTTTTGTGACACAAATAGTCGTCTATAATTCGAAGGTCTTACAGGGAACTGAATTAACGTACGGCTATTTGAACTGCGCCATGGCTGTCGGAGTTGTGATTGTCTCCTCCTTATTTTCGAAGTTTGTTTCAAAATGGGAACCGTATCAAACGATAATCGGCAGTACATTTTTGGGAGTTGGAGTGATGCTGATCAGCATGACATTCGTCCCCTTCCCTTATGTATTGGTGGTTTTATTCTTTTTGGGCGTATTTCAAACCATGCCCAATTTAGTGGCCGTAACGATCTGTCTGAGAGTGGTTCCGGAAAGTCTATTAGGAAGGTTTTTTGGTCTGCTGAATTTGGTTACGACTCCATGTTATATCACAGGTATGCTCGTAGGAGGCAGTATTGCTACCTGGTCAGTGGAGTGGATGTATCGAGGTGCGGGATTGCTCGCAATCACCTTGTATGTCGTTGCTTTTTTAACAAGGAAGAGATTTCAGGGAGGGGTTGACGATTCCAGCCGACAACAAGTATCTTCGTGATTTGCTTGAGAACAAGAAACAGTATTTTGCAGAGATTATTTGGAAGGAAGGCCAGACCCTACATGTGGATCCTTCCCAAGCTGAATTTCCAGTTGTCCCGATCATTCATCAGGGGGGGCTATTAATACTTTCGGATGGTGCGCATCAAGGGAGATCAACGTTCCAAGAACCTAGCGAATTTACATTCGCATACGAGCAAGCAAGAGAAATGTTGTTAACGAGGACGAATCCAATCCATGTGGGTTCGGTTTCTCACCATTCAACATGTGGCACGTTCGACCCCGTGGAAAATGAGGTTTTTAATCAAGAATATATAGAGAAACTCAAACGAGATATTAAGGCTTTGGACGAGTACCATCAGCATTTGCACGGTCGGTTTGAAGGTCGCCATGTCGTGAAGGCTATTATAGATCGTCAATATACTCAGTATCTGAATTCAAACGGCACAACACTCTCTCGAAATGAACTGTTTTCAACTGTTGCATCGGAGATTCTGACTTCAGCGAATCATTTGTACTTGCATCATTCAGTCAAGCCGCAACCGATACCGCAACACTTGCAAGAGTTGAACAGCCTCGAACTTTATCATGAGGAAGGAGAGGCGAGTGAATTTGCTTCTGGAAATTACCCTTGCATGATGTCTTCACACGTTGCAGGGGTATTTTTACACGAAGTTGTGGGTCATTTGTTTGAAGCTGATACTGCGATTGCTTCTAAGCTGTATTCTAAAAAGGGTTCTAGAATCGCGCCTGATTTTGTGCATATCTCGGATAAACCCAACATGCAGTTTGATGATGAAGGTTCTCTCACCCAAAATACTTTTATGATCCAGAACGGGAGAATCGAAGGATTGCTACATTCCCGTGAAACGGCTGCTCGTGACAAAGTTCAAGTAACAGGACATGGCCGTGCCATACGTGGAGGGATGGAGCCGATGCCACGAATGCACTGCACATGTATGGAACCGGGAGTAGAATCATCCAACACATTGAAGTCCGCTTTTAAACGTATGGTGTATCTGGAAAGTATTGAGG
The DNA here is from genome assembly GCF_000714935.1 of Tumebacillus flagellatus. GTDB lineage: Bacteria > Bacillota > Bacilli > Tumebacillales > Tumebacillaceae > Tumebacillus > Tumebacillus flagellatus. Next base: position 64,980 of record NZ_JMIR01000007.1, read on the forward strand.
ATGCTCATTCACATCTAAATAATTTTGTACTTCAAATTCGGAATGCCCATGTGTTGGATAATGGAGTGCCGGTTCAACGAATCGGAAGATGTTTTGTTAGAGGAAGTTGTCTGAGTGCGCTAAGTCGAATTGTCTCAATCAGCAATCAGGCAAAAAAACACTTTTTTACTTGTTCGAAGAAGAACCAAAACGGTTTGTATGTGGCCTCTGATGTACCCGAAATTTTAATCGACTCCATTTGGATTGGAAAAGGATAACACTATGGGAAAAAAGATCGAAACTTGCGAAATCTGTTGGGAGGAACAGCAGTTTACACCTATATATTCTGAAAAAAGGAAGAAACAAAGCAATGCGATCCGGTACTTGGAAAATGGAAAATTAGGAGTGTTACTTACTACTACTAGAATCACTCCGAAACATATCGAACTGGCGAAAGCAATGGCATCAATCGGGGCTGATGTTGGAGATGATTTCTTTTCCGCTCGTGTGCACCCTCACATGATGTCGAAATTAGAGGATTCTTCGTACGGAATCCAATCTTTGCGCAATGACTTGCAGAACCGATGTGGAGAAGCAAATTTTATTTTGAAGTCCTATAAAAGGAATCTTGGTCTTTATTATGATGGTGAACTTCTCCATCATTCAGAACTTGTTTTCTACGAGTATCTTGTGCAACTTCCCAGGAAAAAGGGTTCTGCGCCTGCAGTCATTAGGAAAAATTCATTTCAAAAGGTTCTTAAATTTGATGAATTGATGAATGTGAATCAATTGCAATGGAATACGGAACAGAAGTCTTCCATTGAATCGAAAAACTACGAAGCCGTTTTCTCTTCAACTGCATTCGATGTTATCCTGGATTTGCTGCTGCATTGTTGCAATGCAAGAATCTGTACAGTTACAGACTTCTCAGAACGGCATCCATTCGCTGGTTCAGTATTGTCGGAATCAATCACAATTGATTCATCGCCGAAATATTCTAACTTGTTTGACGATGAAGGGGTCCAGACAAACAACAAACCGCTCTTCGACCGAGGGGTATTTACAGGCTACTTCAATGATCTGTACACAGCGAACAAGCTTGGTGTAGAACCTACAGGAAACGGATTTCGAGGGATGTTTCTGCATGCCCCCTTACAAGAGGGGATTCCTTCCTCGAAATATCCATTCGCGAGGATGCAGTCTGGCAAGGTTGAGGCTGAAGATATGATCGCTTCGATGAGTACAGGCATTCTTGTCGAAGAACTGTCTCTGACGTATAATCACGATTTCTTCTTTCACCCTGTACAACTACCGCTAAAAAAAGCTTGGTATGTGGAGAATGGAAACGTGATAGGACGAATTGACGAATCAGCTTCCATCGTGATCGATCTTCGTTCTTTCTTTAAATTTGATCTCACGGTTTCCAAGAAAGCTGAACAAGTGTGGGGGAAGGAAATTCCGTGGATTCATGCCCCGCAAATTATGGTTCTTGCTAAATGACCTTTTGAAAGGAAGATTAGTAAATGGAAACTCGTTCGTATTCCATTGACAGATTGTTGATCGGGGCTTCTGGGTCGATTGGAGTCGTGAATTTGATTCCGTTTCTCCTCGCCTTTAAAGTGGCCAGATTTGCAAAAGAGGTACAGGTTATCATGACAGATACGGCAGCCAAAATGATCCCGCCGAGTACAGTTCGTCTCTTTTGCGACGGGGTTCACACCAGTTTGTTTGATGAGGAAGGAGGCAAGGTGAGACATATTAAGTTAGGGGAATGGCCACAAATGTACGCGGTTTTACCGGCATCTGCTAACCTCATTGGCAAACTTGCGAATGGAATTTGCGATGACTTGCTAACCACCACAGCCATTGCTGCGAAGTGTCCGGTTGCCATCTTTCCCAATATGAATTTCGACATGTTCAATAAATCGGTTGTGCAGAGAAATCTAAGTCTACTGGAATCGGATGGACACTTTGTGATTCCGCCGTTGATCTCGGAAGCTTATGAGGTAGCCACAGGAGAAATGGTGAAAGCAGCAACGTTACATCAGCCGTCGGGGATTATGGAACAACTGCTCGGTGTGCTGGATTTCATAAACAACCAGAGAAATGAGGGATAAATAATGGTGCAACGGAGTAAAACCTCAGAACGTTTGGATAATGTGGGTGACCAATTTTTTGTGAGTTCTCGGTTCAATGTACGCACGTATGATGAGGAAGGGAATCTTTTGCTATACAACAGCTTTAACGGTCAGTTTGTAACAATAGAAAGAAGCGATGCTGCTGACGTTGTGAACCTTTTAAGCAAGGGGTCGAAAGAGCAAAATGCGCCAATTGTCAAGGAGCTGATCGAGCGAGGCTTCATGATCCCACATGATGTGAATGAATTTATGCGAGCAAATTTGCAACATAAGGAAGCGCTCTACAAAGAGAGAAAACTGAATCTGATTCTCATGCCCAATGAAGACTGCAATTTTCGTTGTGTGTACTGCTATGAATCTTTTGCCAAAAACAAAATGGATGAAGCAACGCAACGAGGTATCATCGAGTATGTAAGACGTGAACTGGATCATTACGATTCATTAAATATTTCTTGGTTTGGTGGAGAGCCGTTAACCGCCCTGGACATCATAGTGCGGTTATCCCAAGAAATGTTACAAATTTGTCGGGAGAAGAAAAAACTGTATTCGGCCAATATGACAACCAATGGGTATTTACTCGATGTGCCTACCTTTATTCGACTTATGAAAGTAGGGGTTTTTTTCTACCAAATCACATTTGATGGAACAAGTGAAACACATAATCGACATCGTGTCTTAGCGCATGGGGGAGCCACGTTCGATCAAATCTACAACAATTTGATTGCGATTCGCGATACAAGCATCAAAAATTTCGAAATAATCATTCGTTCCAATGTCGATGAAGACGTTCATCCCTATATGAAGAAGTACATCAAGATGATGGTGGAAGATTTCGGAGGCGATCCGAGGTTTAGGCATCATTTTGTACCCATTCAAAAGCTCGGAGGGAACAATGATACGAACATTCACTTATGCGATACCAAAGATATACTTCCGTTAGTGGAGCAAGCACAAGGACAAGGTTTGGACTTTAGTTTGTACCGCGAACTGATCCAACCTTTTGGAAGTGTGTGTTATGCAGCAAAACCTACTTCGTTTTGCATAGGGTCTGACGGTATGGTCTATAAGTGTACCGTAGCCTTTGATGATGAACGAAATCACGTTGGTCAACTCTATGAGGATGGAACGATGGAGCTGTACTATGATCGGTTTGCACTGTGGGTCGTTAACGGTGCCTTGGAAGACACGGCATGTCAAAAATGTTATTTTAGGCCATCCTGCCAAGGCGAGGCTTGTCCGCTAGAGCGAATTGAGCATGGCAAGCAACCATGTCCGCCCATTAAAAAGAACATCAAAGCGTATCTAAAGATACTGGCAGCAGAAAAAAATCACCAACATCTTATTTTCAGTAGTACAAGATGAGTGTTGTAGGAAATGTTGTTACCGAAGGACCCAGAAGAGGACTGGAAGATGCTTTGGAATTGCAAAAAACACCAGAATATTCAGTGAGTATTTGTGGCGTTGACCTCATTTCAGAATCTACAGAAACAGAATCTAACGAGACGGAATGATTTAGAGATGGAAGAGACCTCACCACGAAATCAGTAGTGGTAGAGGTCTTTCAAATGAATTACAATGTCCTTTCTCACTTAGAGCGATAAGGAGAAACGTACCATAAATAGCGACAACCCTTTAGATTGAGTTTGCCAGCCGGATTGTGCTAGAATAAACTCACAAGGAATGAATAAACTAAAAAATGACCGCAGGTGCTGGTAACACCCACGGTCGTTGCACAACTGATACCCATCAAGGGTGTCGGCTCACGTACGACTTACAGGACGAAATAGACCGCCTGAGCGTCCAACTCATAAGGCGGTCTATTTCTTTTTATTCTGGTTGTCCAGCATATGTTTCATGATCGTCACGACCAAAGTGAGGGCTGCGATCAAAAATAGCCCGAATTGGAGCATGAGCGAAATGACATCATGTGCAGATATGGCAACACCCCCTTTCGTGAGGGGATGAGCCGACCACCCTTGAGGAGCCTATTCAGTTGTGCTGGTTGTATTCTATCATAGAGGAATCTGAAGGGGAACAATTGTTCTTTAGATCGGGATAAAAAGTTTATCAGCTGCCACCAGCAACTGTTTGTTCTTGCTACTGCTCCGGTGAGCCGTACCCTAAATATGGGCAAGTTTTTGCGGAATACCTTTTGGGGCATAAGTTTGAATAGATGTGTGTAGGTTACACGCTTAGAAAACACGAGAATGGTAATAGAGGATGTTCCTTTTTCAAAGGAACATCCTCGTCACTTCCTACTGAGCTACTTCTTCGTGACCCGCTTAACGAGGCAGCGATCTACCTGAAATTACCCCATGATCTCCCCATGAATCGCAATCCGGTTGGTGCCGTTGGACTTGGCGAGATACATCGATTGGTCCGCCTCGCGAATGAGATCGAGCTCCGTCTTGCCCCCTGCCCACAGCGAACAGCCGACGCTGGTGGTCATCGGCAGTTGAAGCTCCTGAATCTGCATCGGCGACTCCAGTTGCTCGATCAAACGTTTGGCAACCTGCACCAAGTCGTCGTAGCCGTTATTCAGCCATGCCGCGACCACGAACTCATCGCCGCCTACGCGCGCGATCAGATCGGATTCGCGAACCGATTTCTTGATGCGATTCGCGAATTCTACAAGCACGAGATCGCCGACCTCATGTCCGTACGTATCGTTGCATTGCTTGAATTTATTCAAATCGAGGTAGAATACTCCGAATAAGCCTTCCTCTCGACTGGCCCGATTCATCCAGCCTTGGATTCGATCGCTAAAGCCTCTACGATTCAGCAATCCCGTCAGAATATCGCGCTCTGTCAATTGAATAAGTTCGCTCTCCAGCTTTTTACGTCTTTCTATTTCGGCTCTTAATTGAACCAATAATTGCTCGTAATCGTTCAGAATCCGAATTTTGTCGTCGTAGTTAATTTGCTTCCCTAGCTCCGAGCCCAGGGCGAGCGATAACAACTGCAACGTCTCGATATCGCGGCTGGAGAAAGCATCGGGACGGCCGGAGATGACTTTCAACACGCCGACGGCGTTGCTGGATTCGAACAGGGGAACGCAGACCATGCTCCGCGCGCCGACCTTCACAGTCGCTTCCTTGTTGATGCGGTCATCCTGCTTCGTATCCGGCGAATACAAGATTTCCTTCTCCGTAACGCACAAGCCCGACAAACTGCCGTTCTTATTGATTCGAATTCCGAGATGAGGCTGCAAGGTGCCGCTGACCGCGGCATAAACCATTTCATCGCCCGCCAGCATCTCGATGGTAGAACCGTCGGCATCGGTTAAGAGGCACATCCGATCGCAGATCGTTTGCATAAACTGCTTCAAATCAAAGTTGGATAACAGCATCTGCTGTTGGACTTCCATTATGACTTTAAGGTGACGGTTCTCAAACATCGTCCCAATTCCCCCATGATTCGCATAAGTATCTGTCGGCTATTATTGTTTAATATGCTAGCACGTTTAACTAGGTTTGTCAGCCGAGCTCCGATCTTTGGGGACAGCAGGGGGCGGTGCATCTCTTGCGTAATACAGATCCCATTCCGGCTGCAATTTGTTCCGCGGAACATAAATAATGAGCAGTATGTAAAAACAGCCCGTAGAGGCACCCGATCAATCGACTGCCATCGGTTCCAGACCGTTTACTTGCTGCTGAGGAGTTTTTTCATCTTAATGCTTGTTGGAAGATACCCCAGCTTGGCATATAACTGATACGCACGTTTGTTGTGCCCGAAAACATGTAATCCGATGGAACGTACATTCATCGAGGCAAGGTCAGTTTCAAGGGCAAGAAGTGCCTGCTTTCCGTATCCCTTGCCTTGAAATTTTTCGTAGATCTGAATGCTGTATATAAAAGCTGATTTCTCGTGATTGTTTTCTTTGACTGCATACCAAAGCGTGCCTATGACACCTGCTGCTTCATGATGCAAGGAACACAGAAAATGTCCATTCGTTTGAATCCCTTCAGGTAATAGCTCCTTGGTTTCTTGGGTGGCTCGTTCCATCGATTCTGAGGGTGTCCATCTGCCTTCTTTTACATTTTCTTCGGCATACTCTCGGACTGTTTCTTCGAAGAACGTTTTATATTGTTCTTCGGTCATTCGAACCAGATGTATCATGTATGCTCCTCCAATCAGTCCTGCGACTGAAAATACGAACAAATCAGCTTAGAGCCGTTGCCAGCTCTACGACTATCACAACAACCCCTCGAAGGTAAATCGAGGCGCTTCTATCAGAGAGCAATCGCCATGAGACTGTCATGAGCCGGTGAACGGCACTATGAACTTCCGGCGATCTAACATTGCATGGAGTCACGAAACCCATCACGTTCCACCCCGTTTTTGAAGGACTGAACCAAGACCCTCGCGGCCGGGATTGTGCGGGATTTCATGCCACAGCCAGTATTGAACGCAACGAATTTGGCTTGACGTTTCATTCGCCGCTGGAAACAGGTGGTCTGATCGTCGGAAATGAAGTGAAGATCTAGCTTGATATCGAGGCAGTGAAAATAGAGTAACAGCCCTAAAGGCCATCCTGTTGCAGGGTGGTCAGTAGGGCTGTTGGTCAGATCCCATACTTACGCGATAAAATCACAGGACCTGAGCTCGTGAAACCCGAACTCAGGTCCTGCTTCCGATGTGCCAGGGAGGTGCACGGTCAGGCAGGGAGCTTTATTTCGTTTCCATCTCAGCCGTCTTCCCCTTCTCAAACAACACCAGCAACGCCGGCAACAACACCCCGCGAATCAAGAAAGTATCCAGCAAGATCCCGATCGCCACAATAAATCCGAACACAAACAGCAACTGAATCGGCATCGTCATCAGCACCGCGAACGTCGCAGCCAGCAGGAACCCTGCCGAGGAAATCACCCCGCCGGTCGAGGCCACCGCAATCTCCACCGCCTGCTTGACCGGGTGCTTCTTCCTCTCTTCCAGATACCTGGAGATAAGAATGATGTTGTAATCAATCCCAAGCGCCACCAAAAAGACAAACGCATACAGTGGAACCCGGTTGCTGACCGCATCAATTCCAAAAAACAGATGCGTCAAGAACGAGCCGAGCCCCAAGGCTGACAGGAACGACAGCAGGATCGTGCCCATCATGTACAGCGGCAGTTTCACAGAACGGGTAATGACGATCAGAATCCCCAGAATCAAAACCGTCTCCAGTACCACGATCACCCACAGATCGCGGGTGTTCGTATCGCGGTCGTCCACTTGTGCGGCCGTCTCGCCGGCATAGTACAACGATCCGCTCAACTTGTTCTGTTGCAGCAGCTGGGCTGCGTCGTCGCGCATCCGAGCCATCGCGTCCATCGTTTCATTGGAATACGGGCTCTCGGCAAACACCAAGTTGTACCGCACCGCTTTGGCATTCTCCGAAATGCCGCTCACACGCACGTCGCTGACCAGCGGCTGGGCGGCCAGCGCTTTGCGCAGTGTCTCTTGATCTCCTTTGCTGACTTCCGCATTTGCTTCATACAGCACGGTCGTCGGTGCCAACTCGCCTTTGGCAAATTTCGATTCGAGGATTTCATAGCCGACACGCGAGGGCATATCTGCCGGGAACGACTTCATCGTGTCGAATTCGTACTTCAGGTTCAGCGTGTTGCTGGCGGAGAGCACGAGCACCACCAGCAGCGTGAGGGCGGTCAGCAGCGGTTTTTTGGCGATCAGGCGCCCTGTTTTCGCCCACAGCGTGTTCTTGGCGACCGGATCGTCGCCAAGCTTCGGCGCTTTGGGCCAGAAGGATTTGCGGCCGAACGCGGTGAACAGCGCGGGCACCAGCGTGACGGAAGCCAACATGATCACGAACATCGCCGTGCCAAAGATCGGAGCGAAGTTTCGGTAATCCCCGAACTTTGCAAAGAACAGGATGAGCATCGCCACCATGACCGTCGCCCCGGAGGAGAACACGGGGAGACCCGTTTCACTCATGGCGCGCTTCATCGCTTCAAACTTGCTTTCGTTCGTCTTCAATTCTTCGCGGAACCGTCCCAGGACGAACAGCGAATAGTCGGTGAGCGCGGCAAACAACAGGATCGACATGATCGAGAGCGATTGGCTGCCCAGTTGCAATCCGGCTTTGCCGAGCAGTCCCAGAAGCTGATTCACCACCTCGTACACGATTCCGGCAGCGAGCAGCGGAATCAAGGCCAGCAACGGGGAACGGTAGATCACAATCAGCAAGACCAGAATCAGACATACGGTCGACAGAAGCAACTTGATGTCCGCGCGAGAGAACAGATCGAGCGTGTCGGCGGCAATGCCGGCAGGACCTGTGACATGCGTGGAGATCGAAGTGGTTTTTTCGGTGATCGCATGGATTTGTTCCAGTTTCTCTTTCAACTGTTTCGATTCCATCGCGGAGTCGAAGCTGATCGGTACGACGGCAGTCGTCTTGTCAGCGGAGAAAAAAGAAGCTGTAGCTTGCGGCGGCAACCCTTCAAACGAGATGACGTTTTGCAGGCCGTCGATCTTCGCGTCGCGGATCTGCTTCAGCACGGGTGAAACGTCCGCGCTGGTCAGCTCGCCTTGCTTGGCTTGAAACACCAGCAGAGCCGGAATCTCATCGGTTCCGGGAAAATACTCATCCACTTTCAACTGCGCCACAACAGAGGACGCATCTTTCGGCAGCGTCTCCAGGCTGGATACTTCGTACTGCTTCGGATTCGGAGCCAACATCGCGAGCAGCATGGTGATGACGAGCCACACGGCCAGTGTGATCCACATCCCTTTGCGCGAACTGGAGAAATCCGTTATTTTTTTCAGAGCGTTTTTCATTGCGTCTCCTCCTTTTCGACGTTCCATGAATCATTATATAGGCAATATGTGTTCTTGCACATATGGTTCTGAAAAAAAGCCGACATGCTAAGTATCGTCTGCTTTTGTACACGCTACATGGTCGAACAGGATTTTTTTGATGAAGGTGCGGTTTTTTGAGAATTCATAGCTGAGGTTCTGCTGTTGACAGGACACCAAATGGTGTCCTATAATCGAAATGTCACCAAATGGTGTCCAATCAGTTTGAAAGCATGATGTGGTGGAAACAAATCAGTACGATGATCGGCACGGAAACAACCGCGAAAGCAGGTACACATCCCCGTAGAAAACGGATGGCCTGTTGGACCGTCACACTACTGCCCGCAAGATCGAGGACAGTAATTTGTATCGGGCAACTGATGCGATTTGGGGGAAATGTCGAGTGAGTGACCCGTAGGGGGTTCCCAGTATACGTCACGAACATTCTCGCTTCGCGGGCGCTGCGTCCAAAGAGCCGCAGACTGCTTGCCGCTTAGGGAATAACGAAATAAGAGGAGAGATGCAAATGTCCTATATCGTTGATTTCAAAAACGTGTCGACTGTTGGATTAGAGTCTTCACCGGTCGTAGAAGCGCTGGCTGGTTTACGTGCGAATGAAGCCCGTTACTTTATGAACAAATACAAGCATGAATTTACGGTTGTACCCGCTCGCGAAAGTCAGGAGACTCTGGATTATGTGAACCGAATTTTGAAGGAAGAACGTGATCTTGAGTTTTCGAGCACTCCTTTAGAGACATCGCGTTTTCAAGTGGAAACTATCAAAATGGCCTACGTTTTTTATGAGGATGGTCTTGCGGTCAACGTCATGTATACGGTGGATGACCCTAAGAAGCGGGCCGTTGGTTTTAAGCTTTCTGAGGGGATGGAGGTGCCCAAGGAGTTAGAAGGAAAGTTTAAATTTGCCAGGCAGAAGTCGAAGCTGGCGGGAACCATTCGAGGCTCGTTTTTTGTGATTAAAGGTGAATATTAAAGGAAATGAAGAGACCGCTTTGCGTGGTCTCTTTTTGATACAGCATCCAACTTGGTCACTGCACTCGTGGTATTAACTGCTGTCCTCACAAGTTTCCCATTGGGGCGTGATACTTGGCAGCTGCTACAAGGCAGCGGGCCAAGTAGAAGTCAAACGGGGCAAGAGAAAAAGCAGTTTCGACCGACTTCGGCAGGACTGCTGTTTCTCATTGAACCAGAGCATGAGCGAGAGAAAGGAAAGTCATCATCGTGCGGGGATTACGAGCGTATCTAAAAACGAAGGACGCGATTGATTTCGGGTGTGGAACGGGTCTCGTTGGAATGAACTTACTCGATGACTTCAAATCATAATAGGATCAATCAGTGCTGGATGCTCAAAAAACTCCTGCGGGTCACCCGGCGGGTACCCTGTCCCCTTCCCCTAATAATAGACCTCCTGTTCCTTCGAGAACAGGAGGTCTTATGTGTTGGCGGGGCGACCCTCCGCGTGTTAGGATTGCGGTTGCTCCGCTGCGACATTCACTTGGAACGTCACGCCGAACTTGTCCTTGACGATCCCATAGCAGGGGCTCCAATCCATCTTCGTAAGGGGCATGACCACCTCTCCGCCGTCTTCCAAAGCGGCGAAGATTTCTCTCGCTTCCGCCTCTTCCGTGGGATGGATGGCGATCTGAATCCAATCGCCCTGCTGATGAGGCATACCCGGGTACGTATCGGAGAACATGAGATCCGTCGCTCCGACTTTCAAGTGCGCGTGCATCACGCGATCCTTCATTTCTTCCGGCAACGGTTGATTCGGGTCGGCCGGCATTTCACCAAATGTCATGATTCCCATCACTTGCCCGCCCAGAACTTTCTCGTAAAAATGGATCGCTTCTCTTGAGTTTCCGTCAAAAATAAAGTACGGGTTCAAGGTGAATGACATCAATCAACAACTCCCTTTGGAATATTTCAAAAACAATATTCATTATACACGAATTCAGAAAATGATAAACACTTTTTATGTTATGAAATGAGAAAAACGAATCCCGCCAATTCCTCTACGAAAAACTTGTCCAAATAAGGTATAATGGAACGTGCCGAGTTGTCGGTTTGAAAGATCAAGATTTCTATCATTGGAAAGAGAGTGAAATAAATGGGCCGCAAGTGGAACAATATCAAAGAGGGTAAAGCGAAAAACGACGCCGCGAAGACTCGCGTCTACGCAAAGTTTGGTGTTGAGATTTTTGTAGCAGCCAAAAAAGGTGAGCCGAATCCGGAGTCCAATGCAGCTTTGAAAGCTGTTTTGGAACGCGCCAAGACCTACAACGTACCGAAGTCCATCATCGACCGTGCGTTGGAAAAAGCCAAGGGCGGCTCTGACGAAACTTACGATGAGCTTCGTTATGAAGGCTTCGGGCCGAACGGCGCGATGCTGATCGTCGATGCACTTACCAATAACGTAAACCGTACGTATTCCGACGTCCGGACCGCGTTTAAGAAAAACGGCGGCAACTTGGGCGTGAACGGCTCCGTCGCGTATATGTTTGATTCCGTGGCTGTTTTTGGTCTCGAAGGGAAATCGGAAGAGGAAGTCCTGGAGATCCTGATGGAAGCAGACGTGGAAGTACGTGACATCGTTGCGGAAGACGAGCAAGTCATCGTGTATGCAGAACCAGATCAATTCCACGCTGTGCAACAAGCATTGAAAAACGCCGGCATCACGGAATTCACGGTGGCAGAATTGACGATGCTCCCGCAAAACGAAGTGAAGCTTGAGGGTGACGATGAGGTCACGTTCCGCAAACTGATCGACGCGTTGGAAGACCACGACGATGTTCAACAAGTCTACCACAACGTCGATTTCGGCGATGAGTAAAATCGCTTGAGCAAGCCGCCCTTCGAGGCGGCTGTTTTTGTGTCTGGAAACGGAAAAAGACGAAAGCAGGATGTACATCCATTAAATGAAAATTGTATAATAAGTAATCATAGATAATCACGGACTGTAGAGGTGATCAAAGTGTTCCAACCGCCGACTCAAGCATCGAGCACCCAAGGCCCCCTGGCGGCCCCGCTCCAACCAGGAACTGAACCGCCGGCGCGAAAGCAAGCGAACTCGATGGGCGCAGTTGGTTCGCTTTCCTCAGCTCGAATCCTGCAGCTTCAGAAGACGATCGGCAACCGCGCCGTGGCGCAGATGCTCCAACAACAACGCGCGGCTCAATTGAACAAGAGCAAGGGCAAAAGCGCTGAGCAAGACAAAGAACAAGACAAAGAACAAGATCCGGAATTCAACTTGACGCACGAGATGTTCAAGCACCTCGCCAACAACTTGATGGCACCGGACGTGGCCAAGCCGATCATCGAATCTTTTATCAAATTGGTGCTCGGCATCATCGGAAACCAACTCACCGCCATGGGCGGAAATGTCGTTGCCGCCATCAAGATCGTGCTGGCTGTTTTGGCTTCCTTTCGCGAGGCGGTCAACTTCTGGCAGGATTTGAACCCCAACGTCCGAGCGGTGCTCAAGTACGGCATCGGGGTCGTCCTTTACAAGTTCGACGAATACATGGGCAAATACGTGAAACAGACGGAAGTGCACCAAAGCTTTGAAACGTACGCCGCCGACGACAACGAATCGCCGGAATGGGTGAAGAGCTTCAGCCACTACTTCAACATTGTGGAAAAAAGCGTCGGCTATGCGGACGGCGTCAAACGAGCCACCAACTGGGTCTACGCATACCTGACGTCCGGCACGAAAGAATCGACACCGGAGCCGGGAGACACCGCCAAATCCCTTGCACCGATAGACAAACAACCAAACAACAATCCACCCAAAAACAAACAACCGAAAAGCCGAACGGTCGACCTTAAACTGATCAAACTCGACCTCCAGGATTTGACGATCGCCAAAACCGAGAAGGACGAGGACGACCCCAAGAAAATCGAGAAGCTCGGCGGCTTGGACTCCAAGAGCGCCGTAACCCTGCGCTTGTTCGGCAAGGAGTACCGCGTCGACGAAATCCATGCGCGGCTGGACTGGGGCATGAATTTCGCCATCGACGCCACGTTCAACAACAAAAAAATCGTCGACCGGTCGGACTTCTTGATCTTCCAACTTGAAAACTTGATCTTAAACCAGCTCACCGTCGGCAACAAAGGACTGGAAACGCTGGAGATCGGGATCGGGAAATTCAAAGCGGGTGACCTCTTGAGCCTCGCGGACGCCAAGGGACGCTATCAAAAAGGCGAGGGCTACAACTTCGAAGCCGGCCAAGTGGCCCTCAACTTCCCGAGCCCCTTCGAGACGTCGATCAGCGCCGGGGTGGAACTGCAACTCGGCCCCAACGGCGACTTCGAGAAGCTCGTCATCAGCTCTTTCCAAGCGGGCAACTTCACGTGGAAATCGGCCGAAGTCAATAATGCGCACCTTGAAGTCAAAGACGTGAAATACAACCTTCAAGAAACGTACGGCATCCCGCTGATCCTGCAAGTGAACAAATTGCTGATCAACGAGCAAAAGCAAGTCGAGAAATTCGAAACGGGCGTCGAAGTGGAGAAGTGGGAAGTGTTGAAAGGATTGACCGTCAAAGGAGCGCTGTTGGCGGGGTATGACGGCAGGCTCTACCTCAGAGCGGCGGGTGCCATGATCGCGCTGGACAAAGGGATCGTGCACGGATACGGGGCGATCGAGGAATTGACATACGACGAGGACAAAACGGTGACCGGCAAGATGAGCCAACTGTCCTTCTCGATCGGCATGTTTGCGCTGGACGCCGAGAACGTCGTCATCAACAAGGACGGCAGCGTGTCGATCAAGAAAGCGCGGGGCATCATCGGCAAACAGGAAGACACCTCTTCCAGCGAACTGGACAAAGTGCTCAAACCGGAAGACAAAGAACAACTGCAAGAGCGCATGCAGGGCGAGAAAAACAAACGCAACTCCGGCCCGATGATCGGCGTGGAAGCGGAAGACATCCTCATCCAAGACGGCGAATTCACCTATAAGAAGTGGCAAACCAAAACCAGCTTGGGAGACGTCTACAAACTCAGCCTCTTTGGCGGTTCTGTCAAAGGGATGATTGACAAGAAGGAAGGCAAAGCCAGCCTCTACGGGAAAGTCGACTTCCCGAAGAAGGGGGGGCTCTGGCCGCTTGAGATCGGCGCAACCCTGCCGCTTCCGCCGACGCCGATCTCGTTGTTCGTGAACGCCGAGATCGACGGCGGCATCTCCGCCACGGTCAACGGCGACGTGTCCAAAGTGAAGTCCGCCGCCAATGACCCCGTCTACAACATCAACGCGCGGGCGAGTTTGGACGCCTCGCTGATCTTCTCGCTGGGAGCGGGCGTGAAGCTCGGTCATGAAGTGTTGCTTGCGCTGCGGGCGTATCTGAAAGCGTCGGCGATCCTGAAAGCCTCGACCAGCGCGAGCGTGGAAGGACAAGTGCGGTTGGATGAGAAATCGGGCACTTTGGTGCAGGACGACGCGAAACCGGTGCAATTCCGTTACCAATTCGACGCCGAACTGAAAGCGCAGATCCAAGCGATCGTCGACCTCGTCGCGTTCTTGGTGTACAAGAAAAAGCTGTACTCCAAGACGCTGGTCGAATGGACGCTCGGCACCTACCACATGGAGGGCACGGTCGGCGAGCGCAAAGGCGAGATGGTCAACGCCGTCGAGACTCCGAAAAAAGGCGGCGGCCAAGACGAGACCTTGGGAGGCGCGGTTCCGGGCAAGATCAAACCGCCGGACGACAAGCTTGTGAATGAGTTGATGTACGAAGACGAGTTGGCGAATGTCAAACAGAGCGATGTCAAAGACGATCAACTCCTGTATCGAGTCGCGCACACTCAACTGTCGAAGTGCGACGAGATCACGGACGAGAAGATTTTGGAAGTCAACAAACAGCTCCGCTCCGTCGCCGACCCGACCGTTCCCGACGATATGATCGCGAAACTTGTGGGACAAGCGGAGGCGTTCATCAATGAGCGCCGCAAGAAGTTCAAGTCCCTCCTGATGACGAAGGAAGAATGGGTCCAGTATTCCTACACCAAAGACAAGCGCGTCACGATCCTGCCCGTCGACAAAGAGCTGTACAACTACCATCGCGCACAACGGGTGGACGAGAAAAAGAAAATCCTCCTCAAACTGCGCGCGCTGCTCCACGAATACTGCCAAGGCAGCTTCAAAAGCCGCAAATCGATGGCCAAGCGCCTCTGGCTGGACACCTTCAAAGAAGAGCGACGACTGCACCAAGCCGGGTAGCCTGAAAAAGACCTCACCACGAAAAAAACGTGGCAGAGGTCTTTTTTGTTTGTAGGTTTATGCCGAACGGCGACACTTCAAACTGTGATGCAGAATCGTTATGTTGTTTATACCTTGGAATGCAGTGGTCGGGGTGGGGAGCACGTTTGTGGTGTGTTTGCCGATGCGTGGCGGAGATCTCCTAGAGAACAAAAAATAGGCTCTCGAAAAAACGTAAGCGCACCCTGTCACAAAACTCCTCGCCTCCTCGTCTTGGGTATAACCACAGACGCAAGGGGGCGTTTTTTATGGAACGATGGGATGTTACGGTGATTGGCGGCGGGCTGGCCGGATTGACGGCGGCTGTTTTTTGCGCGAAGCAGGGGCTGCGGACTTTGGTGCTGGAACAAAGCTCGCGATGGGGCGGCCGCGGAGTGACCGATGAGCGGGAGGGTTGCTTGTTCAATCTCGGCCCGCACGCTCTGTACAGCAAGGGGCAGGGGCTCCAGACGTTGCGGGAGCTTGGACTCGATCCCGACGCGGGCGATGTGGTCCTCGGCGGCCGGCTCGTCACGACCGGCGGAGTGTATTCGCTTCCGGTGTCCGCGCTGGAATTGTTGAAGACGACCGCCTTCTCCGTGCGGGAAAAAATTGAATTGGCGCGGGTGCTGACGAAAATCTCGAAGGCTGTGCCGCGAGTCTGTAGGGACTTGACCTTGGCAGAGTGGGTCGACAAAAACGCCCGCCATGAGAACGTGCGCAAGTTCCTGCACTCCCTGTTCCGTCTTGGGAGCATCGCTTGACGTCTCGTTGCGCCGCATGCCGGACCCGAGCACGAACTTTGCTCTCCACCTCGACCGACCGCTTTATTACTCCAACCATTCCGCTGTCGCCCGATTGACTCGCGATGACCGCCATGTCGTGTTGCATCTCCATAAATATCTGAGCCCGGACGAAGCGCCGAACGCAGCACGCGATCGTGCGGAACTGGAAGGGTTCCTCGACTTGCTGCAACCTTGGTGGAGAGAGGAAGAGATCGCGTCCCGCTTTCTCCCGCGGATTGCCGTCACCTACGGACTTCCTACGGTGGAACGCGTCTGCTCGGACGTTGCGGAAACCGTGGTTGCGGACATCCCGGGTCTCTATCTCGCGGGAGACTGGACCGTTTGTGACGCGATGCTCTCAGACGCCGCCATCGTCAGCGGCAAAGGGGCGGCGCAACGTATCCTAGACCGCGATCTGTCCTTCACCTATACTGGAAATAGAAGGAACGCCTAGCGAGTCCTCGCATCACGCAATCGTTCGAAGGAGGGGACCCTCATCGACACGCAAGACCTCTACAACGAATACAGGCCGTTGCTGTTCACGCTCGCCTATCGATTGCTCGGCACCGTCATGGATGCGGAAGACATGGTGCAAGAGACGTTTGTTGCGTATGCCGGAATCGAGGAGACGCAAGAAATTCACAACCAACGCGCGTACCTTTGCAAGATGCTCACCAACAGGTGTCTTGATTTCTTGCGGTCGGCGAAACATCGTCGGGAAGTCTACGTCGGTCCGTGGTTGCCGGAGCCTATCGTCTGGCGGGACGACAGGGAAGATCACGATCCGTTGCGCGAATTGCTCAGCCGCGACGACCTGACGATGGCGTACCTGTTGATGATGGAAACACTCACTCCGACAGAGCGTGCGGTGCTCGTCTTGCGGGAGGCGTATCAGTATGAGTATGCGGAGATCGCGAGCCTCGTGGAGAAATCGGAAACCAATTGCCGCAAAATTCATTCCCGCGTGAAACAGAAACTCCATCCGGACGCCGCAGACCGTCGCGTTGACTACGCGAAGGATCAAGCGGTGCTCACTCGCTTCCTGACCGCTTTCACCACCGGCGACACGGCGGCGCTGATGCAGGTGCTCACGGAGGACGTGACATTGCTCTCCGATGGCGGCGGCAAAGCGGTGGCGGCGATCCATCCGATTGTTTCGTCGACCCGCGTGCTTGCGTTCTTGCAAGGAATCTTCAGCAAAACTCCGTCGAACGGCACCTACGAATGGGTCACGATCAACAGCCAACCGGGGCTTCTGCTCAAAATTGGAGCGGAAGTGGTCGGCACGCTTTCGTTTGAACGCGAAGGGGAGCGGATTTCTAAGCTGTTCATGGTGCGAAACCCTGATAAATTGGCACGAATCACATGAGAGAAGCACATAAGAAAACCCAGCCTCCGAGAGACTGGGTTTTTTTCATCTAAAAAGCGACAGGCAGCGCCGCCAACTCCCGCGACACCAGCGAATAGTGCCACGTGACGTCCTCACGCGGGATGTTGAGCCGCAGGTTGGGCATCCGTGTAAGCAGAGTGGTAAACGCAACGTCCGCTTCGATGCGTGCGAGCGGCGCGCCCAAACACATGTGGATGCCGTAACCAAAAGCGAGATGGCGATTGATCTTCCGCGTGATATCCAGTTCCTCCGGGTTGGCAAACTGAAGCTCATCTCGATTCGCGGATTTCGAAACGGGGAGGATCATATCCCCTTTCTTGATCTGCTGCCCGCCGAGTTCCGTGTCTTGCAGGGCAAAGCGCGGCCCCGCCACCGTGGAGGTTCGAGGTCGTCTCATGCCCGGCGAAAATCAACAGCGAGATCATCGAGAGCAGTTCGGCTTCGTCGAGGCGGTCTCCCTCTTCTTCGATGGCGATCAACTGGCTGATCAAGTCATCGGCAGGATTCCGGCGTTTCTCCGCCACGAGCTGTGCGTTGTATTCGCCAAACGCTCGAATGTTCGCCACCGCTTCGGGGTCTCGTTTGCCCAAGCCGAGACCGTGAGCGATCGCACTCGACCAACCTTGAAGCCGCTCCCGGTCTTCACGAGGCACGCCGAGCATTTCGCAAATGACGTTGATCGGCAAAGGGAAGGCGTAGTCCTTGACGAGATCCATCTCGCCTTGCGCTTGCACCCGATCGAGCAGTACGTCAGCCAACTCCTGCACGCGCGGGCGCAGGCTTTCCATGTAGCCGGGCGTGAACGCTTTGGAGACCAACCCGCGCAATCGTCGATGATCGGGCTCGTCAACGGAGAGCATCGTTTTGGAAGTAAAAAAAGTAGGAGGCGCGGACGGGTCTTCGTTGCCGGTGAGCGAATAGCGGGTTTCGGTGCTGCCTTCAATGGTGCTCGGGTCGACCGTGAAGCGGCTGTGATCCCGCAACACTTCCACCGCTTCTTCCATCCGCGTGACCATCCAAGTTCGGCGCTTCGTGCCGCCCATCGGAAATTGGATCGGAATCACGGCACCCTTGGCGCGCATCTGTGCGAATATTTGAAAAGGGTCTTCGTCGCTTTGACCGCTAAACAGACGGAACGCGGCGTTTTCTACGTTTTGTTCAGAAGAATACATGAGAACCTTCCTTTCGCAGTGGCTTTCTGGACATTGTGTCTATTTTTATTATAGGATGCGGCTGTAAACGGACAACCGACAGAAATTCACAATTTGTTGAATAATAAACAAAATTGCGCAATCTGACGTCTATCCCGAAAATAAGCCACAAGAGGCACGCAAAATGTCGGAGGAAAGAGCCCAAGACCTAGACAAGAAAAATACCCTTCACAAATGTGAAGGGTATCTTCAGGTCATCAGCCTCAGCTCGTCGGGCCGGTGTCCACTTTGGATTCGATTGCACTTTGAATGGTGGTCGGCACCGCAGACAGGAAATCGTAACCGGTCTTGGCCTCGATGCTGTCAACCGTGGTGCGGTAGTAGCCCCACGGTTGGCTGTTTACAGTCTGGTTGTTCGGCATCATCACCGCGATGACGCGGGTGACGGTGGAGATTCGGCTGAGATCGTTCGTGCCGTTCGGCAGGACGACCATGATCTTCCAAGTGTAAGCCGGGACGACAACGCCGTTCCCTACCGTGGTTGCATACCCGTTGGAACCGGTGCCGCCTTGGCCGTAGCCGCCGGCGATGATGTACAATTCGTTGCCGGCATTCACGAGAGTGCGGCCATAGTTTTCCAAGTTCGCCCACGTGATCTCGTTGTTATTCGGAGATTGCGGGATCATGTTGGTCATCAAGAACGTTGCGGAGTTGTTCGCAACAGAAGAGGTGCGGTCTGCAGACGGACACATGTGCCCTCTGTCAAAGCCGGACCCGGAATATTCACTGGCACCCACTTGATACCAGCCGGACGGCAAAGTCGTATCCGCGCGGAAGTCATCTTGACGTGCCGTGCTGCCAAGGTCGGAAGCACCTACATGCCAGCTGACCCAGTTCGCTTCGTGCTTGGAGTTGTTGTAGGAAAGAGCGTACTGTGTCTTCGTCATCAGATAGTTGTTGGAGTTGGAGGTGCTGGTGGTTGCACCGCTCGGGTTGCCCAACAACATGTTGTCGTTGTCGGCTGCAAATGCAGATGTGCTTGCAAAAGCAGCAAACAAACCTGCAGCCATGGTAACGCCGGTAAGGAATGCAACTTTCTTTTTCATGTTTGCTTTTTTGCCATCAAAAAGTTTGTTCATGTTCATGACCTCCCAATTTATCCTGCAAACCTATTGTAACTATAAATACTTCGGATTGAAAGATAGATTCGTCATAAAATGGTCAATATTTTATTTATTTTCTGTGGTTTTTTCGCTTTCTGTGAGAAAAGGCATTCAGCAGGATTCGAAGAAGTCGCATGAAAAAAACCACAGGTGCGCGCCTGTGGTTTTTTTGCAGTCATGATTTATGCAATTTTCGCAGAAACTGCGCGGCGTCCTGTTGCAACACCATCGAATACTTGTAGGGCTCCGCTTCGGGCGCAAGAGCGGGCAAGGAGGCGTCTATCCTCGGTACTCCCTCCGCTCCCGCTTTTCCTGCTTCTCCCGGTGAAAACACCTCGGCAAACCGATGGAACTGCTCCGCCCACAGGCGTTGATCTTGACGTGTCATCAACCCGGATGACGCCCAATCGAGGAGGGTGTGCGTCATCGTGCTGTAGTGAACAACGCCTTGTTGAAGCAGTTCCAGATCTTGCTTGCTCTGTTGCACGTCCGCTTGGGATTTCTTCGAGAGCGGGTTGTATTTCAGGCTCTTGGCGGCGGTGTCATGCTGCTTTTCCGTGCGGTGCAACGTATCAAGCAGCTTCTGACTTTCCGATTTGATCTGTTCGGCGGCAGGAGCAGGAAGCCCTTTTTCCAACCAAGAGGCGGCTTGGTAGAACGCATCGCTCAACCGACTCTTCATCTCGACCAGCGCGGTCGTCGCCTGTTCCGTCAAATTCGGCGGCAGGACCAGCAAGTTCAACAACACGGCAACGGCAGCTCCGATCACCGATTCCCAGATGCGGTCAAACGCATATTGAGGGGATTTATTTTCGAAGGTAAGGACCAACACCGTGGTTAACGCCACTTGATGAATCACTTGATTGCCAAGTTTCAGCGCTTTGGCCACGCCGGTGCCGATGAGAATCATGAGACCGATGCTCCACCCGTGCATCCCAAACAACTGCGCCACATAGGCGGTGAGGAGAACACCGATCACCGATCCCAGAATTCGTTGCAGGGCGTGCCGAAGTGTTTTTACGACGGTTATTTGCAAGCAGAGGATGACGGCAAGCGGTGCCAGATAGGGATGTTTGGAACCGACCAGCGAACCGATTTCCCAAGAGAGCGCACATCCCAGCGCGTTTTTACACACGATGCTGTTTTGTGACAGGAACGTTTTTAACTTGTTTTTCAAGGGCGTGCACCCCTTCCACTCCATTTCTCCCCGCTTAGAATACCCTTCCTGCACGGGAAAAAACGGAAACAACCGCAAGGCGTGCGTGCCTTGCGCCATCGCCTGCGCATCTGGGCGTGATCAAGTGGTGGTTGAGCACCGACATGGAGTACAGCCTCTCTTACATGGCCGCGCATCTCACCCGCCTGACGACATCGACGAAGGTAGATCTGGCGCGGGAGTGAGGAAGCGGAAAAATCAAAAAAGACCTCTGGCGGCACAGGGCGCAAGCGGTCTTTTGAAGTTCAGTTTTGGTGGAGGGATTAGTTTCGTTGGAAGACGCCCTTGCCGGTTTGTCCGTTGACCGGAAGCGAAGAATGCTGGTGAGCGATCTTCCAAGAGTCGTCTTCCTTGCGCAGACCGAACGTGAAGCGGTTGGTGATCTGGCGCAGTTTCTCTCCGGCGTCGTTGTACGCGGCGAAGGTGATGTTGCAACGGACGAAGCCGACGGTTTCGCTCTCTTCGACGACGACATCGTTGAATTCCGTTTTGAGCAAAACGCCCTCTTCCTTGGTGCCGTTGAACCAAGCCTTCACGATGTCCGTCCATTTGGAGATGCCGACACATTCCCAGTCGTCCCAGCAATCGTAGAGATGGATGTCGGAAGCGTACGCCGCGGTGTACTTCTCCACATCGTTCTCCGCAACGGAAGATTTGTAGTTTTCGAGGACATCTTGCACAGTGTTGAAACGAATGGTCATGCCAACATCTCCTTTATTCCAAGTACCGTTAGAGTAGCGTTTCGAAAAAATTCTGTCAATGCGATTTTAACAATATCAACGGGTGATTTGGTTCAGGCGAGCACTTCGGCGATTTCTTTTGCGTACGCGAGCAGGGTTTCGTCTGCGCCAAACCGAGCGATGCATTGGAAGCCCAGCGGGAGTCCGTTCATCATCGCGCCCGGCAGCGAGATCGTCGGCATGCCGGCGGCGCACCAAGGGATGGTCTGTCCGCCGTAGCCGGTCGGACGGTCGCCTTCGGGAGCGGTGATCGGCTGGGAGGGGGAGACGAAGAGGTCGATCTGCTCGGCGTTCATGAAATCTGTGAGGGTTGCTCGCAGACGAGCCATCAGCGCTTTGGCCTCCACGCGCTGTTCCGCTGTGAATTTCGGGGCTGCTTCTTGGATCGCCTGCAGGGTGCCGGGGCGGTAGAGGTGTGCATACTCCGCCACCCAATCCCGATGCACGTCCGCCATCTCTGCTTGCAACAACCCGATGATCAACGGATACAGCCCTTCCAAATCATCCACCCACGGCATCTCCACCTCGCGCGCTTCATACCCGGCGGCGCGCAATTGCTCGATTTGCGTGTAGAACGTCTCCCTCGTTTCGTCCCACATCCATTCCATGTACTTGCCGGTGGGGATGGCGCAGGTTGGTTTTTTTACAGGTGCGGCGACGGGTTGCCAATCTGCCGTCAGCACGGACGCAGCGAGCTCCATCGTCTGCACATCCCGCGTCAAAAAACCGACGGTATCGAGCGTCGGCGACATCAACACGCAGCCGTCGAACGGCAATCTTCCAAAGCTCGGCTTCAACCCGACCACGCCGCAAAACGAAGCGGGCGCCGTGATCGAGCGCGTCGTCTGCGTTCCCAGCCCCAATTCAAAAATTCCTGTCGCCACGCCCGCCGCCGATCCTCCGGACGAGCCGCCCGGCGTGTGCGCCAAGTTGTGCGGGTTGCGCGTGGCGGGCGGTTCGGCGTAGGCGAATTCGTCGCAGGCCGTCTTGCCCACGATCAACGCCCCGGCTTCGCGCAACGCCGTCACCACCGACGCTTCCGGCCCTGCAAAAAGTTCCGCAGGCAACGCCGAACCCGCTTGCGTCGGAAACCCGTCGACGCGAAAAAGATCCTTGACCCCCACCGTCAGCCCGTACAACGCCGGGCGCTCGGCCGGATTCGGCCACCGCTGTTCCAACGCTTCAGCGTCGCGCAACAACCGCTCGCGGCGGTTTTCTTCCGGCAGCAGGGCTTTGACGTCCGCTTCCGTCTCCTCGATTCGGCGAAAGATTCCTTCTAGCTTGGTTTTCATCTCGCAGTGCCTCCGTTTCAGGGGAATTGTCTTTATGATAGATTGGAAAAAGGTACAGAAAAAGCAAAACTTTCACAGCGGCAATTTGCCCTTTTTCATAAGCAGGCGGGATGAGGTGGAGAGATGAAAGCGGCAGAACACTATCTGAACTTGCGAAAAGCGTGGCCGTGGTTGCGCGAAGGAGAAGCGGCGAGTCTCACGCTGGACGAGATCGCCGGGGTGCTTGACTGCACGCGGCAGAACGCGAGGCTGGTGCTTCGGCAGATGAGCGACGCCGGGTGGGTTACTTGGATGGCGGGACGCGGGCGCGGGAACGTGTCGAGTTTGACGTTTTGGCAGACGTCGGAGCAGTTGTTGCTTAACCTCGCGCTGTCGGCGGCGGGGCGAGGCGATGCGGCAGAGGCGTTTGAGCGGGCGGCGGAACTCGGCCCGGCGAGACAGCGGGAAGTGGTGGCGGCGTTGTCGCGGCAGCTCGGGTTTCGGCAGGAGCGGTTGAGCGAAGCGGAGCGTCCGCGCGATGTGTTGCGGACGTTTCTGTACGCGGGGTACGGGGCGCTCGATCCGGTGCGCGTGTATTACGCGAAGGAAACCAACATGGTCACGCAGATTTTTGACACGTTGGTGCGAAGGGAGGGAGACGGGCGGATCGTGCCGCATCTCGTGCACGGCTGGGAGTCGCGGGAGGAAGGGCGCGTTTGGACGCTGTACCTGCGCAAGGGCGTGACGTTTCATCACGGGCGGGAGATGACGGCGGACGATGTGGTGTTTTCGCTGGAGCGGTTGCGGGGAGCGGAATCGCTGTACGGGCGTGTGTTCGGTGAGTTGTTCGTTGTGCGCGCTCGCGGACGATATGTGGTGGAGGCAGAGTTGCGGACGGCGGATGCGTTGTTTTTGCCGATGCTGGCGGCGCCGGCGGCTTCGATTGTGCCGAGGGAGTTCGCGGAAGTTCCGGTGGGCACGGGGCCTTTTTTCATGAAAAAAAGCGACGAGCGGCAGTTTGTGCTGGAGGCGCATGAGGGATACTTTCTCGGGCGGCCGTTTCTCGACGCGTACGAAACGTGGATCGTCCCGCCGGAACAGGTGAAATTCGTGGACTGGTCGCAGCTTGACGTGAGCATTTACCGCACGGAGGAAGAGACCGCAGAACTCCAAGGCTGGCGGGAGAAGCCGTTGGAGAAAGCGATGGTGCAGTATCTCACGCTTCGGATAAAAAATGAACCGCTCCGCCGCGCGGTTTGTGCCGCGCTCGATGTAGAGGAAATGGTCGCGGAGCTCGGCGGGTCGAGGGAGAAGGCGCGGTACGGGCTGTGGAGGTGCTCAAATCCTAGCGAAGGAGTCGAGCAAGGCGAGGAAAACCAAGGCATGACAACCGTGAGCGTTCCCTCCAAGGTCGAGCCAGTCCAAGGCGAACCGCCCAATCGCCCCCTGCGCCTGCTCACTTTCCGCCGCGCCGAAAACCGAGCGGATGCCCGCTGGATTCAAGCGCGGTGCGAGCGTGCCGGCATTCCGGTGGAACTGGAATTCGTCGGCGGGCGCGAGTTTTTGGAACCGGGCCGACTCGACGGCGCGGACATGATTCTCAAAGCCGACATGATCGACGAGCACGTCGAATACTGCTTCTACCGCGCCCTGCTCGGAGACCGCAGCGTCCTCCCGCAACCCCCGCTCCCGTGGATCGCCGACGCTCTCGACGAAGCCCGCCGACAGCCCGACCCGCAGACGAGAGCCGCCCTCCTCACCGCTCTCGACCAACGCCTCCAGACGGAAGCCCACCTGAAAATCCTCTACCATGAACGCTACACCGCTGCCTACCAACCGCACGTCCAAGGCATCACCGCCGCCGGAACGGGCTTGATCGACTTGCGAAGCCTGTGGTTTCGTGAAAGGTAATGGCGCTTGCATTGACACGCTTTCTCAATCGCGGTACGATGATTTTGAATTGAATAAATACCTTCGGGGCAGGGTGAAATTCCCGACCGGCGGTGATGACCCCCCGATGGGGTCTCAGCCCGCGACTCCCTTTGCACAAGTTTGTTTTTTCGTTGTGCGTGCAGAGGGACTGACTTGGTGCAACTCCAAGGCCGACGGTACAGTCCGGATGGAAGAAGGGTAAATGAGTCTCTTGTCACGCGCGCAAAAGCGCCGTGTCGATTGGCTTCTTTTGCTATCCATGAAAGCCCCTCTGCGCCCTTGCGGCGAGAGGGGCTTTTTGTGGCAGAGGGTGTTTGTCAGTTCGAAAATTTCCCAAGGGGGTTTTTGAATTGAGCAAGGCAACAACCAATGCAAGTCCGTCTCGCATGAGCGGGACGGGAGTTCTCACCGGCTGGAACGGCGTGTGGCTGATCGCGCTGGGGGCGGCGCTGTGGGGCACGGACTCCGTGCTTCGCCAACCGCTTCTCGACTTCTTGACCGCCACGCAGATCGTGCTCTTGGAGCATCTGCTGCTCGCGGTCTACGCGATCCCGGTGATGTGGATCAACCGTCGACAACTGCGCGGCCTCTCGCTCAAAGAGTGGGGCGCGATTCTGTTTATCTCATGGGGCGGCTCGGCGCTGGCGACCGTGCTGTTCACGGCGGCGTTCGGGCTAGGCAACGCCAGCGTCGTGCTCTTGCTGCAGAAATTGCAACCGGTGTTCGTCTTCCTGCTCGCCCGCGTCGTGCTGGGCGAACGTCTGACCCGCGGCTTCGGCGTGTATCTGCTGATCGCGCTGGCGGGGACGTACTTGCTGACGTTTGGCTTTGCGGTTCCCAACGGCAACCAAGGCGCCAACGAAACGCTCGCTTCCCTGTTCGCCATCGGGGCCGCCGTGCTCTGGGGCGGATCGACCGTCATGGGCCGCCTCTTGCTGAACAAGATGAGCTTTGAATCGGTCACCGCCGCCCGCTTCCTGTTTGCGCTTCCGCTGATGGCGCTGCTGGTGGGGATCAACGGCACCGAGGGCGTCAACCACATCAACATGTGGAGCAATTTCGGCACGCTGTGGGTGTTCGGCTTGATCCTCCTGCAAGCGCTGCTTCCGGGCCTGTTCTCGCTGTTGATGTACTACCGCGGGCTCTCCAAAACTCCGGCGTCCTACGCGACGCTGGCGGAACTCGCGTTTCCCGCCGCGGGCCTCACGCTGAACTGGGTCTTCCTCAAGCAAGGCTTCACGCTCGGGCAGTTTATCGGCTTCGCGGTGATCTGGGTCGTCGTGTTCCAGATCGCCCGCCTGCAAGATCGTCGTGTCTAATAAGGAACCGCCGTCGGGCGGTTTCTTTTTTTATGCTTGAAAAAAAGCCCTCGCGCGTCACGGGTCATGCGACGACGAGGGCTTTTTTCTTAGTGGTCGTGATGATGGTGGTGATCACCGTGATGGTGATCGTGCTCTGTGTCGGAGCAGAGCAGGGAATTTCCATGCGGATGTGCCCCGTCTTCCGTCTGGATCGTGACATGCCCGATCTTCTGGTGCGACAGGTGGTGCTCGATCTCGCGCAAGATGGACTGGCTCTCTTCGATCGTCATCGCGCCGTCGAGCACGACGTGGCAGGAGAGGGCGTTTTTGCCGCTGGTGATGCTCCAGACGTGGAGGTCGTGGACGTCATGCACGCCTTCGACAGAGCGGATGATCTCGGCGATTTGGTTCAGCGAGATGCCGTGCGGAGTGCCTTCCATCAAGATGCCGACGGTCTGCTTGACGATCTTCCAAGCGCCAAACGCGATCAGGACGGCGATCAGGACGCTGAGGATCGGGTCGACGACGTACCAGCCGGTGAAGAGGATGATCAAACCGCCGAGGATGACGCCCGCCGAAGCGGCCGCGTCGCCGAGGATGTGGAGCACGGCGCTGCGGACGTTGATGTTGTCTTCCTTGCTGAGGCCGAAGCCGAGGTACAAGTTCAGGACCAAACCGACAGAGGCGGAGATGAACATCCACGTGCTGCCGACCGGCTCGGGGTTTTGGAAGCGGGCGTACGCTTGCCAGAGAATGATCACGGCGATGACGAGCAGGGTGGAGGCGTTGACGAACGCGGCGAGAATTCCGGCGCGGTGGTAGCCGAACGTCATTTTTTCATTGGCGGGCTTTTGCGCTTGTTGCATGGCGTACCACGACAAGCCGATCGCCGCGATGTCGGTCAGGACGTGACCGGCATCGGAGAGCAACGCCAAGCTGTGCGAAATCACCGCGCCGACGATCTCCACGACGAGGATGATCAGCGTCAGAAAGAACGCGGTCTTCATCTTGCCAATCGGGGCGTGCGTGTGGAACACGTCGGAGTGGTCGTGATCATGACCGTGACCGTGTTTATGAATGCGATCATGTTCATGACCGTGATCATCTTTATGATGGTGACCGTCGTGATGAGGGTGATCGTGATCATGAGCACCCGGTTTATGCGTACGGGACATCAGCAGTCCTCCTCGATCTACCAATATATGAGCATCTATTCATGTATCTAAGCTTACTGTATGCCCGAGGAGAGGGTACTGTCAACAACGGGTGTTGCGAAGAATTACGAACTAAACAGGGCCGCCCCGCGACCTCCAGGCAGCCCTGTCCATTCAGACGGTCACCGCAGCGGAATCTCCACGTGCTCCGCCCATGTTCCGTCCTGATGCAACCGCGTCTTCACTACAATGCGGTCGCGATACACCTCTACGAACCGCGACTCGCTCCACTCGCCGTGCGCAACCATGTACACCCCGTCCCCGCGCTTTTGCGCACCGGGCGCGGGCTTCGTCGAGAGTGCCACCGGCTCATACACCGAACCCAATCCGAAGAAGTGCACGCCGTTTTTGACGATGTGTTCCGTTTTTTCCCGCGCGCTGACATGCGAATGACCGGAAAACCACACGAGGCGCGGATGCAGCGACGCGATCCGCAGCAGCTCCCGGGTCTGCACCGCGCTCACGCCGAGATCGGTCTTGCCCACCGTCCCGTCGAGCGGCTGATGCAAAAAAACAAACGTCGGCGCATCGGGTGCGGAACGCAGCGTTTTTTTAAACCAAGCCAGTTGGGCGTCCGACAGCCAAGCCGCTTCGCCGATCTGTTTTTGTTTGACGCTGTACTGTTCGGGGGATAAAAAGATCAGATGCACCCCGCGCACCCATTTCTCATAATAGAGGCCGGGCAGGTCGAACGTGCGCCGGAACGCGTCCTTGGCCGACTCGTCGCTCCACTTCGGGTCGATCCACGTTTGATAGTATTCGTGGTTGCCCATCGTCACGTACACGGGAGTTCCGGCGTGGTCGTCGGCGATCTGGCGGGCGAGCGACATCGCCTGCGGACTTCCGGTCGTCGTCAAGTCGCCGTTGACCACCTCGAAATCGGGGTGAAAGTGACGCAAATCCCGCAGCGCATGAGCGAACTTCAACGCGCCGTCCACGTGCGGCGGCTCCCACCGCGACACCACATGCACGTCCGACATCACTCCAAAGGTGGGCAGCGGTTTTTCCGCGGGGGTGTCCTCGCGTTCCGACGAGTGCGCCGGGGACAGAGCCAAGCAGAACAGCAGGCTGATCACGATCGCGAACGTGAGCGGGAAGAGACGTTTCTTCACACAAAAGCCCTCCTCTGTCTGTTTCGGTCGTCCTAGTTTGCCCCGACGGGAGGAAATCCACGCTGCATATGGAAACTTAACGTAGACACAGAACACACAGGGAAAATGGAGGCATCGAGATGTCAATTTACGACGTGCGCATCTCCCGCATTCGGGAGTGGATGAAGGAACGATCGGTCGAAGTGGTGTTGGTCACTTCGCCGCCGAACGTGTTTTATTTGACCGGATTTGACTGCCACCCGCACGAGCGCTTCATGGCGCTGTGCTTGACCGCAGACGGCGGCGCGGCGCTGTTCGTGCCGACGCTGGAGAAGGAGGAAGCGGAGAAGTCCGGCTTCCCGCACATCGTCACCGTCTCCGATACAGACGACCCGATGGCGAAAGTCCGCGAAGTCGTCGGCGACGGCCCGTTCGGGCAACTTGCCGTCGAGAAGCAGCACCTCACCGTCGCTCGCTATGAGCAACTGCAGACCGTCTTCGGCACGAATCCGTCCGTCGCGGCGGAAGACCTGCTGCTCGGCATGCGTCTGCAGAAAGACGAAGCCGAAGTCGCGATCATGAAAAAAGCAGCCGAGATCGCCGACCGTTCCGTGGAAGCGGCCGTCCGCGCCATCGCCGTTGGCAAAACGGAAGCGGAAATCGTCGCCGTGATCGAATCGACGATGAAGTCGCTCGGCGCATCGGGTCCGTCGTTTTCCACCATCGTGCTCGCGGGGGATCGCAGCGCCCTGCCGCACGGGACGCCGGGCAACCGCAAGATCCAAGCGGGCGATTTCGTGCTGCTCGACCTCGGCGCGGTCTATGAAGGCTATTGCTCCGACATCACCCGCACGGTCGTGGTCGGCGAGCCGAGCGACGAGCAAGTGCTGATCTACGAAGCGGTGCTGGCGGCGAACCTCGCGGGGATCGCGGCGACCAAGGCGGGTCTTCCGGCGAAAGTGGTCGACGCAGCGGCTCGTCAAACCATCGAGGGCTTCGGCTACGGCGAGTATTTCACGCACCGCGTCGGCCACGGCCTCGGCATCGAAATTCATGAATTCCCGTCGATGCACGGCAACAACGAAGCCCAACTCGTCACGGGCATGGTCTTCACGATTGAGCCGGGCATCTACGTGCCGGGATTGGGCGGCGTCCGCATCGAAGACGACGTGCTCGTCACCGCAGACGGCGTGGAGGTCCTGACCTCCTACCCGAAAGAACTGCAAATCCTGCCCGCAGAATAAAAAATCCCCCTGCCTGCACCATGTCATGTGCGGTGCGCAGGGGGTTTTTTCTTAGGAGGAAAACGACAAGCCGGCACGCTGTCCTCGAATGTTCAAGACAAGTCCGATCAGGATGAAGTTGGTCAACAGCGACGACCCGCCGTAGGAGATGAACGGCAGCGTCACGCCCGTCATCGGCACGAGCTGCAACGACATGCCGATGTTTTCAAACACCTGACAGGTGAACATCCCGGCGATCATCGTGCAGAGATACATGCCGGACCGGCTGGTTGCGTGTAATCCGACCGAGACGATGCGGTAGGCAAGCAACAAATAAAGCGTGACAACCAGCGACGAGCCGACAAATCCGGTCTCTTCGCCGATGACCGAATAGATGAAGTCGGTCTGTTGCTCCGGCACCCAGTCGCCTTGCGTTTGCGAGCCGTGGAACAGCCCTTTGCCGATCAATTGGCCCGAGCCGATCGCGACTTTGGCTTGGTAGACTTGAAAACCGTCTCCGGCGAGACTGTCTTCCGGGTGGATGAACGTTTCGAAGCGGCCGTATTGGTGCTCTTTGAGCACTCCTTTTTGTTTCAACGTGTCCAGCGCGTGCAGCGTCTGGTCGGGCAGCAGGAACGCGGCGGAATAGAACACGATGCAAAACCCCAACAGCGTGCCGAACAGGTACAGGAACGCCTTGCGCGGCAGGTGCACGAACAGCACCGATCCGACGGCGGAGAGGATCATCATCGTCTGACCGAGTTCCGGCTCGATCAGGATCAAGAACAGACCGATTGCACCGTAGGCGGCCAAGCGAGCGTAGCGCTTTTGTGCGCTGAGCCGCTCCAGGTCGATCATTTCTTCCGGGGTGAGGAACTTGACGATCATCAGGACGAAGATGATCTTGAAATACTCGGAAGGCTCGATGGCAAAACCGCCGGGAAGCGCAATCCAAGCGTGCGCTCCGTTGACTTCAGGCGTGAAAAAAACGGCGATCAACAGCACGATGTTGAACCAGTACGCCCACTCGATGTTTGCCAACAGGGAGCGTAAGTTCAAGCGGGCGATCCCGATCATCGCCAGCAGTCCGACGACGATGGCGCCCAATTGTTTGTACACGAACGTCATCGAATGACCGGGTTCAAACGCGTGGGTCGCGCTGCTGATCGTATAGAGCGAAACGCTGCAGATCATCAGCACGACCGCGATCAGCGCGTAATCAACGTGTTTCCAGCGACGGGTGAAGTTTGTCGGGTACATAGAGACTCCTTCGGTTCAAATCAAGATTGAGTACGGGTGCTTGCGAGTCAGGACTTTGTCCCAAACCCCTCTCTACTTTCGTCATCTTACACCCACTGAAAGGATTATTCAATCGGAATCTTTACGAAAATCTTGTGTCAGAAGGGTAGAAAAAAAGCCCTTGCCCACGCAGATGCGCGGAGCGAGGGTTTCTTCTTGGCGGTCGTGTATCCGATGACTGATGATAGAGAATCGATAAAAAAGAACCTGCCGCCGGATGACGGTCAGGTTCTTCGGGGGTTGCGTTGGAATTAGTTGATGACGCCCGCGAGGTAGTCAATGGTGTTGACTGCGAGGACTTTGTCATTGTCCGCGTTCCACCCGTCGTACAAGTTCTTGCCGGAAGCGCCGGTGCCGTCATCGTACAGCGAGGAGTCGCCCAGTGCCGCGAAACGGCCGGAACCGTACTTGCCGTGGATGTGGAACGCGTCTGCTTGGCCGGTCAGGAACACGTCGTTGACGATCGTGGAATTTGCGCCGGTCAAGTGGATCGTGGAACCGTTCCAAGCGCCGACGGAGGAAACGCCTGCGGTTACGGAATTTGCACGGATGTCCGTGATCGGGTCTTGGGAAACGTTGTTGCGGTTGAAGTAGAAGCCGAACGTAGCGCCAACCCAGGAACCGGTTGCCGGATATGCTTCGGTTTGGGAGCCGTCATAGATTTGCACGGAGTCCCAACCGTCGTTGTTGCGGTCGGAAACGATATGGTCGGCGATGAAGTAGACGCCGCCGCCGTTTTGGATAAACGTGTTGATCGCGGTCTTCTCTGCGGAGGTGTAGTTGATGTTCGGCTCCGGCAGAACGAGGACTTTGTAGCCGGAAAGCACGGTAGACGAGATCGTCGAGGTGGTGGAGCTTACGGTGTAGCCTTTCGCGCGCAGTGCGTCTGCGAAGGAAGAGTTCGCGCCGCCGATCGTCCAGTCCGCGTTGCCAGCGGTTTGACCGTGGCCTTGGTCCCAGAGGACTTTCGTGCCGGAAACCGTACCGCCGCCACCGGTGTCACCGCCGCCGCCGCCGCCGCCCGTGCCGGTGTTGATGGAGTTGACTTTGCCCATCGTGCCGCCGGAAACGGTGGAAGAGCCCCAGTTCGTCGAGGACGAGGAAGAACCTGCCGGGTCTTTGCGTTCCAGCGAGTAGCCGGTGCCGTTGCCGCCCCAGGAAGAGGTGAATTCTACAGAGTCGATCACTTCACCCGATTGCGCGAGGTTGTCGCCGTTGCTGTCGGAGAACAGTGCGACGCCGTCGCCGGAGTTGCCCAGTGCGAAGTTTCCGGACCATTTGTACGTTGCGCTGGAAAGCGAGTTGCCGATGGTGATGTAACCGCCTGCCGGAATCGTCGTGCCGGACGGGAACGTGTACACGCCTTCGGTCAGCGAAGTAGCGCCAACGCCGTTATCGGTCAGTTTGTAGCCGGACAAGTCGATAGCAGAAGAAGTTTTGTTGTAAAGCTCAACCCATTCTTGCGTCGTACCGGATGCGTAGTTGTACATGATTTCGTTGACAACGACCGAGCCGGCAGCAATCGCTGCGGAAGCCGGTTGAACATGATAAACTGCCGGTGCAACGAGTGCGCCGACCATTGCCAAACTGGTCAATCCGATAACTGTGCGTTTTTTCATGGTTCCGTGAATCCCCCTTGGAAGGTTGTCCTGTCTTCGAATTCAGTATAAATGATATTTGTGATAATTTCAACAATTATTTGTAAAGAATGCATATGTAATTGAATTCCATTTCCGCAAATCCCACACAGTTTTTCAGAATTGAATTCAGGGAGGAAAAAGGGCGGCAGAAATGGTATTCTTATTGAAGGAGAACGAACAGGCACGGTACGTACGCACGGCGATTCAGTAAGGAGAAGAGAATCTAACATGAGCACCGCCTATAAGCCCAGCAGGGGCGATTTTGAACGGCTGTCGAAATTTCGCGCGCCGTATCAACAAGCTGTCGATGAACTCAAAGTCAAATTAAAAGGCATCAAGTACGGCTGTCTCGAACAAGACCGCTACTCGCCGATCGAATTCGTGGTCGGCCGCGTCAAGTCTGTCGAGTCGCTGTTGAAAAAAGCGGAGAAGAAGGGCATCCAGATCGGCGTCGGCAACTGGGTCGAGGAGATTGAGAGCCATGTGTACGACATCGCCGGCCTGCGCGTTGTCACCCGCTATCTGGAAGACATCCGCGAAGTGCAGGAGATTCTCTGCGAACGCGAGGATTTCCAAATCGTCGAGATCACCGATTACATTGACACGCCCAAGGAATCGGGCTACCGCAGCGTGCATTTGATCGTGCGCTACCCGACGTATCACGGCTCGCAAAAACGCGATGTGCTCTGCGAAATTCAGTTGCGGACGCTGGCGATGAATTTCTGGGCGACCAACGAGCATGAGTTGCGCTACAAGTACGACGAGAAGCTGCCGGAAGAGATGAAGGAACAACTCCGCCGCGCCGCCGACGCCGCCAACGAGCTCGATTTGCAGATGGCGCAATTCCGCCGCGACATCCGCACTTCGCAAGAGATCATGCGCGAAGACATCGTCTCCAACGAAGACAAACTGGAGGAAATCTTCTCGCTCTACGTCAAGAAAGACTTCACGCGCGCCGCGGAACTCTACCAAACGTACTTCGCCGCTGCGCACGACTTCACGTACAACCCGAAATTGCAGATGATCGACGAGATGCTCAATTCCCGACTCGTCAAAAAACCCGGCTCCTAAGGAGTCGGGTTTTTCAATGCGCGTTCTATGAGAGAGAGCAACAGATAGTTCAAATCGGGTTCAAAATTGTCGACCACCGTCTGCATCGCATAGGTGAAACGGAACGTGTTGTTTTTCTCCAGCAGGTCGCGCAAGAGTTTTTGCGCCTGTTCAGACATCGCGGTCTGCGAGACGCCTTCAATGAATTTCTGAATGTCAGCAAGTTCAGAATCCAGACGCGCTGATAGCGAATCGCGGGTCGGCACGCTTGGAACCGGCTGGGAAGTCGTAAATTGATGCGGCGCCAATTCGCCGGCGGGGGTCGCCACGGGAGCCGGAGGTTGCGGAGCGGCAAACGTCGGAGCGGGAGCAGCGGTCGTCGGAGCCGCCGGCGCGGCACCGGTTGCAGTCGGTGCAATCACATCCGGAACGACCAGCGCATCCGCCACGGTCGGAGCAACGGTTGCCGTTGCGGACGGAGTCGAAGCTGCGTCGTGGAATTTGTCTCTGTCCTTCTCTTTGCCGTCCATCGTGAAAGCAACTTCGCCGCTGCGGCGGTCATATTTCGTAATGCGTACCGTAATCGATTCTTCGCGCTCGATCATCTCCGGCAATTTGCCTTGCAGATCGACTGCCATCTCGCTGTTGTGCAACAAACCGCTCAATCCGTCGGTCGTGGACGCAAAGCAACCAAAATCCATCATGCGAAACGGAAACACTTCAATCGTTTGGCCAACATGGTATTTCCCGGTCAAGCTCGGCTTCAAATTGTCCTTCTTCGACCGACCAAACTGTTGTACATACCGCAATGTCGTATCCATAGAGAGCCCGTACTCCTTTAGTAGCAGGATATGTAAACCTAAAAATTCTACCTTATCCATTTAAGTTAACAGTCTCCATCACCATTGTCAAGTCAGCACGAAAAAAGGGAACTCCGCCGTCGGTCGGGAGCTCCCTTTTCAATAAAAAGTTGTAAATACGTTGAAAGTTTCTAGCGAGCCAATTCGCGCAGTTGTTCCAACGTCGGCATGTCGTCAAAGTGGTGGATCAACAGGCGCTTCGACGCGTCCGCTCTGTTCACATAGTCGGGGATCGTGTCGAGGTTTTCGTCTGCCGCTTGTTGCAGATCGGTTTCATACGCGGCACGGCCGGCATCGCTCTCCAGCGCTTGGCGGAAATCGGCACCGTTCAAGCCGACCGATTCGGCGAGTTGCACGAGCACGTCGCGGTCGGAGATGTCTTGCTTCTCTGCCCAATGCGCCCGATAGACCGCTTCTACATAGGAAGCGGCCGCTCCGAACTGTTCAGCGACTTTGGTGGCGATCAGCGCCGGGACGGTGTCCGATTGAACGGGAGACGAGACGCGGATGCCCGTCTCTTCGCGCAATTCCTTCAAGCGCACGCCCGCCGCTTCGCGGTAGCCTTCCGGTTTTTCCGGCGGGTTGGCGTTCGGCGGCATCTTCCAGACTTTATACTTGATCTCGACGCCCTCTTTCGCCAGTTCGCGGATCGTGTGCGCGCCGATGTAGCACCACGGGCAGGCGTAATCAAAGTGGTAGCGCAATCCGCTCATCAGTGTTTCCCTCCCGCGAGCAGCACGCTGTGCGCCACGGCGATGCACTGATCCATGAGGATCTCCACGCCGTTTTCTTTCGCCAGTTGTGCGGCTTGCTCATCGTACACGCCCTGTTGCGCCCAGATGCGTTTCGCGCCGGCTTTGATGGCCGATTCGACGACGCTGTACAGTTCTTCGGAGCGGCGGAAGACGTTGACGAGGTCGATTTTTTCCGGAATTTCTTCGAGGGCGGCGTACGGTTTTTCCCCGAGCACGTCGGTTTTCAGCATCGGGTTGACCGGCAGGATCCGGTAGCCGCGCGCTTGCATCGTTTCCGCGATTTGGTAGGAGGTGCGGTCCGGCTTGTCGGACAGTCCGACCACCGCGATGGTTTTGGTTTCTTGGAGCCATTGTTTGACGATTTCGTTGGACGGAGCTTCATACATGGCGATCATCACCTATTCTGCTTTTTGCCAACAGCATACCCTATTGATTGGAAAAAAAACTGTCGCCCACGACACATTCCGGGCGTTCGAGATACTCCCGTCGGGTTTCAAAAAGGGGACAAACATGGTACATTGAACCCACATCCATTCATATACATAGGAGGAACAGCACGAATGGCAGAGATTCTTTTCTATGAATATCCCAAGTGCGGTACCTGCCGCAATGCCAAGAAATACTTGGACGCAAACGGCGTCGACTACGAAGACATCCACATCGTGGACCAACCGCCGACCCAAGACCAATTGCGAGACTATCTGGAGAAGAGCGGGCTTGAGATCAAGAAGTTCTTCAACACGAGCGGCAACAAATACAAAGAACTCGGTCTGAAGGACAAGTTGAAAGACATGAGCGTCGAGGAGCAACTTCGCTTGCTCGCGTCGGACGGCATGTTGATCAAACGCCCGATCCTCGTGCGCGGCGACCGCGTGACGGTCGGCTTCAAGGAAGAGGAGTTCCAGAAAGTGCTCGGTTAGGAGCGTGTGTGCAGAGGATGATACGCAAAACGATATTGCCCAACGGCTTACGAATCATTACGGAAAAAACCCCCTATCTGCGCGGGGCTGTGGCGCACTTGCGCTTTGGCATCGGTTCCGGCTTGGAGCCGTTCCGCTTGTGGGGCGTGGCGCACGTCTTGGAACACATGGTCTTCAAAGGCACGCCGACGATGGACCAAGTGGTGTTCGGCAACGAAATCGCCCGCTTGGGGTGCTCGACCAACGCGTCGACCGGCTTTGAATCGACGACGTTTGAAATCGACGGGCCGGCAGAGACGATCTTGCAGGGCTTGGATCTGTTTGCGGCGTTGATCGCGGGGTTCCATGTGCCGGCCGAAGAGTTTGACAAGGAAAAAGACGTGATCCAAGAAGAATGGAAGATGTACCGCGACGACCCGTCCGCGTGGGGCGAAGACCTCGCTTACCATTCGCTGCTCGGCAACTACGCGCACCCGACGATCGGGACGCCGGAGTCGGTCGATGCTCTGACGCGCCGCCAAGTGTTGGAGTTTTCGCAGGCGTATTACACGCCGGACAACTTGGTGGTCGGGCTCGTCGGCAACGTCGAGCATGAAGCGGTGGTGGAAGTGCTGGCGAAGCACTTTGGCGGCAATGCGCGCAAGAGCCAGAATTTGCGCGTGCCGCCGCTCTCGCAGATCAAGTCGCGCCATGAGGAAGAGGAGTGCGAGCAAGAGCAAGTGTTCCTCGGCTTCCGGGCTCCGGCGATTCAGCGTCCGGATCTGCCGGCGTTCGATACGGCGATGACGATCTTCGGAGGCGATTCGTGGTCGCGCTTGTTCCAGCGATTGCGTAACGAACTCGGTCTCGTCTACACGGTGGAGGGCGGATATTCCGGGTGGCAGCATGTCGGCACGTACATGATCTACGCCGGGTGCCAGCCGAGCGAAACGGACCGCGTGCTGGCGGAGATCCTGCACGAGATCGACCGTTTCCAACGGGACATCACGGAAGACGAACTGCTGCGTTCCAAAGCGATGCTGCGGGCGTCGCTTCTGATGAGCAGCGACCAACTGGGCAACAAAGTTCAGAAGCTCGTCGACGACGAAGTGCTCTGGGGCGAATGGCGTCCGTATGAGCGCGACATCGCCGATCTGGAAGGAGTCACGCGGGAAGACGCGCTGCGTCTCGTGCACGAAGTGTTTCATGACACGCAGATGACCCGCGTCACCGTCGGCCCGTACCAACCGAAATAAGGCAGTTATCCTCGCCGAACAAAGCCCCTTGCCGCACGCGGACAAGGGGCTTTTCGTCGTGCAGGCACAACGTTGATCTGCGCGGCGCTTGCCCAACAGGGAATCGGTACTCAAGATGCACGCTGTGAAGGAAGAAATGGTGTATAATCTTCGCATTGAGCACTTATTTCGAGGAACGAATTTTAGGGGAGTGTGGAATTTGGGCG
This sequence comes from Tumebacillus flagellatus, assembly GCF_000714935.1. Classification (GTDB taxonomy): domain Bacteria; phylum Bacillota; class Bacilli; order Tumebacillales; family Tumebacillaceae; genus Tumebacillus; species Tumebacillus flagellatus. Next base: position 102,593 of record NZ_JMIR01000007.1, read on the forward strand.
AGGAGAGAAAGGCCAGGCTGCTGTTGGTTTTTGTCGTGGTGATCTGGGGGTTGAACGTGGTCATGGTCAAGTATCTGTCCGACTTTTTCACCCCGACGATGCTGGCGGCGTGGCGGATCGGGGCGGCGGCGCTGCTGTTGACGGGGATGACGGCGAAACAGTACGGGTTTCGCAAACTCACCGTCGGCCAGTGGGGGACGATCATCGGCATTGCCGTGTCGGGGATTTTCCTGCACCAGATTACGCTGTCGGCGGGCTTGAAGCTGACGACCGCTTCCACAGGATCGTTGATTCTCGGCTTGAACCCGTTGGTGACGATGGTGCTGGCGTACGTTCTGTTTCGCGAGCCGTTGACGGCGCGCAAGATCGGCGGAGTGCTGCTCGGTTTTTGCGGCGTGTTTCTCGTTGTGTTCGGCGCGTCATGGGAAGAGACGTCCACGCTGCACTTTGGCAAGGGCGAATGGCTGGTCGTCCTCGCGATGCTCGCGTACGTGATTTCGGGGATGTTTATCAAAAAAGCGACGCAAACCCTCCCGGTCATGGTCGTCACCGCGTACAGCCACGTCACGGCGACGGTGTTGTTGGCGATCACGGCGACGGGGGAGCAACTGGTTTCGAACCAGCCGTTTACGTTGCCGGGCGACTGGTTTGTCTGGGTCGTGTTGCTGTTCTCCGGGATCATGGCGACCGGGTTCGGCTCGATCTGGTGGAACTCCGGCATCCGCGTAATCGGGGCGGGACGGACGTCGATGTACATCAACGGAATGCCGATGTTGAGCTTGATCTTCTCGGTGCTGCTCTTGGGCGAGTCGATCACGTGGATTCATATCGTCGGGTTCACGGCGGTGTTTCTGGCGATCGTGCTCGGGACGGGGAAGCCGAAAGCGAAAGCGGCGTCACTGACGACGAGCGCATAAAAAAAGCGGTTGCCCTTGGAAGGGGGCGGCCGCTTTTTATGTACGGTAAAAAAATTACATGTAATGAGGCAGTGTGTGTACCTTTTTTTCTTTGACAGGATATAATAGCAGGAGGAACTTCGTGAAAGGGAGGAATCGAAATGCTAACTTCTCTTCGAATGAAAAATTATACATCATTTAAAAATGACACAATACTGGATCTTAAAAGCACCGGATACAAAATTCTTGAACGATCGAATGTGCATGAACAGGTGCTGAAGGGATTGTTTTTTGTTGGGCCGAATGCATCGGGGAAAACGAATGTCATACGAGCTTTGCGGTTGTTGTTGGAGCTTTTGTTTGCGGAAAAGATCGTGAATTTGTCTTCCAATGTATGCCTGTTTTCAGTGGAACACTCGTTTCTCTTGGAATACACGTTTGAAATCGGTCAAGCTGTCATCGAATATCAGATTGAATTTGACACGCAGCAACGCAAATTTCTGGTAGAAAAATTGACCGTCGATCAGGAGGAAGTCTTGAATCGGGTCGGAAGCAACGGTGAAACGAAACTAACAGATGCGAGATTGTACTCGAATATCGACGACTATTCGCTCTTGTTGAGGGAGATTTACTACAATACAAAGTTTCGCGCTCACGAAACACTCAAGAAATGGTTCGAATTCTTGCTGAACTCCGTGTATGTGGACGGCCACGAAAGAGTTCTTTTTTCACCGGGCAAACACGGGTTGCGGTTGAACGAATATGTGCAATCCGAGGCAGGAGTTCAGACCATCAATCAATTTTTCACCGACTATCACTTCGATCAACGAATTGAGTACTCCAATTCGAGTGAGGGACCCCTTAATAGAATGGACAACGGAGAGGAGAAGCGGATCTTTTTTAAACGGGAAGGAATTGGAGAGCCCATTCCGTATTGGATGGAGTCGTTGGGGAACCGAAATTTACTCAATCTATTACCAGCCTTTTTCCACGTGGTTCAGCGTGGGGGTATGCTGATCATTGACGAATTCAGCAGCGGTCTCCATAATTTCCTTGAGGAATTGCTGATCCGATATTTCATGAAAGCCTCAACAAACGCTCAGATTTTTATCGTATCTCATTCCACAAACCTGCTCACAAATGCGCTGTTGAGACCTGACCAAATATACGCTGTGAATTTTTGGGGCAAAGAAGGAAGCGGACTCAAGTTATTTTCATCAGAAAAACCGAGAGAAGCGCAAAACTTAGAGAGAATGTATCTCAACGGCGTGTTCGGAGGAGTGCCGGAATACAACGATGAAGATCTCGCGTAACAAGGACAAAAACATCGGTCGGGTTCTGTTTATTGTTGAAGGGGAGAAAACGGAATTTTGGTTGTTGAGGCGGATTTTCAAAGATATATTAGATTATCAATATGAGTACAAAAAGCGGATGGGGCAATACAGAAAAGTGAATGAAAAGGAAAAAATCACGTCTTCGGTATGTGTTGTGAATGCGCAAAGTTCGGCTATTACATCACTCGATGACAGCAATGAATACCTCAATCAACTCTTTGCGGAGTTGATTGAGGTACACAATTTCCCTGTTGATCGAGCCGCGATCTATTACCTCTTCGACAGAGATGGGGGTTCAAATAAAAACTCGAAATTCATTCTCGATCTGATCGACCGGTTAGGGAATGCAACCGACAACGGGGAATACCGGCAAGGTTTGCTGTTGCTTAGTTATCCGGCAGTTGAAAGTTTTGTGGCGTCTAATTTTATCTCGGGTTCCTATATGCTGCAGTTTGAATACGGGCATCAACTCAAACACCACTTGCATGCGCAGACTATTAATCAAAGTAGGATCAGTGAGGAAACCCTTCAGAAAGCAGTTGAGGAACTGGTAACAGCCATTGAGCATTTTGGGTTTGGGCCGTATGATGTGTCATCATTTCACCGATTGGTTTTTGAATATCAAGAGCAACAGTATCAGACGAGTTCCACATACAGCGTCTTAAGTCTGCTGGCGATTGTGTTGCTGGATTTGGGAATTTTCGAGGTAGTGGACGAGTAGGACGAATTTGTTTTGCTTTACAGGTTCCAATGAAAAAGCGGTTGCCCTTGGAAGGGGCGGCCGCTTTTTGAGTTGAGTTAGAGGCGGAAGATCGGGTCTTGGCCGTGGAAGGCGATGCAGAGCTTCAGGTTTTGCGGGGTGTTGCTTTGCACGGTGCGGCAGGCTTTGGCGAAGACGAGGACGGTGGCGGCGATCAGGGAGAGCGTCTCCGGCGTGTCGAAGTCCGTGTAGAGTTCCGCGAATGCGGGCAGCGAGGGGCCGGGGAAATCGCGCGTTCCCGGACCGGGAGCCGCCCAGTCTTCGTTGTCCGCTTCGAGCGGATAGTATTCCTTGCAGACGGTAAACGAGCTGTCCCAATTATTGTCGAGGTCGTATTCGAAATAGACCGCCTGCGCAAACGTGCGCTTGGCGAGCTGCAAGGCGCGATGGAGGCCTTTTTCCAGTTGGGCTTGGTAGTCTTCTAAAGATACGGCGCGTGTGGTGTCGTTGAGGCATGCCTCTAAAGCTTGGAGGTTGCCTGTGGATAAGTGCTGTTGGATGTCGGAGAGTTGAGTGAAGAGGGTCATGGGGTGGCCTCCTGTTTTGGAGTCGAAAGTGTTTGTTGTAAGGTTCTCCTCTTACGGGGGAAAAACCTCCATTTTTTTACAAAATGTGTCCGCCCCCACTTCCAGCTTCAGTCTTGAAAAAGTTACAATGAATCATATACCAAGGAGAGAGGGAGTAGGAGAATGGAGATCAAAGGGAAAGTTGCGATTGTCACCGGCGGCGGGACGGGGATTGGGCGGGCGACTTGCTTGGCGTTGGCGGAGCGCGGCGTTGCCGTTGCCGTGAATTATTCGCGGTCGCAAGCCGAGGCGGAAGAGACGGTGCGAATCATCACCCGTAACGGCGGACGCGCCATCGCTGTTCAAGCGGACGTTTCTCAAGACCACGAAGTCCGCCGGATGGTCGAAACCGTCGCCCGGCAATTCGGCACCGTCGATCTGCTCGTCAACAACGCCAGCATCACCCGCCACATTCCGCTCGTCGACTTGGAGTCCGCAACGGAAGACGTCTGGGATGAGCTGTACGGCGTCAATGTGAAAGGGATGTTTTTCTGCGCAAGAGCGGTTGCGCCGTATATGAAAGAAAGCCAACTCGGCGCAATCGTCAACATCGGCAGCATCGCCGGGCAAACGGGTTTGGGCTCCTCGCTTCCGTACGCCGTCTCCAAAGCTGCCGTGCACGCGCTGACGAAATCCCTCGCCCGCGCTTTGGCTCCGACGATTCGCGTCAACTGTGTCGTGCCGGGCGCCGTGGAAACCAGATGGTGGGAAGGGCGCGAAGAGCAGATGAAAAGCCTCGCCCCCAACCTCTTGCTGCAACGCATCGCCACTCCGGAAGACATCGCGCAACTGATTCTCTCCACTTTGGAACAGGAAGCGATGACCGGTCAAATCATCACCGTCGACAGCGGGCAAACGTTATGAGGTGATACGGGATGTTTCGTTTCTTCAGCAAGTATAAGAAACTCGTCTACACCAGCTTCGGCTCGGAGTCGTACTTCAAAGCGGTCGGCAAACTCCAAGCGGCCGGCATTCCGTACAGCACCAAAACGCCCGGCAACTTGTCCGCCCTCGGCTCCTCTTCCCGCCTCGGCCCGGACATGACGCAATACGATCTCTACGTAAAACCGCAAGATGAAGCGTGTGCATTAGAGGCAATTCACAGGTCGATGTAGAATAGATTCAACAGCAGTTTCAGGAGGTGAGCAGGGTGCCAAGAGCAGAGAATCGGAAAAAGCCGATCAGCAACGGAGGCGGCGTGAAACAGGGCGGTTTCCAAAACAAGCAAGGAAACGGCGGTGCCGGTGGAGCATTTGGGCAGGCGCAGTCGAAGAAACAAGCCCTTCTTGAGAAAATGAAAAAACAATTGACCGACAAATCCAGCAATTCCTAATGCACAAAGCCCGCAGCCCGTCACAGGCGCGGGCTTTTCTGTTTCAAAAAACGAAAGTCTCCGGCACCGGTGCGGTTGCAGGAGACTTTTTTTCCGAGCATGAGAGATTTATTTCCCGAGCAATTGTTTCAGCGCGGGTTCGAGCGTTGGATAACGGAATTGGAAGCCGTGATCGAGGACTTTCTGCGGCAAGACCTTCTGACCTTCCAGCAAGAGCACGGACAGTTCGCCGAACAGCAGTTTCATCATGAACGCAGGCACCGGCATCCAATGCGGACGCCCCGCGACACGACCGACGACGCGGCCGAACTGGTCGTTGGTCAACGGATTCGGCGCGGTGCCGTTGACCGCTCCGTCAATTTCCGGATTCTCGATGCAGAAGTTGATCATTCGCACCATGTCGTCGACATGAATCCACGACAGCCATTGCCGTCCGCTGCCGACTTTGCCGCCGACGAACAGGCGGTAGGGCATGAACATCTTGGGAAACGCGCCGCCGTCCATGCCGAGCACGATACCGACGCGCACTTTCACCACGCGGTCCGCCGGAATTTGATCGGCCGCCCGTTCCCACTCCTCCACCACGTCCGACAGAAAATGATCGTGCACATGCGGAGAGTTCTCATCAAACGTCGCCGTTTCCGACAGGCCGTAGATCGACATGCCCGACGCGTTGACGACGACGCCCGGTTTGCGCGACAGCTTGGAGACCGCGTCGGCGATCTGCCCGGTCGTGTCCAAGCGCGATTGCAAGATGCGCCGCTTCGCTTCCGCCGTCCAGCGCTGGTTGATCGATTCGCCCGCCAAATTGACGACGGCGTCGATCCCGTCGAGGAGCAGGGGATTTTTTTGCAGGTCGTTCCACGTGAGCGAAGAAAGCAGGGGGGAGGTCGTCGGTTGCTTGGAGCGGGAGATGAGGACGACCTCGTGTTGTTGGTTCAGCCAGTCGTTGATCAGGTGCTGTCCGATGAAGCCGCTGCCGCCTGCGATTGCAATTTTCATCGTGTTCTCTCCTTTGACTTCCGGTTGGGGTTCGGTATGATAACGAGAGATGGAGAATTTTACTCGTAAAGGGAGATCGTTATGTGGGTTGTCCTCTCGATTGTTGTCGCCCTTCTCATCCTCGCGGTGCTGGTGTTGCGGGTGAATCCGGTGTTTGGTCGGAAAGCTTCGCGTGAGAAGCTGCGCACCTATGAAAGCTCGCCAAACTTCCGCGCGGGCAAGTTTGTGAATCAGACCACGACGGAGATGGCGATGGGTCTGAAAGCGATGGGCTCCATGCTGCGCGACTCGATCAAAAAAAATCCCGATCGCGTGCCCAAGTCTCCGCTCCCGATGGAGACGGTGGACGTGACGGGTCTGTCGCAAGGGTCTGCTTCTACTGCGCCCGCGCCTGCGAAAGTCACGTGGTTCGGGCACTCGGCGTTGCTGGTGGAGATCGACGGCAAGACGCTGTTGCTCGACCCGATGTTCGGAAAGTCGCCGCATCCGTTTCCGGCGATCGGCGGGAAGCGCTACAGCAAGGACGTTCCGATTCGCGTGGAGGACTTGCCGCCGATCGATGCCGTGTTGCTGTCTCATGATCACTATGATCATCTCGATTACGATTCGATCCGAAAGATCAAGGAACAGGTGCGGCAGTTTCTCGTCCCGCTCGGCGTCGGGAGCCACTTGGAGCGGTGGGGAGTCGACCCGAATCTCATTCAAGAGCATGATTGGTGGGACGAGTTTGAGTATGAAGGTTTGCGGTTGGCGTGCACGCCGGCGCGGCACTTTTCCGGCCGCAGCGTGAACGACCGCAACGCGACGCTGTGGTGTTCGTGGGTGATCGAGGGCCGGGAGCACAAGATCTATTTCAGCGGCGACGGCGGGTACGGGCCGCACTTTCGCGAGATCGGGGAGAAGTACGGGCCGTTTGATCTGACCTGCATGGAGTGCGGGCAGTATGACGAGCGCTGGTCGGCGATTCATATGATGCCGGAAGAAACGGTGCAAGCGCATCTCGATGTGCGCGGGCAGGTGTTGATCCCGATTCACTGGGCGGCGTTCACGTTGGCGTTTCACGCGTGGACGGAGCCGGTGGAACGCGTCAGCCTCGCCGCTCGGAAGCACGGTGTCACGCTCGCCACGCCCAAAATGGGAGAAGCGGTCGCCGTCGGGGGCGACGAATACCCGAACACCCCGTGGTGGAGATCGTGAAGCGAGTGGAAAATACACCCTCATAGTAACACATTGAGCTGGAAATGCTTATGCAAAAAAAAACCAACAACAGCTCGCAAAAAAGACCCTCGCGCAGAGGGTCTTTTTTCATGACGACGTGACGGGCGTGCCGTGTTCGGATTCTTTTTTCTTGGCGTTTGCCGAGATGCGCCAGCCGACCAGCATGACGAGGACGCCGACCGCTGCCGGAACGACGTAGTTCGCTGCCGGGAACACCTCGTCGATGAAGCCTTCGATCGCGTCGTCGCCGAGAATCATCTCGCCCGCCGTGTAGCCGATCAAACCGGCACCCAGCAAGACGATGATCGGAAACCGCTGCATCAGCGCCATCAGCAGTTGGCTGCCCCAGATGATCAGCGGGATGGAGATGGCCAGACCGATCAAGATCACCAGCAAGTTGCCGTTGGCGGCACCCGCCACGGCGACCACGTTGTCCAAACTCATGATCAAGTCCGCCACGATGATCGTCTTGATCGCATCACGAATCGAGGAGCCCGACTTCAACTTCTCTTCGTCGTCTTCCCCGCGCAGAAGTTGGTAGGCAATGTAGAGAAGCAGCAAACCGCCGGCGATTTGCACAAAGGGAATCTCCAAAAGCCACACAGCGAGGAACGTCAGCGCGATGCGCAATCCGATCGCCCCGGTACTGCCCCAGAAAATCGCTTTCTTCTGGTGCTGTTGCGGCAAATTGCGGCACGCCAACGCGATGACGACGGCGTTGTCGCCGCTTAGAACGATGTTGATCAAAATCAATTTGAGCAAGTCAAGGAGGAAACCGCTTTCCATACCATCCGCTCCTTTCTCTATCAGTTTAGCATAGCAATGCAACGAAACGTTCTGTCAGTTGTAAAATCCATAAAGTTCATTCTTCCCATTTTGTTCATTTTGCTCATGTGAACAGAATGACCAAAATGCGCGGAATGATCTTTTTGCAACTTAGTTTCCGTAACACAAATTTCAGAATGATCGGTGATATGATGTTGACCAAGACATGAAAACGCTCTCATTTGCTTTTTCTTTCGCAGATAAAAAAGGGGGAACACACAGATGAAAACCAAGCACAAATGGGCCGTTGCCCTGATGACCGGCGTTATGGCGCTCGGCGTGACCGCTTGCGGCAGCAAGGACGCTTCCAGCGGAGGCAGCAGCAAGGGCGACAGCAACTATCCGCAAAAGCCGATCGTGATGGTCGCACCGTCGGGTGCAGGCGGCGGCTGGGACAAAACCGCACGTTCCGTCACCAAAGTGCTCGGCGAAACCAAACTGGTCGAGCAAACGATGACCGTGGAAAACAAACCGGGCGGCGGCGGCACCGTGTTCATGGCGGACTACGCATCGAACGACAAGAAAAACGACTACCGCCTGTTCGTCTCTTCTCCGCCGATTTTGATCAACAACTTGAAGAAGGAAGGCAACACCCCGTACGGCTACAAAAACACCACCCCGCTCGCCCAACTCACCAAAGACTACGGCGCGATCGCGGTGAAAGCGGATTCTCCGTATAAAACCTTGACCGACCTCGTCAACGCGCTGAAAGCGGACCCGTCGAAACTGACCGTCGCGGGCGGCTCGGCTCCGGGTTCGATGGACCACCTCGTCGCGGTGCTTCCGGCGTACAAAGCGGGCGTCGACCCGAAGAAAGTCAAGTACGTCTCTTACGACGGCGGCGGCGAAGCGGTTGCGGCACTGCTTGGCGGCAACGCGGACGCGATCGGCACGGACGGCTCGTCCCTCGTCGAATACATGAAGGCAGGCAAAGTGAAAATCCTCGGCGTGGAAGCACCGGAGCGTCTCGGCGGCGATCTCAAAGACATCCCGACGATGAAAGAGCAAGGTCTCGACGCACAATTCCTGATCTGGCGCGGCGTGTTCGGCCCGCAAGACATGTCCGACGCAGCCAAGAAATACTGGGGCGACAAACTCAAAGCCCTGTCTGAAACCCCGGAGTGGAAAAAAGAACTCCAAACCAACGGCTGGGAAGCCGAATACAAAAACGGCGACGACTTCAAAGCTTACCTCGACAAGCAAGAAGGCGAAGTCAAAGACATGCTGACCGCGCTCGGCATGGCGAAATAAGGTGAGCCTCTATGAATAAAACGTTTGACCGGTATGCCAGTCTGGTGTCGCTGATCATCGCCGCCGCGTTCATGATCGAGAGCCGGAACATCTCGTCAAGCGCGTACGGCAGCAACGTCGGGCCGAACATCTTCCCGTTCGGCCTCGGCTTGATCTTCGCGCTGCTGAGCCTGCGCTTGTTCTACGAAACGTTTAAGGATTCCAAACGGGACGGGGAGACGCGCGAGAAGCTCGATTGGAAGCGATTTCTCATCATCTTCGCCGCGGCCGCGCTGTATGCTTTCTTCTTGGAAGAGATCGGGTATATCGTCGGCACGTTCGCTTTCTTGCTGATCGGGTTTCAAACGATGCAAAAAGGCAAGTGGCTGTCTTCGATTCTCATCTCGGCTCTGTTCTCCTACGGCGTGTACTTCGTGTTTGTCCAAGTGTTGCAAGGAACCCTGCCAGGCTGGCCCGTCTGGTTCGGGATGTAAGGGGGTGGCAGAATGGATGTATTGTCGTACTTAGGAAACGGTTTTGCCACTGCGCTTGATTGGCACAATCTGCTGTTCGCGTTTATCGGGGTGTTGATCGGGACGGCGGTCGGCGTACTGCCGGGCATCGGCCCGATGAGCGGCGTGGCGCTGCTCATTCCCGTCACCGCGTCGTTCACCTCCGGATTGAGCCCGGAAGCGGCGGCGACCTCGTCGATCATCTTGCTTGCCGGCGTCTACTACGGCGCGATGTACGGCGGCTCGACGACGTCGATTCTGCTGAACACGCCGGGGGAATCGTCCTCCGTCGTCACGGCGCTCGACGGGTATCAGATGGCGAAGCAAGGGCGCGCCGGTTCGGCGCTTTCCATCGCGGCGATCGGTTCGTTTTTTGCGGGCATCGTGTCGTTGGTGGCGCTCGTGCTGCTCGCCAAGCCGCTGTCCGATGTGGCGCTCAAGTTCGGTCCGGCTGAATATTTCTCGCTGATGCTGCTCGGCCTCTGCGCCGTATCCGGTTTGGCGGGCAAGTCGATGACCAAAGCATTGATGATGACCGTGTTCGGGTTGATGCTCGGCACGATCGGCATCGACAACGTCTCCGGCGTTGCGCGCTTTACGTTTGACATCCCGCAGTTGTACCAAGGGCTCGAATTTCTCACGATCGCCGTCGGTCTGTTCGCGCTCGGCGAAGTGTTCAAGACGATCCTCGAACGCGAGAGTAACGACGGAGAGCTCGCCAAGATCACCCGCATCCTCCCGACGAAGCAAGACATGAAGGAAAGTACCGGCCCGATCGTCCGCGGCTCGCTGCTCGGCTTCTTCATCGGCATCTTGCCGGGGGCCGGCGCGACGCTGGCGTCGTTCTTCTCCTACATCCTGGAGAAAAAAATCTCCAAAAACCCCGAGAAGTTCGGCAAAGGCGCGATCGCAGGCGTCGCCGCACCGGAGTCGGCGAACAACGCCGCGTCCGGCGGCGCGATGATTCCGCTCTTGACGATGGGGATTCCGGGCTCCGGCACGACGGCGATTCTCATGGGGGCGTTGATCATGTACAACGTCCAGCCGGGCCCCTTGCTGTTCGACGAACACCCGCAAGTGGCGTGGGGCTTGATCGCGTCGATGTTCATCGGCAATTTAATGCTGCTCGCGCTGAACATGCCGCTGGTCAAAGTGTTTGCCAAGATCATTTCGGTGCCGCCGAAGTACTTGATTCCGATCATCGTGGCGATCTCCGTGTTCGGCGTGTACGCGGTGCAAACGAACACGTTCGACTTGATGCTCTTGATGGTCTTCGGTGTGGCCGGTTACTTCCTGTTGAAAAACGACTTCCCGCTGGCGCCGCTGGTGCTCGGTCTCGTCCTCGGGCCGATGATCGAAAACAACATGCGCCGCGCCTTGACCGCTTCCAACGGCGACTTCATGATTTTTTTGCAAAAGCCGGTATCGCTGGTGTTCCTGGTGATCGCCGTTCTGTGGATCACCGTCCCGCTGCTTCTGAAACTGCGCGGCAAAAAAGTCTTGGTCAACGAAGAGGGCTAGGTCTGGAAATGAAACCCATTCCTTTAACGGGAATGGGTTTTTCGGTATCATGAGGTAGTAAAGTGCTAAAGGGGTGTTGAATCTGCGTCTGCAAACCAAGTTGATCTTGCTGATCTGTTGTTTGTTGGTTCTTATAATCAGTATTTTTGGAATTTACCAAGAGCAAGTGGAATCCGACATGGTCGAAAACGAAACCGGCACGCGGGCGCTCGCCGTGGCGGAGACGGTGGCGCAGATTCCGGAGATTCAGAAAGCGTTTTCCGAATCCGACCCGTCGCGTATCATTCAACCGCTCGTCGAAGAAATCCGCGTGAAAACGGACGCCGAATACATCGTCGTCGGCAACCGCGACGGCATCCGCTATTCGCATCCCGTGCCGGAGCGCATCGGCAAAGAGATGGTCGGCGGGGATAACGAACCTGTGTTGGCAGGCCGCTCGATCATCTCGGAAGCGATCGGCTCGCTGGGGCCGTCCTTGCGGGGGAAAGCGCCGATCTTCGGCGACGACGGTTCGGTGATCGGCATCGTGTCGGTCGGGATGATGCAAGAGGACATCCAAGAGCGCATCGAGCCGTATCGTCAGAAATTGATTTGGATGATCCAGCTCACGTTTGTGATCGGCGTGATCGGAGCGCTGTTGATCTCAACGGGCGTGAAGCGGGCGATTCTGGGTCTTGAGCCGCGCGAGATCGGGCGGTTGTACCGGGAGAAGCAAGCGATCATGGATTCGATTCATGAAGGGATCCTCGCGGTGAACCAGACGGGGCACGTGACGATCGTCAACCAGAAAGCGGCGAAGATGTTCGGAGTTGCGGAAGGGGAGGCGATGGTCGGGAAGTACGTTCTCGACGTGTTGCCGGGCTCGCGGCTGATGGAGGTCGTGCAGTCGGGGGAAGCGGAGTTCGACCAAGAGATGATCGGCGCGGACGATATTTTGATCGCCAACCGCGTGCCGTTGTTCAATCACAAGGGACAGGTCATCGGCGCGGTGGCGAGTTTCCGCAGCAAGACGGAACTCAGCAAAGTGACGGAGGAACTGTCGCAAGTGAAGCGCTATGCGGATTCGCTGCGGGCGCAGACGCATGAGTTTTCGAACAAGCTGTACATGATTTCCGGGTTGATTCAGTTGGAGTCGTACCAAGAAGCGCTGGAGTTGATCACGCGGGAGTCGAACATACACCAGAATCTCGTGCAGTTTATTATGCAGCAAGTGCCCGACCCGATGATCGGCGGGCTGTTGATCGGCAAGTTCAACCGGGCGAGCGAACTCAAAGTCGACCTGTCGCTCGACCCGCACAGTTCGTTGCTGGATTTCCCGCGGGATTTGAAGCGCAGCCAGTTTGCGACGATCCTCGGCAACCTGATCGAGAACGCGATGGAAGCGGTCATGGAGCAAGAAAACCCGGAAGACAAGCAAGTGCGGGTGTTGTTGACCGACCTTGGGGACGATTTGATTTTGGAAGTGGAAGATACCGGGCCGGGGGTGCCGGACGAACTGCTGGAGCGGATCTTTGAAGTCGGGTATTCGACCAAAGCGGAGCAGCACCGAGGGTTTGGGTTGGCGCTGGTGAAACAGGCGGTGGAGCAGGTGGGCGGGTACATCACGTACACGTCGTTGCAGCCGCACGGCAGTTTGTTCACGGTGGCGATTCCGAAACGATTTCTAGGGGGAGGCAGACGAGAGCATGAACGTTCTGATCATTGAAGACGACCTGCGGATCGCGGAGATTAATAGAAGGTTTGTGGAGAAAGTGCCCGGTTATCAGGTGATCGGGATTGCGGCAGACGGACTGCAGGCGAAGGAGCAGTTGGAAGTGCTGCAGCCGGACTTGGTGTTGTTGGATATTTTTTTTCCGGACATGAACGGGTTGGAGTTGCTGCGGTACATCAAGGAACACCATCGGACGACGGACGTGATCATGATCACGGCGTCCAAGGAAGTGGAGACGGTGCAGGACGCGCTGCGCAGCGGGGTGTTTGACTTCATCGTGAAGCCGTTGGTGTTTGAGCGGTTTCAGAAGACGCTGGTGCGGTTTCAAGACTACCGCCAGAAAGTCGACCGGCTGAAAAAAGAGCGCGGACCGATCGGCCAAGAGGAGATCGACGGGCTGATCCACAGCGCGGGGGAGAAGAAAGAGTCGTACCTGCCCAAGGGAATTGACACGCTGACGTTGGAGAAGATCACCGCGGTGATTTCACAGGAGCACGTCGGGCTGACGGCGGAAGCGGTCGGGCGTCAGATCGGGGTCAGCCGCTCGACGGCACGGCGGTATCTGGAGTTTCTCGTGTCCAAGGAAGAAGTGATCGCCGATTTGTCCTACGGAGATGTGGGAAGGCCGGAGCGGGTGTATCGGGGGAGGTGAGTTCCCCCGATTTCACTATCTTCAAGTAAACTTCTTCCCGTATAACGGGTTTTTTCTGAGCAGTTCCAAGAATTTATCGAGAGCGCTCGTCACGAAGCTGTTTGGGTTCCGAACGAAATAAATCTGCGTAAACGCCGGTTGCGAAGGAAGGGAAAACGACCGCAACACCCCGCTCTCTTCCAGCTTTTGAATCGCGGACTTCGGGACGAAGGAGGCTCCAAGCCCGGAGACCACGCCTTGAATCGTGGCATCCAGATGATTGAATTCCAAGTAGCGAACCGACCCCTGCCCGATCGACTTGAACCACGTCTCCAATTCTTCCCGGTGCGGACATCCCGCGGTATTCATGAGAAACGGTTGCTTGCAAACCTCCTGTACATCGCGGATGTCCGGCTGCGTGATCAGAACCAGTTCTTCCTCATAAATCAGCTCCGCCGCGAGTTGTTCCTCTCGCACGGACATTTTGATGAAGGCGCCGTCCAGTTGAAACTGGCGAATCTTCTGCAGAAGTTCCTCCGACGTTTGGGTGGTCAGCGAAAGTTCCACTTTGGGGTACAGTTTGTGGTAGTGCGCCAAGAGTTCGGGGAGGTGCAACACGGAAACGGCGGGATTGGCTCCGAGTGAAAGCGGTCCAGAGGGCTCCAAGGAATCATGAAGAGCAGCCTGTGCCTCGTCCAGCAACCGAATCACTTGATCTGCATACGCCAACAACTTCTGCCCCGCCGGAGTCAAGATCATTCCTCGATGCCGATAGAACAGCTGCGTGTCCAATTCCGCCTCCAACTGCTGCACTCTTGCGGTCACGTTGGATTGCACATACCCCAGCGTTTGCGCGGCTTTCGTGATGCTTCCCTCGTACGCCACCGCCCGAAAGATCCGCAGCTCCTGACTTTCCATAAGTCCCTCACTCCCTTTCAAGTATCACTAATAACGAATGGTCACATCATTTTCATTCATTATACATGATGTGGATTCTTCGATACAATGCTGTTTGAAAGGGAGGGAGTCCTATGAGTTTTGAAAAAAAGGAACTGGCAAGGAAGTGGGCTGTATTAGCCGTGGTCACGCTCGTCTCGTTTGTGACCAATTTAGACGCGACCATCGTGGTCATCGGTCTTCCGCGTTTGATCCAAGACTTGCACGTTTCGATGGTGACGGGGATGTGGTCGATTACGGCCTACCTGATTACGAGCACTGTATTCTTATTGCCGGCGGGGAAGTGGGCGGACGGCGCGGGGTACAAGCGAATCTTCCTGTGGGGGTTTGGTCTGTTTACAGCGGCTACCCTGCTGTGCGGATTGGCGAACTCCGGTCAGGAACTGGTCCTGTTTCGCTTGATTCAGGGCATCGGTGCGGCGTTTGCGTTGGCGACGGCGAGCCCGATTCTCATGCGTGTCTTCCCGGCTGAGCAACTGGGGCTTGCCATCGGAATCAATTCCACCTCATGGGTGATCGGATCGATCGTCGGGCCTGTCGCGGGAGGCGCGTTGATCAGTTCGTTCGGATGGCGCTCGATGTTTTTCGTTCAGGTGCCGTTTGCTCTTCTCGGGTTGGTGGCAGGATGGATTCTGCTCAAGGAGATGAAAGGCACTTTGCGGGAAAAAACAGATTGGGCAGGCGTCTTGACTTTCGGATTGGGGCTGAGCGCTTTCCTCGTCGCTCTTTCGGAAGGGCAGGAATGGGGCTGGACAACTCCGGCGGTGCTTGGGCTTTTTGGCGCAACGCTGTTGTTTTTAACAGTCTTTGTTTTCGTCGAATGGAGGGGGAAGCAACCCTTGCTGCAACTTCGCTTGTTCTCTTTCAAACCGTATACGACGGGGCTTGGCGTCACGTTCAGCTATTGCGTCGGGTATTTCTCGATCACGACGCTGCTGACGTTGTACCTGCAAAGCGCGCAACACCTAAGCCCTTTGGAGTCGGGATTGTTGCTGATTCCGTTGTCTGCGCCGCAACTCGTGATGGGTCCGCTCGGAGGGAAGTTTGCAGACCGATTCGGGCCGTTCAACATGGCGGGGATCGGGCTCTGTTTGATTGCAGGTTCGTTTTTTCTGCTCGGGAATTTGGGAGAGTCTCTGAAGCAGGCGACGGTGATCGTACCGTTGCTCATCATCTCGGTGGCGAACGGGTTGGCGTGGCCTTCCGTAGCGAAATCCGTCCTGTCCGCTGCACCGGTCGAGCAGGCGGGGTCGGCTTCGGGGATGTTCTACACCATTTATAATGTAGGGCGCGTGGTGAGTCAGACGTTGGCGTTGATCATCGTGGAGGTTTATGCGGCTCCCGCGTACTCCAAAACCGCGGTGGTGCAGATGACGGACGTTGGATTTCGAATGTTCGCGGTTTTCTTCCTGATCGCTTTGGCGCTGGTCTTTTTCATGAAGCGGGCACAAGCTGACTCCTGATTGGCATCAGGGGTCAGCTTTTTTCACGATCCCTCCACTGGGCAAACCACGCAAAAACCGCTTCATCCCGCGCCGCTCGCACGTTCTCCAGATGGTGGTCGCCCTCCGGATAGAGCACGAGTTTATGCGGATACCCCAACGCCTCCAACTTCGCCGCCAGCAACTGCGATTCTTCCGCATCGACGCGCTTGTCCGCGCCGCCCGCTTGCATCAACAGCGGCACGCGCAACAGTTCCGGCCAGCAGAGCGCAGAGCGTTCTCGGTACGGAGCCGGATTCTCCTCCGGGTCGCCGAACAAATCTCCGTACAGTTGCTCCAGCGCAAAGGGCAGCGGGCGGCGCGCCAAATCGGCCGGGGCGCTGGTCACGGCGGCGGCCCGCAAGTTCAAGCCGTGCCGGATGCACAGATACGTCATCATCCCGCCTCGCGAATGCCCGAACATGAACATTCGCCCGGCATCCGCTTCCGGCAAACTCTCCGCAAGCCACGCCAGCGCCAGAACGTCTTTGACATCCGCCCCGCCGTATTCGTCCCGGCCTTGCCCGCCGTCGTTGCCGCGATATTGCGACGCCAGCACGACATACCCGCGTGCGGCATAGCCCGCGATGCGGTGCAGCGCCTCTTCCTTGATCTTGCTGAACGTTCGATAGCCGCCCCGGTTGTAGATCAGCACCGGAAACGGCTGTCCCGCACCCGCGCCTTCCGCCACAATCGGCTTCGCGAGAAAGCCGACCACTTTCAATCCGTCCACGCGGTAGAGGATTCGTTCGAGCGTCACGTGGTCACGAACTTCTTCCTGGACCTCCATCGATTTACGCGACAGGAGAATGCCGTCTTCCGGCAATCGCTGCAACCGTTCCATACGAATAACCCCCTGATTTTCAAATCAAATTCTAATCTTTGTCTTTTATACTGCTACCACTAGGAGTCTGTCTACTTCAGAGAGAGAACAAAACAAGGAGTTGGAGTTATGCCAAAAGGTCGTCTTCGCATCTGGCTTCCCGCCATCGTGGTCCTCGTGGCCGCCGCTGCACTCATCGTGTATTACTTTACCCACCAACCGCAACGCCCGAACTTTCAAGGCGCTCCCGGACCCCGCACGCCCGGTCAACGTCCTCCGGCAGGCATGCGCCCGCCCATGGAAGAGGGCAGCGAAACGTTCACGCTTCTCGGCAACATCGCCATCGCGTTCGGGGCTTTGAGCTTCTGGTGGTTCCTCTTCAAGAAAAAGCTCGGTTCCCCCAACGCCCTGATCAAAAAAACGGGCAAACTCCTCTATAAAGCCCACACCTTCACCGGCTATCTGGCGCTGATCTTGACCACCGTTCACGGCGGCTACTACCTGATCACCAAATTCAGCGACGTGAAAACCAAGTCCGGTCTTGCCGGCTTCCTGCTCTTGCTGACGCTCGCCGTCTACGGCATGCTCTACAAGCGCGTGAAGAACAAAGACATGCGCAAAACGCACTTCGTGCTCACGAACGCTTGGCTGGTCGTGCTTTGCATTCATGCCGGCGGGTTTTTCTTCTTCATGATCGTGGTCACCGTCGCGCTCTGGGCGCTCCTCTGGTTGATCTCCAAACGGGCGCAAAAACCGGCTCTTCATACTGAAAACTAAACACGTGACGAAAAGCCCAACGCACGCAGTTGGGCTTTTTTACGATCTTCCTGCATTTCTTTCTACTCCTGAACACGATGTCCTTCTTGCGGGCGGCCTCGCACGACGACATGACATCCACCGCTCCTTGGGCTACAATAAACACCAACGACACCTGCATATTGAGGGAGGCACCAACGCAATGGAACAACTGAACCTCACCGGACGCACCGAGCACGGCACGCCGGACGACTTTGCCACGCTGTCGGTCGTGATGATCGACGGCGACGATATTTTTGTCGATAACGGCGCGATTCACGGCAAGTCCCGTCTGGAGCGCGGCGTTGATTTCCGCACGTACACCAAGCCGGAGGACGTGCCGAACGGCCGCCGCATCCAAGAAGTTTGGATTCAATTGAAATCGTTTGAGACCGGCCGCGGCTACTACGGCATCGTCTCGGCGGAGATCGTCGTCAACCGCGACCTCATGGTCGGCTACAAAAACGTCGGTCCCTTGGTGATGGCGATGGAAGGCGCGATCAAAGGCAAAGTCCAACTTCCGCACCTCTCCTCCGAGCAAAAAACCAAACTGCGCGACTTCATGGCGTCCTTCCGCGAAGACCTCTGGGCGAACACCCCGGACGAGATCAAAGCGCAATTGGCGTAACCCAAAACAAGCCGCCAATCGACCCGGCTCTCCCGCGAGGAGACCGGGTCTTTTTCGGATTTCAGGGGATACTACGAACAGCCAGTTGAAGCTTCTGCAAGATCATACTAAAGAATGAGAAAATATTATTTCTAATCTACCCCAAAGGTGATATAATGGCTTTCGTTATGTTTCTGACGAAAGGAAAGGTGTGAGAAATGCAAAACCAAACCCCCTTGTTCACGAAACTCGTTGAACATGCGAACCGGAATCCGATTCAATTCCACATCCCTGCGCATAAAAAAGGCTTCGGGATGCCGAACGAATTCTCCGAGTTCATCGGCCCGAACGCTTTGTCCATAGATTTGATCAACATCGCGCCGCTGGACGACCTGCATTCGCCGAAAGGTGTAATCAAGGAAGCGCAAGAACTGGCCGCACGCGCATACGGCGCCGACCACACATACTTCTCCGTACACGGCACGTCCGGCGCGATCATGACGATGGTCATGTCGGCGGTCGGCCCGGGCGAGAAGATCCTCGTCCCGCGCAACGTCCACAAGTCGGTTCTTTCCGCGATCATCTTCTCCGGCGCGCATCCGGTGTTTATGCATCCGGAAATCGACCCGGAGATCGGCATCGCCCACGGCGTGCCGCTCGACGAAGTGCGCAAAGTGCTCGACGAACATCCGGATGCCAAAGCGCTGCTCTTGATCAACCCGACTTACTTCGGCGTCTCCGCCGACCTCAAGTCGATCGTCGATCTCGCGCACGAGCGCGGCGTTCCCGTCCTCGTCGACGAAGCGCACGGCGTGCTGTTCAGCTTCCATGAAGACCTGCCGCTCTCCGCGATGCAAGCGGGTGCCGACATGGCGGCGACGTCTGTCCACAAACTCGGCGGCTCGATGACGCAAAGTTCCGTGTTGAACGTCCGCGAAGGCCTGATCTCGCCGGAACACGTGCAGTCGGTGCTCTCGATGCTGCATACGACCTCGACGTCGTATCTCTTGCTGGCGTCGCTCGACGTCGCCCGCAAAAACTTGGCGATCCACGGCCATGAGCTGATTTCCAAGACGCTGGAACTCGCACACGACGCCCGCCGCCGCATCAACGCCATCGACGGCCTGTACTGCTTTGGCGAAGAGATTTTGAAAACCTCGGCGACGTTCGCGCACGATCCGCTGAAAATCAACGTCACCGTCTCCAACCTCGGTCTGACCGGCTGGGAAGTGGAGAAGATCCTGCGCAACGACTTCAACATCGAAGTCGAGATGTCCGACCTGTACAACATTCTCTGCATCATCACGTTCGGCGATACCCAAGAGACGATCGACGCGCTCGTTCACGCGCTCGAAGCGATCGCCAAGGACTACCGCCGCGAAGTGCTGGAGCGCAAACAGGTCAAGTACCCGTCGATGCCGCTGCTCGCTCTCTCGCCGCGCGACGCGTTCTACAACAAACAGACGGAGATCATCCCGCTCGCCGAAGCGGCGGGGCGGATCATCGCCGAATTCATCATGGTCTACCCGCCGGGCATTCCGATCGTCATGCCGGGCGAAGTCGTGACACACGACAACATCGACTATATCGTCGAACACGTGAAGGAAGGTCTGCCGGTGCAAGGCCCGGACGACCCGAACATCGAGTTCGTCAAAGTTCTCAAGTAACACCCAACTGCCGCTTGTTTCCAAAAAAGTCTCTCGTCCGCCGTTTTGGCGGACGGGAGATTTTTTTTCCAAAACACCCACGAACCCGCAGTCTTATCGGCTGCGGAGGATTTCCCATTTTGTTTCCAGTCTTCCCCTAGTGAATCACTCGGATTTGTCTGGTAGAGTGAGTCTTGTGTTCGACAGCGTTCGACATAAAAAACTTAACAAGCCGAATCCTCACTTTCGAAGAGGAACGGAGGACCCAATCTTGGGGTGAACCCGCGACAACACGTCAGCGGGCGGGAACCTTCTTCCCGAATCCGTCAGCTAACTCCGCAGGCTTTTAGAAGGGAAGTGCATGACATGACTTTCAAAAACAAATGGAAACACCTGCTCGTCGCCGCGTTGATGGTGACCGGCGCCGTCACTCTGATGAACACCAAGGCCGAAGCGGCCACGATCACCGTGCAAGCGGGCCAAACGCTTTCCGAACTGGCGAAAGCGAACGGCACCACCGTTGCCGCGGTGAAGTACACCAACAACTTGCAGTCGGACGTGGTCGTTGCAGGTCAACAACTGAACATGCCGTTCCCGTACAAAGTGACGGCGGGCGACACGATCAGCTACTTGGCCAAGCGTTACAACACCACCGTCGCGGACATCAAAAAGATCAACCACCTCGACCGTGAAAAACTGATCGCGGGCGAAGTGATCACGATTCCGACGGGCAAGAACGCCGAGCTTCATCCGGTGGTCAAAGCGATCGAAGTTTCCCCGACTCCGGCCAAGGGCGCGGAACAAGCGGTCAAACCGGCCGTGCAAACATCCAGTGCCCGCGCCGCGATTCCGGCACAAGCTCCGGTTCGTCAAACTCCGGTCGTCGCACCGGTTCGTCAACCGGCAACCCCGACTGTTGCGGGTCAGGAGTACTCCGCTTCCTTCAACGTCGCAGCGACTGCGTACGGTCCGGGCAACATCATGTGGCAATGGGGCGGCCAGACCAAGATGGGCACCCAAATCCGCGAAGGCGTGATCGCCGTAGACCCGAACCTGATTCCGCTGGGCTCGAAAGTTTGGGTGACCGGCTATGATTCTCCGCTGCTTCCGGCGGGCGGATTCGTCGCCACGGCAGAAGACACCGGCGGCGCGATCAAGGGCAACCGCATCGACATCTACATCGACGCGAACCGCACCCAACTTCTCCAGTTTGGCAAGCAGAACATCAAAGTCTACGTGTTGAAATAATCTCGTGCAGAGCGCGCAAAACGAAAACCCCCTTGATGGAGTGCCATCGAGGGGGTTTTTGTACGACATCAGCTCAAATACTTGTTTTCCCGCGCGCCGCGGAGTTCAATCTATTCCGGAGTCATCCGTTACTGTTCCAATACCTTTCCCAGTTCGCCGCACATTCTCGTCCAGCCGAACTTCGCGCCTTCGAGCGCTTGAGGATTGGTGATTCCGGACTGTTCGAGATGCAGGTTCACTTTACCGTTTTCCAGTTCCTGCAGCGTCCAAGTGACCGTGTTCTCTTGCCCGGCGCTGACCCACGTATAGGACAGTCGGTTCGGTGCGTCCACGATCAGCACTTCACAGTGGATGATCCCGTCCCATCCGCCGACCGGCTGCGCGCGAAACTGAAAGCGGTGACCGACGACGGGCTGAAAGTCATTCTCCATGACCCACTTGGCAAGTTGGGTCGGATCGGTTAAAGCGGCCCACACTTTCTCCCTCGATGCGGTGTATTGAAAATCCAAAGAGACTGTCGAACTCATTCGTCTTCCTCCTCTAGCAGTCGGTGTAATCGCAACATGTTCGTACTCCAGAACTTGCTGTAGAAACCCACCCAATCCTGAATTTCTTGGAGCGGAAAGGGATTTAACCTGTATCGCGTTTCTCTGCCGACTTTACGGTCCAGTACCAATCCGGCCTCTTTGAGGATTGCCAAATGCTTGGAAATCGCGGTGCGGCCCATTTGAAACTGGGATGTCAATTTGTGCAGCGGCAATTCTTCGACGTCCGCCAAGAGGCGAATCAGTTCACGTCGAGTCGGGTCGGCAATGGCAACATACACATCCCTGATTTGATTGGTATCGCTCACGATCACCCTTCCCCTTACCTTCACGTCTTGAAAGGACACTGACTGGTGCCGTATTTAGGATAGGACACCAATTGGTGTCCTGTCAAGCAGACCCTTTTGCGAAAAACCACCCGACTCTCGTGCGCGGGTGGTTTTTTCCAATCGTTTTTCGGGAAAGACTGGAAAGGATGAGTGAGGTGACCCGATGCGAACCTATCAAATATTACAAGTCTTGCGTCCGATGCAGGGCGGCATGCGCCGTCATGTGCTCGATTTGATCCAAGGGCTGCAGGAATCCGGCCATGAGGTGACGGCGGCGTGTCCGAGAGAGACGGCGCTGTTTCAAGAGTTGAGCGCGCTCGTGCCGACGATGCACTTTCCGCTCGACGACGGCCTGAACCCGATCGCCGATCTGCTTGCGATGCGCCACTTGCAAAAACTGCTGCGCCGCGAGCGCTTTGACATCGTGCATCTGCACGGAGCCAAGGCAGGCTACGTCGGCCGCTTGGCGGTGCGCGGGATCGAACCCCGCCCGGCCGTGCTCTATACCGTACATAATCACGTCTTGCCGCGCCAAGCCCTTTTGAAAAAAGCGATGAACGCGCTGGAGCGCCGTCTCGCCGCCGATACCGACCGCGTGATCGCCGTCTCCGATTCTTTGCGCCGCGAACTGCTGCTCACACACGGTGTTGACGAGGCGCGCTCCGTCACGATTCGGGGCGGCATCCAAGGCCCTCCGCCGCTGACCCGCCGCTTCGCCCGCGCCGTGCTCGGCTGTGAGAACGACGAGCGCACGGTGATCGCCTGCATCGCCCGAATGGTGGAGGAGAAGGGAATCGATCTCTTGCTCGAAGCGTTCGCGATCTTGCTGTCGCGGGGCTTTGACGCGGAACTGGTGTTGATCGGCGACGGGCCGCTTCTGTCCGACTACCAAAAAATCGCCGGCAAAGTCGGGCTCGCCCGCGTGCGTTTCTTAGGAGAAGTGCCGAACGCCGCGCAGCTCTTGTCGGGTGTCGACATCGCCGTCTGCCCGTCGCGGCAGGAGGGGTTGGGGCTGGCGGCGATTGAAGCGATGCTCGCCGCAAGACCGGTTGTCGCAAGCGACATCGGAGGATTGCCGGAAGTGATCGTGCACGGCGAGACCGGCTTGCTCGTGCCGCCGGAAGACCCGGTGTTGCTGGCGAGCTCCCTCTGTTACTTGATCGAACGGCCCGACGTCCGCGAGCGGATGGGGCGTCTCGGCTCTCAGCGCGCCCACGAGAAGTTCACCCGCCACGGGATGTTGCAGGCCGTGCTCCGCGAATACGACGCCGTCATGGAAAGCCGCCAAGGGGTGATCGTATGAGAAAAAAATCAAACCTTCGCGCAGGCATGCTGCTGTTCCTGACGCTGGTGCTCGGCTCTTCGCTCCCGTTGTCCGGCGCTTATGGAGGTATTGAATATCGAAACTCCAACGAGCCGTCTCCGATCGCGCGTCATGTCGTGCTGCTTCTCCTCGACGGACTGCGGCTTTCCGACATCACGCCGGAGCGCACGCCGAACCTGTGGAAGATGCAAGACGTCGGCTCGATCGGCGTGATGAACCTGAATACGCTCGGAGCGAAAACGGACGTCAACGCCGCGCTGACGCTCGGCTCCGGCAACCGGGCGGGCGCCAATCTTGCGGCGGCAGAAGCGTACCGGACGAGCGAAACCGTCCAACAGGACGGGCAGACCGTCACCGGCGGGGATCTCTACGTCCGGCACACGGGTCAAACGTCGAACGCCGGCGTGGTGTTGCCGCAATGGCCGCAGATTCTCGTCAGCATGGACAAGCAGAAGTACAACACGTCCACGCTCGGCTTGCTCGGCGACATCCTCCACGAAGCGGGAGGGAAGACCGCGGTGCTTGCCAACTCCGATCTCGGCCAAGAGATCAACCGTCCGGCGGCGTTGATCGCGTCGGACAGCCTCGGGCAGGTCGACCTCGGCTCGTTCCAAGCGGGGCGCGTCACAGACCCGGCGCGTCCTTACGGCATGCGGACGGACCCGGGCGTTTTTTACGAAAGCTATCAAAAAATCAAGCAAGCCGCGAATTTGATCGTGCTGGAACCGGGCGATCTGGTGCGCTGGAGCAAAGCCCGCGAACTTATGCAAGAGCGGCAAGCGGCTCGCACATTTGAAGAAGCGCTGCGGGACGGCGACGCGTTGGTTGGCAAGTTGCTCGCCGACGCCGGACCGAACACGATGATTGCGGTGACGTCGCCTGTCAAACACCCGACCGCCGACGCTCCGGCGCTTTCGCCCGTGCTCCTGGCGGGCGGCGACATCATGGCGGGCGGGATGCTCTCGTCCGCCACGACGAAGCGCAAGGGATTGCTCGCCAACACCGACCTCGCGCCGACGTTTGCGCGGTTCTTGCGCGGCAACGGGTATGTCGGGGAGCGCTACGACTGGCTCGGTCAACCGGTCGTTTCGCAGACGGTGATGAATACGCAAACGGAGAATTTCGAGCTCTTGAAGAGCCAAGTGGACGCGATGCTCGTGCCGAGCTTTGCCCGCGCCGTGTTGGTCAAGCCGTGGCTGAACACGTGGATCGCGTTCGCGGCGCTGATCTTGCTGTTGGAGTTGTTCCGGCGTTCGTGGCTGAAAGTTCTCGCTCCGCTGACGGAAGCGCTGTTGATCTTCCCGCTGACGTGGCTGTTTGTGCCGCTGTTCAATCCGGTGAACAACGAGCAGACGATCCTCTACTCGCTCGGGCTCACGCTGTCGATCTGGATGATGGCGCGGGGGATTCGCGACCCGCTGAATCGTCTGGGCGCGATTGCGGGCGTGACGGTGCTGACGCTCGTTGTGGACATGCTGATCGGCGCGCCGCTTTTGGAGCGGTCGGTGCTTTCGTACGACCCGATCGCCGGAGCGCGGTACTATGGCATCGGCAACGAGTACATGGGCGTGCTGCTCGGGGCGCTGTTTTTGTTTTTGAACGCGTGGAACCGCGCCAAGCGCAAGTTGACGGTGCGCGGGCGGGTCTGGGCGACGGGGGTTTTTTTGGCGGTGATCTATCTGTTTGCCGCGCCGAAGTTCGGGACGAACGCCGGAGGCGCGCTGGCGGCGGCGGCGGGGTGCACGTACGCTTTGATGCAGTTCAGCCGTTGGCGGATGACGCGGCGCAATTGGATCGTGCTAAGCGCGGCTTCCGGCGTCGTCATCCTCGGCATGCTCGCGTTGAACTTGACGCTTCCTGGCGCGGATCAGACGCATATCGGGCGCGCCGCGCAGGAATTGGTGGACGGGAAGTTTGCGGCGCTCTATCAGATCGCCATGCGCAAGTTGCAGTTGAACTTTTTGTTGTTGCGCGTCTCGCCGTGGGGCCGGCTGTTTGTGCTGTTGCTGTTGTTTTTGCTGTTGCGCGTGTACCGCAGAAAAACCACGTCGCCCGTCTTGCGCCGCAACGGGCGCATGGTGCTGATGGGGGCGGCGGCGGCTTTGCTTTTTAACGATTCCGGCGTGGTGGCGGCGGCGCTTGCCCTGCTCTATGCGGCGGCGCCGTTGGTGGAAGCGCCGCCAAAACGCGAGATGGAATTCTGCAAGTGGGACATACTAGCCAATGACACGGCTCCACAAGAATGAAGTATGAGGTGACATACATGACCAACGAATTCACATGGAAGGTCGGCGGGGCCCAAGGGGAAGGCATCGACTCCACCGGGGAAATTCTCGCCACCGTGCTCACGCGGATGGGCTATTACATATTTGCCTATCGCCACTTCATGTCGCTCGTCAAAGGGGGTCACACGAACTACAAAATTCGTGCGTCGACAACCGATCCGGTGTACTACCACGGAGACGACCTCGACATGCTGGTTGCTTTTGACCAGACCACGATCTCCGAGAACGAGGACGAGTTGATCGAGGGCGGCATCATCTTGCACGACGCCAAGTTCCAAGCGCAAACCAACCGCCAAGGCTTGCAAGTTTGCTCCGTGCCGTTGCTTGACATGGCGAAGGAACTCGGCAACCCGATCATCAAAAACATGGTCGCCGCCGGGGCTTCCGCGTATGTGCTCGACATCGACCCGAGCAACTTCTACGAGCAGATCGAACAGCAATTCGCGAAAAAAGGCCAAGAATTGATCGATCTCAACAAGACCGCGTTTAACAAAGGCTACGACTACATCAAGGAAAACTACCCGGATGTCCGCAAACCGGCGCCGCAAGCGACCCGCCCGGGCTCGGGCTACCTGCTGATGAACGGCAACGAAGCGATCGGTCTCGGCGCGGTTCTGAACGGCTGCCGCATCCTCGCGGCGTACCCGATCACTCCGGCGACGGAAATCCTCTACTGGGTGCTTGCGAACCTGCCGAAGTACGGCGGGAAAGTTCTGCAAGCGGAAGACGAGATCGCAGCCTGCATCATGGCGATCGGCGCGAACTACGCGGGCGTGCGCTCGATGACGTCCACGTCCGGCCCGGGCCTGTCCTTGATGATGGAAGCGCTCGGCATGTCCGGCATCTCCGAGACGCCGCTGGTCATCGTCGACGTCATGCGCGGCGGCCCGTCGACCGGTCTGCCCACGAAAACGGAGCAATCGGACGTCAACGAAGCGCTGTACGGGTCGCACGGCGAAACGCCGCGCATCGTGATCACGCCGACCTCGATCCCGGACTGCTTCTATCAAATCGGCCGCGCGTTCAACCTCGCGGAAGAGTTCCAAGTGCCGGTCATCGTCTGCACCGACCTGTTGATCGGGATGAACAAGATGTCGTTCCAAGACCTCGACCTCTCCACGGTCGACATCACCCGCAAGAACCTCGTCTCCCAAGAGCAACTCGACGCGCTGGAGAAGGGGGCGTTCAAACGCTACTCGCTCGACACCGAATCGGGCATCTCCGTGCGCTCCATCCCCGGTCAGAAAAACGGCCGTTACTGCGCGCTGACCAACGAGCACGAAGAGACGGGCTTGGAGATCGAGGACGTGCCGATGCGCAACGCGCAAATGGAAAAACGCTTCCGCAAGTTGAACGCGATGGAGCAACACATCAACGACTGGGGCTATGAGTACAAAGGCTCGGAGACGCCGGACGTGCTGATCGTCGGCATGGGCTCCACGCAGGCGCAAATCTGCGAAGCGATCAAACAGATGGACGGGCAATCGGTCGGCCACCTGCAATACCGGTGCCTGATGCCGTTCCCGAAGGACACACAAAAGTACTTCCAAGCAGCGAAGAAAATCTACGTCGTCGACAACAACTTCACGGGACAATTGACCGGACTGATCTCCCGCGAGCTCGGCTTCCACGACAAATTGACGCCGCTCTTGAAGTACGACGGCAATCCGTTTACGATCCGCGAAATTCTCGCAGCGGTGAAGGGGTGATTGAGACATGGCAACGATGGCTGACTTTCGCTACGACAAAGCGACTTGGTGCCCCGGGTGCGGCGACTTCTCCGTCCTCGCGGCGCTTCAACAAGTCTGCGTAAAAATCGGCTTGGAGCCGGAAGACGTCTGCTGCGTCTCCGGGATCGGGTGCTCCGGGAAGATCTCGCAGCACTTCGGTTCCTACGGCTTCCACTCCCTGCACGGTCGTTCCCTGCCGACCGCGCAAGGCATCAAGATGGCAAACCAAGACCTGACCGTGATCGCGGCAGGCGGTGACGGGGACGGCTACGGCATCGGGGTCGGGCATTTCATCCATGCCTGCCGCCGCAACGTGGACATCACGTACATCGTCATGGACAACCACATCTACGGCTTGACCACCGGGCAATCGTCCCCGACGTCGAAAAAAGGCTTCAAAACCAAAACCTCTCCGAAAGGCGTGGCCGAAGAGCCGATCAAGCCGCTGGAACTGGCGATCGTCTCCGGCGCTTCGTTCGTCGCGCAGGCGTTCTCCGGCGACTTGAAGCAACTGCAGCGCTTGATTGAAGAGGGCATCCGTCACAAAGGCTTCTCGCTGATCAACGTGTTCTCGCCCTGCGTCACGTTCAACCGCGTGAACACGTACGAGTGGTTCAAAGAGAACATCGTCAACTTTGACGAGCAAGAAGGCTACGACCCGACGAACAAAGCGCAAGCGTTGGCGAAAATCGCGGAAACGGAGTCGGTCTGCACGGGGATCCTCTACCGCGAAGACCGCCCGGCGTTCCATGAAGTCGTGCTCGGAGCGACCGAACAAGGCACGGTGAAAGTGCCGCTGGAAATCCCGAACGATGAAATGCAGTCCTTGATCGACCAGTTCCGCCGCTAACCGGGCATGAGAGCAGAGCAACTCCGAATAAAAGGAGTTGCTCTTTTTATGTAATTGTTCTTAACTTAAAGTGATTCATATATACATTATTTGATTGACTAATTTTATGCGTTTAATTACTATAAGAACTACCGTGAATTATCTTCGTAGTAACAGTTAATATTTAAGGAGTGAACGTCTTATGAGCACTTCGGTCGAAGGATATCGCCTTTCTCCACAGCAGCGGCGTGTGTGGAGCGTGAACCCGCTGACACAAGTACAGACAGCATTGCGGGTGGAAGGCCCGCTGAATCGCGAGGTTCTGGAAAAAGCGTTGGAGAAGTTGGTGTGCCGACACGAAGTTTTGCGCACCGTGTTTCACGAAGTGCCGGGGTTGTCTTGGCCGGTTCAGGTGGTGTTGGAGCAGATCGAAGTCGCCTGGACGGTCGTGGAGGATCTTCATCCCGAGGATGTGGAGTCCGCTCTGGACAGACTTTTTCAACCGGAATTCGATTTGCAAACAGGACCGTTGGTACGTCCGGCTCTGCTCGCTCTGACGACAGGAGAAGAGCTGGTCGTTTTGAATCTCTCGGCGTTGATTGCCGATTCGAACTCCTCGCATTTGATGGAGAAATGGTTCAGCCTCTATGAGGCGATGATCTCTGATACAGTTGACACAGCCGAAGAATCCGAAGAGGAAGAAATCACGTACAGTGTGATTTCAGAGTGGTTAAACCAATTGGCGGAAGATGAGGACAGTGAAGCGGGCCGTGCGTATTGGGCTCGAAAGCGCATCGACTCTGTCCCAAGCCTTCAGGTGCCCAAGCGTACCGTTGCGCAGAGCGCAAAGCCTTTTTTGCAAAAAACGGTCGAGCTCTCCCATGACCTGTGGAAGTCGCTGGAGAACACGGCGAGACGTTGGGAGATCGGGGCGCAGGATCTGGTGCTGACCGCTTGGCGGGCCGTTTGGGCGCGCGTCACGGGACAATCTGACATGGTGATGGGATGGGTTTGTGACGGACGCACCGATGAAGGGGTAGAAAGCGCATTGGGCGCGCTGTCCCGCGCGGTGCCGTTGGTCGTGGAGTTTGAGGGCACGGAACTCGTTTCCGACGCCGGGCGGAGACTTGCTTCCGCCGCAAAGGAAGCGTACGAATGGCAGGAATCCTGGACCGGGGAGTCTGTCGCAGAGTCGTTCTCCTTCCAGGTCGGGTTTGAAAGCCGCGCTCGCGTGCGGTCGTATCAGGCGGGAGCGGCCACCTTCACGAAATTCCGGGAGCTGGCAGCGGTCGAGAAGTTTGACGCTTGGTTGTCGTGTCAGTCGGACGCGACAGGAGCGGACTTGGTGTTTCAAGTCGACCCGCTTCTTTGGTCGGAAGCAGCGATTGAGCAGTGGGCGGGCGCTGTGCTTGCCAGTTTGGAGCAGTGCGTGGAATCGGTCGGTACCGGTTCGGCGTTGACTTGTGCGGACTTGGCGTACTGGCAGGAAACGACGCGACAGGCGCACGCGGACGCTCTGGAGAGCACCTCGGCGGACGAAGCGCTGCTTGAAGATGGAATATATTTGTATAATTTGGAAAATTCCGAAGATCAACTTTCCGCTGTTCCCTTGTGGCGGCCGAGGTCGGGAGTGCAGGTACGGGCGGTGGACGCATCGGGAGAATGGGTGCCGCTGGGCGCTGTCGGACTTCTGCACGTTCGCAGAACGGGAACCGAGGAATGGGTTCCAACCGAGCAGTCGGTGCGGGCGTGGTCCGACGGAAGGCTGGAGCTGGTGAAGGGGGACAGCACGGCTTCTAGCGGTGCGTTCACCGCGCCGCGAAGCCAAGTGGAGCAAGAACTTGCGGCAATCTGGCAGGACGTGTTGCGCGTGGAGGACATCGCCGTGCAGGACAGCTTTTTTGACCTCGGCGGGCATTCGTTGTTGGCAACACAAGTGGTCATGCGGATGCGGGCGAAGTACGGGGTGGAATTCCCGATGCGGATCGTCTTTGAAACCAAGACGTTGGAAGCGCTTGCTCAAATGGTCGAACGGTCGACGGGAGAGAGAGGCGAAGGAGCTGTTTCGGGGCAGGAGCTTTCAATTCCTCGCTTGGGGGAACAAGAGCTGTACGAGCTCTCTCCTTCTCAGAAGCGCTTGTGGTTTTCCTCCCAATTGTCCCAGAGCAGTCAGTACGGTACCGGTTTTTATTATGTCATCGAGGACGAATTGCATACGGAGAGTTTTGCGCGGGCGTTCGCTTCCGTCGTCGAGCGTCATGAGATGCTTCGCACGACGATCGTCGTGCAGGACGGCGTGGCGTATCAGCGCGTCACACCGGGCCTGACGCCGTCCTATCGGGAACACGATCTGAGCGCACGACCCGATGCCCAGCAGATGGAGGCCGTGAGAGCGCGCGTGCTGGAGGTCTGGACGACACCGTTCGATCTGAGCCGGGAGTCGTTTTTCCGCGTGGAATTGTTCCGGCTGTCTGAACGCAAATCGTTGCTGTTTCTCTGCGCGCATCACTTCGGCTATGACGGTTGGGCGGTTCGCTTGTTGATTCGGGATCTGAACGCGTTCTACACCGCTTACCGCCACGGGAAGTCTCACGTGGACTTGCCGGACGTCGTTTCGTTCTTCGATGTCGCCGCGTGGTTGAACAAGCGGCTCGCAAACGGGGAGCTGCAGGGGCAGCTGGAGTATTGGCTTTCGCAACTGCAAGATGACGTGCCGCCGCCGGAAGTGCCGGGAGACACTGGGGAGTTTGCCGCCAACCCGTTGGACGTGCGCAAGGCGAGTGTATCACCGAGTGTGACGGCGCAATTGAACGACTTGGCAAAACGACAAGGCAGTTCGCTGTACGCCACGGTGTTGTCCGGCGTCATGGCCTGGCTGTCTCAACTTTCGCGTCAGACCACCGTGACCGTGGGGGCTACGTTGTCCGGGCGGACGCACCCGGAGATGGAAGAGGCGTTTGGACCGCTGATCAATCCGGTGGCGATGCGGACCGATCTGGCGGGCAACCCGACGTTTGCCGAGATCGTCGAACGAACCGCCAAGACGTCGTTTGACGCGTATGCGAACCAAGACTATCCGTTCGACTTGATCTGGCAGGAACTTCGCAAGCGCGGGGCCAAAGCTCCGTCGCTGTATTCGGTGATCTTGATCGGGCAGAACGTGACGGACGGAGCCGTGCAATTGGACGGCATGAGTTTGCAGCCTCGCCCGCTCAGCGAATTGCTCTCAGACCGCACGGACGAGGTGGTTCGCCGCCTGTACGGAGCGTCGGAACGAGAACACGCTTCGTACGATCTCGTGCTCTCGATGAGCGAAGAGGGCGGCGGGATCGTGTTGGAAGCCACGTACGCGGGACAGAAGTTCCGCCCGGAAACGGTCGACCGGTACTTGGCGCAGATGGTGCGCGTGCTGGAGCAGTTTGCAGCCGATCCGGAGGGACGCCTGTCTCAGCTGCAGGCCGAGGCCGTCGAGGAAGAAGATGCATGGGAAGAACTCTTTTGAGGAGGAGTCAAGAATGAAAGGCACGCACAAGAAAGTGGAAAGTCTGCCGATTGTGAATCTGCCAACGGATGCGCCGCGCCCGGCTGTGCCTTCCCTGCGGAGCCGCCGTTTGACACGCTCGATGCCGGCTGAACTCGCCGTCGGGTTGCAACGTCTGGCGGAGGGATGGCGTGTTTCCATCGAAGAGCTGGCGTTGGCTGCAAGCCATGTCTTGCTGTTTCGCTATACCGGCCAACAGGATCTGGTCATCGGGGTATCCGATTCGCAAGAGGTGCTGGCGTCTCGGGTGCAGCTTTCAGGGGAGACGAGCTTCTCCCAATTGGTGCAGAGTGTTCGGGAAGCAGGACGAAGGGAAGCGGCGATCGAGCCGTTTCCTTTTCAAATCGGGTTTGCTTGGGGCGTATCTCCTGTACGGGAGGAGTCTCCCTTCGAATTGGCGTTGACGCTCAATCGGGAGGAGATGGTCGCCGACGCTCGTGTGGAACTGTTTGAGGCGCAGACGGTGGAAGCGTACTTGGACAGTCTGGAAGCGCTGTTGACCGGCATCGTGGAGCAGCCGGAGCGCGATCTCTTGGATCTGCCGGTGCTCTCGGCCAAGGAACGCGAGCATGTGTTGTACGGATTGAACGATACCCGCGTTGAGTATGGAACGGAAGAGTGCATCCATACGATGTTTGAACGGCAAGCGGCTTTGACGCCGGACGCGGTGGCGTTGGTGTTCGAAGGAGCCGAGATGACGTATCGGGAGCTCAATGAGCGGGCGAACCAAGTAGCGCATTATCTGATTCGTTCGGGCGTGCAATCGAATGTGCGAGTCGGCATCTGCATGGATCGGTCGCTGGAAATGCTCGTGGCGATCTACGGCGTCATGAAAGCGGGCGGCGTCTATGTGCCGATCGACCCGTACCATCCGGCGGAGCGGATGAAGTTTACCATGGAGGACTCCGCGGTTCCGCTGATGTTGACGCAAGCGCGTTGGTTGATGCATCTGCCTGCCCAAGCGGACGAAGTGATCTGCTTGGACACCGAGTGGGAAACGTTCGCCGGTGAGCGGGTGGAGAACCCGGAGTTGGAGCTGTCGGCGGACAACAACCTCAGCATTCTGTACACGTCCGGTTCGACCGGCAAGCCCAAAGGGGTCATGAGCACTCACAAAGGCATCTGCAACCTGTTGCGTTGGATGCAGGACATCTTCGGACTCACCCCGCAAGACCGCCACATCTTGAAGACGCCGTACAGTTTCGACGTCTCCGCTTGGGAGCTGTTTTGGCCGCTGGTCAACGGCGCTTGCTTGGTGATCGCCAAACCGGAAGGGCACAAAGACAGCGCCTATCTCGTGGAGTTGTGCCAAGAGCAGGGCATTACCACGATCGTGTTCGCTCCCTCCATGATGCAGTTGTTTTTGGAAGAGGCGGGTGTCGAAGCGTGCACGACGATCAAGCGGGCGCTGTGTGCGGGCGAGGCGCTGCCGTTTGAATTGCAAGAGCGGTTTTTCTCCAAGTTGGACGCAGAGTTGCATAACCTCTACGGGCCGACCGAAGCGTCTGTCATCGTCGCGCATTGGAAGTGCGTGAAAAACTCCCCCAAGCGCGTGGTTCCCATCGGGTACCCGATCGCCAACACGATGATCTATTTGCTCGATGAGCGCAAACAGCCGGTTCCGCGCGGCGCGGCGGGGGAACTGTTCATCGGCGGCACCGCGGTCGCCCGCGGGTATTTGAACCGACCGGAACTCAACGAGGAGAAATTCGTGCTCGATCCCTACCACGGCGACCCGGAAGCGCGGATGTACGGGACCGGGGATTTAGCCCGCCACTTGCCGGACGGCACCATCGACTACATCGGGCGTATCGACCACCAAGTCAAGATTCGCGGGTTGCGCATTGAGCTTGGCGAGATTGAGTCGGTGTTGCAGACGCACCCCGCTGTGCGCGAAGTGGTGGTCATGGCGCAACAGGACGTGCAAGGCGGGAAATTTTTGGCCGCCTTCCTGACCGCGCAAGAGAACGGCGATGCGGACCAAGGGGTCCTGCGCCAATTTGTGAAATCGAAACTGCCGGACTATATGGTGCCCAACGTGTTCGTCGTGCTGGAGGAGATGCCGCTCTCGCCGAACGGCAAGATCGACCGCAAAGCGTTGCCGCAAGTTTCCTTCTCCGACAACGCCCGCGAGGAGCACGTCAAGCCCCGCACACCGCTTGAGCAAGCGGTGGTGCAAATTTGGGAAGACGTGCTGCAAGTGCCGGCGATCGGCGTCACCGATCACTTTTTCTATCTGGGCGGGCATTCGCTGTTTGCCAATCGCGTGGTGGCGCGCATCCGCGAGAAATTCGGGTGCGAGCTGTCGGTTGCCCAACTGTACGACCGCCCGACGGTCGCGGAGCTGGCCGAGCTGTTGGAAGACTCGTCGCAAGGAAGCGCACAAGAGGAAAGCTGGGAGCGGGTCGAACGTCCCGAGCTTTTGCCGCTGACCTATCCGCAGGAAGCGATGTGGTTTGTGGACCGCTTGCAACCGGGCACGACGCATCTGAACGTTCCGTTTGGCTTCCACCTGCACGGGCCGCTCGATGTGGGGGCGTTGCGCCGCAGTTTGGACGAGTTGATCAAACGGCATGAATCGCTGCGCACCGTCATCGTGGAACTCGACGGAGTTCCCTATCAACGCCTCACAGAGTCGAACCGCTGGGAACTTCCGCTCGTCGATGTAAGCGGCTTGCCGGAAGAGCAGCAACGCAAGCGTTACGAAGAAATCCGCACATGGGATTCCCAAAACGGGTTCGACCTGTCGCAAGGTCCGAACTGCCGCGGGTGGCTGTTCCGCTACAGCGAGACGCATCATGAACTGATGCTGAACGTCAGCCACATCTTGTTTGACGCTCGTTCTCTGGATGTGTTCAAGGAGGAATTGTTCACGCTGTACGGAGGCGGCGAACTGCCCGCGCTGACCGTGCAATTCGGCGATTACGTTCTGCGCGAGCGCGCTCGCATCCACCAGCCCAAGATCGAGCGCGACCTCGACTATTGGCGCACTCAATTGGGCGGAACCCTGCCGCTCTTGGAATTGCCGATGGACGCACCCTTGACGCCGCAGAGTTCCAAAGCCGGCCGCATGCAACGCATCCCGTTGCCGGTGGACGTGTCCCCGACGCTTCGGGAGCTGTGCCGGGAAGAACGCGTGACTCCGTTTATGGTGTTCCTCAGCGTCTACCTCCTGCTGTTGTCCCGTCTGTCCGGACAGGAGGACATCGTCGTGGGGACTCCGATGGCCAACCGCGACCGCGTGGAATTGGAAGGGATGATCGGCTTCTTGCTGAACACGATCGCGCTGCGCGGGGATTTGACAGGCAATCCTACCTTCCGCGAACTGCTCCGTCGCGTGCGTGACGTGACGCTGCAAGGCTATGAGCACAGCTCCATCCCCTATGAAAAAGTGGTGGAAGAGCTGCAGCCGGAACGCAGCCTCGTGCGCAATCCGTTTTTTGATGTGATGATCAACTATTTGGATACGCCGGAGACGGGCTTGCAGATCGGCGATCTTGAGGTGACGTCCACCTACGAGCAGTTGTTGATTTCCAAGTATCTGATGACGTTGTTCGTGCAGGACGTTGAGGGTGTGCTGCATCTGGAGTTGGTCTATCGGGAAGAGCTGTTCACAGCGGAGCGCGGCCAGATGATGTTGGAGCAGTTGCAATCGCTCCTCGTGCAGGTGCTGGAGCAGACGGATCGTTCCATTCACGAGTACACGCTCGTGACCGAGTCTGTACGCGAGCAATGGCCGTCCGTGCGCCAAGCCATGACCGAGCCTTCCTATGAGTCGGTGTTGCAAACGTTCCGCAAGCAGGCGCTTGCAGAGCCGAACCGCCCGGCGGTCGTTCAGGGTGACGTGACGCTTTCCTACCGAGAATTGCTCGAACGGGTGGAGGCATTGTCTCAACGCCTGCGTCAAGAAGGCTTGAAGCCGGGAGATGTGACCGCCGTGTTGACGCACCGCAGCGTCGGCTTCGTCGTCAGCGCGTTGGCGGTCTTGCAGAGCGGCGGAGTGTTGTTGCCGGTGGACCTGTCGCTTCCGGAAGTTCGACAATGCACGATGCTGGAGCAGGCGGGTGTGCGTTTCGTCCTCGCGTGGGCCAATGAATCGGCCTCCAAATCGGTCAGCCGCATGCTTCGCGATCTCCCGTGGGTGCACGTGGATGTTGCGACCGGACTTTCCAAGCTCCCGGCCGCTTCGCCCGGAACGTCTGCCGCGCAAGGGTACGATCCGCTTCCGGATGATCCGGCGTACTTGTTCTTCACGTCCGGCACGACCAACGTCCCCAAGGGGGTGCTCGGCACGCACAAAGGGCTGAACCACTTCCTCGCGTGGCAGCGCGAAGAATTCCAAGTGAGTGCGGACGACCGGGTGGCGCAACTGATTCACCTCTCCTTCGATGCGATCTTGCGCGACCTCTTGCTTCCGCTGACGGCAGGCGCTTCTCTGCATCTGCCCGACGTCCCGGAGGACATGAGCGCCGACGTCGTGCTTCCTTGGTTGGAGCGGGAAGGCATCACGTTGATGCACTCGGTTCCGTCGCTGGCGCAGATGTGGCTCAACGATGCGCCCGCAAACGTCGCGCTCCCGCACCTGCGCTATGTCTTCCTCTCCGGTGAGCCCTTGACGGACGGATTTGCGGCGCGTTGGCAAGAGCGGTTCTCAAGCGGCGACCTCGTCAATTTCTATGGGCCGACGGAGACGACGATGATCAAAACGTCGTACCGCGTGCGCCGGGGGCAAGTCGTGGCGGGAATGCAGCCGGCGGGCTGGCCGCAACCGGACACGCAAGTCTGGGTCCTCACGCCAAGCGGTCAACTGGCGGGCGTCGGAGAAGTCGGCGAGATCGTCTTGCGCACGCCGTTTGCATCGCGAGGGTACGTAAACGCACCGGACGAGCAAGCGTTGCGGTTCCGGGCCAACCCGTTCACGAACGACGAAACCGATCTCGTGTATTACACGGGAGACCGCGGACGGTATCGTACAGACGGCTCGTTGGAAGTATTGGGCCGCCTCGACGATCAGGTGAAAGTGCGCGGCGTCCGCGTGCAATTGGGCGAAGTGTCGGCCGTCTTGATGCGTCACCCCGCGGTGGCTTCCTGCGCAGTGCTCGATGTCAAGGACGCTCAGGAACGGACGCAGTTGGCAGCTTACGTCGTTCTGGCCGATCCTGCTTGCGGGATGGAGGCGTTGCGAGGGTATCTGGAGCAACAACTTCCGCCGGCGATGGTGCCCAACTGGTTCCTCTCCTTAGAGCGCTTGCCGCTCACCGCCAACGGCAAAGTGGATCGCCGGGCATTGCCGAAGCCGGAGGTTCACATGGAGGGCGACGAGAGCTCGTTGCCGGCTCGCACGGCAACAGAAGCCGTGCTCAGCAACATTTGGTCGGACGTGCTGGGCGTGGAGCGTGTCGGCGTCAACCAGAACTTCTTCGCTCTGGGAGGCCATTCGCTGCTGTTCATTCAAGTGATGTCCCGCGTGCGTCGTCATTGGGGTATCGACTTGCCGTTGCGGCTGTTGTTTGAAGGCCCGACCGTCGAACAGCTCGCCGTCCACGTCGACAGCGCGGTTTCCAGCCGCCAACACACGCAGATCGAACCGCTTCGCCCGGTTTCTCGCACAGAAGATCTGCCGCTCTCCGAGCTGCAAAAACAATACTGGTTCTTTGCGCAACTCAACACCGACAGCTCCTTGTACAACATTCCGTTTGCTGTGCGGTTTAAGGGCGAGTTGAACGTGGAGCACCTGCAAGCGTCGTTGCATGAGATCGTCCGCCGGCAAGAATCTTTGCGCACGATCTTCCGCTCCGATGAAGCGGAAGACGGGCAAGCGGTGATCGCGTTCTTGCCGCCGGGTGACGTGCACCTGCCGTTGACCGATCTGCGGGAGATTTCCGACGAGTTGCGCGAGGCGGAGTTGGAATCTAAATTGCTTGCCGAAAGCGCGCGCCCCTTCGATTTGTTCACAGGGCCCCTGTACCGCCTGCACTTGTTCCAACTGGAGACGAGGGAGTTTGTCCTCCTCGTGACGATGCATCACATCATCTCCGACGGTTGGTCGGCCGGCGTGTTCACACGCGAGTTGATGGCGCTGTACACCGCTCATGCAACCGGTCAATCGGTCGAATTGCCGGAGCTTCCGATCCAGTATGCCGATTTCGCGGTGTGGCAGCAGCGCTTTTTGCAAAGCGACGCGTATGCGAACCAACTTGCCTATTGGAAACGCCAACTTGGCGGAACCCTTCCCGTTTTGGACCTGTCGCCCGATCGGCCGCATCCGGTGACACCGAGCTACCGTGGGGCGGTACATCGCATCACGATTCCCCACGAGTTGCTGGAGCGGGTGACGAAATTTGCCGGCGAGCAGTCGGTCACGGTGCAGATGGTGATGCTCAGCGCGTTCCAAGCTTTGTTGTATGCCCGATCCCGACAGGAAGACCTGTTGATCGGCGTGCCGGTCGCCGGACGCGACCACGAGGAGACGGAAGGGCTGATCGGCGCTTTCATCAACACGCTGGTGTTGCGAACGAACGTATCGGGCAACCCGAGCGTGGCGGATTGGTTGCATCGTGTGCGCCTGACTTCGCTGGAAGCTTTTGCGAACCCCCATGTGCCGTTTGAGCATCTCGTGGCGGAGTTGCAGCCGGAACGCATCCAAGGGCGCTCCCCGCTGTTCCAAGTCATGTTCAACTACCAAAACGTCGGCTCGACTTCCTTTGAACTGCCGGGCGTTGGGTTGCAGACGGAAACGGTCGGTCGCTTTACGGCGAAATTCGATTTGGAAGTGCTCGTGCATCATCTGGAGAGCGGAATTCAGCTGTTGTTTGAATACGCGACGGACCTCTTCGATGCGACGACGATCCAGGGCATGGCGCAACAGTATCTCGATTTGCTCGGCCGCATGACAGAGGATGCGACGGCACGTCTGCAAGAACTGGTCTCCGCCTCGGCGGAAGATGTGGCGGACGAGCTATTCGGTTAAAAAAGGATGTGACGGCGCGTGAATTATCTATCGAAAGAAAACATGTTGGAAGTGATTGAACTCTCCCGCTTGCAAGAAAGCCTGCTTTCCGGCTCAGACACCCAAGACCTTGCCCGCTTGCCTCTTCATCTCAACGCTTATGAGTTGGAAGGGACGATTGACCCCGCTGTGATGGAGGAAGCGTTGAACGCGGTCATCTCGTCCTATCCGGAACTTCGCTCCGTTTTTCGACCGCTCAAAAACCGCGTCGTGCAGGCGTGCCTCAAGCAACGCCCCGTCGAGTTGCAGGTATTTGACGGGGCCAGTTCCACAGAGGAAGTCGCGGCTTCGCACCTCGAACCGCTGGATATCGGGACCGGACCGCTGCTGCGAGCGGCGTTGCTCCTCCATTCGGACACGCGCGCCACGTTGCTGGTCACGCATCATGCGTTGATTCTCGATCCGGAAAGCAAGGCGCTGCTGGTTGGGGAGTGGATGGCGCAATATGAGTCGCTGCTGCGAACGAACGCACGGACCCCTGCTCAGAGCCGTCCGCGCTATTCGGACTATGTCAAATGGTTGACCCGTCAAGATTGGATGCCCGCCAAGGAATTTTGGCGGGCCCAAGCCGGGGAGTTGATGCCGTCGATGGCGCTCTCCACCTTGCGGCAAAGCGTGGATGCCGGGCCTTTCGTGCAAGCCGATCAGGAATTGGATATGGAGTTGAGTGCCGCTCTGCGCAAAGCCGCGCAGAACGCGCAGGTGTCGGAGAAGGCGTTGGCCGCCGCGGCTTGGTCGCTGTTGGTCGCGTTGTACTCCGGAGAAGAGCGCGTGACTTTCGGCTTGCGGGCTTCCGGTCGCGTGCCGGAACTGGAAGCGTCGGGACGCGGGCTTGGGCCGTATTCCAATCGGTTGCCGCTCGGTGTCGGGACAGCAGGGGAACAGTCGGTGCAGGAATTCCTCCAGACGGTGGACGAGAAACTGCGCCGGGTGGAAGCGTCCGCTTTTTTACCGGAAGCGGAAGTGCGAGCCGACGCTGCGGTGGCGGAAGGCGTGATGCTGTATGACACCGCGCTGTCGTTTGCTGATTTGGAAGAGCGGACGCGGCAAGGGTTTTCCTGGAGCGAGAGCTTTGCGCAGTCGACTGTACCGGAACCTCCTCTGCAAGTCGGGGTGCAGGCGGGCGAACAGTGGAAGGTTGTGTGGTCGTACGCCCGAAACACGCTGTCTTTGCAGACGATTCTGCGCTTGCAAAGTCAATGGCGCACGCTGTTGCAAAGTTTGGCGGCGGCGGACATGTCTGCGAAGCTTGGCGATTTGACGTTGGTGTCGGAGCAAGAGCGGGCGCAATTGGCGGGCTTCAACGTCTCCGCTCAGCCGGACCCTGATTTGAGTTTGTTGGCTCATCAGGTGATCGAGAGTCAGGTGCTGCGCACGCCGGACAGAGTGGCGGTTCGTTGCCAAGACCAAGCGCTGACGTACGCACAATTGAACGCCGAAGCCAATCGCTTGGCGTGGCGGTTGCGCCGCTCGGGGTTTGGCCGCGATGATGTGGCGGCTCTGTTTGCCGAGCGCGACATCTCCATGCTGATCGGGATTCTCGGGGTGTTGAAGGCGGGCGGTGCGTACGTACCGCTTGACACCGCCAATCCGGTGGCGCGAAACCGCACGGTGGTGGAAAACAGCCGTGCGAAAGTCGTGCTGACCCAGACGCCGTTCGTGGGCGAGGCGGCGCAATTGGCGGAGGGCTTGGACACCGAGGTCGTCAACTTGAGCGATGTGGAGGCGCGATCTGGAGAATCCGCAGAGAACCCGACGTTCCAAAACGAGCCGGCTGACCTCGCCAACGTGTTTTACACCTCGGGATCGACCGGACTGCCCAAAGGAGCGATGGTGGAGCACATCGGGATGCTCAACCACCTGTACGCCAAAATCAACTTGGTCGGTCTCGACGAGACGGGCGTGGTGGCGCAGACCGCATCGCATTGCTTTGACATCTCGGTCTGGCAATTCCTCGCGCCGTTGATGGTCGGCGGCGTGACGGTCATCTATCCGAACTCCGTCTCGACAGACCCGGATGCTCTTCTGCCGGCGGTGCAGAGAGACGGAGTGACCGAGTTGGAACTGGTGCCCGCGATGATGGAGATGATGTGGCGAAGCGCCGAAGAGACGGACGGGGTTCCGCTCTCTCTGTTGCGGCACTTGATCGCGACGGGAGAAGGGTTGCCCGCCGAGTTGTCCAATCGTTGGCGGCGCAAGTTTCCCAACGTCTGCTTGATCAACGCGTACGGCGCTTCGGAGACGTCCGATGACTTTACGCATGAAGTCATCCGCGAACTTGTGTCGGAAGATCGTCCCTACGTGTCGCTTGGCACGGTCATCCCCCATCACAGCGTGTATGTGCTCGACCGGTTCTTGCGCCAAGTTCCCGTCGGATGCCTCGGCGAGATCTGCGTCACCGGCATCGGCGTCGGGCGCGGGTACTTGCACGACCCGGAACGCACCGCCAAAGCGTTTCTCCGCAATCCGTTTGACGACGGACGCGGGCCGCGGCTGTACCGGACGGGCGACTTGGGGTACTTCCTGCCGGACGGCAAACTCATGTATGTCAGCCGGGTCGATTTCCAAGTCAAAGTGCGCGGGCACCGGATCGAGCTGGGCGAGATCGAGGCGGCTCTGCGCAAACACGAGCAGGTGGACCAATGCGTCGCGATCGTGCGCAAGGACGAGTCCGGGCAAAACCGGCTGTTGGCGTACGTCGTCACCTCGCAACCGACCGAAG
The DNA here is from genome assembly GCF_000714935.1 of Tumebacillus flagellatus. GTDB lineage: Bacteria > Bacillota > Bacilli > Tumebacillales > Tumebacillaceae > Tumebacillus > Tumebacillus flagellatus. The sequence continues at coordinate 144,003 of NZ_JMIR01000007.1, forward strand.
CGTCGGTCTTGCGCGATCATTTGCGGCAGTGGGTGCCGGAGTATATGATCCCGGAAGCTGTCCTCTTGCTGGAAAAAATGCCGCTCAACCAAAACGGGAAGATCGACCGCAAAGCGTTGCCCGAACCAAACGGGCTTACGGGGGCGCAGGAGATCGTCGCCCCGCGTTCCCCGGTTGAAACGGCGTTGGTGCAGATCTGGCAAGACGTGTTGCAAGTGCCGGAACTGGGGATCGACCAGAATTTCTTCGAACTGGGCGGGCATTCGCTCAAGACGATCCAAGTTCGAGCCCGTATCAAGAAGCGGTTGGGGGTCGATCTGCCGTTGCATCAACTGTTTGAATCCCCGACGGTGCGAGAGCTCGCCCTGTTGGTCGGCGACGCGGCGGTGCAGGAAGCGGAGTCTATGACGATTCCGAAGCTGCCGGCTGCAGAGAGATACCCGATGTCGCACGCGCAGCAGAGGCTCTTTTTCCTGCAGAGTCTGAACCCGGAGGACATCACGTACAACATGCCTTCGCTGCTGGAGTTGGAAGGGGAGTTGAACCACGCGGCATTGGTTCGGGCGTTTGAGCAGGTGATCGCTCGGCATGACGTGCTGCGCGCCACCTATGAAATGGAGGGCGAAGCGTTCTTCCAGCGTGTGCACCCGCCGGCTCCTCTTGAGTGTCCGCTGGTGGACCTCTCCGGGTCGAGCGAGGACGAGCAGGAAGCGATCGTCTGGAAGCACTTCCACGAGGAATCTCAAAAGCCGTTCGATTTGACAGCGGGGCCGTTGGTGCGCTTGATGGTGTTCCGATTGGGACCGTCGCGCCATCGTATGCTGTTTGTGTTGCACCATATCATGATCGATTTCTGGTCGTTTGGCGTGCTTACCCGTGAACTCCAAGCGCTGTACGCCGCCGCGTGCGCAGGGGAACCGGCCGCGTTGCCGCCGTTGCCGCTGCAATACACCGACTACGCTTCGTGGCAAAACCAACGCCTCCACGATGGAACGTTGCTTCAAGCGGAGCAGTATTGGCTGGAGACGCTCGGCACCGATTTGCCGGAGCTCGATTTGCCGACCGACCATGTGCGTCCGTCCGTGATGACGGCTGCCGGTGATCAAGTGCGAATCACTCTCGACACCCGCTTGACTTCAAAGTTGCAGGCGTTGACGACGCAAGGCGATGCAACGCTGTTTATGGTGTTGCTGGCGGGTGTCAGCCTGCTGCTCTCCCGGTTGAGCGGTCAACGCGATCTGGTGATCGGCACGCCGGAGGCGGGGCGGAATCTGCTTGAAGTCGAAGGGCTGATCGGGTTGTTTGCGAACACGCTGCCGCTTCGAATTCGCCTGGCACAGGGGCATTCTTTCTTCGAACTGCTGGAGATCGTCAAAGCGTCGGCGCTTCAAGCGTATGAGCATCATGAATACCCGTTTGACCAGATGGTCGAATTGATCAATCCCGTACGCGATATGAGCCGCACCCCGATCTTCTCCGTGCTCTTCCAAGTGTTCCGCGCGGGAGAAGAGCGTTTTCAAGAAACGACCGCCGGTTTGCGGATGCGTCCGGTCGACTTGGAAGTTACGGCGGTCAAACAAGACTTGCAAGTCGAATTTGTGGAGCTGCCCGACACGTTGGAATGCAGGCTGACCTATCGAACCGACCTCTTCGAAAAAACAACCATCGAGCGCTGGCTGCAGCATCTGGTGAACCTCTTGGAACAGATCGCGGATCAGCCGGATGCAGCGGTGGACAAGTTGTCTCTGCTGAGAGAAGCAGAGAAGCGGCACATGATCCACGAGTTCAACAAGACCGATGTTGAGCTGCGCAAGGAACTCGTCGCCTATGAGTTGGTGGAAGAGCAGGTGGACCGGACGCCGGATGCCATTGCGTTGATCGGCGAACATGAAACGCTGACCTATCGTGAATTTGATGCGCGCGTGAACTCGTTGGCCCATTACTTGCGTGCTCAAGGAGCGGGCCCGGAAGTTCGCGTAGGGATGTATCTGGAACGCTCGGTGGAGATGGTCATCACGGTTCACGCGATCCTCAAAGCGGGCGGTGTCTATGTGCCGCTGGATATCAACCACCCGTCCGAGCGCCTCTACAGCGTGTTGGAGGGAGCGAGTCTTGCGCTCGTCGTGACGACGGAACGATTGCAAGGGGTGTTTGCCGAATCGAATGTCGGGTTGGTGGTGCTGGACAGTGCGCAACACCGCTGGATGGAGATGCCCTCCTCGCGTCCGGAGCGTGTGGTGGAGCCGAATCATCTCGTCTACATGTTCCATACGTCCGGTTCCACCGGCGTTCCCAAAGGGGTCATGAACGAGCACTTCGCGTTTTGCACCATGTTGCAATGGCTTTATGAAGCGTTTCCGTTAACCGACCAAGACCGCGTGTTGTTCAAGACCCACCATACGTTTGATGTGTCGACTTGGGAGTTGTTCTTGCCGTTACTGCGAGGGGCGGCGTTGGTCGTGGCGCGCCATGACGGACATCGAGATCCGGAGTATCTGACGCAGGTGGTTCAAGAACAACAAATCACCTGGATCTGCTTCGTTCCATCCGCCTTGCAAATTCAGCTCGAACAGGAAGATTTCAAGTTGTGTGACAGTTTGAAAACGGTCGTCACCATTGGGGAAAACCTTACGGCACAAGTGCAGGAGCGCTTTTACCAAACGTTTGCCACGGCAGAACTGCACAACTTGTACGGCCCGACAGAGGCATCGGTGCACGCGACCGCATGGCTCTGCCAACGAGGAGACACGCGTCGCTATGTGCCGATCGGCGACCCGATCTCCAACGCGAAAATCTACATCTTGGATGAGAATCGTGAACCCGCGCCGTTCGGTCTGGTGGGGGAACTGTTCATCGGCGGTGACATCGTGGGGCGCGGGTACAACAACTTGGAAGAGCTGACCGCACAACGGTTTGTACAGGACCCGTTTGCTTCCAAGCCGGGTGCCCGGATGTATCAAACGGGCGATTTGGTTCGCCGTCATCCCGACGGAACGATCGAATACGTCACGCGGGCGGACAACCAAGTCAAATTGCGCGGGTTCCGCATCGAACTCGGTGAGATTGAATCCGCCCTATTGAATCATCCGGATGTGCAACAGGTTTCTGTCTTGGTTCGGAAAGAAGACGGCTTCGAATCGCTGGCGGCGTACGTGGTGCTTGAACCTGACCGACCGCAAGAAACACAACCGTTGCGGGACTGGCTCTCCAGCAAATTGCCGGAATACATGGTGCCTTCGTACTTCGTGCTCTTGCCCGAATTGCCGCTCAATGCCATCCAAAAGCTGGACCGCAAAGCGTTGCTCGCCATCCCGTTGGAGAACCATTCCGTCTCGGCTCAGCAGTACGCGGCACCGCGCAGCGCCGCCGAACGGGAGTTGGTGCGGATCTTCGAAAACGTACTGCGGGTGGAGCCGGTCGGCGTTCATCACGACTTCTTTGAACTCGGGGGCAACTCGATGCGGGTTCTCGGCGTGTTGGGTGCGATGCAGCAGGTGTTCCAAGTCAAGTTCTCTGTCGCGGGCGTTTATCAGCGTCCCACGGTCGCCAAACTCGCCGAATGGGTGGAAGAGACCCTGCAAGCGAACACTTCGCGCCCGCAAGAGTTGTTGCGAGACGGGGCTCTTTTGATCCAGCAAGGAACAGGCACGCGTCCTCCTCTGTTCTTCGTTCACGGTCAAGGCGGCGGCATCAGCAGTTTCTTCCCGCTAGCCAAAGCGTTAGGGCCGGAAGAGACGGTGTACGGCTTGCAGGGGTTCGGGTACGAGTCGGGCGTCGCGCCGTACGATTCGATGACGGAGATTGCCAAGCGGTACGTCGAAGAAATCCGCCGCCTCCAACCGGAGGGGCCGTATCGGATTTACGGGTGGTCTTTTGGCGGGACAGTGGCGTTTGAAATGGCGCGCTGTTTGGAACAGCAAGGCCAACGGATCGAAATCTTGGGCCTCTTCGATGCAATTCCGATGGACCAGCCGGGCGATCTGCGGGAGCGACGGGCGTGGACCGAGATGGATGTTTTGCGGTTTACGTTGGTCGACTTGGGACTCGATACATCGGTGCTCGACGAGCGGGACGAGGAGCAAGCGTTTGACTACGTGACAGAGCAAATGGTGCTCGCGGGGCGTTTCCCGGCGGGCGCTTCCAAAGAGAGCATCCGTGCCCAAGTGCAGATCATGGCCGCACACGGCACCGCTTCGAGATTCTATCGTTATGAAGGGCCTGTGCGCACCGATCTTCATCTGTTCCGAGTTTCGGAAATGACCGCCCATGCTCACCCCTTGGTGGAGCCTGAGGACTGGGCACCCCGCACCGACGGTTCGGTCTATGTGTATCCCGTTTTGGGTGACCACAACTCCATGTTGGATGTGCAATACCTAAGCGTGTTGGTCGAGCGGATGAGAGAAGCCGACCGGCAAGCGAGATCCCGATACCTCCAGGAAAAAGCCTAGTAGAAGAGGGTGGCTTACACATGAAATATCGTGAGTTGCACATCAACATCCGCGTTCGGTTGGTGGAAGCGTTTCTCGTCAATTTGGTCGGGAACATGATTTATCCGTTCATGGCGATCTACTTCGCGGAAAAACTGGGGGCTGCGATCACCGGCTATTTGATGATTCTCTACATTCTGATTGGTCTTGGTTCCGGCCTGTACGGCGGAACCCTCACCGATCGGTACGGCAGGCGGCGCATGCTCCGGTGGGCGGAGACCGGTCGGGTGCTGTCGCTTGCGACGATGGCGTTTGCGAACTCGCCTTGGTTTGACTCGCCGGTCGTGACGTTGGTTTCGATGCTGGCGTTGAACGGGTTTGGCGGGTTGGCGTTCCCGGCGATGCAAGCGATGATCGTGGATTGCACCACGCCGGAGAACCGAAAGTTCGTCTACAGCTTTGACTATTGGGCGCTCAACACATCGTTGTTGGTCGGCGGCATGGTGGGGGCGTTTTTCTTCCGGGACTATCTGTTTGAATTGATGTCGGCAGCCGCTCTCGTCTCGTTTGGTTCTCTGATGTTGCTGTTGTTTGTCATCCAAGAAACGCACCATCCGGCGCCCTCCCAAGGAGGGCAGCAGACATCCGCCCCAAAGAGCGGCAGCGGATACGGCAAGGTGTTTCGCGACAGCACGTTTATGATCTACATCTTGGCATGTGCGCTGTTGATCTCGATGGAGAACATCTTCTTCAACTACTCGGGCATTCGACTGTCCAACGAGTTCTCTCACTGGACGCCGTTTGCTTGGATGAATCTGAATTGGCACGTGGACGGCGTCGGCATGTTCGGGGTGTTGCGGACGGAAAACGCGTTGCTCGTCGTGTTGCTGTCGGTGGTGGCGGTGCGCGTGTTCAGCCGGTTTCGCGACTTGGGCGTTTTGATGACAGGGATCTTGCTGACCTTGGCCGGCTTTGCGATTCTCGCGGTGACGAACAACCCTTGGTTGCTGGTGATCTGCATGCTGGTTGCGACCGGCGGGGAGCTGTTGCACACCTCGATCCGCCAATCGTACCTCGCCGAAATGATCCCGGCGGCCAATCGCGGCACGTACATGGCGCTCACCGGTCTGATCGGAGTCACCTCGCAAATGATCGGAGCCGGTTCGATCACCATCGGCGCGTATGTGCCTTCGTGGACGATCGGTGTTGTCACCGTGTTGATCGGCGTGAGTTGCGCGGCGCTGTTTCTCGTCACGATCAAACGCTTGCCGGAGCGAAAGCGGAACATGCAGGCGGAGGCGGTTGGGCAGGAAGCGGCTTCCATATAAGAACGGGATTGTGAATGAAGGAGGAAATGGGAATGACGGAGCGTTTGAAACAAGGATATGAACCGATCGCCATCGTGGGGATCGGATGCCGCTTTCCGGGCGGCGTGGACAGTCCGGAAAGTTTTTGGAACTTGTTGGTTGAAGGAGTTGACGCGGTGACCGAAGTTCCGAGCGATCGCTGGGACGTCAAGCGTTTCTACCATCCCAATCGGGAAAAGCCGGGCGCGACGCATTCGCGCTGGGGCGGTTTTTTGGACAAAATCGACCAGTTCGATGCGGAGTTTTTCGGCGTGTCGCCGCGGGAAGCCAACACGATGGACCCGCAACAGCGCTTGATGCTGGAAGTCACCTGGGAAGCGTTGGAAGATGCGGGGCTGCGTCCGGAAACGCTCGCAGGGTCCAAGACCGGCGTTTTTGTCGGCTGCTTCACGAACGATTATCAATGGCTGCAAGTTTCCGAAAAAAACGCCAATCACCTCGAACTCCATACGACCTCCGGACTTTTGATGACGTTGCACTCCAACCGCATTTCGTACGTGTTTGATTTCCAAGGTCCGTCGATGACGTTGGACACCGCGTGCTCGTCATCGCTGGTGGCGGTCCATCTGGCTTGCCAGAGCTTGATCACGGGCGAGTCCAACTTGGCGTTGGCAGGCGGCGTCAACGTGATGCTGAAGCCGGAATTGAGCAACTCGCTGTCCAAAGGGGGATTCCTCTCTCCCGACGGCCGCTCCAAAGCGTTCGATTCGCGCGCCAACGGGTACGTGCGCGCCGAAGGGGCGGGCATGGTCGCGCTGAAGCGACTGGAAGATGCGTTGGCGGACGGCGATCCGATCTATGCGGTCATCGCCGGGTCGGCGTGCAACCAAGACGGCCGCAGCGTCGGCCTGACGGTTCCCAGCGGCTCTTCGCAAGAAAACTTGGTCCGTGAAGCTCTGCAACGGGCGGGCATCGGGGGTAACCAACTGCAATACATGGAAGCGCACGGCACCGGCACGGCGGTAGGCGACCCGATTGAAGCGACGGCGTTGGGGACCGTGCTGTCGGAAAACCGACCCGCTGATGAATTCTGCTGGGTGGGCTCCGTCAAAACCAACCTCGGTCATACCGAAGGGGCGGCGGGTGTGGCCGGGCTGATCAAAGCCGCGCTGTGCTTGAAAAACGAACAGATTCCGCCGCATCTGCACCTGTTGAACGTCAATCCGGCTATCGACTTCGACAGTCTGCAACTGCGCGTCCCGAACTCGAACGTCCCGTGGCCGTCCACTTCACAGCCGCGCTATGCGGGCATCAACTCGTTTGGATTTGGCGGCACGAACGCGCACGTCGTCTTGCGGGAAGCACCGACTGTGGACAAAACGCAACCGTCGCGTGCGGCTCACGATTTTCTGATCCCGCTCTCCGCTCGCACGCCCGACGCGCTGGTTGAAGTCGCCGCGTCCTACCACCGTGCGCTTGCAGAAGCAGGAGAACTGGAAGGCGTGTCGCTTGCCGACCTCGCGTTCAGCACAGCGCAACGTCGCGGGCATCACGGACAACGCATGGCGCTCGTGGCATCCGAACAAAGCGAGCTGCTCGAAGCGCTCGAAGCCGTGATCTCCGGCGAAGCGCACGACCGGGCTGTGGTCGGCACCACGGCGGTGCTGCCGGACAAGCCTCGTGTCGCGTTCGTCTACACGGGGATGGGCCCGCAGTGGTGGGGGATGGGCCGACAACTCTATGCAGAGGAGCCTGTCTTCCGCGACGCGCTGGACCGGTGCGACCGCGCGTTCCAAGCGGTTTCCGGCTGGTCTTTGCTGGAAGAGATGTTCAAGGACGAAGCTGAGTCCCGCATGGTGGAAACCCAGATCTCGCAGCCGGCCAATTTGTTTTTGCAGATCGGGTTGACGAACTTGTGGCGCTCCAAAGGCATTGAGCCGGACGGCGTGATCGGACACAGCGCCGGCGAAGCATCGGCTTCGTATGCGGCCGGGATCATGAGCATCGAAGAAGCGGTTCGCGTGGTGTACCACCGCAGCCGCCTGCAACAAAGCATGACCGGTCAGGGCACGATGGTCGCTGTCGGGATGCCGGAAGCGTCGATCCGCGAACACATGGCCGGTTTGGAAGATCGAATTTGCGTGGGCGCGATCAACTCGCCCAGCGGTGTCACGCTCGCCGGCGATACGGAAACGCTGGAGCGCGTGCTGGCTCCGTTGCAGGAAACGGACGTGTTTGTTCGTTTTTTGAAAGTGGGAATGGCGTTCCACAGTCATTTCATGAACCCGATTCGCGAGGAGTTCCTCGGTCATCTGGAAGGGATGAAAATCAACCCGACCCGTTTGCCCTATTACTCGACCGTCTTGGGAACCCGCACGGACGTTCACGAACACGGAGTGGAGTACTGGTGGCGCAACTTGCGTGATACCGTGCAATTCTCCAACGCGTTGCTGAACATGATCGACGACGGGTACAACGTGTTCCTGGAAATCGGACCGCATCCCGTCTTGGCGGCTTCTGTGCGCGAGTGCTTGACGCTCAAGGGGCGCACCGCCGAGGTCTTGCCGTCGATTCGACGCGCGGAACCGGAACGCCCGCAATTGTTGCGCTCGCTGGGAGCCCTGTACACGCTGGGTCTGGAGCCGAATTGGGAGAGCGTCAACGGAACCGGTTCGTTCGTCCGCTTGCCCGTGTATCCGTGGCAGCGAGACGTGTACTGGCACGAGTCGCCGGAATCCCGCCGCTATCGGGTGGGCGACCCGGACGCTCACCCGCTGCTCGACCAGCGCGTGCCGATGGCGCGTCCCGTCTGGGAGAGCAACGTCGATCTCTGGCGTCTGCCGTATCTCGGCGACCATCGAATCCGCGGAGCCGTTGTCTTTCCCGGGGCGGCGTATCTGGAGATGGGGATGGGCGCTGCCCGCAAGTTCTACGGAGACCAGATCACAGGCTTGGAAGTGACGCAGGTCACGTTCGAAAAAGCTCTGTTCCTCAACGAAGAGACGGGGAACCGTCTGCAGTTGCACCTCGATCCGGCCAACGGGCGTTTCGAAGTGTACGCAGCGGGATTTGAAGCGGACCCGATCTGGGCGCGCCATGCGTTCGGGACGGTCAAGCCGCATCCGGCTCCGGCCGTCCGCCGCACCAACCTCGAATCGTGGCGGGCCGACTGCACGCGTTCGATTTCCGCAGAGCAAGCCTACGCACACTTTGCCGGCCTTGGTTTGGAATATGGCGTGTTGTTCCGAGGCTTGGAGCAGATCCGGCAAGGGCACGGCAAAGCGATGGCGGAGATTGCGATGCCGGAATCTTTGGCGGCAGATGCCGGGGAGTACGTCATCCACCCGGCCCTGTTGGACATCTCCCTGCAGATGATGGCGGCCGTTTTGCCGATCGGAGACGCGGGGAGTTCCGCGCTCTTCATGCCGGTCGAACTCGGACGCTTGGCGATCTGGTCGAAACCGCAGGCGAAGATGCTGGCGTTCGCAGAGCTGCACGAGCACACGGAATCGACGGTGCGTTGCTCGATCACCGTCACCGATGAATCGGGCCAAGTTCTCTTGGAAGTCGCAGATATCCTCGCCCAGTCTCTTCAAAACGACGCCGCGCACGCTCGCCACAGCATCCCTTCGTTCGCGGAACAGGTCTGGACGCCGCACGAGCGCGAGCGTTCGGCGGCGGGTGCCGAAGAAATGGACGCAACAGGAGTGTGGCTGTTGTTTGCGGACGAGGGAGAGGTCGCGGAGCAGGCGGCCCGCCAACTGCGCGCGCATGGCGGGACACCCGTGCTGGTGCAAGCGGGCACAGAGTTCCAACGCCTCGGCCAAGACTCCTATTCGATCCAAGCGGCCGAAGGAAGCGACTACCTCCGCCTGATGCAGGACCTGTCAGCGGACGGCCGGGCTCCCCGCGGACTCGTGCATTTCTGGAGCTTAAACCAAACGGGTGCCGATGCGATGCAAGAGTCCGGATGCGGCAGCGCGCTGTTGCTCGTCCAAGCCCTCGAAGCCGCTTCTGTGAAACCGCGCATCTGGTTTGTCACGCGCGGCGCGAACCCGATCAACGGAACGGAGACGGCGGACGGTCTCGGCCAATCCGCGCTTTGGGGCCTGGGTCTCGTCATCGGGCACCAAGAACATCCGGAACTCTGGGGAGGGCTTCTCGACCTCGACCCTGTCCAAGAGCCGTCGCACGACGCAGCGCAACTCCTTCAAGAAATTCTGCGGCCGGACGGCGAAGACCAGATCGCCTTCCGCGCAGGGCAACGACTGCTTCCCCGTCTGCAGGAGCGGGACATGACCGTTCCGTTGCCGCCGAAGTTCCGCTCGGACGGCGCGTACCTGATCACCGGGGGCTTCGGCGGACTGGGCTTGCTGTTTGCGCGTTGGCTGATTGAACACGGAGCCCGCCACTTGATCCTCGTCGGGAGAGAGCCGTTCCCGGCCCGCCGCGATTGGAGTCAACACCCGGCAGACAGCCGCTTGGGTCAACGCATCCAAGCAGTGCGCGACCTCGAGTTGCTCGGGGCAAGCGTCCACATCACAGGGTTTGACATCGCAGACGAAGCCGGCTTGCAACACTTCCTCGACGAGTATGACCGCGAGGGAAGACCGGCAATTCGCGGCATCCTTCATACTGCCGGCACGGCGATCCCGCAACTGCTCTCGAAGATGACGCTGCAAGACCTGTATGACGTGATGAAACCGAAAGTGCGGGGCGCTTGGAATTTGCACCGCGCCTTCGCCGACCGCGACCTCGATCACTTCATCCTGTTCTCGTCGACCGCTGCGCAACTCGTCTCGGCCGGACAGGGGAACTACTCGGCCGGCAACAAGTTCCTCGACGCGCTGGCCCGCTTCCGCCACGGACAGGGACTGCCCGCCCAGAGCATCAACTGGGGGTCTTGGGCGGATGTCGGCTTGGCGATCAATCTCGACCTGTTGGACTTCTTCGAGCGTCGAGGTCTCTTCCCGATCCAGCCGGACCAGGGCTTGGAAGCGTTCGGCCATCTGATCGCCCACAACGTTCCGCAGATCACCGTCGCAGCGATGGATTGGAACACCTTCTGCCAACACAACTATCCGGCCGGCGTGCTCCCGCCGCTTTTGGCGGACATCCGGGCACAGCTTGGCGATGCGGAATCGGACGGTGGAAACGGGGAAAGCGAACCGGTCGACTTCAGTGAACGCTACCGCCAAACGGACACCGAAGAGCGCCAACACGTGCTCCAAGATCAACTCTCCGACGTCGTCTCGCAAGTTTTGCGCATCCCGCGCGCCAAGTTGCTCCCGGAGCGCTCTCTGCAAATGTACGGGCTTGACTCGATGATGGCGATCGAACTCAAAGGCCGTCTGGAAAAAACGATCGGGGCTTCCGTGCCGATCGTGGAACTCATTCGCGGCGTAAGCGTGGCTGAACTGGCCTCTTCCTTGCGTCCGCAAGTCGACGAATGGGCGTTGCTGTCCACCGCAGACGTCGAGGAAGATCTAGTGGCTGAGCTCAGCGAACTCTCGTCCGAGGAATTGGATGCATTGTTGGCAGAGATCGCAGCTTCGAAGGAGGAGTAAACCATGAGCAATTTGAAAGACCGCCTCTCCCACCTAAGCCCGGAACAGCTGGCCGCCCTGCAAGCGCGCGTCAAAAAAAACAAATCGTCCGCCGCTTCCAACCCGTTGCAAATCCCTGCGATCCCCAGGGACCAAGCCGAATACCCGGTCTCGTTTACACAAAAGCAGATGTGGTTGCTTCAGCGCATGGAGCCGGACAATTCCTCCTATAACAACGCTTCCCTCATTCGGGTGACCGGGACCCTCGAACCGAAGCTCCTCGAGGTCAGCTTCCAGAAATTCGTCGACCGCCATGAAGCGCTGCGCACCGTGTTTCGGGAGAACAGCGAAAACGAACTGTTCCAGCGCGTGTTGGATGAACTTACGATTGAGATCCCGTTGGTGAGCCTCGAACACCTCCCGCTGTCTGAGCGGGAGGAGGAGGCGAACCGTCTGATGCGTTTGGAAGCCCAACGCCCCCTCGATTTGGAGCACGGTCCGCTGATTCGGCTCTTTCTGTACCGTCTCTCGGAGCAGGAACACCTGCTGTTGTTCATGATCCACCACATCGTCATCGACGGCTGGTCGGCCGGGATCATGCTCTTTGAGATCGGTCGCTTCTACGAAGAAGCGCTGACCGGGCAAGCGACGAACTTGCCGGAACCCGGCCTGCATTATATCGACTTTGCGGCTTGGCAGAACGAGTGGTTCAGCGGGGAGGTGGCCGCGCAACAGCTCGACTATTGGAAAACACAACTCGCCGGCAAAGTCCCGACTCTGGAATTGCCGTTTGACCGCACGCGCCCGTTGATTCCCCGCTACAAAGGCTCGCTCTATCACCTGCATGTGGACGCCGACCTGCGCAACTCCCTGCAAGAGCTCAGCCGCGAAGCGGGAACGACGATGTTCATGACGCTGATGGCGGGGTTCCAAGCGCTGTTGCATCGGTACACCGGGCAAGAGGACTTCGCCGTCGGGTTTCCGGTTTCCGGACGTTCTCGTGAAGAAACGCAAGGCATCATGGGGCCGCTGGTCAACTCCTTGCCGCTGCGGGCGCAAGTGTCCAGCGAAGAGACGTTCTCCGACCTGTTGCAGCGGGTGCGCGAGCGCTTGACAGGCGCGATGGCCAATCCCGACGTTCCGCTCGCCAAATTGGTGGAAGAGTTGCAACCGGAACGCCCGCCCGGCGTCTCTCCGTATTACCAAGTCATGTTCAACCTCAACCGGGAGTATCCCGAAACGCACCTGCCGCAACTGAGCATGGTGTACGAGATGTTCGACGCGGGCGTGGCGAAGTTTGACATCGTCATCGAAGCCCACCTGAAACCGGACGGCTTGCAGTTTGTGTTCGAGTACAACACCGACCTGTTCGACGAAGCGACGATGGTCCGCTTGGCGAACGCCTTCCGCATCTTGCTGGCCGGAGCAGTCGAGAATCCGAACCGCCCGATTTGGCAGTTGCCGATTCTCACGCCGGAAGATCGGTTGCGCCTGTTGGTCGAGTGGAACGACACCGCCACGGAGTATGATCCGCGTGAGCAGAATGTCGTACAGCGCTTTGAAGAGACGGCAGCCCGCCACGCGGCGGATGTGGCGGTCGTAAGCGGCGACCGCAGTCTCACCTACCGAGAGCTCAACGAACGCGCCAACCGTTTGGCGCGCTTCCTGCGCGAACAAGGAGTGAGAGCGGACGATCGCGTAGGCATTTGCGCAGACCGCACTCCGGAGCTCGTGATTGCGATCTTGGCGGTGATCAAAGCGGGAGGCGCGTACGTGCCGATCGACCCGGCGTACCCGCAAGACCGCATCTCGTTCATGGTGGAAGACAGCGGAATCAAACTGTTGCTCACTCAAAGTCATCTCGCGGAACGGCTTCCCGTGCAGACGGCCCGCTTCCTCTTGGACGCCGAACTCCACACCTTGGACGCGGTGTCCGCCGAGAATCTCGACCACACGATCTCAGCGCAAGACCTCGTGTACGTCATCTACACCTCCGGCTCCACGGGACGACCCAAGGGAGTTTTGATCACGCACGGCGGCTTGATGAACTACTTGACGTGGGCGATGGACGCGTATGCCCAGCAGGGGCATGGAGCACCGGTGCACTCGTCGCTGGCGTTTGACCTCACCGTCACCTCGACGTACGTGCCGTTGCTGACAGGCAAGCGCATCGTCCTCGTCTTGGACTCGATGGGCGTGGACGCGCTGGTGGACGCGATGCGCACCTACCCCGGGTACAGCTTGACCAAGATCACGCCCGCCCATCTGCAGTTGCTGGGGATGGAGACCGCAGCGGGCGACGCGCACACGTGGAATCACGTCTTCGTCATCGGCGGCGAAGCGCTGACGTACGAAGGCATCGCCCCGTGGCTGACTCATGCGCCGGACACCGTCTTGGTCAACGAGTACGGCCCGACCGAAACGGTCGTCGGCTGTTGCGTGTACAGCGTACCGCGCGGAGAGAAAGCGACCGGCCCCGTCCCGATCGGACGCCCGATCGCCAACACGAAACTCTACGTACTCGACCCGCACTTGCAACCCGTTCCGATCGGAGCGGTTGGCGAGTTGTACATCGGCGGGTACGGGGTGGCGCGCGGCTACTTGAACCGTCCGGAATTGACGGCGGAACGCTTCTTGGAAAACCCGTTTGAACCGGGCACGCGGATGTACAAAACGGGCGACTTGGCCCGCTATCTGCCGGACGGCAACCTCGTCTACCTCGGCCGCCTCGACGACCAAGTCAAAGTGCGCGGCTACCGCATCGAACTCGGGGAGATCGAAGCCGTGCTGGAAACGCACGAGCAGATCCGATTGGCCGCTGTGGTCGTGCAAGACGACGGAGCGGGCGACAAGCGTCTCGTCGGCTACTACACCACGGCAGACGGCGAAGCGCTCAAGTCCCGCGACTTGCGCAACTTCTTGAAAGACACGCTGCCGCCGCACATGATCCCGTCGCACCTCTTGCATCTGGAGAGCATGCCGCTGACGGTCAACGGCAAGATCGACCGCCGCGCGCTTCCTTCTCCCGACGCGCCGCAGGCGGAAGACGCGGTGCAAACGACGCAGCTCACCCAGTTGGAGAGCCAAGTGCAAGCGGTGTGGAAGTCCGTGTTGAAACGAGACGACATCGGCGTGCAAGAGAATTTCTATGAAATCGGGGGGCACTCCGTCAACGCGATCTTGATCACCTCGCGCCTCAAAAAAGAACTGGGCGTCGACTTCCAAATTCGCGACATCTTCCAAGCGCCCACGATTTCGCAACTGGCGTCCTTCCTCGGGAACAAGCTGCGCGAAAACCACGGCGATGCCCTGCCGCCGCTCAAGCCGGTCTCGCGCGCGCTGCCGTTGCCCTTGTCGTTTGAACAACAGCGACTGTGGTTGTCCGACCAGATGCAGCGCGACACCCAGTACAACGTCACCCACGTTTGGGAGATCGAAGGCGACCTCCACCCGGAGGTGCTGGAGCAAAGCTTCCGCGACGTGATCGAACGCCATGAAGTCTTGCGTACCGTCTACCGTCTCGACGGCACCCAACCGGTGCAAGTGATCCTCCCCGAGTCGGGATTTGCGATCTCGCAAACGGACCTCCGTTCGCTGTCGGCTGCCGAACAGATCGAAGCGATCCAAGCGAAACAAAACGCGATCAACACCGCGTTCGATCTGGAGAACGGTCCGCTCTTGCGTGTGGAACTGCTGCGCTTGAGCGACCAACGCCACGTGATGATCTTGTGCGCGCACCACATCATCGGGGATGGATGGTCGATGGACATCTTGCATCGCGAACTGTCCGCCTTCTATGCATCACACCGGAGTGGCGCGGATTCCTCGCTCCCGGCCCTGACCTTGCAGTATGCCGACTACGCGGTCTGGCAACGCCGCTTGGTGGAAGAGGGGTATCTGGAGGAGCAAGTCCGCTATTGGAAGCAGACGCTGGCCGACACCGCGCCGCTGCTCGATTTGCGCCCGGACTTCCCGCGCCCTGCTGTGCAGACGACGAACGGCAACACCATGCGCCTCGATTTCACGGACGGGCTGTCGGAGCGCTTGGATGAATTCTCCCGTCAAGAAGGCGCGACGTTGTTCATGACGTTGCTTGCCGCCTATGATCTGGTGTTGGCACAACGAAGCGGCCGCGACGACATCCTCGTCGGGATTCCGATGGCGAACCGCCAATCCGAAGAGACGCATCCGATCTTCGGCATGTTCGTCAACACGTTGGCGATTCGCACCCGGTTGGCAGGAGCAACGACGTTCCGCGATCTGTTGCAACGCACGCGCGAAGCGGCTCATGGCGCGCTGTCCAACCAAGACTTGCCGTTCGACCGGGTGATCGAAGAGATCAATCCGGAGCGCAACACCGCCTATCCGCCGTTGGTGCAAGTGTGGTTTAACCACCAGAACACCCCGCGCACCGACCTTGCGTTGCAAGGCGTCACCCTGCGTGCCCGACAAGTTCCCGAAGAAGCGGTCAAATTCGACCTCATGCTGGAAGCGTTGACGAAAACGGACGGGGAACTCGCCGTCTCGCTTTCGTACAACACCGACCTCTTCCGCACCGCGACCGTTGAGTTGTTCGCTTCGCAGTGGAAAGCCGTTCTCCAAGCGGTGGTCGCCAACCCGGAGGTCACCCTTGACGAATTGCGGACGATGATGTCGGAATTGGCGGGGCGTTCGGAAGAGCAGCAGCAACAGAATTTCCAATCGGCCCGCCGTTCCAAACTGCAAGCGACCAAAGCCAAAAAAACAGGAGGGAGCCAATCATGAAAAAAGGATTGTCCGGTATCAAAGCAACATCTGTAAAGCTCCATGCGGAGCAAGATCTGGTACAAATTCGCGAGTTTGCCGAAGGGCAGACGCTGCCGGTTCTCATCACGCCTCTGGTACCCGGAGTCGACGTGTTGGAATGGTGCAAAACCAACAAGTCGAAAGTGGAGGAGTTGCTGTTGCAACACGGCGGAATTCTGTTTCGCGGGTTTGACGTCTCCACGCAAGAGCGATTCGACGAGTACGTCAGCGGCATGTGTGAAAAACTGCTGGTCTACAACGAATCTTCGTCGCCGCGCACCAAACTGACCGGCAAAGTGTACACCTCGACGGAACATCCGAAAGAACTGGTGATCTTGCAACACAACGAGCTTTCCTACTCCAGCACGTGGCCGCAGAAGATCTGGTTCTGTTCGGTCAAGGAGGCGGAAACGGGCGGAGCGACGCCGCTTGCCGACATGCGCCGCGTCTATGAGCAGATCGACCCGGCCATCCGCGCTCGATTTGAAGAAAAAGGATGGATGCTCGTGCGCAACTACGGTGACGGATTCGGGCTGCCGTGGCAAGACGTCTTCCATACCGAGGACAAGTCGGAAGTCGAAACGTATTGCGCCACCCACGGAATTGAAGTCGAGTGGAAGCCAAACGGCCTGTTGCGCACCCGCCAGAAGCGCAAAGCGGTTCGCTTCCATCCGGTCACAGGCGAGAAGATCTGGTTCAACCACGCTTCGTTTTGGCACGTATCCAGCTTAGAACCGGAAATTCGGGACCTGCTCGTCGACGAGCTGGGTCTGGACGGGTTGCCGTACAACACGTACTACGGCGACGGCACTCCGATTGAAGACGAGACCGCTGCTGCCATCCGCGCGGTCATCGAAGCGGAGACCATCGCCTTTCCGTGGCAGCGCGGGGACCTGTTGGTCCTCGACAACATGTTGGTCTCCCACGGACGTGAATCGTTCACAGGCGAACGCAAAACCTTGGTGGCGATGGGAGAACCGCTCGACTCCGCAGAAGCGGACGAGATCGACGCATCGTTTGCCACCCGCTAACCACTCGCTTGCAAGTTTCACAGAAAAAAGCCCCTCTTCCGCCTGGTCAAGACCCCATTTGGTAGGCAGTGAAAAAAGACCTTAAACCGCAAGCTGGCGCCTGTACTCACGAGGCGTCAGCTTGTTGAGC
>NZ_JMIR01000008.1 GCF_000714935.1 Tumebacillus flagellatus
GCTTGCGGAGGCGGAGGCGGCGGTGCTTGCGGAGGCGGAGGCGGCGGTCTGTGCGGAGGAGGCGGCGGCGGACGTTGCGGAGGCGGCGGAGGCGGTCTCTGCGGAGGCGGCGGCGGAGGCGGCGGTTTCTTCCGTCGATAGTGTTACCTGAGAAGGATACCCCCTGTACGGACAAGTTCTGGGCTGTCGTGCAGGGGCTTCTTCTCTTTTTGCATACATCGTTTGACATTCCCCTACGGAACGGAGGAGGCAGCATGAACTTCCTACATCCTTCCATGCGTTTGAAAGCGGCCGGAGGGACGTTTTTCTTGCCGGATCGAAACGGCGGCGTGTACGTGCGCAACCACGCCGGTTCGTTTCGCATGCAGGGCGAGCAGGTTCAGACGTGGCTGGAGCGACTGATGCCGCTCTTCAACGGCGAACATACGCTGGCCGATTTGCTGGAGAGTCTGCCGGAGCCGCATCAAAAACGAATTTGCGAAATCGCCGCAGTGCTGTACGAAAACGGCATCGTGCGCGATGTGAACGAAGACCTGGAGCATCAATTGCCGGAATCGGTGTTGCAGACGTACGCCGGGCAGATTGAGTTCTTGGAAGTGATGGGGCGCTCGGGAGCGCGCCGGTTTCAAGAGTTCCGCGAAGCCCGCGTATTGGCGGTGGGAGCGGGAACGTTTCTGACGGCGTTGGCGGGGGCATTGATGCAGGCGGGACTTCGGGAGACGCAGGTGCTCTTCACCGACTCCGAGCCTGTTTCGCGTACTCGGTTGGCAGAACTCGTCGCGCACGCGCAGGCGTCCGACCCGGAGACCGCGCTTCGGGAAGTGAGTGTGCCCTTGGCAGAAGCGGTGGCAGAGGCGGATTGGATTTTGTATGCGACGCGCGACGGGGAGGCGGAATCGGTTCTTGCGTTGGAGGCGATCTGCAGGCAGCAGGGCAAGACGTTTCTCCCCGCGGTGTTTGTCGAGCAGGCGGGCATGGCGGGGCCGATGGTGCATCCGGGGTTTGCGATCTCGTGGGAGTCGGCGTGGCGGCGGTTGCATGCAGAAGAGGTTCGCCGCGACCCGACGTTGCACGCGCCGTCGTCGGTTGCAGAAGCGCTGCTGGCCAACGTGCTGGTGTTGGAGTTGATGAAAACGGCGGGCGGCGTCAGCGAGTTTGTGCGGGCGCAGGAGTTTTTTCTGCTGAATTTGGAGACGTTGGAGGGCGGGTGGCACGGGTTCGTGCCGCATCCGTGCGGGGGCACGGCGGAGGTTCGTCCCTTCGCCGACTTGGGCGCGCGCGTGCAGGAAGCGGCACCTGAGCGGGAGCCTGCGAGTTGGTTTTACGCGTTCCACCAGTTGACGTCGCCCGTTTGCGGCGTGTTTCACGTCTGGGAAGAGGGTGAGTTGGAACAGCTGCCGATGGCGCAATGCAGGGTGCAAGCGGTCGACCCGCGATCTGCGGGGCTGGCGGGTTTGTTGCCGAGCCGTGTCTGCATCGGGCTGACGCATGAAGAAGCCCGGTTGGAGTCCGGGCTGGTTGGGTTGGAGGAGTATGTCAGGGCAAGCGTGGCGGGGGCGGATCTTGCGCACGGATTCCTCGGCGTCGGGGCCGGGCTGACGATGGCGGAAGCGGTCGGGAGGGCGTTGCAGAAGTGCTTGGAGGAGGAGTTGGGAGATCGGCAGCGGGAGGGAGCGCTTTGCGCGCGTTCGGTGTCGTTGCTGACGGTTGTGGATCAGCGCTGTCAGTTCGAGATGCAAGCGCTGGCGATTGCAAACGGAGCACCGCGCATTGGCGCAGGGCCCGAGGTCTGCGGATTTCCGACCGTCTTCGTGGAAACGGGCGGTCACGAATTTTGGGGGATCGGGCTCAACGGGACGCTGGCGTTGCGCATGGCGTTGGAATCAGCCTTGCAACACACTGTCTTGAAGACGGCGGGCGAGCAGGAGCCGCCTCTTGCGGCGCCTGTGAAAAGCGACGAGGAAGAGCCGCAGAGCCTCGTGTTTCCCGGCTGCGTTGCCGGATTCACCCCCGAGTTGGTGTGTCATGCGCTGGACGTGTTGGCGGCGCAAGGCAAGCGGGTGGAAGCGTTCGATCTGGCGCAAGAATCGTTTCTGCGCCACGTCGTCGCCGAGGTCGTCGGAGTGGTGCTGAGAGAGGAGGAAAGCACATGAGCCAAGAGACCGTCTGGATTTTCGGAACCGGCACGTTGGCTGACAATGTCTCAGATTTGCTGGAAGGCGCCTGTGGGATCGTCCGCCTGACGGACTGGCCGACTTGGGAGGCGGACACAGCCGCCATCGGAAACGCGCCCGATACGCCCGATACGCCCGCGTCGGAGCCCGTCAACTCAGATCCATCTCTTCACCAAAAACCCTCCCTCGCGCTCCTCCTCCACGACGCGTGGCATCCGGCTCTCGACCACAGGGCGCACGAAGTTTTTGAATCCTCCAACATCCCGTGGCTGCGCGGTTGTGTCCAACTGGGAGAGGGCGTGGTCGGCCCGCTGGTGGTGCCGCATGCGCCGGGCTGTCCGCGCTGCGCCGATTGGCGGCGGCTGCTCGCGGGAAACGAACGCGAAGAGACGTTGGCGATCCTGCATCTCTTGGAGGAGCAGGGCGGCTTAGACCGCGACCCGTTGGCGTCCTGCACCGCGCTTTCGCAGATGGCGCACCTGATCGCCGCCGAAGCTCGGAGAGTCTTGCAGGAGCAAAAGCCGATGCTGGACCGTGCCGTTTTTATCGTGAACATGGCCTCGTTGACCGCAACCCGTCATTTCCTGCTCCCCGATTCGCTCTGCCCCGTCTGCGGCAGTCGGCCGGACGATTCGGCGGAAGCGGCGCGCATCACCCTGCAACCGAACCCTAAACTCGACCCGAACGGATACCGCACCCGCTCCTTGAACGAATTCAAAGACGTCCTGCTCCGCGACTACCTCGATTCGAACATCGGCTTTCTCAACCGCGACCAGTTGGATCTCGTCTCTCCCTTCGCCGCGATGACCCTCAACCTGCCGCTGCTTCACACCGACGAAGTCACCGCCGGACGCACGCACTCGTACGCCGAGAGCAAGATCACCGGCATCCTCGAAGCGTTGGAACGCTACTGCGGCGTCGCTCCGCACGCCAAGCGCACCGTCGTCCGCGACACCTACCGCCACCTCGCCGCCCATGCGCTGAACCCGGCGCGCGTCGGCGTGCATGAAAAAAACAACTACGCCCGCCCCCGCTTCCCGTTCCAAGAGTATCACCCGAACCGCCCGCTGGACTGGGTGTGGGGGTACTCGTTCTACCGCGAGCGCCCGATCCTCGTTCCGGAGATGCTGGCGTATTACAGCTTGGGGCAGGGAGACGGCTTCGTGTACGAGACGTCCAACGGGTGCGCGTTGGGCGGGAGTTTGGAAGAGGCGATTTTGTACGGGCTGCTGGAAGTGGTGGAGCGGGATGCGTTTCTCATGACGTGGTACGCCCGACTGCCGCTGCCCCGCTTGGACTTGGAGAGCATGCAAGACACGGAATTGCAGTGGATGATCCAACGCATTCGCACCGTCGGCGGCTACGACCTCCATCTCTACAACGCCACGATGGAGAACGGCATCCCGAGCATCTTCGCCCTCGCAAAAAACCGCAAATCATACGGCCTCAACTTGATCTGTGCCGCCGGAGCGCACCTCGACCCGATCCGCGCCGTCAAAAGCGCCGTGCACGAACTTGCCGGGATGATGCTCGTCCTCGACCGCAAGTATGAATTCCACCGCGAGCAGTGCTTGGCGATGTACCGCGATTCCGCCAAGGTGCAGGCGATGGACGACCACATGATGCTGTACGGCTTGCCGGAAGCGGAGGAGCGGCTGGATTTCCTGCTGAAGTCCGACCGTCCGATGCAGACGATCCAAGAAGCGTTCCCGCCCCGCGCGAAGCGGGCGGATTTGACGGACGACGTGCGCGACCTGCTCGGCGTGTTTCGCCGCCTCAATCTGGAAGTGATCGTCGTGAACCAGACCACGCCGGAAGTGGCGCGCAACGGGTTCTCGTGCGTGAAAGTGCTGATTCCCGGCATGCTGCCGATGACGTTTGGACATCATTTGATCCGCGTCAAAGGGCTGGAGCGGGTGTTGAAAGTCCCGGCGCAACTGGGATATGTCAAGAAAAAACTGACGCGCCAAGGGCTCAACTCTGATCCGCACCCCTTTCCGTAAGGGAGTCATCAAGCCAAAAGGAAGTTGAGAGTGCGATGAAACCAGAACAATTTCTGCACGCGCTCCACTATGACGTGGAGCGGATGATCCGCCCGCCGGGCTGGCGTGTCGATTGGGACGACTCGCCGTTGCTTTACAAGCTCTACCGCGGCGTGCCGTCCTACCCGCTGTCGGCGGACGTGCCGCTGACGTTGCCCCCTTGCACGCCGTCCTCGGAAAAAACAGCGCAGGCACCGCGCCTTCGCGAGTGGAGTCATTTTTTGTGGGTTGTGAACGGGTTGATGGCGGGAAGCGACGCGGGGTACGGAATGAAGTTTCGCAAGGGCTTTCCGTCAGGCGGCGGGCTGTATCCGAACGAGGTCTATGTATATCTGAAGACGCAGGAGGTTCCGCAGGGGTTGTACCATTATGACGCGGCGCATCATCGGGTCGTGCTGGTGCGCGAGGGGGCGTTTGATGAAGCGTTGAAGCGTGCGTTGGGGAAGCGGGTGGAGGTTGGAGAGTGCTTTGGCGCGGTGATGGTTTCGACGGTGTTTTGGAAGAACTTTTTTAAGTACAACAACTTTGCGTATCGGTTGCAGGGGTTGGATACAGGTGTGTTGCTGGGGCAGACGTTGGAGGCGGCGAAGCGGTTTGGTTTTACGGCGGGGGTGTGTTACCGGTTTCTCGACCGGGCGGTGAACCACCTGCTCGGGATTTGCGAGTGGAAAGAGAGCGTCTATGCGGTGGTTCCGCTCTCGGTGAAGCCTGCGGAGGAGTGGTTTGGGAAACCTGCGTCGGCGTCGAGCAAACCGACCTGCGCGGGGGATATCATTTGCGAGTATCCGGTGGTATGCCACCAGACGCTGGAACGCTCTCGATGGGTCAAACCGTACCCGTTGTTGCAGATCATGAACGAGTACGCCATGCTGGAGAACACGCAAGAGTTCAAGAACGCCCCGGCCAAGGAAAAAACCACCTTCTCCGCCGACGCTGCGCCAGCGCAAACAGGTCAGGAGGTACGCCGGCCCCGTGTGGGTCATTTGATGAACGAGCGCTCCGCTGCCAGCGAGCAAACGTGCAGCGGTCAAGAGGTGATTTTGCCACGTGCGACACCTCTCGCTTACGACCTCGCCGCCGTCATGCGAAACCGCACCTCACCGGGAGAGACGTTCGTGCTTGGCGGTGTCACGAAGGAGCAGTTGGCGGCGCTCTTGCAGGAAGCGAGTGCTTCGCTCAACTACGTACACGATCTCGACTTCCAAGCTGTCAGGAGCAACGACTTCCAAGCGCGAGATGCAGTTTCGCGAGAAGGGCTCATCTCTCTGGAAGACTGGACAATCAAACCTCGCCTCTCCCTCTGCATCAGCCTCTCCAACGTCGAAGGCATCCCGGACGGTGCCTACACGTACAACGCCGCCACGCACTCTCTGCACCTCACCCGCTCCGGTGACCCGCGTTCATTTTTACAACAGGGCCTCTCCGCCGAGAACGTCAATTTGACGCAAGCCCCGTTCTGCCTGCACATCGGGGGCGAAAGCGGGCACCTCACCGACACATACGGCTTTCGCGGCTACCGCATCCAGCAGATGGAGGCGGGACTGCTCCTCCACCGCTTGGCGGTCGCCGCGACCGCGCTTCGCTTCAACGCCCATCCCTTGCTCGATTTCGACACCTCCGCCTGCGACGCTCTCTACGATCTCGCTACCTGTCCGAGCCGTTGCACCCTCCTGCAAATCCCCGTCGGCCCGCACCGTCCGCATCCGCGCTTTCAGGGGTTTTTGCACGAATAGAGATCTGACAAACACACATACTGCGCAAAATTTGTCTTATATATAGAAATCGTGGGAACCAAGTTCGAGGAGGGGTAAGAAGTACATGGCAGTTGCGCAATGGGGAAGTGTGGGGCTTTTTTGTGAAGAAGACGGGTGGTACGGGGAGTCCTCCCGTGAAATGACGTTTGTCCAAGCGGCAGTCGTCGCACAGGCGGTCGCTTCTTATATGAAAAACGAAATCGGCACGCGAAACGGCATGATCGTCGGCTTCTCCGGCGATCTGCGCGGGTATCTCTACGCCGAACGCATCGCCGAAGTGCTCGCGGGCAACGACGTGATCGTCTGGCTTTGCGAGGGCGAGGTAAGCGAAGGCCAACTTTGCCACGCCATCCGCCAAGAGGGATTGGACGGCGGCCTGCTCGTCACCGGCTTCGGGCGGGCGACGCTCCAAGGCCTGAAATTCCTCTCGCCGGAGAACGAACAGATCATCCCCGCGCACATCGAGCCCTATGTGCGGGAAATCGAGGCGGGGGTGCGGGGATTGCAGGTGAAACCGTACGCACAAGCGTCCAGAGAGGGCGCGCTTCTCTTGTGCGCGTTTCAGATGTAAGGTACAATGCGGATGACTTTACGCACGACGACTCTAGCATAAGGGAGTCCTGAATCTATGGTACGAAGCATCCGCGACATTCAAGCAGAACTCAAAAAAGGCATCGTCCAACCGGTTTACTTGCTTTACGGCACCGAAGCGCTGCTGATTGACGACCTCGTTCAGAGGATTCAAGACACCGCGCTGCCGCAAGGGGTGGACGACTTCAACTACATGCGGTTTCACTACGACGAGCAGCCGGTGCAACTCGCCGTTCACGAAGCGGAGACCGTTCCGTTTCTGTCCGAGCGCAAACTGATCCTCGTCCAAAACTGCGGCGCGTTCACGTCTGCCAAGTCGCCGCGCGTCGACCACGACCCGGACGCGCTGCAAGCGTACTTGGAGAACCCCGCGCCGTACTCAACGCTGATCTTGACCGTGCTCGCCGAAAAGCTTGACGAGCGCAAGAAGCTCACCAAGACCGCCCAGCAAAAAGCCGCGGTGATCCCCTTCACGTCGCTCAAAGAACCGGAATGCCGCGAATGGGTCGCAGGCGAAGTGAAGCGCCAAGGCAGTTCGATCACGCATGACGGCATCGCCCGCCTCGTGCTTTCCGTCGGCACCAACTTGCGGCTGTTGCGCAGCGAAATCGAGAAGCTGACCCTCTACGCGGGGCCCGGCGGCACGATTGACGAAGCGACGGTCGACGAATTGGCGACGCGGACGATGGAGCAGAACGTGTTCGTGTTTCTCGACGAAGTGGTGCGGTTGCGCATGGAGCGCGCAATGCGGATGATGTACGACCTGCTCAAGAACAAGGAGGAGCCGATCAAACTCCTGTTCTTGATCGCCCGCCAAGTGCGGATGATGCTCCAAGTCAAACTCCAAAGCGGACGCGGCTACAACATCAACCAGATCGCCCAGCAGCTCGGCGTGCACTCGTATCCCGCCAAGATCGCCGGAGAGCAAGGAGCGCGCTACAGCGTCAAAGAACTGGAGAAACTCCTGTTTGATCTCGCTGAACTTGACTACAAGATCAAAACCGGACAGATCGGAGACCGGGCGGCGCTGGAGATGTTTTTGCTGAGCCTGCCGCATAAAGTGACGGGTGCGAGTAGACAACGCGCCTGACGGAGATACTCCCTACTGAGAGGGAGGTGACCCGACATGGCGCGCAAGAGACGACCACTCGTGCCGGGCGCGCAAGACGCGCTCCAACAGTTGAAAGCGCAAGTGATGAACACAACGTCCGAACAGGCGAAGTTCAAATCGGCGAAGGAACAAAACATCCCGCTGACCACAGGCGACAACGGCAACCTCACCGCCCGCGAAGCCGGAAAAGTCGGGGGGCCGATCGGCGGACAGATGGTGAAGAAACTGATTGCCCTCGCCCAGATGCAGATGATCAACGAACAACATCGAAACGAGAACCGCCCGCAACCGTAGCGCGGCGGTTCTTTTTTTCATAAGAATATTCAGAAAAGTATATGTACAAAGTGACAGGCTTTCGCTTATAATGGAGACATCAAGTTATATTGTAATTATAACTTGACTTGATTCGACAAAATTTTACGAAGGCGGTGGTCTCCATGAGTCAATTGATGAGCAACGTAAATCGCAAGTATTCGGTTCGTCCCGATGCGGTAGACCTGCGTGACAAAATGTTCCGTACCGCCGTATTTACCACACCCGACACACTCCCTACAGCGGTCGACTTGCGCGACAAGTGCTCGCCGGTCGTCGACCAAGGCCAACTCGGCTCCTGCACCGCCAACGCGATGGCGTCCGGCCTGCGCGAGTACCTGTTGCTGCGCTCCGGTCAGCCGTTCACCCGGCTCTCCCGACTCTTCCTCTACTGGCACGAACGCGAGATCGAAGGGTCGCTCGGTGAAGATGCCGGCGCGCAGATCCGAGACGGCATGAAAGTGTTGAATAAGATCGGTGTCTGCCCGGAGGCGGATTACCCGTATGCGATTGATCATTTCAAGGACAAGCCCACCAAACAGGCGGAGGCGGACGCGGCGCTCTACCGCATCGGCGAGTACCACCGCGTCGCTTCGCTTTCGATGCTCAAAGCCGCCCTCGCGCACGGTCTGCCGGTCGTGATCGGCTTTGCGGTGTACGAGTCGTTTGAAGGCAAGGACGTGGCGATGACGGGCATCGTCCCGATGCCGGACGCGGAGACGGAGCAGATGCTCGGCGGACATGCGGTGCTTGCCGTCGGCTATGACGACGAACACGAGCACGTGATCATCCGCAACTCGTGGGGCGAAGGCTGGGGCGAGGGCGGCTATTGCTACTTCCCGTACGGCCTGTGGGACTACAACCCGATCTTGCAATCCCCGATCGTGTTCGACATGTGGACCGGTCACTAATGGATTCGGAAATAAAAAAACGACCCAGGGAATCTCCTTGGGTCGTTTCTCGCATTCCATCTGAAATACTCCATCGCTTTGGCGCCAAAGTCATGAAGCTCCTATGGAAACCGTCTTACGCGGAAAGTTGGTTGAACTTTTTGGTCAGACGGGATTTTTTACGAGCAGCGGTGTTCTTGTGAAGCAGACCTTTGGTCACAGCCTTGTCCAGAGCGCGGGTCGCTTGCTTGAGCAGGGTTCCTGCGTTCGCGTCGTTTGCTGCTACAGCTGCTTCGAACTTTTTGATCGAGGTGCGGAGAGCGGATTTCGCAGCAGCGTTGCGCAGGGTGCGGGTGCTGGTGGTCTTCACGCGCTTCACAGCGGATTTAATGTTCGGCATCTATATTTCACCTCCGTTCAGAGAGCATATCCAGTAAAAAGGACATTGGATATTTTATCATGGCTAGTGCGAGAATGCAAGAATCTAACCGTCTTGCATAATTTAGAAACTCTTAGCCAACCTAACTCCAAGACACTAGCCTGAAATGAGGTGGAGTACGTGGGCAAAGAGCCGCGTTACAAGTATAGCCAAGAATCGCTCCAGACGCAAATGAATGATGAGGAATTTTGGAACTCGTACAGCGTCAGCACCGATTTGGCGCTGGAAGCGCACCAGATTTTCTCGCCGGAGCACGGCGGGAGCATCCCCGGCGTCGATCTCTCCGAAGAAGAGGACAACGGGATCAAGATCACCCGCATGTCGATTCAAAACGAGATGGGCGGCAAGATCATGGGCAAAGTACCGGGCAACTACCTGACGTTTGAGGTGCCGGGCATGCGCTACAAAGACCCGGATCTGCAACGCCGCGTCTCGGAGAAGTTGGCGGCGGAATTTCGCACGTTCGCCAATTTGACGCCGGAATCCACCGTGCTCGTCATCGGCCTTGGCAACCGCAAAGTCACGCCCGACTCGCTGGGGCCGCTGGTGTGCGACAACCTGTTCGTCACCCGCCATCTCTATGACCACATGCCGGAGGTCGTGCAGGGCGGCGGCTATCGTCCCGTAGCGGCGGTGGCACCCGGGGTGCTTGGCATCACCGGGATTGAGACCAGCGAGATCGTGCACGGCATCGTCAAGAAGATCAAACCGGATCTCGTCATCGCCGTCGACGCGCTGGCCGCCCGATCGCTGGAGCGCGTGAACACGACGATCCAGATCGCCGACGTCGGCATCTCGCCGGGCGCCGGGGTCGGGAACAAGCGCAAGGGATTGAATAATAAGTCCCTCGGCGTGCCCGTGATCGCTGTCGGCGTGCCGACCGTTGTCGACGCGGTGACGATCACGAGCGACGCGATGGATTTGATCGTCAACCGCTTGGAGCAGGACGTGCCGGGCAACTCGATGACCAAGCTGTTCGGCAACTTCGACGAGCGGGAGAAAAAGCAACTGATCTTCGAGTTGCTCCAACCGATCGGGCAAAACTTGATGGTCACGCCCAAGGAGGTCGACACGTTCGTCGAGGACGTGGCGAACGTGCTCGCCAACGGGTTGAACGTGGCGCTGCATGAAGCGATCACGATGGACGATGCTTCGATGTACACACACTAGTCGCAGGGGAAAAACTTTTTGGAAAAAACAAAGCCTGCCTGACCGCGGAAGATGCGGTTGGGCGGGTTTTTTTATCTTACGTGTACAGTTGAAAGAAATGTTGTTGGAAGTTTAGCGATTTGGTATAATTATGTCAGAATAATTTAATCCGGCTATCATCTATGTTATGTCAGAGATCCACAGCCTTTGAGGAGGAAGTTGGATGGAACAGACGCTTGTTGACTTGCTTCGCCGTCGTGCCAAGGAACGGCCGGGAGATCGCGTCACGATCGGCCGTCACAACGCAAATGAAGTGCTCGGATCGGCCACGTATGCCCAACTCGACGAGCGCGCCCGCGCCGTCGGGGCGCTGCTCCAAGGGTTTCGCGCCAAGGGCGAGCGCGTGCTCCTGCTCTACGCGCAAGGTCCGGCCTATCTCACGTCCATGCTCGGCTGCCTGTACGCCGGCGCTGTCGCCGTTGCTGTGTCGGCTCCCCGCGAGATGCGCAACTTGGGAGGTTTGGAAGCGGCTGTAGACCTCGCGAAGCCGACTGTCGTGCTGACGACGTCGCTTTTGTTGAACTCCGTTCGCGATGTGCTGCGCGATCACCCGGATTCGGTGCTCAAGACGGTCCGCTGGGTCGCAACGGACGCTGTTCCGGTTGAGCTCGGCGGCAAATGGCAAGACGCCGGCGTGCACGGAGAGACGGCGGCGTATGTCGAGACGGCAAGCGACCGCCTCTTCACGCACAACGACCTCCTCAACAGCGAATGCCTCGTGGACGACGCCTTGCTCGTCGGGGCGCTTGGTTTCCAGCCCGCCGAATAGCAAGAATCGTCTTCAAACTGATAGAAAAAGAGACCGTGCCGCCGTTGGAGTTTCCCTGGCGGACGCGGTCTTTTTTTGTTGGCATATCTAGCAACGGGGATTCATAGAGTAGGGACATCGAGAACAAAGGAGGACGGTCGCCATGAAGAACCGAAACGAAGAGCGCAAGCGGCGCTTTCGCTCCCTGACGTTGAACTTAAGCAGCCAGAAGGCGCGCACCACGATTGTGACGATGGGGCTTGCCACGTCGGTTTTTTCCATTTTTATCGGCGTTGTTGCCGTGCAGTTGATCGCGGGAGGATCGAGCAAAGGCTTGGCGGGGCGCATCTTGCACAGCATTTCGGCGCACTCTTTAAGCGGCGTGATGTCGCAAGAGCTGCCGATGTACGCCTCGATTGCGCCGACGCCGACGCTGGCGGATTCCAGCGCGTCGCCCAAGGGGTTGAGCAACATGTTGCTCTACTTGTTCACCGACATCGACGCCGGCAACCCGCTGACGATGCTCGGGTTTCAAGTGCCGGGCATGGCGGTCAGCGATTTTCGGCTGCTGACGCCCGACCCGAGCTACACGACGCCGCCGTCCGACGAGCACGCCTCCAAGGACGCTCCGCCGCCGAACTTAAACGCCAAGCCGCGCGAGAAGGCGGACGACAGCGAGAAGCCGCCGGTCAACAACAACGAGCCGCTGGTCTACATCTACCACTCGCACAACCGCGAGTCGTTCTTGCCGGATCTGAAGCCGGGCACGAAAGCGGACAACGCGTATGACGCCAAGCTCAACATCGAGCAAGCGGGCGGCGCGATGCGCGATGAATTGGAGAAAGACGGCGTGCCTACTCTGCAAACGTTGGTCGACTATTGGTCGGTCGGCGATTTTGACAACGCCTACGATTTCTCGCGCCCGACGATCCAGAAGGTGCTCAGCGAGCACAAAAACTTACAGCTGATCTTCGACATTCACCGTGACTCTCTCCCGCGGGAAAAAACCACCACCACGATCAACGGGGTGGACTATTCGATGGTCTACTTCATCGTCGGCGGCGGCAACAACCCGCACGCGGAAAAAAACCAAGCGACCGCCACCAAGCTCCACGAGTACCTGAAAGCCAAGTACCCGACGCTCTCCAAAGGCGTTTGGATGAAAGGCCCCGCGCCATACGACACCCGTTACAACCAAGACCTCGACCCGAACATGGTCTTGATCGAGATCGGGGGGCCGGGCAACTCGCTGGAAGAGGAGAAACGCACGGCGAAAGTGCTCGCCGACGTGATCGCGCAATACCTGAAAGACATCGACGCGCTCTCGCCGGAAGTGAAAGTCTCGGCGGAACAACCGACAAAACAGCAACAAGACGCCGCGAAACGCCAAGAACAAAAGCAAGCGGGCACGGGGAACTAGGGGGTATCGCCTCTTTTTTCCTTGACCATACTGGATAGCAAACTCACGGTAGAGGAGTTGGGAGTTCCATGAAGGGTCTGAACTTGAAGTCGATGGTGGAGCAGTCGGCGGTGTACGGCGTGTTGGTCGTGATGCTGGCACTTATGATCATCTTCGGCATCTCCACGGCGGAGAAAGGGGTCAACTCGCTGGTCGGCACCGACGACAAAGAAGCCCTCGTCGTCAAAAACGACCAGGGCGACGTCGACCTGAAAATTCTCGGCAAGGACGTCAAAGCGACGAAGCCCGCGTGGTCGCAAGAATTGAGCCGCGATCTGGAAAGCCAGCAAAGCACCGTCGGCAGCGGGATGGACTCCGCTTCGATCTCCATCGGGACATGGATGGAGACGGGAGCCAAGAAGGTTTTGGATTCACTTGCAGGCGCGTTTACTTCGAATTAAATTTGAGACCCGGCGCAATGGCGCTGGGGTCTTTTTTTTGATATAATTCGTGTCATGTATGGTCTCAGAAGGGGGACATCTTGAAGATGGACGCAAGAAAACGACAGGAGAAGATCCGCAACTTCTCGATTATCGCACACATTGACCACGGGAAGTCCACGTTGGCGGACCGCATTCTTGAATATACAGGCGCGATTTCTTCGCGTGAGATGCAAGATCAGTTGCTCGACAACATGGACATCGAACGTGAGCGCGGGATCACGATCAAATTGCAGTCCGTGCGTTTGAACTACAAAGCCAAGGACGGCGAAGAGTACATCTTGCACTTGATCGACACGCCCGGACACGTCGACTTCACCTACGAAGTGTCCCGCTCGCTCGCCGCTTGCGAAGGCGCGCTGCTCGTCGTCGACGCCGCGCAAGGCATCGAAGCGCAGACGCTGGCGAACGTCTACTTGGCGCTGGAGAACAACTTGGAAATCCTCCCGGTCGTCAACAAAATCGACCTCCCGTCCGCCGAACCGGAGCGCGTAAAGCAGGAGATCGAGGACGTCATCGGGCTCGACGCGTCGGACGCGGTGCTGGCGTCTGCAAAAGCGGGCATCGGCATCCAAGACATCTTGGAGCAGATCGTCGAGAAAGTCCCGGCACCGACCGGCGACCCGGACGCGCCGCTGCAAGCGCTGATCTACGACTCCTACTTCGACCCGTACAAGGGCGTTATCGTCCAGATGCGGATCATCCACGGTTCGCTGAAAGCCGGACAAACGGTGCGCATGATGGCGACCGGCGCGGAGTACGAAGTCGTCGAAGTCGGCAAACTCTCGCCGCGCATGGTGGCGGTCGATGAGCTGATGGTCGGCGATGTCGGCTATTTCCACGCTTCGATCAAGAACGTCCGCGACACCCGCGTCGGCGACACCGTCACGCTGGTGGAGAACCCGGCTTCCGAGCCGCTTCCGGGCTACCGCGGGATCAACCCGATGGTGTTCTGCGGCCTCTACCCGGTGGAAACCAACCAATACAACGACCTGCGCGACGCGCTGGAAAAAATGGAACTCAACGACGCCGCGCTCAAGTACGAACCGGAAACCTCGTCCGCATTGGGCTTTGGCTTCCGCTGCGGCTTCCTCGGGCTTCTGCACATGGAAGTCATCCAAGAGCGTCTGGAGCGTGAATTCAACCTCACGCTGATCACCACCGCGCCGTCGGTTGTCTACCATGTCTACCAGACGGACGGAACGATGATCGAGATCGACAACCCGTCGAACATGCCGGAAGTGCAGCGCATCGAACGCATCGAGGAACCGTACGTCAAAGCGTCGATCATCGTGCCGAAGGACTACGTCGGCGTGATCATGGAGCTGTGCCAAGAGAAGCGCGGCCTGTTCCAGACGATGAACTACCTCGACCAAAACCGCGTCACGCTGATCTATGAGATTCCGCTGACCGAAGTCGTGTACGATTTCTTCGACCGTCTGAAGTCGGGCACCAAAGGCTATGCGTCGTTTGACTACGAACTGATCGGCTACCGTCCGTCGCAACTGGTCAAGATGGACGTTCTGCTCAACAACGAAGCGATCGACGCCCTGTCGATCATCGTGCACAAGGACAAAGCGTACGCGCGCGGCAAATCGCTGTGCGAGAAGCTCAAAGAGCTGATCCCGCGCCAGCAGTTCGAAGTACCGATCCAAGCGGCGATCGGCAACAAAGTCATCTCCCGCGAAACGATCAAAGCGATCCGCAAGAACGTCCTCGCCAAGTGCTACGGCGGCGACATTTCCCGGAAGCGCAAACTGCTCGAAAAGCAAAAAGAAGGCAAGAAGCGCATGAAGCAAGTCGGCTCCGTCGAGGTGCCGCAAGAAGCGTTCATGGCGGTTCTGAAAATCGACTAAGCACGGAAAAAGCGTCCCGGCCGCCAATGCGCGCAAGGGACGTTTTTTTATGGTACAATAAACTCTATCTGGATGTAGATAGAGGGGGACTTACGTTGGTGTCCAAGGAAGAAAAGCAAAGAGAGCAACTTCAACAGATGTTGCAACATATAGAAGACTGCATGGCCGAAGACTTGTACGACCGTGCACAGGAAGTGCTGAACACCTGCCTCAAGCTGGAAGTGTTCGACATCCGCGTCTACCAACGCTATGCGTTCGTCCTGCGCATGCTCGACCGCGTGCCGGCGGCGGAGCTGTTTGAAAAAGTGGCGATGAACCCGGACGACCCGGAAGCGTACTACGCCGTCGCCCAAGCCCTGCTCAAAGACAACCTGTTCGGCTCGGCGATCAACCCGCTGCGCAAGACGATCGAACTGGTGCCGATGGCGGCGAACGCGACGTTTGAATTGGCGTATGCGCTGCTGAAGGAATTCCGCATGGAAGACGCGCTGGAGCATTTCAAAACGGCGTATGAATACTCCCCGAGCCCGAACACGGCGTTCTACGTCGCTTACACCTCGTTGCTTTCGCGCGACGTGGAGGGCGCGAAGGCACTGTTCCCCTATATGGAATCGGAGTACGCCAAGCATAACCAAGAGCCGGTGATGCTGAACATCTTGCGCGACATGGTCACCCGCTATGAAGCGTTCCCGCCGAAAGACCTGCGCGACTGGCATTTCGTGCAGTACGGCACGCCGCTGTTGCGCACGTCGGACGAGGATCTCGGCGAAGCGAACGAAAACCTCAACGGCCGGTTCGTGTTCATCAACTACGGCTGGCTGAACGTGGCGACGATTCTCGTGACGCTCAAGCGCCTGATCGAAGAAGTGCCCGGCTTCCCGCAGTACGATTACATCATCCCGGCGAGCATGGACGTGGCACCGATCGCATTCGCTTTCTCGGAGATGACCGGCATCCCGCTCGTGCCGCGCGAAGAGCTAAACACCACGAATAAAGGCTTCCTGTTCACGTCGTGGTCGGATGAAGTGCGCGTGGTGGCGGAGCACATGTCGCATAACCCGAACGTGACTTTGTTTGCGTTCTCGCTGGGCTGGACGCTGCAAGCGCCGGTCTGCCCGGACATCATCGGCTACCTCGACCAAGCGAGCCGTCTGCCGTGGCAAGAGACGATGCTGATTCACGAAAACGGCGAGCGTACCCCGCGCCCGGCGATGCAAGTGCCGCCGGAAGTCGTGCAATATCATATCTTGGAGCGCGTGGAAGGAGTCGATCAAGCGGAAGTGGACAAGCTGATCGCTTACTACCAAGAGCGGGCGCACCTCTTGAAGGTCGGCGAGAACATCAACAACCCGCGCCTCGGCTTCCAGATCGAATCGCCGATCGAGTCGATCCGCATGGTGGTGTGACGCTGGTGAACAAACAAGTTTCGTCGTTGTACGTTCACATCCCGTTCTGCGCGTCGAAGTGCTACTACTGTGATTTCAACTCCTATGTCTCGACGTCTGATGTGATGGACCGCTACTTGGACGGCTTGGATCGAGAATTGGAACTTGTGGCGGCGTCGTATCAACACGAGCCGCTGCAGACGGTGTTTTTTGGCGGCGGGACTCCGACGATTTTTGATGCGCGGCAAAGTGAGCGGATGATGCAGATGCTGCATCGCCACTTCCGCATGGCGGACGGGGTGGAGATCTCCGTTGAGTCCAATCCGGGCACGGTCGATTTGGACAAGCTGCACGTGTTGAAGGACGGCGGGGTCAACCGCTTGAGCTTCGGCGTGCAGAGTTTTGACAACGACTTGCTCGTCAAGCTCGGACGCCTGCACGACCGCGACGCGGTATACCGCTCGTGGGAACTGGCGCGTCAAGCTGGATTTGACTCGATCAACTTGGACTTGATGTTCGGGTTGCCGGGGCAGACGGTCGAGACGCTGCAAAGCACGCTGAAAGCGTTGATCGAACTCGGGCCGGAGCATGTGTCGGCGTACTCGCTGAAAGTGGAAGAAGGCACGCCGTTTTACACGTGGTACGAGCGCGGCAAGTTGATCCTCCCCCCGGAAGAAGACGAAGTGCAGATGTACCAACTCGTGATGGACACGTTCCGAAGCAACGGGTACGAGATGTACGAGATCTCGAACTACGCGAAACCGGGACACCGTTCGCGGCACAACCAAGTGTATTGGCGCAATGAACCTTATCTGGCGGCGGGCTCCGGCGCGCACGGCTATGTAGGGGGCGTTCGCTACATCAACCAGAAGGACGTGCCGCAGTACATCGAGACCACCGTCGGCGGCAAGCGTCCGGTGGTGGACACGGAAGAGATCACCGAAGTCATGCAGCGCGAAGACACGATGATCCTCGGTCTGCGCCTGCTCGAAGGCGTGACGTTTGCACGGTTTCGGGAGAAGCACGGCACCGAGATGCTGGACGTGTTCGCAGGTCCGATTGCCAAGTATCGAGAACGAGGGTTGCTCACCGTCGACGACGTCGGCGTGCGCTTGACGCCGGAGGGGATCTTCCTGGCGAACGAAGTGTACGCGGCGTTTTTGGGTGACGAATAACCCATTGGATTGGTTGAAAGTACCGTGATGTGCTGGAAGCTACTCCACCAAAATCAAATTCCAACGGAGGGAACTCCGGCGGGGATTGTTTTTGGTGGAGTTTTTTTCTAGGGAAGATGGGGCTATACTTCATAACAACAAAAGCGAGGTGCGCTGATGATTGCCGACAAATTGAATCGACCCTTGCGCGACCTTCGGATTTCCGTGACCGACCGCTGCAACTTGCGCTGCCGGTATTGCATGCCGCCGGACGTGTTTGGGAACGACTACCCGTTTCTGGCGCGGGAGGAACTGTTGGACTTTGACGAGATCGTGCGACTGTCGCGGGTGTTTGCCGGGCTTGGCGTGCGGAAGTTGCGCGTGACCGGCGGCGAACCGCTCTTGCGCCCGAACTTGCCGGAGTTGATCGCCCGCTTGCACGAGATTCCCGGAATTGAGGACGTGGCGCTGACGACGAACGGGATTTTGGTGCCGAAATATGCGGACGCGTTGCGGGAGGCGGGGTTGAAGCGGATTACGATCTCGCTGGACTCGCTTGAGGACGCGCGGTTCGGGCAGATGAACGGACGGGGGATCTCTGTGCGGGCGGTGCTCGACGGCATCGAAGCGGCGGCACGCGCCGGGTTGAAAGTGAAAATCAACACGGTGGTGCAGAAGGGCGTCAATGAAGACGACATCCTGCCGATGGCGCGTCACTTTCGCGGGACGGGGCATACGGTGCGGTTTATCGAGTTTATGGACGTGGGCAATTCGAACGGGTGGAAGTTGGATCAGGTGATCTCGAAGCGGGAGATTTTTGAGCGGATACATGCGGAGATGCCGCTGGAGCCCGTCGCACCGCTGGAGTTTGGCGAGGTGGCGAAACGGTTTCGTTACATCGGGAGTGAGGAGGAGATCGGGATTATCTCCTCGGTGACGGAAGCGTTTTGCTCGACGTGCACGCGGGCGCGGTTGTCGGCAAACGGGCAGTTTTATACGTGTCTGTTTGCGGGCAGCGGACATGATTTGCGCGATTTCATGCGAACCGGCGGAGACAGCTTGACGGAAGCGGACTTGGCGGCGAGGATATCGGAAATTTGGAACGCGCGCGGCGACCGCTATTCGGAAGAGCGGATGGAAGGCACGCAAGCGGCGCGCAACAAAATTGAAATGTCTTATATAGGCGGATGACGGCATCATGAAGTTCAATCGACCGACAGTTGAGGTGGCGACGGCACAGAAGTTGTTGTTGCGCCATGTGAAGGAATTGGAAGCGGAGCGCGTGCCGCTTCTGCAAAGCTTTGGGCGTACGCTGGCGGAGGATGTGCGGGCGACGCATCCGGTGCCGCACTTTGTGAAGTCCGGCATGGACGGCTATGCCGTGAGGGCCGCCGACATTCAGGGAGCCACGCCGGAGCAACCCGCCGTCCTGCGGGTCAACCAACTGATTCCCTGCGGCGCGGTTCCCGCGCTGCCCATCGGCCCCGGAGAAGCCGCCCGCATCATGACCGGGGCGATGCTTCCCGATGGCGCAGATACCGTGGTCATGTTTGAAATGACGGAAGAGCGTGTGGTCGAAAAAAATGATACAGGCGATACCGTTCCCGTAAACGCAACGAGCACAAACGCAATGAACACGAACGCAACGAGCACAAACGCAACGAGCACGAACGCTACTAGCATGAATGCTACGAGCAACGTGAATCATGTGCAAGAAACCTACGCTTTTATCTTCAAGGAAGTCCCCTTGGGCCGCAACGTTTCCCAAATCGGCGAAGAAATGTCGGAGGGCGAGTTGCTCTTGGAGCGCGGCCGCACCATCCAAGCGGGCGAGGCGGCACTGCTTGCGACGTTCGGTTTCTCCACCGTCCCGGTCGTCCGACGCCCGCGCGTGGCGATCTTGACCACCGGCTCGGAACTGCTCGCCGTGGAAGACCCGCTCCAACCGGGCAAGATTCGCAACAGCAACCGCGTCATGCTCGCCGCCCTCGTCGAATCGGCGGGAGCGGAAGTCATGGCGCTCCAATCCGTACCGGACGACGTGGACCAAGCCCGCACGATCGT
Organism: Tumebacillus flagellatus; assembly: GCF_000714935.1. Taxonomy (GTDB): domain Bacteria; phylum Bacillota; class Bacilli; order Tumebacillales; family Tumebacillaceae; genus Tumebacillus; species Tumebacillus flagellatus. Next base: position 19,629 of record NZ_JMIR01000008.1, read on the forward strand.
CCGCGACTGGATGACCCGCGCCGACGTCGTGCTCACGTCCGGCGGCGTCTCCGTCGGCGACTTTGACATCATGGCGGACCTCCTCGACACGTGGGACGGAAACCTGCTGTTCCAAAAAGTCGAGATGCGACCCGGCAGCGTCACCAGCGCGGCTGTGCGTCAGGGCGTTTTTTTATGCGCGCTCTCCGGCAATCCCGGCGCGTGCTTCGTCGGGTTTGAACTGTTCGTGCGCCCCGTGCTCCACGCCCTGCAAGCCCGCCGCAACGTCTTGCCCGCTCCGTTCACCGCACGACTGCGCGGCGACTACCCGAAAGCGAACATCTACGCCCGCTACCTGCGCGCCAAGACAACGTTCGCGGACGGCATGATCTACGTGGAACCCGCAGGCCAAGATCGCTCCAGCGTCACCGTTTCGATCAAGGAATCCGACTGCCTGATCGTCATCCCGCCCGGCGGCGGCGTCTCGGACGGCGACCTCGTCACCGCCCTGCGTTTGCCGACCGCACTATAAAAAACTCCCGTTTCACGAACGGGAGTTTTGTATGCGTTCCGGATGTGTGTACACGTTCAACGTTTCATGGCGGATAAACCCAACCGCCGTAATGCCCAACTCGTCCGCCATCTCCAACGCCAACTCCGTGGGTGCCGACTTCGAGAGCACGACTTCACAGCCGATCTTGGCGACTTTCAGCAGTATTTCCGAGGAAATACGCCCGGAGAACACCACGATCTTATCGGCGACGGAGATGCCGTTTTTCAAGCAATGCCCGTAGAGCTTGTCCAGCGCGTTGTGCCGCCCGATGTCGGTGCGCGCCAACAGCACGCCGTTTCGGTCGCAAAGCGCGGCATTGTGCACGCCGCCCGTCTCTTGAAACAGTCCGGCACCCGCTTGCATCTCGCTCATCAACCGGAAGCAGTCGTCCACCGTGAGCGTGACGTTCTGCTCCTTCATCGTCTTGACCGTCCGCGCATCGTTGAAAAAGTAGAAGCTCTGGCGGCTCTTTCCGCAGCAGGACGTGATGTAGCGCTTGTTGTACAGTCGAGTGTTCAACTTCACCAGTTTGTCTGTCTCCACATAGACAAACCCTTGCGATTCATCGACGGTGACGCTGCGAATGTCTTCATACGACCGCAGCACGCCTTCCGAATGTAAAAACCCGACCACCATGTCCTCCATGTATTCCGGCGTGCAGACCACCGTCGCAAACTCCTCGTCGTTGAGGAAGATCGTCACGGGAAACTCGGTGACGACGATGTCTTGCACCTCTTGGAGTTCGCCCTTGCGGTACGAGAGGACGGTACGTGTTGTTGAAATCGGCAACAGAGGACTCACCACTTTCTTCACAGAATGGATTGCCCACTATTTTACTCCGCACCACGAAAATGTCAAAGGCAGGTGAGACGGATGAGCACATCCCGCATCGCGCACGAATTCTCCAACGTCGTCCGCGAAATTCGCAAAAAACACACCGGCAAAGGCCCGGAAGAGATCATCACCCGCTTCGTCGGCCCTTGGGCGATCTCCGAAATGAAAGGCAACATGACCAACTTGGAAAAATTCATGGGCCAATCGGAAGAAGGCAAGCGGATGATCCACCAAACCCGTACGGCGTTTATCAAAAAAATCTACGAAGAGCAGCACGTCGTCGCTGCGCTGGAAGGGGTCGTCAACGCCAAGTTTGTCACGCTGTTCAATGATTTCAACGTCGATCTCGACACGGCGATGACCGTTTTTGTGTTTGACCGCCCATTGGGTCTGGACAGCTAGGCCGAGCCGTGCCTATAATAAAAAAACAAACGCAACCCAACACAACCAGGATTGGTTTCGCAGGTACGAAGGTGCTTGCTGCTACTCCATTATGAACCAGCACTCATTCACGCAACAGGATGAAGAGGCTGATTTGTAATGGAGTTTTTTATTTGTGCATGTTTGTGCACATCGTGAGAAGACATCGGGGGGGAACGAAGCATGGAGACCTGTACGATACGGATCGACGGGCGGGAAGTTGAAGTCGAGACCGGGAAGACCCTGCTCCAAGTGTTTTTGCAACAAGAACTGGAACATCCGCACATCTGCTACCAGCCCGACCTCGGGCCGATTCAGACGTGCGACACCTGCATGTGCGAAGTGGACGGCCGCATCTTGCGCGCCTGCGCCACACAGGTTGAGCCGGGGATGAACATAGAGCGGCTGTCGGCACGCGCTCAAGCCGCGCAGACCGAAGCGATGAACCGCATCTTGGAAAACCATATGCTCTACTGCACCGTCTGTGACAACAACAACGGCGATTGCCGCGTCCATAACACGGCGGAACTGTTGCAAATTGAGCACCAGACGTACGAATACAAGCCGAAACCCTACGAAGTGGACCTGTCGCATCCGTTCTACCGCTACGACCCGGACCAGTGCATCCTCTGCGGGCAGTGCGTGGAAGCCTGCCAAGACCTGCAAGTCAACGAAACGCTCTCCATCGACTGGGAACGCGACCGCCCGCGCGTCGTCTGGGACGGAGATGTGGCGATCAACGAATCGTCGTGCGTCTCCTGCGGGCATTGCGTGACGGTCTGCCCGTGCAACGCGCTGATGGAGAAGTCGATGCTCGGCGAGGCGGGGTTCATGTCCGGCATCTCGCAGGACTTGCTCTTGCCGATGATCGACATCGTCAAGGAAGTGGAGCCGGGGTACAGCGGAATTTTTGCCGTGTCGGAAGTGGAGTCCGCGCTGCGCGACACCCGCACGAAAAAAACCAAAACGGTCTGCACGTTCTGCGGTGTCGGCTGCACGTTTGACGTGTGGACCAAGGGCCGCAAGATTCTCAAAGTGCAACCGACCCCGGACGCGCCGGTCAACGGCATCTCCACCTGCGTCAAAGGCAAGTTCGGCTGGGACTTCATCAACTCCGAAGAGCGCTTGACCACGCCGTTGATCCGCAAGGGCGACGAGTTCGTGGAAGCGACGTGGGAGGAAGCGTTCGACTTGATCGGACGACGCCTCGGCGAGATCAAAAACCAACACGGCGCCGACGCGCTCGGGTTCATCTCCTCGTCGAAAGTCACCAACGAAGAAAACTTCCTCATGCAAAAACTCGCCCGCGCCGTCATCGGCACGAACAACGTCGACAACTGCTCCCGCTACTGCCAGTCGCCCGCGACGGACGGCTTGATGCGCACCGTGGGCTTGGGCGGCGACGCCGGGTCGATCCACGACCTTGCGACCGCCGGGCTTGTGATCATCGTCGGAGCGAACCCTGCGGAAGCGCATCCTGTGTTCGCCACCCGCATCAAACGCGCCCAGAAGCTGCACGGGCAAAAGCTGATCGTCGCCGACCTGCGCAAAAACGAAATGGCGGAGCGCGCCAACCTGTTCATCCGCCCGAAGCAAGGCACCGACGCGATCTGGCTCTCCGCAGTCGCCAAGTACATCGTCGACCAAGGCTGGCAGGACCGCGAGTTTTTGGCGGCGAAAGTGAACGGCTTCGAGGAGTTCTGCGCGTCGCTTGCGCCGTATGACTTGGCGACGGCGTCGGAGATCACCGGACTTTCGCAAGAGCAGATGATCCGGATCGCGGAGATGATCCGCGACGCGGACGGCACCTGCATCGCCTGGGCGATGGGCGTCACGCAAAACTGCGGCGGCAGCGAGACGTCGGCGGTGATTTCCGATCTGCTGCTCATCACCGGCAACTACGGACGTCCGGGTGCCGGGGCGTACCCGCTGCGCGGGCACAACAACGTCCAAGGCGCGTGCGACTTCGGGACGCTGCCGGTCTGGATGCCGGGCTATCAATTCTGGTCGGATGAACCCGTCCGCGAGAAATTCGCGAAGGCGTGGGGCACGGAGTTGCCGAGCACGCGCGGCAAAGACAACATCCAGATGGTCGAAGCGATGCACAACGGAACGCTCAGAGGCATGTACCTGATGGGCGAGGACATGGCGTGGGTCGACGCGAACGCCAACCATGTGCAAGCGGCGTTGGAAAAATTGGAATTTTTCGTGGTGCAGGACCTCTTTTTGACCCGTACGGCGCAATATGCGGACGTGATCTTGCCCGCCTGCCCGAGCTTGGAGAAGGAAGGCACGTTCACGAACACCGAACGACGCATCCAGCGCTTGTACCAAGTGATGAAGCCGCTCGGCGACTCCCGCCCGGACTGGCAGATCATCCAGGGGGTCGCCAACGCGCTCGGTGCGAACTGGAACTACGAGCACCCGTCCGAGATCATGGACGAAGTGGCGTCCCTGGCACCGATTTTTGCCGGAGTGTCCTACGAGCGCTTGGAAGGCTTCAAGAGTTTGCTCTGGCCGGTGACGGCTGACGGCACCGACACGCCGCTGCTCTACACGGACGGTTTTGCCAAGCCGGACGGCAAAGCGGTGCTCGCGCCGCTGAATTATGTGGCGCCGCTGACCGCCACGGAGGAGTACGACTTGCTGCTCAACAACGGACGCCTCTTGGAGCATTTCCACGAAGGGAACCTCACCAACAAGTCGACGGGGATTCAGCACAAAGTGCCGGACACGTTCCTCGAAGTGTCGCCCGAATTGGCGGCGGAGCGCGGCATCGAGGACGGCGCGACCGTGCGTTTGGAATCGGCGTACGGCGCGGTGCGTCTGCGCGTCTTGATCACCGATCGCGTGCGCGGCAAAGAGCTGTACTTGCCGATGAATTCCGTGAGCGACGAGACCGCCGTCAACTTGCTGACGGGCGCGGGTCACGATCTGCGCACGAACACGCCGGCGTACAAACAGACGTATGTGCGCATGCAAGTGCTCATCCCGCGCGGGCAAAGTCCGCTGCCCCGCGTCAACTCGCGGTTTGGCAAGCGCAATCCGCAACAGGGCGTGGAAGTGCACCGCAAGTGGAAGCGCTCTGACTACCGCCCGCTCGACGAGGCGACACAGGAACTGCAAAAGCAACTTCTCAACCAGGAACTCTCGGAGGTGTAACGCATGGCCAAACCCATTCGAATCGTCCGCAAACACGAACCGACGCCCGAAGAGCGTCAACAACAATCGATGCACGAGCTGGCGCAGTCCTTGACGGAAAACCAAGCGGCCGTGCAGCAAAGCCTCCAGCTGGTGCGCGAGCTTCATGACAGCGGCGCGCTGGAACTGGTGACGGCGCTGCTGCAATCCCGCGAGCAAGTCGCCAAGATCGCCGTAAGTCAGTTGCAAAAACCGGCGATGACCAACACGATCAACAACGTGATGGAAGTCGCCGGCGCGATCGGCCAACTGAACACCGACGCGACGAAAAAAGTGATGAGCGGCGTCGTGAACGGCATGGAGCGGGCGGCGGACGTGTTGGAGAAGGACGAAAAAATCGGCATCTTCGAACTGGTCAAAGCCCTGCGCGACCCCGCCGTCAACCGCGCGCTTTCCCTTGCCATCGGTTTCCTAAAGGGTTTCGGGGAAAAAATCTAGCAGTCTCGCACATGCTAATCAAAACTTGAGTTGGAGGTAGCCCATGTCGAACTATCATACACCGCAACAAATCGCAGAACTCGCTGTCGCAGCCGGAGAACGCAAAGCGAAACTTCCTCCACTCAGCTTGGTCGTCCTTGGTTTCTTGGGCGGAGCGTTTATCGCCCTCGGTTTTTTGCTTGACATCCGTGTCATTGCCAGTCTTCCGAAGGAATGGGGATCGTTCGCCAGCTTCTTGGGGGCGGCGGTCTTTCCGCTCGGATTGATTTTGATCATTATCGGCGGCGGAGAGCTGATCACCGGAAACATGATGGCGGTGCCGATCGCTTGGTTTGCCCGCCGAATCACGTTTGGGCAGGTGATCGCCAATTGGGTGTGGATCACCGTGATGAACTTTATCGGCGCGCTGTTTGTGGCTTATTTTTTCGGACACGTCGTCGGCTTGACGGAGACAGGTGCTTTTTTGACCAAAACGGCGGCGGTAGCGCACGCGAAACTCGATGAGAGTTTCGGCCAGTCGTTCGTGTCGGCCATCGGTTGCAACTGGATGGTCGCGATGGCTGTCTGGCTTGCCTACAGCTCGGAGACCGTCGGCGGCAAAATTCTCGGCATCTGGTTCCCGATCATGGGGTTTGTCGCCATCGGGTTCCAGCACGTCGTGGCCAACATGTTCGTAATCCCCGCCGCGATCTTCGCCGGGCAAGCGACATGGGGGCAATATTTCGGAAATTTCGTGCCGGTGTTCCTCGGTAACGCCGTCGGGGGAGCCGTCATGGTCGCCGGGATCTACTATCTGGCATACTTGCGCGGCGTCGAAGCGAAACAGTAAACCTCTCGACAAAAAGCCATCCGTTCACGGATGGTTTTTTTGTTTTGGGCGGATACTGGTGGGAGATAAAGCCAAATCGAGGTGGTGACTTCAATGGAAGAACAGAAGCAGACCCTGCGCATCAACGATCGCGAGTTTTCGTTTGAGCCGGGGCAGAGCATCTTGGAAGCGGCGCAGGCGCAGGAGTATTACATCCCGCACGTGTGCTACCACCCAAGTCTTGGCGCGATCCAATCGTGCGACACCTGCATGGTGGAAGTCGACGGAGAATTGAAGCGCTCGTGCATCACCAAGTGCGAGCCGGGCATCGTCGTCAACTCGATCTCGGAGCGGGCGCAAGCGGCGCAATTGGAAGCGATGCAGCGCATTTTGAAAAACCACGAACTGTACTGCACGGTGTGCGACAACAACAACGGCAACTGCACCGTGCACAACACAGCCGAATATCTGCAAGTGGAACACCAGAAGTACGAGTTCAAACCGAAACCCTACCCGCAGGATACGACGCACCCTTTTTACCGGTATGAGCCGGATCAGTGCATCCTCTGCGGGCGCTGCGTGGAAGCGTGCCAAGACTTGCAAGTCAACGAAACGCTCTCCATCGATTGGACGATGGAGAACCCGCGCGTGCTCTGGGACGGCGGCTCGCCGATCGACCAATCCTCTTGCGTGTCGTGCGGGCACTGCGTCACCGTCTGCCCGTGCAACGCCCTGATGGAGAAAACGATGCTCGGCGAGGCGGGGTACTTGACCAACATTCCGAACGACCTCCTGCTCCCGATGATCGACCTGACCAAAGCGGTGGAGCCGGGCTACCAAGAGATCTTCGCCATCTCGGAGATCGAATCGGCGATGCGCGATTCCCGCATCAAGCGCACCAAGACCGTCTGCACATACTGCGGCGTCGGCTGTTCGTTTGAAGTCTGGACCAAGGGGCGCAAAATCCTCAAGATCGAGCCGCAGCACGAGGCCCCGGTCAACCAGATCTCAACCTGTGTCAAAGGCAAGTTCGGCTGGGACTTCATCAACTCCGAAGAGCGCTTGACGAAACCGTTGATCCGCAAGGGCGACAAGTTCGTGGAAGCGACGTGGGACGAAGCGCTCGACTTGATCCACGAAAAACTCGGCGGGATCAAAGACACGTACGGCCCGGACTCCATCGGGTACATCGCGTCTTCGAAATGCTCCAACGAGGAAAACTTCATCTTCCAGAAATTCGCCCGCGCCGTGATGGGCACGAACAACATCGACAACTGTTCGCGCTACTGCCAATCGCCCGCCACGTCCGGCCTGATGCGCACCGTCGGCATCGGCGGCGACGCCGGAACGGTCAAGGACATCGCCAACGCCGGACTTGTCATCGTCATCGGCGCGAACCCTGCGGAATCGCATCCGGTGCTGGCGACGCGCATCAAGCGCGCGCATAAATTGCGCGGACAGAAGCTGATGGTCATCGACCTGCGCAAGCACGAGTTGGGCGAGCGCGCCGACCTGTTCATCCGCCCGAAGCCGGGCACCGACTTGGTGTGGCTCTCGGCGGTAACCAAGTACATCCTCGACCAAGGCTGGCACGACGAGAAGTTCATCCTCGCCCGCGTCAACGGGTTTGAGCAATACGTGGCGTCACTGGAGAAGTTCACACTCGACTACGCCGTGGAAAAAACGGGCATGACCCGCGAACAACTCATCCAAATTGCCACCATGATCCATGAAGCGGACGGGGTTTGCATCCTCTGGGCGATGGGGGTTACGCAGCACTCGATGGGCACGGACACCTCGACGGCGATCGCCAACCTGCTGCTGGTTACCGGCAACTTCGGCCGTCCGAACGCCGGGGCGTACCCGTTGCGCGGGCACAACAACGTCCAAGGCGCGTGCGACTTCGGCACGATGCCGGCGTGGATGCCGGGCTATGAATCGGTCGAGGACGAGAAAGTCCGCGCCAAGTACGAAAAAGCGTGGGGCGTGACGCTGTCGCCGAAGCCGGGTCTGAACAACCACCAGATGATCGAGGGCGTCACCAACGGCAAACTCAAAGCGCTGTATCTGTTCGGCGAAGAGATGAGCCTCGTCGATTCGAATTCGAACCACGTCGAGAGCGTGTTTGAAAAACTGGACTTCTTCGTCGTGCAGGACATCTTCTTCTCCCGCACCGCCCGGTACGCCGACGTCGTGCTTCCCGCCGCGCCGAGCTTGGAGAAAGAGGGCACGTTCACCAACACCGAACGCCGCATCCAACGCTTCTACCAAGCGTTGAAGCCGCTCGGGGATTCCAAGCCGGACTGGCAGATCATCCAACTGGTCGCCAACCGCTTCGGCGCGAATTGGAAGTACGAGCACCCAAGCGATATCATGGCGGAAGCGGCGACGCTTGCGAACATTTTTGCCGGGGTCTCCTATGAGCGGCTGGTGGACTGGAACTCGCTGGTGTGGCCGGTCGAAGCGGACGGCACCGACACGCCGTTGCTCTACACGGAGCGCTTTGCGTTCCCGGACGGCCGGGCGCGTCTGTATCCGCTGGAAGAGCACGAGCCGATGTTTAAGCCAAACGAAGAGTACGACTTGCACTTGAACAACGGCCGTCTCTTGGAGCACTTCCACGAAGGCAACATGACGTACCGCTCCCAGGGGATCACGCACAAAGTGCCGCGCGAATGGCTGGAAGTCTCGCCGGAACTCGCCCGGGAGCGCGGCATCGAGTCGGGCGCGCTGGTGCGCTTGACTTCGCCGTACGGGCATGTCAAAGTTCGCGTGCAAGTGACCGACACGGTGCGCGGCAAGGAACTGTACTTGACGATGAACTCGCGCGACGCGGAATCGGCGATCAACCGCTTGACCTCGTCGTACCATGACAAAGTGACGCACACGCCGAACTACAAGGAAATGAGCGTCAAGATGGAAATCTTGGAGAAGAACGGAGAGCAGCCGCTTCCGATGCACAACCACCGCTTCGGGCACCGGACTCCGCAGATCGGGGTGCGGGTCGAGGCGAAGTGGCAGCGTTCCGACTACATCCCGATCCCGGAAGCGATCGACGGAGGTGATTTCAGTGGCCAAAGCCATCACACACATTGAGGCATCCGTTCCCAACGAAGTGGAAGAGCGAGAACAAGCCATCCAAGAAATTCTAAGCAGCGCCGCCAAGAACAAAGAGGCGCTCCTCCTGTTCATGGAGATGCTGGGCGACCTGCACCGAGGGGGTTTTTTGGAAGCGGCAGACGCATTTCTCAAAAACCGTCACAAAATCAGCAGGATCGGCATCAACCAACTCAACAAATCCGGCGCGCAACACATCATCAAAAACGGCATGGGCGCGCTGCAGTTTCTCGCCGGCGTCGACCCGAACAAGTTGAACGCGATGCTCGGCGCCGTCTCCACAGGCATCGACCGGGCGGTGGAAGCGCCGGAAGGGAACGAGCGTCCCGGCCTCTGGGGCATGGTCAAGCAGATGCGCGAACCCGGCGTGCAGTCGTCGCTCGGCGTGCTGATGAATTTCCTGCGCGGCATGGGCGACGGGTTGGAGCAAAACCGAGTTCACTAGAGGGAAGGTGAGGGCATGGCGACAGGAAAGTTCATTCTGCAAGGAATGAAGGGCGAGGACGACGCCAAGCGGGTCGATGAAACCCTGCGCGGCGTCTGGGGCATCCAAGACGTCAACCTGCACGTCGAGAAGGCGGAAGTCAATTTCCGCTACGACGAGCGCGCCGCCTCGTACCAAGATCTGAAACAAGCGCTGATCGACCAAGGATTCGGCGTCGTGGAGGGGAGGATGTCGGATGGCCAACGTCTGTGAACTGTGCGGCAAGAGCGACGGCGAGCCGGAGACGGGGACGGGGACGGAGATGTCGCTGGACACGCTGAACGTCTGCGAGAACTGCCGCAAAGACCGGCAGTCGGACGACGCGTCGGGAACCGGCCGTTGGTGGTAATTCTGAAAAAAAGAAAGCATCTGCAGCCGATGTGCCGCAGATGCTTTTTGATATAGTACAATGGAAGCACTTGAGCTTGTAAGACAAAGGAGTTTGTGCTTCCATGTTTCAGATTACCCCCTACCCCGAGTGGTCTTGGTCGCATTCGCGGGACCATCTGTTTCAAGAGTGCCCTCGGAGGTATTACTACCATTATTACGGTTCGCACAACGGCTGGCTGCGCGACGCAGCACCCGAGCAGCAAGAGACGTACCGCTTGAAGCAGATGGCGAACTTGTTCCTCGTCTTCGGGGATGCGCTGCACCAAGCGGCCGACATGCACATCCGGCAGTTTCAGGCGAAGAACCACCTGTTTTCGTACAGTGAACTTTTTACGAAGATCCGCAACATGATGAACCAAGCGGTGCTGGAGTCCAAGGACATCGAGCAATGGCAAGCCGCGCCCAAGAAGCGCAAGATGTTGGTGGAGCAGTACTACTACCACCAACTGCCCAAGCGCATCGTCCAGATCATCAAGGAGCGCATGGAAACCTGCTTGACCAACTTGCTCGACAGCGAGTCGATGCGCGAGATCACCACCGACCCGCGCGTTGAGATTTTGGAAATGGAGAAGCTGAACACGATCTACGTGCGCGGCGAGAAAGTCTACGTCAAGCTCGACGTGCTGTACCGCATCGGCGACCGCTACATCATCTCCGACTGGAAGACGGGGCAAGAGGACGAGAGCATCGAGGAACAGCTCTACCTCTACGCGTACTACCTGCACCGCGAAGCCGGCGTGCCGCTTTCGCAAATCGAGATTCGCACGGAGTACCTGTTGACGGGCGAGTGCCGCAAAACGTACGTCACAGAAGCGAACTTGGAGCAAGTCGAGGAGAAGATCGTCTCGTCCACCGCCGAGATGAAATCCTACCTGCACGATCCGGCGCAAAACCAACCGCTTTCCCGCCTCGACTTCGAGGGAGCCGCCAACCCGCGCTCCTGCATGTACTGCAACTACCGCCAGCTCTGCGAACTCAAAGACCGCACGCTGCTCGATGCGGCAGACGAAGCAGCGCCAGGCGCGGAACAAGCAGGATAACCACCCGATACTACAGATACACAAAGAAAAACTTGGTCTGGCGAGTGCCGGACCAAGTTTTTTATACTTGTTGACTCTTTTGTCGTTGAACGACTTCTAAGACAAGACCGATGACGACGGCCGGAAGGAACATATAGAGCAACGAGGGAGCGCCGACTTTGAGTATGGAGGCCGTCGTCCAATCCACTTGCCCTGACAAGGCCACAACGTTGCACAGCGCGAACAGACAGCTCAAGGTCAACCACAACACAAAGATCTTTTTCATCTGAATCGTCCCCCTTTTGACAATATTCTAACATTTTATATGACGGAAGGGAATGGTTTGTGACAAAAAAGTGAACAAATTTGTCTGCTTAAATTTCGTTTTTGAAACGCCGGAAGTTGACAACGGCAACTCGGTTTTGCTACATTTTATCTAGACTTAGCACTCGTGGTCATCGAGTGCTAACAAAGCGACGAAGGAGGGAGTGCTCTGTGTTAACCGATCGCCAGAAAGTCATCTTGCAAATTCTCGTCGATGATTATATTCGTTCTGCGGAACCGGTTGGCTCGCGCACGATCTCCAAGCGACCGGACATGTCGATTTCGCCGGCGACCATCCGCAATGAGATGGCCGATCTGGAGGAGTTGGGCTATCTCGAACAGCCGCATACGTCCGCCGGACGCATCCCTTCGCAGAAGGGCTACCGCTTCTATGTCGACCACCTCATGAACGCGGACAACGGAGAAGCTCAAGACGTGCAAAACCTGCGCTCCGGCCTCCTCAACCGTTTGGACGAGATGGAACAAGTCGTGCAGCAGACCGCTTCGATCGTGTCGGGCTTAACCAACTACACGGCGATCGTGCTCGGCCCGAAAGTGTTCACGGACAAACTGCTCTCCATCCAGATTCAGCCCTACGGCGATCGAATGGCGGTGGCGATTCTGGTCACCGACACCGGGCATGTCGAGCATCGCAAAGTCACGATTCCGGAAGGCGTGCCGCCCGAAGCGATTGCGCACTACGTCAACTTGCTGAACCAAAAGCTCGTCGGAGTGCCGTTGCACAAGCTGAAATCCGCATTGCACACCGAAGTGGCGGACGAACTTCGCCGCTGCTCCGAACAGTTCGAAGGCGCGATGATGCTGTTCAATCAGATGGTCGAGCCGGAAGACGACGGCACGGGCGGTCAGCGCATCTACCTCGGCGGCACCACGCGGATCATGAACCAACCGGAATTCCGCGATGTCGAGAAGCTGAAACCGCTGTTGGACATGTTTGAGCAGACGCAGAAGCTGGTTCGGATGCTGGAGGGGACAACCTCATCCGGAGGGATTCAAGTCCGCATCGGACACGAGAACTTGATCGAGACGATTCACGAGTGTTCCTTGGTCACCGCCTCCTATACCATCGACGGGATTCCGGTCGGTTCGATCGGCGTTTTGGGGCCGACGCGCATGGAATACGGGCGGGTGATTCACACCTTGAATCAATTCTCGACGACGCTGTCTCAGATTTTGACCCAACTGAATAAATAACAACCTCCTGTTCATACTTGAAGAGGTAGTTTCGTAGAACGTAGAACGATCAGGGGAGTGTACGCTCCTCTTACATAAGATCGATGGGGGTTATGCCGGATGAGTCAGTCCTCCAGTCAGAAGCCGCAGGAAGCCGACGAACGATTGGCCGCGCTCTATTCGAACGCGACCGCCGTGCGCGCGATCTCTTCCGCCGTCGAAGGGACGATCGGCCCCAAGGGGCTCGACACGATGCTCGTCGACACGCGCGGCAACGTGATTATTACGAATGACGGTGTGACGATCCTGAACCGGATGGAAGTCACCCACCCGGCGGCCAAGATGCTGATCAACGTCGCATCGGCCCAGCAAGAGGAAATCGGCGACGGCACGACGACCGCGACGCTGTTGGCGGCGGCTCTTCTTAATGAAGGCGTGGCGCAAGTGGAGCGCGGCGTGCCTGTCACCCGCGTCATCGAGGGCATCGCGTCCGGCGTCCACTACGCGGTGGAACGCTTGCAAAGCCGCGCCCGCTCCTTGGATTTTCTCGGCGAAGACGTGCTGTATCAAGTGGCGATGGTCGCCGGTCGCGAGCATGATGACATCGCGCACCTCGTCACGGAAGCGGCACACTTGATCGGCTTCGAAAAACTGCGCGACCCGCAGTATCGGCTGTCCGATCATGTGATGTCGAGCGTCGGAGCGCAGAGCGAGGTGTTTCAAGGGCTGATCTTGAATAAGCAGCGCATGTCGCCGCAGATGCCGGCCTCTGTTCTGGAAGCCAAGATTCTGATCGTCGACGACGCGCTGGAGCCGGAAGAGATCGATTCCGAAGCGCTCGGCACGGAAGCGGGCTTCCAACTCTACCGCCATTATAAGGAAGAGTTCCGCAAACACATCTCCGCTCTGCCCCAGCTCGGCATCAACGTCGTGTTCACCGACCGCGGTGTTTCGCCGGTCGCCGAAGAGGTGCTCGGCGAAGCGGGCGTGATGATCGTCCAGCGCGTGGCGTCCAAAGACCTGCGCAAAATCGCCGAGCACACCGGCGCCCGTCCGATCAAACGGACGGGAATCGCCAAACAGCCGGAAGAGCTGCACCGCTTCCTCGGGCGTGCCGAGTCGGTCGTGGAAGACGAGCGGATGGAGACGATCCGCATCGTCGGAGGCTACGGCAAGCCGCTCGCCACGATCCTCGTCGGAGCCTCGACGGAAGAAGTGGTCGGCGAGCGCTCTCGCATCGCCCGCGACGCCGCGTCGTCCGTGCAAGCGGCCGTCCGGGGCGGCGTGGTGCCCGGCGGCGGTTCGGTGGAACTCTGGACGGCCCGCGAAGTGGAGAAGATGCGCGAAACGGTGCGCGGCATGACCGGGTTCGGCGTTGAAGCGGTCGCGCGCGCTCTGCGCAAACCGATGACGCAAATCGTCCAGAACGCCGGGTTCAACCCGTTGGAGAAAGTCGAAGAAGCGAACGTCGCGCAGGTCGAACTCGGCAGTGATTCGCTGGCGATCAACTGCGAAGACGGCAGCGTCAGCGACATGGTCGAGTACGGCATCTACGACCCGACGCTGGTGAAAACGCACGCGTTGCGCGCAGCCGGAGAAGTTACGGTGGCGATCATGCGCATTCATACGATCATTCGCATGAAGGATCACAGCGATGACGAAGAATAGAGGATTTCTTAGGAGGTTCCGAAAGATGGAAGACAACCGTATGGACGAAACCGTCCAAGAAAAAGCGGTCGAAACCGAAGCCCAAGCGGCCGAGGCGGACGGCGCTGAAGATACCCGCACCCGCGAAGAGTTGCTGGCGGAAGTGCAGCGACTGACGGCGGAAGCGGACGATTACAAGGGTCGCTACTTGCGCGCCCAGGCGGATTTTGACAACTTCCGCCGCCGCAGCCGTCAAGAGAAGGAAGAGTTCGCGGCGTATGCGAACACCCGCATCATCGAAGAACTGCTTCCGGTGCTCGACACGTTCGAGATGGCGATGAAGTCGGCCGACAACGCCGACGTCAAAACCCTGCTCACCGGCGTGGAGATGGTCTACCGCCAACTGCAAACCGCGCTTGGCAACTACGGCCTCGCGCCGATCGAATCGGTCGGACAGCCGTTTGACCCGAACTTCCACGAGGGCGTCATGCAAGTGGAGTCGCCGGACCATCCGGCGGGCACCGTCGTGATGGAGATGCGCAAGGGCTACAAGCTCAAGGACAAAGTCATCCGTCCGGCGATGGTGCAAGTCAGCCAGTAATCCGTTACTCATTCAGCCTCATTGAGTTTGCCAAATCCTTTTTTCCTATCTATATAGAAGCTCATAGATCCTACAGGAGGGAAATTACATGTCTAAAGTAATCGGTATTGACCTTGGCACCACCAACTCTTGCGTAGCAGTTATGGAAGGCGGCGAACCTGTCGTCATCCCGAACGCGGAAGGCAACCGCACCACTCCGTCCGTTCTCGGCATGAAAAACGGCGAGCGTCTCGTCGGCGACGTCGCGAAGCGCCAAGCGGTCACCAACCCGGACAACACCGTTATCTCCATCAAGCGCTATATGGGCACCAACCACAAAGAAACCGTGGAAGGCAAAGAATACACCCCGCAAGAAATTTCCGCGATGATCCTGCAAAAGCTCAAGTCTGACGCAGAAGCGTACCTCGGGGAGTCCGTCACCCAAGCGGTCATCACCGTTCCGGCGTACTTCAACGACTCCCAGCGTCAAGCGACCAAGGACGCAGGCAAAATCGCCGGTCTGGAAGTTCTGCGCATCGTCAACGAGCCGACCGCAGCAGCGCTCGCGTACGGCTTGGATAAGGAAGAAGACCAAACCATCCTCATCTACGACCTCGGCGGCGGTACGTTCGACGTCTCGATCCTCGAACTGGGCGACGGCGTATTCGAAGTGAAGGCAACTTCCGGCAACAACAAACTCGGCGGCGACGACTTCGACGACAAAATCATCGACTTCCTCGTCGACACCTTCAAGAAAGAAAACGGCATCGACCTCTCCAAAGACAAGATGGCGATGCAACGCCTGAAAGACGCAGCGGAAAAAGCGAAAAAAGAACTCTCCGGCGTCACCGCAACCACCATCTCCCTGCCGTTCATCTCGATGACCGCAGAAGGCCCGAAACACTTGGAAGTCAACTTGACCCGTGCGAAGTTCGAAGAGATGACCGCAGACCTCGTGGAAGCGACCATGGTTCCGACCCGCCAAGCGCTCAAAGACTCCGGCCTCTCCCTCAACGAAATCGACAAAGTGGTCCTCGTCGGCGGCTCCACCCGCATCCCGGCAGTTGTCGAAGCGGTGAAGAAACTGACCGGCAAAGAACCGTCCAAGGGCGTTAACCCGGACGAAGTCGTTGCCATCGGTGCAGCAATCCAAGGCGGCGTCCTCACCGGCGAAGTCAAAGACGTCGTTCTGCTCGACGTCACCCCGCTCTCCCTGGGCATCGAAACGATGGGCGGCGTCATGACCCGCATGATCGAGCGCAACACCACGATCCCGACTTCGAAGACCCAAGTCTACTCCACGGCGGCAGACAACCAAACGGCGGTTGACATCCACGTTCTGCAAGGCGAGCGCGAATTCGCCCGCGACAACAAAACTCTCGGTCGTTTCCAACTGACCGACATCCCGCCGGCACCGCGCGGCGTCCCGCAAATCGAAGTCACCTTCGACATTGACGCCAACGGCATCGTCAACGTCTCCGCGAAAGACCTTGGCACCGGCAAGCAACACAAGATCACGATCACGTCGAACACCGGCCTCTCCGACGACGAAATCAACCGCATGGTCAAAGAAGCGGAAGCGAACGCGGACACCGATAAGAAGCGCCGCGAAGAAGTCGAAATCCGCAACTCCGCAGACTCGCTCGTCTACCAAACCGAGAAGACCCTCAAGGACCTCGAAGGCAAAGTCGACCAAGCGGAAGTTGACAAAGCGAACAGCGCCAAAGACGAGCTGAAAAAAGCGCTCGAAGGCACCGACGTCGAAGTCATCAAGTCCAAGTCCGAAGAGCTCTCCAACATCGTGCAACAGCTGTCCGTGAAACTCTACGAGCAAGCGGCACAAGCGCAACAAGCAGCTGAAGGAGCAGGCGCGGGTGCAACCGCCGGCGGCAAAGACGATGTCGTCGATGCAGACTACACCGTCGTGGACGAAGACAAGAAATAAGAAATGAGTGAGCGCTCGTGAGCAAACGAGATTATTATGAAGTCCTCGGGGTCGGCAAAGAAGCCTCCCCCGAGGAGATCAAAAAGGCGTATCGCAAACTTGCGCGCCAATACCACCCGGACGTGAACAAGGAAGACCCGAACGCAGGCGAGAAGTTCAAGGAAGTCACCGAAGCGTACGAGAACTTGTCCGACTCCGACAAGCGCGCCCGCTACGACCGCTTCGGCCACCAAGACCCGAACCAGTTCGGGGGCGGAGGCGGAGGCGGCGGGTTCGGCGACTTCGGAGACATCTTTGACATGTTCTTCGGCGGAGGCGGCGGCCGCGGCCAACGCAACGGTCCGCAGCGCGGGCAAGACTTGCAATACCAGATGCAAGTCGAGTTCAAGGAAGCGGCGTTCGGCGTCGAGAAAACGATCGAGATTCCCCGTTGGGAAGAGTGTGACACCTGCAACGGCTCCGGCGCGAAACCGGGCACCAACGTCTCCACCTGTCAGACTTGTAACGGCAGCGGGCAACAGGAACAGATCGTCAACACGCCGCTCGGCCGCATGGTCAACCGGACGACCTGCCGCACGTGCGGCGGTTCCGGCAAGAAGATCGAGCAAAAGTGCGGCAGCTGTCACGGTGAAGGCAAAGTCCGCCGCCGTCGTCAGATCAAAGTCAACGTCCCGGCGGGCGTTGACACGGGCAACCGCATCCGCATCTCCGGCGCCGGGGAAGCGGGCACCAAGGGCGGGCCGGCCGGCGACTTGTTCGTCGTCATCGTCGTGCGCGACCACGATTTCTTCGAGCGCGAGGGTTCGGACGTGCACTGCGAAGTGCCGTTGACGTTCGTGCAAGCGGCGCTTGGCGACGAGATCGAAGTGCCGACCATCGACGGCAAAGTGAAGCTGCGCATCCCGGAAGGCACGCAGACCGGCAAGGAGTTCCGCCTGCGCGGGCAGGGCATTCCGATGCTCAACCGCAACAGCATGCGGGGCGACCAGTATGTGCGCGTCGTCGTCGTCACCCCGACGTCGCTCACCGACAAACAAAAAGAACTGCTTCGCGATCTGGCCTCGACGATGGGCGAAGAAACCCACGAACAGCAACGCACGCTGTTCGACAAGTTGAAAGACTTGCTGCGCTAAGTTTTTATCAAAAATCCACAGGGTAGGAACCCGCGGTTTGCGGGCATCCTATCACCTGTGGATTTATTTTTGCAGGTATGGTATTTTTACTTTTGCATGTCAAAAAAATGCTTGTCAAAAATGGTCGAATGATCCCAAAGGGGGAAAATAGATGCAGTGGGCGGAAGTGCAAGTGGAGACCTCCTCGGACGCAGTGGAGGCGGTGTCGGCGATTTTGGAGAGATACGGGGCGAACGGTGTCGTGCTGGAAGACAGCAACGACTTGACCCGCACGTGGGAAGACCGCTATGGCGAAATTTACGGGCTGAACCCGGCCGATTTTCCGGAATCGGGCGTGCGCGTGAAGGCGTATGTGGCGCTGGAGATCTGGCAGGACGAGATGAAAGAGCAGATTGCAAGCGACCTCAAAGGCTTGCAGGAGCTCGGCATCGCCCCGGGTCCCGCGACGGTGCAAGTGCGCATCGCCGATGAGGAAGAATGGGCGAACGAGTGGAAAAAATACTACCACCCGGTGCAAGTGACCGACCGCTTGACGATCAAGCCGACGTGGGAAGAATATACTCCGCGCGAGGGCGAAGTGTTGATCGAACTCGACCCCGGCATGGCGTTTGGCACTGGCACGCATCCGACGACGAACTTGTGCATCCGCGTGTTGGATACGATCATCCAACCGGGCGACACGCTGGTCGACGTCGGCTGCGGCACGGGGATTCTCTCCATCGCCTGTGCGAAACTGGGGGCGGGAAGCGTGCTCGCTCTCGACCTCGACCCGGTGGCGGTGCAAGTGGCGCAAGAGAACGTCGAACTCAATCAGGTGGCGGACAAAATCACCGTCCGCGCCAACGATTTGCTCAAGGGCGTCGACGAGAAGTTTGACATCGTCGTCGCCAACATCCTCGCCGAGATCATCTTGCTGATGGTCGCCTCCGCGCGCGAGGTGCTCAAACCGGACGGCACGTTTATCACGTCGGGCATCATTTCCGAAAAAGCCGACCTCGTGCGCGCGGAGCTCGAAGCGCAAGGGTTCCGGGTTGTGGACAAAATCACGGAAGACGACTGGGTCGCTTTCGTCGCCAAACTGGCGTAACACAAAGGGGGGTCCTCTGTGCAACGGTATTTCGTACAGCCGGACGCAATCGCGGACGGACGCGTCACGATCACGGGGGACGATGTCAAGCACATCGTCCGGGTCATGCGCATGGAAGCGGGAGAGGAAGTCATCGTCTGTGACGGCCTCGGCCGCGCCTTCCGCGTGGAGCTGACCGACCTCGGCGACAGTTCCGTCGAGGCGAACATCGTCGAAGAGCTCGCCCAATCTCCGGAACCCGCAGTAAAAATTACCTTGGCGCAAGGGCTGCCCAAGGGTGATAAAATGGAGTTGATCGTCCAAAAGGGCACCGAAGTCGGGATCGCCCGCTTCCTGCCTGTGGACATGGCGCGCTGCGTCGTGCAGTACGACGCCAAGAAGGAAGCCAAGCGCCGCGAGCGCTGGCAGAAAATCGCCAAAGAAGCGGCGGAGCAAGCCCATCGCAACTTGATCCCGTCGATTGGCGAACCGATGAGTTTCAAACAAGTGATGAGCTCTCTTGACGGATTCGACCTCGTAGTCGTACCCTACGAAGGAGAAAAAGCAAGGAGCTTGCGCGAAGTTTTGGCGGACGCTCCCGACGCCCGGCACATCTGCGTGCTGATCGGGCCGGAGGGCGGCATCGCCGATGCAGAGATTGAAACGGCTCTGAGCAAAGGGGCGTTGCCCGTGACGCTCGGACCTCGTATATTGCGCACGGAAACGGCCGGTTTGGTGGCCGCGACTTGCATTTACTATCACTATGGCGAGATGGGAGGTTGAACGAATGAGCACCGTTGCTTTTCACACGTTGGGTTGCAAAGTCAACTCGTATGATACCGAAGCGATCTGGCATCTGTTCCATGACAAAGGCTGGACGCAAGTGGATTTTGAGGACATGGCCGACTGCTATATCATCAACACTTGCACCGTCACCAACACGGGGGATAAGAAATCCCGCCAGATGATCCGCCGCGCGATTCGCCGCAACCCGGACGCGACCATCGTTGTCACGGGCTGTTACGCACAGGTGGCACCGGATGAAATTTTGGAGATTCCGGGTGTTGACCTCGTCATCGGGACGCAGGGTCGGGAGAAGATTCTGGAGTATGTGGAACGCGCGCAAGAGGAGAAGAACCCGTTTAAAGTGGTGTCTTCCGTTCGCAAACAGCGCGAGTTCGAGGAATTGGACGTGCCGTACTTCAACGACCGCACCCGCGCGTCGCTGAAGATTCAGGAAGGATGTAACAACTTCTGCACGTTCTGTATTATCCCGTACTCCCGCGGCTTCATTCGCAGCCGTCAGCCGGAGAACGTGATCCGCCAAGCGAAGAAACTGGTGGAAGCGGGCTATTACGAGATCGTCCTGACCGGGATTCACACCGGCGGGTACGGCGACGACTTGGAGAACTACAACCTCGCCGACCTGCTGCGCGAGTTGGAAGAGAAAGTGCCGGACCTGCGCCGCATCCGCATCTCGTCGATCGAAGCGTCGGAGCTCGATGACAAGATGATCGAAGTGATGACGAACTCCAAGAAGATCGTTCGTCACCTTCACATTCCGCTGCAAGCCGGATCGAACCGCGTGTTGGACCGCATGAACCGCAAGTACACCATCGAGGAGTTTGCGGAAGCGCTGCGCAAAGTGCGCGGGGCGTTGGGCGATGTGGCGATCACGTCGGACGTGATCGTCGGCTTCCCGGGCGAGACGGTCGAAGACTTTGAATGCACGTACAACTTCATCAAGGACCAGGAGTTTGCCGACTTGCATGTCTTCCCGTACTCCCGCCGCAACTTCACGCCGGCCGCGAAGTACAAGGACCAACTGACCGAGCGCGAGAAGGAAGCGCGCGTGAACCGACTGATTCAGTTGGCGAACACGCTGCAAGTGAAATACTCGACTCGTTTCTTGGGCGATGTGTTGGAAGTGATTCCGGAAGAGCGCGACGAGAACGGGCAGTTGATCGGGTACACCGACAACTACATCAAAGTCGCGTTTGACGGCGGCGATGAACTGCTCGGCGAAGTGTGCGCCGTGCGCCTCGACGCAGCCGGTCCGGAAGTGTCGAACGGCATGTTCGTGGAGCGCCTGACCTTCACGGAAAAACAGGCGGCTCCGATCGAGGAAGGCCCGTTTGCGGGCGCGATGGAGTTGGAAGTGCTGTAAGAGGGTAAAAACGAATGAATCCCCCGGACAGGAGACTGTGCGGGGGATTTTTTTGTGTTTTTTACGTGCAGATGGAGTAGGGGACGAAGAGCGACGGGCGACGAGGGGTTATTTCGAGAGTTGGTGGATGAGGCGGTTTTGTTGTTTGGAGCGTTTCCAGAGTTGTTTTTGGCTGAGACGGACTTCGTGGAGCATCTCTTCGTGTTGGTAGACTTTGTGCAGGGTGAACTCTTCGGATTGGCGGAGTTCGTACACGTCATGGTCGTGTTCGAGCACCATCCCGACCATCGTGTTCCAATCCTCCGACATCTCCCGCACCACTCCGACGATCTCGCGAAGGGGATCTTTTTCGAACAAGCCCTTCACCGCGTCTTGGACGGCGGTTTGCACCGCTTCTTTCAAGTCGTCCTTGGTGACCATGACATGCTTGATGATCGCTATGTCTTCTTGTAACTGGTTCTGATTAGTCTCCAATTGATCAATCTTCGTCTCAAACTTGTCCATCTTGACCTCGAACCGATCCATTCGTCCTTCGAATTTATCCATTCGATTATCAAACTTATCCATCCGATCATAGATCCCGGCTTCGAACTGGCACATCCGAGTTTCCATCTTAGCCTCGTACTGGTCCATCCGGTTTTCCATCTTGGTTTCAAACTGTTCGATCCGGGTTTCCATCTTGGCTTCGAACTGGTCTAACCTGCTTTCGATCTTCTCTTCGAAGTTGTCCATTCGAATGGAAAGGCCGTCAATTTGACCTTGCATGCGGCATTGACTTGCTTCCATCCGCTCCATCCGTTTGTCCAGCCCTGTGATCTGTGCGCCCTGGTATTCGGAACGCTCCAGCAGCACGCGCAGAATTTGGTTCATCTCCGACAGTTGGGTCTCGATGTTGGGTTGCATCGGGTTTCTCATCCTCTCTCAATTCTTCAACTGCGTAATAACTTGTCCGCATTTGAAACGTTACCACAACTTCAAAACCCTTGCCTAGCCCTTAAATGAATTCCCCGGATTCTCAACCTCTGCTGTTGGGCAAAATATGCTATAGTGAATAAGATTGTGGCAACACCTCTCGTTTTTACCACCTGTTTTTAACGCTAGGAGGAACCCTGCATGCAACAAATCATCGAATCTGCACGCGCCGCCGTCCGCGACGCGATCGGCTTTACCCACGAACCGACCGGCACCTTCACCCAAATCCCGGTGGAGAAAGTCGCTTCGATCATCGACCACACCCTGCTCAAACCGGAAGCCACCCCGGAGCAGATCGACAAACTCTGCGCCGAAGCCGCACAATACAAGTTTGCCTCCGTCTGCGTCAACCCGGTCTACGTCGCCCGCTGCGCCAAAAATCTCGCGGGCACCGACGTGAAAGTCTGCACCGTCATCGGGTTCCCGCTGGGCGCAAACACCAAGGAAGTCAAGGCGTTTGAAGCCCAAAACGCCGTCGCAAACGGCGCGCACGAAGTCGACATGGTCATCTCCAACGGCCTGCTTCGCGCCGGCGACATCAAAGCGGTCTACGAAGAGATCAAAGCGGTCGTCGACGCCGTCCCGAACACGCTGACCAAAGTGATCATCGAAACGTCGCTGCTCACCGACGAGCAAAAAGCGATCGCGTCCTTGCTCACGGTCGCCGCAGGTGCCGATTTCGTCAAAACGTCCACCGGCTTCTCGACCGGCGGCGCAACGGCAGAGGACGTCGCGCTCATGCGCGCTGTCGTCGGCCCGAACACGGGCGTGAAAGCATCGGGCGGCATCCGTTCGCTTGCCGACGCCAAAGCGGTCATGGAAGCAGGCGCCGACCGTCTCGGCTGCTCCGCCGGCGTCGCCATCGTCCAAGGACAAGTCTCCCAAGAGAACTACTAAGGCACATAAGAAAAAAGCTCCCGTCCGCCAAAGGATCGGGAGCTCCCTACATAACCAGATTCTCTACGCCTGCTTAACCAAAAGCTCCCAACCGCCAAGCGAACGAGAGCTTTCTACGATTCGTGACGCATTGTGTCTGACAAAGCCACCATAGGAGCAGCAGAAGAGCTTTGTGCAGAGCGCGTGCGTGCCTATGCTTTTTTTTCCGGCATGATCCAGCAGATCAGCTTGGCAAACCATTTCGTGAACGGCCAAACCGCCAGCGACGAAATCAAGTTGAACAGCAGATGCGAAGTCGCCACCTGCACGCCGATGTCTCCGCCAAACCAGCGGCACAGCGCGGCAAACCCGCTGATGAACGGCAGGAACGCCGCACCGCCCAGCACGTTTAAGATCACGTGCGCGAGGGCGACCCGCTTGGCGCCCAGCGGCGTGCCGATGGCGGCGATCACCGACGTGACCGTCGTCCCGATGTTGTTGCCGATGATGATCGCAATCGCGCCGTCCAGATCGACCAACCCTTGAGACGCCAGTACAATCGTCAGCATCGTCGTCGCCGTGCTCGACGTGATCAGCGCCGTCAACACGGCTCCGGCCAAGACGCCGAGCAGCGGGTGGTTGGACGAATACGCCAACACCTCGCGAAACCACGGCATCCCGGAGAGCGGAGCCAGCGCGCGCTCGATCAGCTCCAGCGCCAAGAAGATCGCGCCGAACCCGAGCACCGCGAGGCCGATGTACTTGTACTTCCCGCGCAGGAACACCGACAGAATCACGCCGAGGATGATTGCCGGGAGAAACAGTTGCGAAACGCCGATCGACAGCACTTGCGTCGTCACCGTCGTTCCGACATTCGACCCGAGAATCACACCGAGCGAATCGGCAAACGTCATCGCGCCGGCGCTGACCAACCCGATCGAGATGATCGTCACGCCGGCGCTGGAATGAATCAACGCCGTCAACACCGTTCCGGTCAGCAACCCGCGGGTCGGCGTTTTCACAAAGCGTTTGATGATCTGCGGCAGGCGGTCGACCGCCATGCGCTCCATGCCGGTCCGCATGATCCACATCCCGGCGAGAAACCCGCCCAAGCCCAATCCCAGCAAGAGCAGGGATTTCCACAGCATACGTTCCACCTCCTGGGACAAACTCACATACTAACGTGTATGCGAAGGAGACAACTTCTATGGCAACCATCATTTTGAACAAAAAGCGCAAAAAGCGCCTCGAAGCAGGAAACCCGTGGGTCTTCAACAACGAAATCGACCGTATGGAAGGCGAAGCAGAGCCGGGCGAGATCGTCGATGTGCACGACCATCGCGGCGCGTTCCTCGCCCGTGGCTATTACAACCCGAAATCGCAAATCACCGTGCGCGTGATGACGTACACGCCGGGGCAGGAGATCGACCAGGAGTTTTTTACGAAGCGCGTGCAGGAGTGCTACAACTACCGCCGCCGCTTCGTGGATTCGGACTCGTTCCGCCTGATCTACGGCGAAGCGGACTTCTTGCCGGGCCTCGTCGTGGACAAGTTCGCCGACGTGCTTGTCCTGCAAATTCTGTCCTTGGGCATGGAGGTCCGCAAAGAGTTGATCCTGAACGCCCTCAAGGACGTGCTGAATCCGAAAGCGATCTACGAGCGCAGCGACGTCAGCGTCCGGAAACTGGAAGGCTTGGAAGAGCGCACGGGCCTGTTGCACGGGGAATTGGAAGGCGATGTGGTGATTGAAGAAAACGGTCTGAAAATGCTCGTCGACGTGGTCGGCGGGCAGAAGACCGGGTACTTTTTTGACCAGCGCGAAAACCGCGCGAGCATCCGCGACCTCGTCAAACAAAGCGTGGAGGGGGAAGCGGGGAAAGCGTCCGTCTTGGAATGCTTCTCGCACACCGGCTCGTTTACGGTGCACGCCGCCGCGTTCGGCGCACAGACCATCACGACGCTCGACATCTCCGAGCACGCCATCGACACGGCGATTCGCAACGTCGAGTTGAACGGATTTGAAGACAAAGCCGATTTCGAGTTCGTCGTGGCGGACGCGTTTGAACAGCTGCGCGAATGGGAGCGGGAAAAACGGCAGTGGGACGTCGTCATCCTCGACCCGCCGGCGTTTGCCAAAAACAAAGGCGCCGTGCCGGGCGCGATTCGCGGGTATAAGGAAATCAACTTGCGCGGGATGAAGTTGGTCAAGGAAGGCGGCTTCCTCGTCACGGCGTCCTGCTCGTACCATATGCACCCCGATCTGTTCCTCGAAACGATCGCCGACGCGGCGCTGGACGCCAGAAAAATTTTGCGGCTGGTGGAATATCGCACCGCCGGCAAGGACCATCCTAAATTACACGGGATGGAGGAGAACAACTACCTCAAATTTGCGGTGTTTGAAGTCCGAAGCCGCCGCTAATTGATGGAAAACATCCGGACGCGGGAGGAGAAAGCGATCTCCCCATCGAAGTATTGGAGTGCCAAAGAAGAACAACAGGCAGAAGAGTGTTTTACTTTTCATTGCTGTTGGCTTATAATGATTGGGTACTTCGTTGGGTCCCTCAGTTGACATAGTTTTACTTGGTATATTATAATGTTCTCTGACGGATTCTCGTTATTTGCCGTATGTTTTTCTCGGCTGATGTTGCTTGGCGGAGGGAGGGAAATCAAATGTCTGAAGTCAAGGTTCGTAAAAATGAATCTTTAGATAGCGCACTTCGTAGATTTAAGCGTGCAACCGCTAAGGATGGCATCCTCGCGGAAGTCAAAAAACGCAAACATTACGAAAAGCCCAGCGTAGCCCGCAAGAAAAAGTCCGAGGCTGCCCGCAAGAAGAAGAAATACTAAGGAGGACCTTTGAGTCATGAGTTTAACCGAACGTCTTACCAATGACATGAAACAGGCGATGAAGGACAAGGATAAAGTCCGCTTGTCGGTTATTCGCATGATTCGGACGGCGATGAAGAATCAGGAGATCGATTCGCAAAAACCGCTCTCCGACGAGGACATCATCACCATCATGAATCGCGAACTGAAACAACGACGCGATTCCCTCCAAGCTTTTGAAGCTGGCGGTCGTCAAGACCTGGTGGAGGACACTCAAGCCGAGATTGCCGTCTTGATTGAGTACCTCCCGGAGCAACTGTCCGAGGATGAAATCCGAACGATCGTGAAGGAAGTCGTCGCTTCGACAGGCGCAACTGGCAAGGCTGACATGGGCAAAGTCATGGCAGCTCTCATGCCTAAGGTGAAAGGCCGTGCGGATGGCAAGCTCGTGAACCAAGTGGTCTCACAAGAGCTTCAATAGAAAAGCTTAGAAACCATGCACTCGTTTGGGTGCATGGTTTTTTAATAGATTTTTTGTTGAAACTTTTTCCTCTCTTGTGCGTAGTAGAAGGTAGGAACGACTACTTTGGGAAGGGAGGTTCCCTCGTGTGAGATGGTTTCGGGTTGTCCTCCTCTTGATCTTCTGCTTGGCGTCGTTTGTGGTGTTGCCTGCGCAAGCGGAGCCGGAGAAGTCGGTTTTTGTGATTCCGGTGCAAAACGAGATTGAAACCGGGTTGGCGGCGACGCTTCAACACGCGTTTCAAGAAGCGGACCAAAGCGGCGCCGAGGCGATCGTGCTCGACATCAACACGCTGGGCGGGCGGATCGACGCCGCCGTGGACATCGCCGATCAGATCCGCTCGTCGAAAGTGCCGGTGATCGCCTACATTCGCGGGCAAGCGATTTCCGCGGGGGCGTATCTCGCGATGAACGCCACGCACATCGCGATGGCCCCCGGCTCGACGATCGGCGCCGCCGAAGTGCGCAACACGGACGGATCGACGGTCGATCCGAAAGTGGTGGCGTTTTGGCGGTCGGAGATGACGGCGGCGGCGGAGTTTCACGGGCGGGATGAGAAGCTCGCGGTCGGCATGGTCGACCGCAACACGGAAATCCCCGGCGTGAAAGAGCGCGGCGAACTCGTGTCGCTCTCCGCTCAGCAGGCGGTCGACCACAAGATCGCCGACGGGCTGTACCCGACGCTTCAAGATGCGTTGAAACACTACGGCTACGACGGATTCTCCATTCAAAACTTCCAGCCGTCGCTCGCGGAGAAGATCGCCCGCTTCGTCACCAAGCCTTCGGTGATCCCGTTGCTCTTGATCGTCGGCTTGATCGGGCTGGGAGCGGAGTTGCTGTTGCCCGGTCACCTCGTGCCGGGGCTGATCGGGGCCGGGTGTCTCGGGTTGTACTTCTTCGGCAGCATGGTCGCCGGGTTTGCCGGTTGGGAAGCGGTGATTCTGTTCCTCGCCGGGATCGTGTTCTTGGTGGCGGAGATCTTCGTCGCCGGATTCGGCATCCTCGGGACCGCCGGCGTGCTCTCGATCGGCACCGCCGTCGTCATGGCGGCGTACGACACGACGTACGGATTGAAAGTCATGCTGATCGCGATGGCGCTGGCGGCGGTCGTGATGGGCGTGCTGTTTAAGTACTTCGGGCATCTCGGCGTCTGGAACCGCTTGATCCACAAAGACGCGCAGGAAAAAGCGGCAGGGTACGTGCCGGGCCGCAATTTGCGCCACATGCTCTACCAGATCGGCCGCACGGTGACGCCGCTGCGCCCGTCAGGCACGGCCGTTTTTAACGGGCAGCGGTTTGATGTGGTCAGCGACGGGGCGTTTGTGCCGGTGGAGACGGACGTGCAGATCGTGCTGATCGAAGGCACGCGCATCGTCGTCAAAGCGAAGCAGAGCGAGCCCAATACGGTGATTCAGAGAGTGCCGGAAACAGAGTAAAGTTTGAGGGAAAGGGTGTTTTTTTACATGGACGCAGCTACTGTCGGATTGTTGGTCCTCATCGCGCTCGGCCTGATCGTGTTGGCCGTCATCTTCACGTTCATCCCGGTTGCGCTGTACATTTCCGCGTGGGCGGCCGGAGTTCGCATCTCGATTTTCAACTTGATCGGGATGCGCTTGCGCCGGGTCATTCCGTCGCGCATCGTCAACCCGATGATCAAAGCGCACAAAGCAGGGTTGCCGATCTCCACGAACCAACTGGAAAGTCACTTCCTCGCAGGCGGCAACGTCGACCGCGTCGTCAACGCGCTGATCGCGGCCGAGCGCGCCGACATCCACTTGCCGTTTGAACGCGCGGCGGCGATCGACCTCGCGGGACGAAACGTTTTGGAAGCGGTGCAGATGTCGGTCAACCCGCGCGTCATCGAAACGCCGATCGTCGCGGCGGTGGCAAAGGACGGGATCGAAGTGAAAGTGCGCGCCCGCGTGACGGTTCGCGCCAACATCGACCGCCTCGTCGGGGGCGCCGGGGAAGAGACGATTCTCGCCCGCGTCGGCGAAGGGATCGTGACGACGATCGGTTCCGCCGAATCGCACAAAAACGTCTTGGAGAACCCGGACGCAATTTCCCAGACGGTGCTGTCCAAGGGGCTTGATGCCGGGACGGCGTTTGAAATTCTCTCCATCGACATCGCCGACGTGGACATCGGCAAAAACATCGGGGCGCAGCTGCAAACCGACCAAGCGGAAGCCGACAAACGCATCGCCCAAGCGAAAGCGGAAGAGCGCCGCGCGATGGCGGTCGCCCGCGAGCAAGAGATGAAAGCGTACGTCGAAGAGATGCGCGCCAAAGTCGTGGAAGCGGAAGCGGAAGTGCCGCACGCGATGGCGGAAGCGCTGCGCGGCGGGAAGCTGGGCGTCATGGACTACTTGAACCTTCAGAACCTCAACGCCGACACCGACATGCGCCAAGCGCTCGCCAAAGTCGGCGATGACGACGAGCCGATCAAGGACATTACGAAAAAGTAGGTGATCTTCCATGTCCGCACTTTGGACGATCATAGTCATCATCGGCTTCATCGTCAACGTCATCCGCGCGATCGGCAAGTCGAAGAGCAACCGTCAGGGCGGACAGCGGGCCGGACATCCGCCGAGCACGGGAAGGCAGTTGCCTTCGCGGACTTCGCAAATTCCGCAAACTCCGAATCCAACGCCACCGCCCGTTGCGACGCAGACAGAAACTTCATCCTCCTCGGAAACCGGCCCGTATCAGGAGCAGTCCGCGTATGAGTGGATCTTCGGCAAACAGTCCCCGTCGTCCGGCGGCTGGTCATCCGGCACGAACGAGCGCGCCGACAGAAGCGCCGGAGTGCGCCAAGACGCCCGCTCGGGCACCCGCACCCCAGATCCGGAAGCGCATGACGACGAAGACTGGATCGAGCCGGTGCAACCGTCCGTCCATATGGATTTGGAGGTACTCCAAGAGTCCCGCCGCGACGTCGTGCACGAAACGGTGCACGAGTCCCTGCACGTGCGCCGTTCGCGCCTTGATGAAGCGCCTGCGCCGGAGCGCGCCAAGCATCCTCTGCGCATGAACCGGCAGTCGCTCTTGCAAGCGATGCTCCTCAAGGAAGCCCTCGACCCTCCGCGGTCGCTCCGTCCGTGGAAGCCGGGCAACCGCCGGTAACCGCTTTTCGCTTCACAGGACCCCATAGGAGAAAAACGACCCCTCGCGCGGGCACCAGGCTTGCGCGCAGGGGTCTTTTTTTCGTCCAAAAGCCATACATGTGAGAAGAACCGCATAGATTTTTAGCAGAAGGAGGGTGAGTCTGTGCGCGCTTCTTGGCGTCAACGCATGAAGAAATTGGCGGCCGATCTGCTCGATGTGCCCAAAGATTCGGTGTTGAATGTACCGCGAATCACCCTCATCGGCGGCCTGCAGCTGTACGTGGAAAATTATCGCGGCATCGTCGAGTTTCAGGATGACCTCCTGCGCCTCGCGTTGACGGAAGGTCAACTGCTGGTCAACGGCAAGGAACTTGTGATCAAGCATATTTTTCCCACCGAAGTGGTCATCGAAGGCAGTATCAGCGGCATTAAATATCTACACGAGCCGACTATTCGTAACAGGAGGATCTGAGGCATGCTCGGAAGATGGCTGTTGGATTTTTGGCGAGGCTATGTGGTGGTAAGCGTGCGCGGAGACCGTGTGCCCGAGATGTTAAACCGGGCCACGCAATCCGGCATCGAGTTGTGGGAAATCCGTCAGACCAAGGGAAATACGTACCGTCTGCGCATGCACCGCGACGACGTCAAGCGATTGCGCTCGATCTTGCGCGAAACTGGCTCGCGCATCCACTTTGAACGCAAACTCGGCATCCCCTTTCTGGCGTGGCGCGCGTGGAGGAGGAAGTTCTTCCTCGCGGGCGCCCTGACGTTTCTGGTGGCGTTTTACGTGATCACTTCGATGATCTGGAACATCGAAGTGACGGGCGACCTCAAGCGCGTCTCGCCGGAGACGGTGGAGGAAGTCGCCAAGGAAGTGGGGATTTACAAGGGTGCGTGGAAGGGCAAACTGCCGGATACCGATATCTTGCAGGCGCAGCTCTTGGACAAACTGCCGCAGCTCGCTTGGGTTGGAGTGCAGGTGCAAGGCACGAAAGTCACGATCCAAGCGGTCGACAAAATCCCCGGCACCACCCCGCAGCCGACCAACCCGCAAAACGTCGTCTCTTCGAAAAAAGCGACGATCCGCGAGATCTTTGTGCACAAGGGCAAAGCGGCCGTCGTGCGCGGTCAAGTGGTACAAGTCGGGCAAGTCCTGATCAACGGCTCGCTTGGCAACAAGTCGGTGCACGCGTCGGGCATCGTCAAAGCGGAAACGTGGTACAGAAGCGATTTGTCGATTCCGCTCTCCGCCGAGAGCAAGTCGTACACCGGCAATTCCGTCGAAAAACACTTCCTCACGTTCTGGGGTCACCCCGTGCAAATCTGGGGCTACGGCCAGATTCCGTTTCAAGAGATGGAGACCGTCAACGACGACAAAGCGCTCACGATCGGTTCGTTCACGTTCCCGATTCAGTACCGCCACGCCACCTACAAAGAGACGCAAACGCAAAAAGCCGAACTCACCGAAGCGGAAGCGCTCGACCTCGCCAAAGAGTTTGCGAAAAGCGATGTTCTGACCAAAGTGGGGAAAAATGGCATCGTGGAGAGTCAAAATGTTTTGCGGAAAGAATTGAAAGATGGTAAGTTAGAGATATCCATCCTGAACAAGGCAATAGAGGAGATCGGTCAACCGCAGGAATTTTCGCCGCAACCTCCGGCCGATCCACAAGCGAAGAAACAATAAGGGCATCCTATATAAATCGAATTCAGCAGAAGGAGTGGAATCCTCTATTGAACAATCAATGGGTCACGAAGAAGATCGTCTTGAAGGATAACAACGAAGCCACGCTGTTGTTCGGTCCGCATGACACCCATATGAAGCAGATCGAGGGAGAGTTCACCGCGAAGATTCACGCGCGCGGGGTGGAGTTGACCTTGACGGGTGCGGCGGAAGAGCTGGTGACGCTGGAGTCGCTTTTTGACACGCTCTTGAAGTTGATTCGCAAGGGGCAGGGAGTCAAGGAGCGCGACATCGCCTATGCGATCAAACTGGCCAAGCAAGGCGCGGCGGAGGAATTGCTCGAACTGTATTCGGAAGAGATCGCCACCACCGTCAAGGGCAAGTCGATTCGCATCAAGACGCTGGGCCAACGGGACTACATACGCGCAATCAAGAAAAAAGACATCGTCTTCGGCGTCGGTCCTGCGGGGACGGGGAAGACCTACCTCGCCGTCGTCATGGCGGTGCAGGCGCTCAAGAAAAACGAAGTCAAGCGCATCGTCTTGACCCGCCCGGCGGTCGAAGCCGGAGAGAACCTCGGGTTCTTGCCGGGGGATCTGCAAGAGAAGGTCGACCCGTATCTGCGCCCGCTCTACGACGGGCTGTACGATGTGCTCGGCCAAGAGAACACCACGAAATACATGGAGCGCGGCCTGATCGAAGTGGCGCCGCTCGCGTACATGCGCGGCCGGACCCTCGAAGACTGCTTCGTCATCCTCGACGAAGCGCAGAACACCACGCCCGAACAGATGAAGATGTTCCTCACCCGCTTGGGCTTCGGCTCCAAGATGGTCGTCACCGGGGACGTGACGCAGATCGACTTGCCGCGCGGCAAACAGTCCGGTCTCAACTCCGCCATCCGCGTGCTGAAGAACGTCGAGGATCTCTCCTTCATCTTCCTCAGTGAGCAAGACGTCGTCCGTCACCATCTCGTCCAGAAAATCATCCAGGCGTACGATCACGCCGACGAGTAATACCAGCCCGCGTATGGGGAGAGGCTGACCGTAAGGAGACGAGGATTTCTATGAGGAGCAATCTGCTGAAACATATTCGCCAGATCACATTGAGCCCGGAGTTGCGGAAAAGCCGCGCGCTTCGGGTCTCAATCTACATCGTCCTAGCCGCCTTGCTCTACCTTCTCTTCCTCGGCAACGTGCTGCCCGAGCGGTTCAACTACGAAGTCGGATCGATCGCGGGGAAGACGATCAAGGCGCCGACCGACGCGATCGACACACAGGCGACGAAGAAGTTGCGAGACGAGGCCCGCAAGGAAGTCGGGCCGCAGTTTAACCGCGACATCGAAGTGGAGGATAAAGCGTACCAGAGCATCAACACGTTCCTGGACACCGTGCAGAAAGTCGCAACCGATCCGAATATCAAGGAAGCGGACAAGCTCGCGGCGTTCAAGAACCTCCACCCGCCGATCACCGTGTCCGATGAGACGCTTGCGAAGCTTTTGCAGCAAAGCCCGGACACGCTGGCTTCGTTTAAGAAAGAAGCGACCCGCGTCACGCAGAAGATCTACTCCGACAACATCACCGACGACAACTTGCCGAGCATGGGCTCGAAGCTCGACGCGCAGCTCGCGTACGCCGACCTCGACCGCGAAGGCCGGCTGATCGTCAAGGAATTCGTCCAGCCGGTGATCCACCCGAACATGATCTACGACCAAGAGGCCACTTCCAAGAAGCGGGAAGAGGCGGCGCAGAGCAAACTGCCGGTGCAGATCAACAAGGGCGAGATCATCGTCAAACAGGGCGAGCGCATCGACGAAGACACGCTCTACAAGCTTGAAGACCTGAAACTGCTCTCCAAGCGCCCGAACTACCGGATGTACTTCGGGTTTGCCGGGCTCATCGCGCTCTGGATGCTGGTGCTGGGCTCCTACATCGAGATGACCCGCCACAAGCTGTCGCGCAACAACTTGCTGTTGCTGTGCGTGTCGATCATCATCTTGGTGACGGGCCTTGGCATCAAGGTCATCACGTTGTTCACGCCGCTCGGGTTTCCCAATCTCGGGTATTTGACCCCGATTGCGATGGGCACGATGTTAGTGACGATTCTGTTTGACATGCAGTTGGGAATCATGCTCTCGTTTTTGTTTGCGCTGTTGACCGGAGTGGCGTTCGACCTCGCGTTTCAATATGTGTTCGCGTCGTTCATCTCCGGTCTCGTCGGGACGTTTGCCGTCTCCCGGGTCAAGCACCGCTTGGTGATCATGCGCGCCGGCTTCTTGATTGCCGGGTGCAACTTGATCACGATCTCCGCGATGCAGGCGTTGACGTCGTCGACCGGCAACGAACTGAGCCCGTATCTGCAATCGCTGCTCTACGGGATCATCAACGGCGTGTTCTCCGCGATCATCACGATCGGGCTTTTGCCGTTCTTGGAGAGCACGTTCGGCATCTTGACGCCGATCTCGCTCTTGGAACTCTCCAACCCGAACCACCCGCTGTTGAAAAAACTGCTCATGGAAGCGCCCGGCACGTATCACCACTCGCTGATCGTCGGCAACTTGGCGGAAGCGGCGGCGGAGATGGTCGGAGCCGATCCGCTGATCTGCCGGGTCGGCGCGTATTTCCACGACGTCGGCAAGATGAAGCGGCCGTTGTTCTTCATCGAGAACCAACTTTCAAAGGACAACCCGCATGACAAAATTGCGCCGACGCTCTCGCACTTGATCATCACGTCGCACGTGCGCGACGGTTTGGAGATGCAGGAGGAAGCGCGGTTGCCAAAGCCGATTCGCGACATCTGCGAACAGCATCACGGCACGACGATTCTCTGGTACTTCTACAACAAAGCGCTCGAACAGGACAAAAGCGGCTCGATCCAGCCGGACGACTTCCGTTATCCGGGTCCGAAACCGCAGTCCAAGGAGGCGGCGATCGTCATGCTCTGCGACGCGGTCGAAGCGGCGGTGCGCGCGATGAACCGCCCGACGCCCAACCGTATCGAGTCGGTGATTCACAAGATCGTGAAGGACCGCCTCAACGACGGGCAGTTGGACGAGTGCGACTTGACGCTCAAAGACCTCGACAAAGTCAGCGACGCGTTCTTGCGCACGCTCAACGGCATCTACCATGCCCGCATCGAGTACCCGGAACTCCCGAAATCGAACTGACCGAGAACAGAACTTGACCAGACCCGAAGGAGACGACACCCATGTCCGAAGAGAAAATCCTCGTCGACGTCATCGACGAGATTGGAGAAGAGTACCCGTTCAACGCCGAAGAGTTGATCACCAAAGCGATCCGTGCCGCAGCCGCGCACGAAGGCATCGAGGCGGGCGAAGTCGTCGTGTCGCTCGTCGATGACGAGTCGATTCACGAATTGAACCGCACCTACCGCGGCAAGGACGCGCCGACCGACGTACTTTCGTTTGCGATGCTTGAAGGCGAGGACGACGAGATGGAGATCATCTTCGACGAAGAAGATGAGACCGAGGAAGACAACACGCTCGGCGACATCATCATTTCGATGGAGACCTGCAAGCGCCAAGCGGCCGACTACGGTCACTCCTTCGAGCGCGAACTGGCCTTCTTGACGGTGCACGGTTTCCTGCACTTGATCGGCTATGACCACATGACGCCCGAAGACGAGAAGGAGATGTTTGGCCGCCAAGACACCATCTTGGAATCTGCGGGCTTCACCCGGGGGTGAGCCCGTCGTGTCCGGCTTTGGCAAGCTGCTGAAGAGCTTTTCGTACGCGATCGAGGGCATGATGCACACGCTGAACACGCAGCGCAACATGCGCATCCACTTCGTGGTGGCGTTTTTCGCGATGTTGCTGGCACTGTTCCTCGATCTGTCGAAGCTCGAACTGATCTACTTGTTCTTCTCGATTGTTCTCGTGGTGTCCGCCGAGCTGTTCAACACAGCGATTGAAGCGGTCGTTGACCTGGTCACCCGCGACTATCATCCGCTCGCGAAGATCGCCAAAGACGTGGCGGCGGCCGCCGTCTTGCTCACGGCGGTCCATGCGGTGATAGTCGGTTTTTTTGTCTTTACAGACAAGTTCTTTCCTTTGCAGCCGCGTCACTGGCAAACGACCGGCTGGATGACGTATTACGTTTCGTTTATTCCGCTGGGACTCTTGGTGCTGCTTTTGATCTCTTGGCGGGCCTACGTGCGTTTTAAGCGCAACAACCAAACATGAGGTGAGTGGACGATGGATCAACAACAACTGATTCAACAGGCGCGCGCGGCGCGTGACAAAGCGTATGTGCCGTATTCGAAATTCCCGGTCGGAGCCGCTTTGCTGCTCGAAGACGGCCGCGTGATCACCGGTTGCAACATCGAGAACGCTTCGTACGGTCTCTCGAACTGCGCCGAGCGAACCGCGATTTTTAAAGCGGTCTCGGAAGGGAAGCCTATGATCAAGAAAATCGCCGTCATCGCCGACACGGAAGGTCCGTGCTCGCCGTGCGGCATGTGCCGCCAAGTGATGGCGGAGTTTTGCGACCCGAACACCCCGGTCGTGCTGACCAACCTGAACAACGATGTCAAAGAAACCACTGTGGGCGAATTGCTGCCCTTCGCTTTTCTAAAGGAGGATCTCGATGAGTCAGTCAACAAAGCAAACGGATAACACCCAAACCCCGGAAGTCACCCATTCCGGGTTCGTCGCCATCATCGGCCGGCCGAACGTAGGCAAGTCGACGCTGATGAACTACATGATCGGTCAGAAAGTGGCGATCATGTCCGACAAGCCGCAAACCACCCGCAACCGCATCTCCGGCGTGCTCACCAACGAGCGCGGGCAGATCATCTTCATGGACACGCCCGGCATCCACAAACCGAAGCACAAACTCGGCGAGCAGATGGTCAAGACCGCCATCGACACTCTCGACGGCGTGGAAGCGGTGCTGTTCCTCGTCGACGCCACGATGCCCAAGGGCGCAGGCGATGAGTACATCATCGAAATCCTCAAGAGAGTCAAGAACACGCCGGTCTACCTCTTGATCAACAAAGTCGACATCGTGGAAAAAGAGACCCTGCTCGGCATCATCGCGTCGTACAAAGACGAGTATGATTTTGCCGAAATCATTCCGATTTCCGCGAAGACGGGCGACAACGTCAAGCCGTTGATCGACAACTTGATGGCTCAGTTGCCGGAGGGTCCATACTACTATCCGCCCGATATGGTCACCGACCATCCGGAGCGCTTCATCATCGCGGAGTTGATCCGCGAGAAGTGCCTGCACCACACCCGCGAAGAAGTGCCGCACTCGATCGCCGTCGAAATCGAGCGCATGCAGTTCAAGGAAGAGAAGGACATGCTCGTCGTGCACGCCGCGATCTACACGGAGCGCGACACGCAGAAAGCGATCATCATCGGCAAGCAAGGCTCGCTGCTCAAGAAGATCGGGCAGCTCGCCCGCCACGACATCGAGCGGCTGATGGGGTCGAAGGTCTACCTCGAACTGTGGGTGAAAGTCAAGGAGGATTGGCGCAACCGCGAGCACATGTTGCGCAACTTTGGCTTTACCGAAGAGTAAGCCACGGGACACTTGTTCGGCGCACAACTGCCATCAATTCCATAGTATAGGGTAGAGACGGATTGCGAACTCTAGGGTTACAATGTTTGGCACCCTCACTTTGGAACGAAAGGGATGAGCTACATGCGTGATTTCTCGTGGCGATATTTCGAAAGTACAGGTGAGATTGATGCCTACTTACTCTATAAAGAGCATCAGAGCATTTGC
Source organism: Tumebacillus flagellatus (assembly GCF_000714935.1). GTDB lineage: Bacteria > Bacillota > Bacilli > Tumebacillales > Tumebacillaceae > Tumebacillus > Tumebacillus flagellatus. The sequence continues at coordinate 56,653 of NZ_JMIR01000008.1, forward strand.
GGCGGGTGCACCCAAGGAAACGAGACCGACAGTGCGTTGCCGCAACCGGAAGGGGAAGCGGTCGCCGACTGAGTTCTTGGGAAGTGCCTTTTCATGAAAAAAGTCGATGCCCTCGTGCTGAAGACGATTGACTATGGAGAGAGCCACAAAATCCTGACGCTCTTGACCGAAACGTATGGGAAGATCGCCGTGATGGCGCGAGGTGCCAAAAAGCCCTCCAGCCAGCTAGGATCGATCTCCCAGCCCTTTACATACGGCACCTACCTGCTCATGATCTCCGAGCGGGGGATGGGAACCGTAGCACAGGCGGATTTGATCGATTCCTTTCGCAAGATTCGAGAGGACTTGTTCAAGACGGCGTATGCGTCGTACCTGATGGAATTGATCGAGCGGTTTACAGAAGAGCGCGAACCGTCGGCGGGGATTTTTCTGCTCGCGCTGACGTTGCTTTCCTACCTCGCCGACGGCAAAGACCCGGAGATTCTGGCAAGGCTTGCTGAAGTCAAGATGCTGGATTTGGCGGGCATCCGCCCGGAGTTGTTCCACTGCGCCAACTGCGGGCGCGAAGTGGAATCGTCGATTCGGTTTAGCGTCACCAACGGCGGGCCGCTTTGCGGCGACTGCCATGCGGCAGACCAGCGGGCCGTCTGGATCAAGCCTGCCACGCTGCGCCTGTTGCAGATCTTTCAACACATGGACGTGCGGCGGCTCGGCGAAATCAACGTCGGCCCCGATGTCCGGCGGCAGATGAACAAAGTGCTGCGGCACTACTACGACGAGCACAGCGGTGTGCAGCTGCGCACCCGGACGTTTTTGGATCAACTTCACAAATACGAACTCGATTTCTAGTCCTTGTGAGGAGAGGTGATTCCAATGACCGAACCGACGCTTGAGAAGATCGACATCTTGCGCCAGCGCTGCAACTTGAGCTACGCGGGCGCACAGGAAGTGTTGGCACGCAATGGCGGCAACGTCGTCAAAGCGCTGATCGAGATGGAGAACACCCAAGGAAAACCGGATGTCGTCGAGATGATCGAGGAGCGCGTGACCGTCATGGGCCACGAACTCTGGGACAAAATCCAAGAGATCGTGCGCGCCGGGCAATGCACCAAGATTCGCGTCTTGAAGAACGGGCGCACCGTGTTCACGATTCCGACAGCGGTGGGTGCCGTGGGCGCGATGCTGTTTCCGTATATCACGTTGATCGCCACAGTGGCGGCGATGGCCGGCAAGTACGTGCTCGTCTGGGACAAGCGACCGTTGCAAAGCAGCACCGGTCCGGAAGTGAACACCGGACATCGACCCGGCGTGATGAACGTGCACCACGAAGAAATTGTGGAAACGCCCGCTCCGGCCCCTGTGAACTCGTAATTTTTTTCTCAAAAAGCCTCTTTCGTTGCTGCAACGAAGGAGGCTTTTTCACGTAGAAATGGAAAAAGGTAGAATGGAGGTGACATCCCATGAGCAAAAAGAGTTGGAGTCTCGTCATCGTTACGGTTTTGGCGTTTGGCTTGGCGATCAGCGTTTCCGCGTGGCGCGAACCGAAGCAATCGTCGCCTGAGCCCGCGGTTGTGCCCGTACAGCAGGTGTATACCCCGGAGACGAGCACGGCGACAGTCAACGGCATCACCGTGTCGTTTGCAGCACCGCAATACGACGGCGTGCGCTTGACGTTGCCGTATACGATTCAAGCGAATCGCGATCTGAGCGAATCGGTGTCGCTCGACGGCGCGGAAGTGAAGATCAACGGCAAATCGATCAACGGAGGGGTGATGTCTCGCCGCGAACCGGTCGCGGGGCGCACCGCATCCGGTGTTTTGCAAGTGATTTCCACCGACGAAGTGGCAGACAAATTTCGCGTGGATGTCACGCTCGCGAAGGTGAGCGAAGTCGAAGGGCCGTGGGTTTTCCAACTCAACGGCGGGAAAACCGCAGCACCCCGCGCCGACTTGCATCCAAACGACCAGAAAAAACAAGGTGACCTGCGCTTCACCGTCTCCGACGCGCGCATCGGACGAGAAGCGGGGGTCGTGAAATACCAAACCGTCACTCCGGTCGGCAGCAACAGTGTACGGATCGACGGGGTGGAGCTGCAAGACGAGCAGGGCCGTCAGTTGCAGACCCTCCTCGCGAGCAGTTGGAGCGGGGAAGCAGGGGTGTTGCAGACCACGGCGGTGTTCAACCTCTACGCAGAGCCTCCGAAACAATTGGTGCTGCTTCCCTACACCGTCGCAGCAGGAGAGGAGATGTCGCCGAAGAACGAGATCTTGCGGACCACTCCGTGGGACGGCAAAACTCTGCCTGCCAAACTCGATGTCGGGCCGGGCCAAGAAGCGACGCTCACAGGCGCAGAATCCCTTTCCGACCGCACGCGCCTTACATTTCAAGTCCGCTCGGACGACCCGTTCATGACGCTTGGCATGCTTCGCGCGTTCGACAAGCAAGACCGCGAGCTCCTCGAACTCGACCCGTTCGCACAGCCCGCCTCCGTCAAAAACGGACTGTACACGTTCACCCGCGAGTATTCGCGTCTGCCGCTTGACCAAGGTCTCACGTTTAAAATTTCCACCCGCGACCGCCCGCAGCGCAAGTACTTGTCGGAGCTGACCGTTCGGATTCCGCTTGACTAAGGTGTCCAACATCTGGTACGAAAAAAGGAGCCACCCGCTTGGGCAGCTCCTTTTGATGTTGCGAGGATGGAATTTGGTTACGCAGGCGTGGGTTCTTCTTGCTTATCGCCGCGCGGCTGGCTGTTTTTTGCCGGGCGCAGGCGCAGGTACACCATGCAGCCAAGCGCCAGCACGATCACGATCAGCGACGTCCATTGCGCGGCGGTCAGGCCGGCGAAACGGTCGGTGTCGCCGCGCAGGAATTCGAGCATCAACCGCCCGAACGAGTAGAGGATGTTGTAAAAAAGAAACAGGTAGCCGGTCGGCACTTTGCGCATCTTAATGAGGAAGAGCAACGCCAGCACGATCAAGTCCCACTGGCCTTCCCAGACTTCGGCGGGCCAAAGCGGTTGGTCGCCGTATGTATCGTACGCAAACGTGCCCGGCGGGTAGACGAGGCCGAAGTTGCTGCCGGTCGGAGAGCCGAACGCGTCGCCGTTCAGGAGGCAGGCGATGCGGCCGACCGCTTGTCCGAGGATGATGCCCGGTGCCGCGATATCGGCAAACTCCCAGAACAGGATCTTATTGAAGTAGGTGTACAGCCCGCCGCCGATGAAGCCGCCGACCAAGCCGCCTTGGATCGACATGCCGCCGTTCCAGATTGCGAACATCTCGCTCAAGTGCGTCGAGTAGTAATGCCACTCGAAGAAAAACACCTGCCAAAACCGCGCTCCGATGATCGCACCGACAATCGCCCAGATCACCAGCCCCAGCACGTGCTCTTCGTACTTGCGCTCTTGCTTGGCCATATACATCGTCAGACCGCAGGCCAACAAGATTGCAATCGCGACGATCGTGCCGTACGATCTCACTTCGAAGCTGCCGATATGAAACAGGATTACATGCAACGTTCATTCCTCCCAAGGCTCATAGGTAGTTGCCTCCATTGTAACCAACCTTTGCCCAGAAGAAAAGGGACGGGGATTACGCCCGCGCAATCAAAATCGAGCCTGCGACGATCAGAATGCAGCCGGCGACGATGCCGAGGTTGACTTTCTCTTTGAGGAACAGGGCGGCGAGAATCAGCGTGAACACCACGCTCAACCGGTCGATCGGCGCCACTTTGGAAGCGGGGGCAAGGCGCAGCGCCCCGAAGTAGAACATCCAGGAAGCCGCTCCCGCCAGACCGGAGAAGAAGATGAAGGAAAGCGGCTTCCACCCGACGGTCCCGATTTTGCCAAGCGATCCGGTGAACGCGACGAACACCACGCTCGCCACCGCCATCACGACGGCGCGGATCGCCGTCGCCAAATTGCTGTCGACGCCGCTCATGCCGATCTTGCCGAGAATCGCCACCAACGAGGCAAACACAGCGGACAGCAAAGCCATGATCAACCAACTCATACAACCATTCCTTCCTGTGCCAAGTTTGTTTTTTTGGTATGCCCAAGGGGGGAGCGGAGCATGAAATTTTTTGTGAAATTGGTCGGAAGAAGCATGGCAGGAATGGGCAGAGTGCGATATAGTATATACTATATAGCTCATTCGAACTTATCAGTATGTCACATTTTAGTGTGCAAAGGTGGTGTGCACCATCGAACTGTCGAAACGTCAACAGCAGATTTTAGACATCGTCCGTGCGGAAGGGCCGATCACCGGGGAGCAGATCGCCGATCAGTTGGGTCTCACGCGCGCGACGCTGCGCCCGGACCTCGCGATCCTCACGATGGCGGGCTTTCTCGAAGCGCGTCCGCGCGTCGGGTATTTCTATGCCGGCAAGAAAACCGGCCAGATCTTCGGCGATCAACTGCGCAAGATGCTGGTTCGCGAATACAAAGCCGTGCCGATCAACATCGCCGAGAACACGTCGGTGTATGACGCGATCGTCACGATGTTTATGGAAGATGTGGGGAGTCTCTTCGTCGTGCGCGAAGGCGGGCAACTCGTCGGCGTCGTTTCGCGCAAAGACTTGCTCAAGGTCGCCATCGGCAACCAAGACACCCGCGAAGTGCCGGTGTCGCTGGCGATGACGCGGATGCCGAACATCGTGACCGTCACGGGGGACGACACCGTGTACGATGCGGCGAAGAAATTGATTGAATACCAGATCGACTCCTGTCCGGTGGTGCGGCCGCTCGATGAAACGGGGCGCAACCTCGAAGTCATCGGCCGCTTTACCAAGACGACCATCGCCAAAGTGTTTGTCGAGCTTGGCGAAAACCGAGAAGTGTGATGAGGAGGCGAACCCATGACGCCACAGTTGCCGATTGTTTACGTAGTATCTGATTCCGTCGGTGAAACCGCCGAGTTTGTCGTTCGCGCCGCTGCCAGCCAGTTTCACGGCGGCCGCGTGGAGATCCGCCGCATCGCGTATGTGGACGATTTTGAACCGATTCGCGAAGTCGTGCAGGCGGCGAAGGAATCCAACGCCCTGATCGGCTTTACGCTCGTGTTGCCGGAGATGAGGGAGGCGCTGCTGCGCGAAGCCGATCATCACGGCGTCATCGCCGTCGACATCCTCGGCCCGATGATCCAGGCGTTCTCGAAGATCAACAACCAGAGCCCGAAAAACTTGCCGGGCCTCGTGCACCAACTTGACGACGAATATTTCCGCCGCGTGGAAGCGATCGAGTTCGCCGTCAAGTACGACGACGGCAAAGACCCGCGCGGACTGTTGCGCGCCGATGTCGTGCTGATCGGCGTCTCCCGCACGTCCAAGACGCCGCTCTCGATGTTCCTCGCTCATAAGCGCTTCAAAGCGGCGAACGTGCCGCTGGTGCCGGAAGTGGCGCCGCCGGAGGAACTGTTTGAAGTCAACCCGCGCAAAGTGATCGGGTTGACGATCTCGCCGGATGAATTGAACTTGATCCGCACCGAGCGTCTGAAAGCGCTCGGCCTGCGCTCACAAGCCAACTATGCCGCACATGAACGCATTCTCTTGGAACTCGAATACGCCGAGAAGATCATGAAGAGAATCGGATGTCCAGTGATCAACGTTTCGAACAAAGCTGTGGAAGAGACCGCCAGCATCATCATGGACATCATCAAACGAGGAGGCCGCGGGTAACATGAGCCAATATGTCTACCTTTTTCACGAGGGCAACGCAGGGATGAAGGAACTGTTGGGGGGCAAGGGGGCGAACCTCGCCGAGATGACGCGCGCCGGACTGCCGGTGCCGGAGGGTTTTACGATTTCCACGGAAGCGTGCAAGGGCTATTACGAAAACGGCGGCAAGCTGACGGACGGCATGCAGACGGAAATCGCCGACGCGCTTTCCCTGTTGGAGCAAAGCACCGGCAAACGCTTCGGCGACGCCGCCAACCCGCTGCTCGTCTCGGTGCGCTCCGGTTCGGTTTTTTCGATGCCGGGGATGATGGACACCGTGCTCAATCTGGGGTTGAACGACCAGACTGTCGAAGGGCTCGCCGCACTCACGGGCAACGCCCGCTTTGCGTATGATTGCTACCGTCGCTTCCTGCAAATGTTCGGCGACGTGGTGCTCGGGATCGACCATTACTTTTTTGAACAGATCTTGGAGGATGTCAAACACGCGCGCGGCGTCGAGCACGACCCGGAACTGAACGCCGACGACTGGAAAACCGTCATCGAATCCTACAAAAACCTCGTGATCAAGGAGACGCGCTCTCCGTTTCCGCAAGACCCGCAAGAGCAATTGAGCCTCGCCATCCAAGCGGTGTTCAAATCGTGGAACAACCAACGCGCGATCGTCTACCGCCGGATCAATCGAATTCCCGACCACCTCGGCACCGCCGTCAACGTGCAGTCGATGGTGTTCGGCAACTTGGGCGACGATTCCGGCACCGGCGTGGCGTTTACCCGCAACCCGTCGACCGGACAGCGCGAATTGTACGGCGAATTTCTGATCAACGCCCAAGGCGAGGATGTCGTCGCCGGCATCCGCACGCCGCAGCCGATTTCGGCGCTCGAAGCGGTGCTGCCGAACGTCTACCGCGAATTCAGCGACATCTGCCAGCGTCTGGAAGCGCATTACAAAGACATGCAAGACATCGAATTCACCGTCGAGCGCGGCAAGCTGTACATCTTGCAAACGCGAAACGGCAAACGCACGGCGCACGCGGCGGTTAAAGTCGCTGTCGACCTCTGCAACGAAGGCATACTTACTAAGGAAGAATCTCTGCAGCGCGTCGACCCGGAAGCGCTCGACCAGCTTCTGCACCGCCGCATCGACGACAACGCGAAACTCAACGTCATCGCGACCGGTCTGCCCGCTTCGCCGGGCGCCGCTTCCGGCGTGATCGTCTTCGACGCCGACCTCGCCGACAAATGGGCGGGCGACGGACAGAACGTCATCCTCGTGCGCCCGGAAACCACGCCGGACGACATTCACGGCATCGTCGCGGCAGAGGGCATTCTCACGTCGCGCGGCGGAATGACGTCGCATGCGGCCGTTGTCGCGCGCGGCATGGGCAAACCGTGCATCTGCGGCTGCGAAGAACTGCGCATCGACCTCGAAGCCAAAAAAGTAACGGTCCGCGACGTCCAATTGCAAGAAGGCGATCTGCTCTCGATCGACGGGGGCACCGGGCGCGTGATCTTGGGCGACGTGCCGCTGATCGACCCGGAACTGTCTCCTGAATTCAAATTGTTGCTGCAATGGGCGGATGATGTGCGGAAAATTTCCGTCCGCGCCAACGCCGACAACCCGGAGGACGCCGCAAAAGCCCGCGAGTTCGGTGCGGAGGGCGTGGGGCTGTGCCGCACGGAGCACATGTTCATGGCGTCCGACCGCGTGCCGATCGTGCAGGAGATGATTCTCGCCGAGACGTTTGAAGAGCGGATGGACGCGCTGGAGAAGCTGTTGCCGATGCAGCAGAGCGACTTTGAAGGGATCTTGCGCAGCATGGAGGGCTTGCCGGTGACGATCCGCCTGCTCGACCCGCCGCTGCATGAGTTTTTGCCGAATCTGGAAGACCTCGTGGTGGAGTTGACGAAACTGCGCCTCACCGAAGGCGTCGAGCGCCGCGTGCTGCGGGAAAAAGAAAACCTGATCCGCAAAGTCCGTGCCCTCCACGAGTTCAACCCGATGCTCGGCCATCGCGGATGCCGTCTGGGGATCACCTTCCCGGAGATTTACGCGATGCAGGTGCGGGCGATCTTCCTCGCGGCGGCGAAGCTGCAAGGAGAAGGCGTTGCGGCGATTCCGGAAGTGATGATTCCGCTGGTCGGCCACGTCAACGAGCTCAAAGAGATGCGCCGGTTGGTGCTCCAGACCGCCGAGCGCGTCATGGAAGAGACGGGTCACCGTTTTGACTTTCTCGTCGGCACGATGATCGAAGTGCCGCGCGCGGCGTTGACGGCCGATGAAATTGCGGAAGAAGCGGACTTTTTCTCGTTTGGCACCAACGATTTGACGCAGACGACGTTCGGTTACTCGCGCGACGACGCGGAGGGCAAGTTCCTGCATCACTACTTGCAGAGCAAACTGTTGCCGGAGAACCCGTTCCAAGTGCTCGACGAAAACGGCGTCGGCCAATTGGTGCAGGTGGCGGCGGAGAAGGGCCGCACCGTGAAGCCTGGTTTGAAACTGGGCATCTGCGGCGAACACGGCGGCGAGAAGCATTCCATCGACTTCTGCTACCGGACGGGGCTGGACTATGTATCCTGCTCGCCGTTTCGCGTGCCGATCGCCCGCTTGGCGGCGGCGCTCGCTACCATCCGCCATTCTTAATGCAAGTATTCGAAGATCAAAAAAACCCCTGCGGCGCAAGCAGGGGTTTTCATAATTTGTGAACGTTTCAGGGAAAGAAGGATTTTTTGAGAGAAGCAGCGTACATATTAGGGAAGATCAGATTTCGTCTTGACAAACCGTTGCAAATGCGGTAGCAGCGGGGAATATTTCCTAAGACCCGCGTCCATACTAGGGCTGTATTTGTGACAGGGCAGACAAGAATTTTGTCGAATTGTGTCCGAACGGATAAATGTCAGAAGGAATTCCAAAGAAACCGTAGAATACGTTACGGTGCTGTTCTGAGAGAGTCACCCTATGTCAAAATTGTGTCGAGGGTGCAGAAGGATATTGTAGAACGTTGGCGAATATCTAATCGTACTCGGGAAGACCGACAGACATGAAGGGTGATGACCAAGTTGAGAAGGCGGATTCCGGAAGAAATTGTGGAACGAGTACGCCAACATTTCGACATTGTGGACGTCATCGGGGAATACGTTGGACTGAGGAAGGCCGGACGCAACTCGTACACCGGACTTTGTCCGTTTCACAACGAGAAATCTCCGTCGTTTCATGTATCTCAAGACAAGCAACTCTATCACTGTTTCGGCTGTTCGGCCAGCGGGAACCTCTTCACTTTTTTGATCGAGAAGGAAGGGATCACGTTCCAGGAAGCTGTCGAGCGGTTGGCTCAGCGGGCGAACATCGCGCTCCCCGCCGAAGAGATGGAAGATGTGGAGTCTCCAGAGTACAAACGGCGCAAGGAAATGCTCCGCGCCCACGAACTTGCAGCGAAGTATTACAACTACATCCTGATGGACACCGAGCACGGCAAACTTGGGCTTCGTTATCTGGAAGAGCGCGGGATCTCCCGCACGACGATCGAAGCGTTTCAACTTGGGTATGCGCCAGATGCTTGGGACGTGTTGCGCAAATTTCTGCTCAAGCGCGGATTTGCGGAAGAGTTGCTTTTCGAAGCAGGGTTATTGTCAGAAGCGCAGAATGGTAAGGGGAGATACTTTGATAAGTTTCGTCACCGAGTCATGTTCCCCATCCACGACGCCCAAGGCAAAGTGATTGCGTTTGGCGGACGGGTGCTGAGCAAAGACAAGGACGGCGGTCCCAAATATCTGAACTCGCCGGAGACGCCGTTGTTCTCCAAGGGCCGGCATCTCTACAACTTGCACCGCGCGCGCTCCAGCATGCGCTCCGAGGGTCGAGTGCTCGTCCTCGAAGGCTACATGGACGTCATCGCGTCGGCACAAGCCGGAGTTCAGAACGTGGTGGCAGTTTTGGGAACGGCGCTGACCCACGATCACGTCAGACTTCTCCAGCGCAACGTGCAGGAGATCGTGATGATGTTCGACGGCGATGCGGCCGGACAGAAAGCAGCTCTGCGCTCGGCGGAGGTCGTCAAGGACGCCGACGTCAAGACGCGGGTCGCCACGCTGCCGGAAGGGTTGGACCCGGACGAATTTATCAAGAAGTACGGCAAGGACGCTTTCGTCCGAGCGATTCAAGACAATGCCTCTTCGATGACCACATTCCGCGTGCTCGCGATGCGCAAAGATTTCAACCTCTCCACAGAAGTCGGACGCGAAGACTACCTGAAAGCCGTGATCGCCACGGTCTTGACGGAAGTGACGTCGCCGATGGAGATGGAAAAGCAACTCCGAGAACTCTCCGAAGAGTTCGGCGTCTCGGTTGAAACACTCGATCAAGAGGTTAAGCTGGCGAAGAAAAGCGCGCCTCTCGGGGATAAACCAGACAGGAAGTGGAATACTAATAGAAATAATGCGGATGGAGTGAGCGTTGCCAGGTTTGGCAAGACGAACGCGCCGTTGCCCGCACATATCGTAGCTGAACGCATACTCCTTACTCATATGTTAATCGATGAAGGGGTAGCAAGACAAGTTCAAGACGAGCTGGCTGACGAATTTTCTGTAGATGAACACTTGGCGCTCGCCGCTCATCTCTATGCGTACTACGCCGAGCATGAGCAGGCCGACCCGCAGAGGTTTCTCTCAGGGCTTGAAGACCGCGAGTTGATCAAGCTGGCCACCCAGCTCTTGCTCAAAGTTGACGAGTTGGACAGACGTCCTGAATTTGTTAACGAATATATCCAACGGATCCGGGCTTTCCACCTGGAACGCGAGTTGAAACGTTTCGAACAGCAGGCCATCGATTGTGGCAATCGGATGGACTGGGAAGGAATGAGGGCAGCCAGTGACGAAGTGAAACGTATACAGGCCCTCATCTCAGCCCTGAAACAAGCAACAACTCAATCATGAAGGTGAATACTCCTTAGGGGAAGGAGGGGTCGGGATGGTGAAAAACGTGAAAGACGGAGAAGCACAAGCTCTCACGCTTGAGGAAGTCAAGCAATCCCTTGTGGACATTGGCAAAAAACGCGGCGTGATCACATACAGCGAGATCATGGACAAACTTTCGCCGTTCGATCAAGACTCCGATCAGATCGACGAATTTTTTGATCATATGTCTGAGCAAGGCATTGAGGTCATTAACGAGTCGGACGAAGATCCTGGCTTTGACGCGGATGAGGATGACGACGAGGACGGCCCGAAGGGCGGCCTTGAAGAGGAAGAGTTTGACCTCAACGACCTGAGCGTTCCGCCGGGGATCAAGATCAACGACCCTGTACGGATGTATCTGAAAGAAATCGGCCGTGTGCCGTTGCTTTCTGCGGAAGAAGAGATCAAACTGGCGCAGCGGATCGAAGAAGGGGACGAAGAAGCGAAACGTCGTCTGGCGGAAGCGAACTTGCGTCTCGTCGTCTCGATTGCCAAGCGCTATGTCGGCCGCGGCATGCTGTTCCTCGACTTGATTCAAGAGGGCAACATGGGGTTGATCAAAGCGGTTGAGAAGTTTGACTACAACAAAGGCTACAAGTTCTCGACGTACGCAACGTGGTGGATTCGCCAAGCGATCACCCGTGCGATCGCCGACCAAGCCCGCACCATTCGGATTCCGGTGCACATGGTCGAGACGATCAACAAGCTGATCCGCATCTCACGTCAGCTCCTGCAAGAACTCGGCCGCGAACCGTCAGCCGAAGAGATTGCAGCCGAGATGGACATGAGCCCGGACAAAGTGCGCGAGATCTTGAAGATCGCGCAAGAGCCGGTCTCTCTGGAAACGCCGATCGGCGAAGAGGATGACTCTCACCTCGGCGACTTCATCGAAGACCAAGACGCTCTCGCTCCGGCGGATGCAGCAGCGTACGAACTGCTCAAAGAACAGTTGGAGGACGTCCTCGACACGCTCACCGAGCGCGAAGAGAACGTGTTGCGCCTGCGTTTCGGTCTGGATGACGGCCGTACCCGCACGCTTGAGGAAGTCGGCAAGGTATTCGGGGTTACCCGCGAACGGATTCGTCAGATCGAAGCCAAAGCGCTTCGCAAACTGCGCCATCCGAGCCGCAGTAAACGTCTGAAGGACTTCCTTGAATAAGGAACTTTACCGGCACTCACTTTTCAGTGGGTGCCTTTTGTTTTACAATCAGGGTGTAACGGTTTGTTTTGTTTTTGTTTGGATGGGCAACAGTAGGAGGAGGACCCCCTGTGAATCAAGAACAGAAACGCGTAATCCTGCAAGAGATCAAACACTGGCGCACCAGTAAATTGCTTCCGGCAGAATATTGCGACTTTTTAATGAACCTCTACGGTGAGGGAGAGTCGTTTTCCAGTGAACAGACAGAGTCCGAGCAGGGCTTCGTCAGCGGTCGTTTGAGTCATTCGCTGAACCGTGTGCTGGTGGGTCTGGCTGTGTTGTTGGTGTGCTTGGTTGTTGTCTTTAATTTTACATGGTTTCCAGCGCCAATGCAAATTGCCATCCTGACAATCGTATCAATTCTCCCCTATTTTTTGGCACGCAGACAAGGGCGAAAAAACCCGTTGGCTCGGCTTGGCTGGCTGGGAGCGGGCGCGTTTTTGGTGGCGGTAGATGGATATTATTCCCTCTGGGCGAACGGGGCGGCTGAAGACCGGGGTGCTCTGCTCGGTGTGATGATGGTCGTTTTTTTCCTCTGGGTGTTGATCGGGGGGATCGGGCGTACCCGTTTGATCGGTGGGGCGGGGCTCGCCGGGTTGCTGCTGATCTACTTTAATTTCTTGGAGGAATTCGGACATCCGGGCACGGCGTCGTACAGCCTCTTGCATTTGTATTGGATCATCCCGTTTGCGCTGCTCGTGCTGCTGAGCGTGGCGTTGGGACGAAACCGCGTGTATGTGGCTCCGATGTTTTTGCTGTTCGGGGTGGTGGCGATCTTCGGCCCCGATGCGCGGATGATGTTGTACGGGATGCAGACGGATCTGTTTGTGCAGGGGATTGTGTTTTTGAAATTGGCAGTGTTGATCACGCTCTTGATCGTGTTTCGTGTTGATTTACGCAAGTGGGTATCGAAACTCGATGTTGCCACGATGTGAGTTCTCTGTATATAATGAAAGTACGAATAATGAATGTGTACTCATTCAGTCCCGTTCCCAAGTGTATACGCTTTCAAGGGCGGGGCTTTCTTTTGAGCTTGACCTACCAACTGGTCGGTCAGGGATTCGCATCTACGCACGAGGAGGAACCCAGATGAATTTCGATTTGACTCAAGACCAACTGATGATCCGCAACATGGTTCGCGACTTCGCAGAAGCAGAAATCCTGCCGGAAGCGGAGCACGTCGACAAAACCGGCGAGTTCCCGCTGAAAACTTTCATGAAAATGGGCGAGCTCGGCATGCTTGGTCTGCCGATTCCGGAAGAGTACGGCGGTGCAGGCGGCGACACGATTTCCTACGCGCTGGCGGTTGAGGAAGTCGGCAAAGCGTCCGGTTCGCACGGTCTTTCCTATGCGGCGGCCGTATCGCTCGGTTGTTCTCCGTTCTACTACTTCGGCAACGCCGAGCAGAAGGACAAATGGCTGACGCAGTTGGCGTCCGGCAAAATCCTCGGCGCGTTCGGCCTCACCGAGCCGAATGCAGGTTCCGACGCAGGCGGCACGCAAACCACGGCGGTGCTCGACGGCGACGAGTGGGTGATCAACGGTTCGAAGTGCTTCATCACCAACGTGACCTACGCGGGCGTTTGCATCGTGACGGCGGTGACCGACAAGTCCAAAGGAACCAAGGGCATCTCGTCGTTCATCATCCCGACCGACACCCCGGGATTCCGCACGTCCACTCCGTATGACAAACTCGGTCTGAAGGGCTCCAACACCGCCGAGATCATCATGGAAGACGTGCGCGTCCCGCGTGAAAACTTGATCGGCGAAGAGAACATGGGCTTCAAGCAGTTCATGGTCACGCTCGACGGCGGCCGCATCTCCATCGGCGCTCTGTCGGTCGGCATCGCGCAAGCTGCGTATGAAGCATCGCTGAAGTACGCGCAAGAGCGCATGCAGTTCGGCCAATCGATCTCCAAGTTCCAAGCGATCCAATTCAAACTGGCGGACATGGCGATGAACATCGAACTGGCGCGCACCGCCGTCCTGAAAGCCGCTTGGCTGAAAGACCAAGGCCGTCCGTTCACCAAGGAAGGCGCGATCGCGAAACTGTTCGCATCGGAAATTTGCATGCGCGCGTGCGACCAAGCGATCCAGATCCACGGCGGCTACGGCTACATGAAGGAATACCCGGTGGAGCGCTTCTTCCGCGACGCGAAGCTGATGGAAATCGGCGAAGGCACCTCCGAAATCCAACGCATCGTCATCGCTCGACAAATTGGTTGCTAAGTTTCGCTATTCTGTGTATAATCTATAGTGGCGAATAACCACTATCCATTTGTTCGGATGTGACGATTAGCAAGCAACACCACACACACACGAGACCCTCGGCGCCCGCCGAGGGTCGCTTTTTTTTTCCTTTTTTCTTCCAACGAGGGCGACAGGAATTCTCAGAATCCAACGCGAATAGATAATAGAGAATTTTCTGTACTTGTACGAGGAAAAGGAGAGAGCGCACATGGCGGAAATCATGAACACCACCGTTGGCAACTTGCTCGATGAGATCACATCCCGATACCCTGACAACGAGGCCCTCGTCTATCACGACCGAGGTTTGCGATACACTTACCGGGAATTCCACGAAGTCGTTTCGCAAGCCGCAAAGGGCTTTCTGAAGCTGGGCCTGCAACGGGGAGAGAACGTCGCGATCTGGGCGACGAACTACCCGGAGTGGGTGATCACGCAGTTTGCGACCGGCAAGATCGGATCTGTGCTGGTCACCGTCAACACGTCGTACCGCGTGCATGAACTGGAGTACCTCTTGCGTCAATCCGACTCGACGACCCTGATCTTAATGGAAGAATTCAAGGGAACCTCGTACATCGAGATGCTCTATGACTTGATTCCGGAATTGCGCGACTGTGCACCGGGCCAACTGGAAAGCGCTCGTTTGCCCTATTTGAAAAACGTCATCTTCCTCGGTGACACAAAATACCCCGGCATGTACAACTGGTCGGACATCATGGAAGCGGGTCTCGACGTTTCGGACGCGGAGTTGATCGAACGCCAAGCGACGACGGAGCCGGACGACGTGATCAACATGCAGTACACGTCGGGCACGACCGGGTTCCCCAAGGGCGTCATGCTCACCCATAACAACTTGATCAACAACTCGCACAACGTCGTGTCGTGCACGAACCTTACCCCGAACGACCGCATGTGCATTCCGGTGCCGTTTTTCCATTGCTTCGGCTGTTCGATGGGGACGCTCGGCGCCGTTTCGGTCGGCGCGACGATGGTGCCGGTCGTTGCGTACAATCCGCTGGAAGTGTTGCAAACCGTCGCGGCGGAGCGTTGCACGGTGCTCTACGGCGTGCCGACGATGTTCATCGGCGAATTGAATCACCCGGACTTCGACAAGTACGACCTCACGTCGCTGCGCTCGGGCATCATGGCAGGCTCTCCGTGTCCGATTGAAGTGATGAAAGCGGTTGTCGAGAAGATGGGCATGCGTGAAGTCACGATCGCGTACGGACAGACGGAGTCCTCGCCGGTCATCACGCAAACCCGCACGACCTGCTCGATTGAGCATCGCGTCTCGACGGTCGGCTACGCGCTGCCGAACGTCGAAGTGAGGATCGTGGAGCCGGGCACGACGAACGAAGTGCCGCGCGGCGTGCAGGGGGAGCTGGTCACCCGCGGATATCACGTGATGAAAGGCTATTACAAAAACCCGTCGGCGACCGCAGCGGCGATCGATCCGGAGGGCTGGTTGCACACGGGCGACTTGGCGACGATGGACGAGGACGGGTACGTGAAGATCACGGGCCGTCTCAAGGACATGATCATTCGCGGGGGAGAGAACATCTACCCGCGCGAAGTCGAGGAATTCCTGTATGCGCACCCGGCGGTGCTCGACGTGCAAGTCGTCGGCGTGCCGGACGAGCGCATGGGCGAAGAAGCGGCGGCGTTTGTGATCTTGAAGGAAGGCGCCGCGCTGACCGTCGAGGAACTGCGCGCGTACTGCGACGGCAAGATCGCCCGTTTCAAGATTCCGCGCTACTTCGAGTTCGTCGAGCAATTCCCGATGACCGCATCGGGCAAGATTCAGAAGTTCAAGCTGCGCGAACAGGCTGTTGAGAAGCTGAACCTCGCGTAAGGGTAAAAAGACCCCCTGTCCACAGGCGAAGTGTGGCGCAGAGGGTCTTTTTTTCCTGCTGATGTTCTTGTTGATGTTGTTAGAAGAGAGCTACGAAGAAACTTCCGATGACCTCCATCACGCCTTTGGTGACTTCCAGCCAGTTGTTCCAACCTGAATCGGGTACACGTTCCAAAGTCAGCCCTCCTTTCTCCTGTTTCTACGCAGGAGAAGTCCCAGAGTTTCACGAATTAGGAAACTCTTATCAAGTTTGATTCATGCGAAGGCCGCAACTACAGGAGTGTTGCTTCATGGGAGTCAGTTTGGCGATTTTACAAAACCGCAGTTATCTGTTCTATTGGCTGGCCGCATGGGCTTCCGCGCTTGGCGATCTGGTGTTCACCGTCGGCGTTTCGTGGATGATCACGCAGACGTTTCATTCCGGCGTGATCATGGGGACGTTTCTGTTGATCATGGGTGCGGTGCGCTCGGCGTTCATGCTGTTCGGCGGCGTGCTGGTCGACCGGATGAGCCCGATGCGGCTGATGAAAGTGTCGTTGCTCGCCCGCGCCGTCATGATGGGACTGTTGATGATCGTCTCGGCGAACTCGTCGCTCTCCGTCTGGATGTTGGACGTGCTCGCCGCGGTGTTCGGGGTTGTGGACGCGTTTTTCATGCCGACTGCTTCGGCGGCCCGCCAACGCTTGGTGACGGAAGAGTACTACACGCAGTCCAACTCGCTGCTCATGGTCGCCGGGCAAGTGTCAGTCATCGTCGGCCCGGTCGTCGGCTCGTTTCTGATCGGCTTGGGAGGCGGGCAACTTCTCTACGGCACGATTGCCGCGATGTTTGTGCTGTCGCTCGGGCTGTTGAACTTGGTTCGCTTGCGGCCTCCGGCTGATAGCAAAAGCGAAACGGAACCCCCCGCCGCGAAAAAAGAGCCGCCCTCCTTCACCGCCGACCTGCGCGAAGGGCTCCAGTACGTCTTGCGCACGCCGCTGCTCTTGGTCTCGATCTCGTCCGCGATGCTGGTCAACGCGGGCATCAGCGTCCTGACCGTCGCTTTGCCGTTTCTCGCCGCCGACATGAACGCGGGCGTGGAGGGATTCGGCATCATGAGCTCCGGCATCGGCATCGGCGGGGCGATCGGAGCGGTGGTGTTCACGCTGTGGATGATCAAACGCCCGACGCCGCAGATGAACTTGACCGCCTGCCTGCTCGAAGGGCTCGCGGTGCTCTCGCTGTTCTGGGTGCACAACGTCTGGGTTGCGGCGGTCGTGCTGGCGTTCACCGGCGTGACCACGACGGCGATCAACATCCTCGCACCGAGCGTCAACCAATCGATCATCCCGGAGGAGTTGTTCGGGCGCGTCATCTCCGTGATGATGCTGGCGATGGGCGGGATGATCCCGATCTCGCAGGCGTTCTCCGGGTTCCTGATCGACCAGGTCAACGCGCATCAAGTGTTTCTCTACGGCGGTCTGTTGGAAGCATGCGCCGCCCTGCTCGCGCTGTTTGCTCCGTCGGTGCGCGCGTACGGAAAAATCTCTGGATCCAAGTAGGAGGTACGATCGAATGGAAACTCTCCCCTGCACAGGGTGCCGCGGGTTGTGCTGCGGCCCGGTTCCCGTGACCGAACAAGAGCTCAAGAAGATCAAGAAAAAAATCAAGTCCATGCCTCCGAAACTGCGCGCCGAGTTGGAAGGGCAGAAGCGCTTTTTCGGAACGTGTATTTTTTTCGATCAGGACAAAGACCGCTGCGGCATCCATTCCGTGCGTCCGGCGATCTGCCGCGCGTTCGGCCTGCACAAGAACTTGGTCTGTTTCCGCAAGCCGGAAGCGGCCGTCAAAGCGAATTGGAGCGCTGCAGAAGCACCTGTTGGCATCCTCAGCGAGGATTTTACGTGGAAGGATTTCAAATAAGAAGGCTCCGAGCAGGGCGAATGGTTTATAATAGTACAGCAACCATTCCATACATAAGGTGATTTCTCTTGATCAATCTCTCTGAACGCTTAGAACGCATCGCTTCAAACGTCCCGTCCGGCGTCAAAATGGCGGACATCGGAAGCGACCACGCATACTTGCCGATCTACCTCGTGCAAAAAGGGGTCGCTCTCTCCGCGATCGCCGGCGAAGTGAACGAAGGCCCGTTTCGCGGCGCCGACCGCCACGTCCGGGAACACGGCCTTGCCGACTCCATCTCCGTGCGCAAGGGCGACGGTCTCGCCGTCCTGCAACCGGGCGAAGTCGACGTGATCACCATCGCGGGGATGGGCGGCTACAACATCCGCGAAATCCTCGAAGCGGGCAAGGACAAACTGCCCGG
Source organism: Tumebacillus flagellatus (assembly GCF_000714935.1). Lineage (GTDB taxonomy): Bacteria > Bacillota > Bacilli > Tumebacillales > Tumebacillaceae > Tumebacillus > Tumebacillus flagellatus. The sequence continues at coordinate 74,884 of NZ_JMIR01000008.1, forward strand.
CGTCTCCCGGCTGGTGCTCTCGCCGCAGGGGGACAGCGACCGCGTCCGCAAGTGGCTGCAACTGCACGGCTGGAAGATCATCGACGAAGACATTCTCACCGAAGATGAACGCCTCTACGAAATCATCGTCGCCGAGCGGGGCGAGATGAACATCACCGACGAGATGGAACTTGAATTCGGCCCGTTCAACCTCGCGCGCAAACACCCGCTCGTCGTCGACCGCGTGGAGTACGAACAAGGCAAGATCCGCCGCGCCCTCGCCGCCATCGAGAAGACCCCGACCGAGAACGGCCTCGCCCGAAAGGTTGAGCTGCTCGCGCGGCGCGCGCAACTGGAGGAGGTACGAAACCATGTCCAATCCTGATCAACAAAACTTCGCCACCGTCCGCCAAGTGACGGCGGCGCTCGAAGAGATGGCGCCGTTGTCGCTTGCGGAGTCGTGGGACAAAGTCGGCCTGCAAGTCGGCGACCCGTCCCGTCCCGTGCGCAAAGTGATGCTGACGCTCGACTCCAACGACGACGGCGTGATCGACGAAGCGATCGCCAAGGGCGTCGACTTGATCATCGCGCACCATGCGATGATCTTCCGTCCGGTGCAGACCTTGCGCACCGACACGCCGTACGGACGCCGCCTGCAAAAACTGCTGGCCAACGGCTTGAACGTCTATGTCGCGCACACCAACCTCGACATCGCCGAGGGCGGCGTCAACGACATCCTCGCGTCGCGTCTGCACTTGGAGAACACGGAAGTGATGACCCGCGTGCACAACACCCGTTTGAAAAAACTCGTCGTCTTCGTCCCGGAGACGCACCACGAAGCGGTGCGCCAAGCGGTCGGCGACGCCGGGGCGGGCTGGATCGGCAATTACAGCCACTGCACGTTCAACACGCCGGGCACGGGGACTTTTATTCCGCAACAGGGCACGAACCCGTACATCGGCGAGCAAGGGCAACTTGAGCGTGTCAACGAAATCCGCTTGGAGACGGTCGTGCCGGAGCGCATCCAAGACCACGTGATCGCCGCGATGCTTCAGGCGCATCCGTATGAGGAAGTCGCGTACGACCTCTACCCGCTGGAGATCATGGGCCAAGAGCTCGGCGTCGGGCGTGTGGGCGATCTCGTGGAAGAGATGACCTTGGCGCAGTTTGCCGAGTTCGTGAAGCAGCAGTTTGAAGTGCCGGCGGTGCGCGTGGTCGGACCCTTGGACCGCAAGATTCGCCGTGTCGCCGTCTGGGGCGGGTCGGGCGAAGAGTACTTCCCGGACGCGCTGAAAAAAGGCGCGGACGCGTTTGTCGTCAGCGACATCCGCTACCACTACGCCCAAGACGCCGCCGCAGAAGGGCTGTGCATGGTCGATCCGGGGCATAACACGGAAAAATTGATTCTGCCAAGCATCGGCGCGTACCTCGAAGCCAAGATGCGGCAGTACGGGTTTGACACGGAAATTCTCGTCTCACAGACCAATACGGAGCCGTTCCGGTTCATCTAAGGCAAGCCGAAGAGCAAGACATGTTTTCTCGGACATCCCCATATGTATTGGGTGTGGGGGTGAACGAGCATGGCTTCAATCCTGGTTAGTGCCATTGCGATACTCGGAGCTTTCTTGGTCTTCATATACGCGTATTCGTTCATGCAATTCATGCTGACGATCACCAAATGCCCCGACTGCGGGCGGATCATGCAGCGAGTGGTCTATACGGAGTTGGCGGGCGAGCAGAAGAAGCGGGTGGTCACCGAATGCAACTTCTGCACGTCCAAGCGCATCCGCAAGCACAACGAAATTCCGCAGCACCGCAAAGATACGCTGTATCCGTAAGTTCTCCAGCAGCAAAAAACAAAAGGCATTCGGACTGTGACGCAGGTTGCAGCAAGAGTGCCTTTTTTTGGTATACTAAAAGGGTGCACACATGTAAAACGAGGAGGGCATACATATCATGGCGATCCATTCCTTGCAAGACACGACCACCCTCAACAACGGTGTGAAGATGCCGTGGCTGGGCCTTGGCGTTTGGAAAGTCACCGAAGAGGGCCAAGTGGAAAAAGCGGTGCTCTCCGCTCTGGAAGCGGGTTATCGCAGCATCGACACCGCGGCGATCTACGGCAATGAGGAAGGCGTCGGCCGCGCCCTGCGTGACAGCGGAATCCCGCGCGACCAAATCTTCGTCACCACCAAAGTATGGAACTCGAATCAAGGTTACGAGTCCACGCTGGCGGCGTTTGACGAGAGCATGCAGAAGCTGGGTCTGGACTACCTCGACCTCTACTTGATCCACTGGCCGGTCGCAGGCAAGTACAAAGACACCTGGCGCGCGCTGGAGAAGCTGTACAAGGACGGCAAAGTCCGTGCCATCGGCGTCTCCAACTTCCATGTGCATCATTTGAAAGACCTGCTGGCGGACGCAGAAGCGGTCCCGACGGTCAACCAAGTCGAGTACCATCCGCTCTTGAGCCAAGAGGAACTGCGCGCGTTCTGCCGCGAGAAGAAAATCCAACTGGAAGCGTGGAGCCCGCTGATGCAAGGGAACCTCGACCACGAGGTCATCACGCAACTGGCGCAAAAATACGGCAAGTCCCCGGCGCAAATCGTGCTTCGTTGGGACCTGCAAAACGAAGTCGTCACGATTCCGAAGTCGGTCACCCCGGCCCGCATCGCGGAGAACGCGGACGTGTTTGACTTCGAACTGTCGCCGGACGACATGGCGGCGCTGAACGGGTTGAACGAAGACCGTCGTTTCGGTCCGGACCCGGACAACTTCGACTTTTAAACTTTGTGAAAAAAGGAACCTATCCGCGAGTCTGCGGAGCGGTTCCTTTTTTTCCGATTTTGCGTCTACATCAAAAAACTCGACCAAAAGGTGGTCTTTGCACCATGAAACTCGACCGTGATGCTGTCATCCGTCTCAATCTCTGGAAGCAAGGTCTGTACCACACGCCCACCGCTTCGACGAAGGACGAAGCGATGCAAATCCTCCGCCGTTTGGGGCTCGTCCAGCTCGACACGATGAGCGTGGTCACGCGCAGCCAGCACTTGGTGTTCTGGTCGCGCATGCACGAATTCCGTGAAGAGTGGCTGTTGGAGTGGTACGAGCAGGGCGAGATCTTCGAGTTGTACCTGCATGCCCTCTCGATTTTGCCTGAAGAAGAGCGCCCGTACTTCCAATCGTGGATGGACGCGACCCGCGCGAAGTTGCAGCGAAGCGAGTTGCACGACTTGCTCCTGCAAACGCTGGAAGAGCGCGGCTCCGTCCACGGCAAGCACGTCACCGATCTGGTCGGCGGCCCGGCGGAAAAGCTCGGCACGTGGCAGATGAGCCCTGTGCGCCGGGCGTTCGACCAACTGTGGCGCGCAGGGTATGTTGCGGTGACGCGCAACGAGAAATTCCAGAAAGTCTACGGGCTTCAGCAACCGGTGGAACCCGTGCCGCACGAAGAGACGTTCCGCCGCTACACCCGGCTCGCTCTGCAAGCGATGGGAGCCGCGACGATCAAGGACATCGCCGACTACTTCCGCTTCAAAACCGGCGTTGTGAAACAAGCGTTGGAACACCTCCCCGACGTGCGCGAACTCGACGACGGGAGCTACATCTTGGAGGAAGACCTCGAACTCCTGCACAGCCCGTCCCTCGCCGAGCCGCCCGCGCACAGCACGCTGCTCTCGCCGTTCGACAACTTGATCTGGTTCCGACCCAGGGTGAAAGCGCTGTTCGACCTCGACTTCCGCTTGGAGAGCTACTTCCCGGAAGACCAGCGCCAATTCGGGTACTTCGCGCTTCCGATCTTGATGCAAGGCGAGATCGTCGGCACCGTCGACCTAAAAGCGGAGCGCAAGAGCAAGACCCTGCAAATCCAACGCTTGATCTGGCGCGGCGAACCTCGCCAGCCGGAGTTGGATCTGTTGTTGGATCGGCTGCATCGCTTTCTGTTTGCGAACGTGAGAACCTGACCCCGGAGGATCAGGTTCTTTTTTTGTAAGCGTGAGAGGCATAAGAACTCCGGTTGTCCGCAAACTAGAGGGAAATAGGTGCATTTATTTGCCAAGACAGGGAGCACAACCGATGGGGATTCGAAAATGGCTTCGAAGCAACTCCAAAAAAAAGAACGCGCAGACCGACCGCATGCCTCCGCCTCGGGACGAAAAAGAGATTTCTTCGCGACTGTCCGAATCGATGACCGACTTGCAAACGATGTTTCGTGACATCCCCGATTTGATCGTGCGGCCGTTTACCGTCAAAGCGACCGGGGCGCAAGCGGTGTTGGCTTTTTTCGACGGGTTGACCGACCGCAATGCGATCAACAACAACGTGTTGCAAGCGCTGATGCACGAAGAGACGGTCGAGACGGAAATTCCGCGCATCGTCACGGTCGGCCAAGTCAACACGGCATCCTCTTGGTCCAAAGTGGAATCGTCGCTCTTCAGCGGGCTCAGCCTCCTGCTGGTCGACGGCCAAGCGGAGGCGTATCTGTTCGACACACGGGGCTGGCCGCAGCGGGCGATCGAAGACCCGCAACTGGAAGCGTCGTTGAAAAGCTCGCATCAGGGTTTTATCGAGACGGGCAGTCAGAACATCGCTCTCGTCCGCCGCTACATCGACAACCGGGAAATGAAAATCAAAGTGCACAGGATCGGAGCGCGGGGAACGACCCAGGTCAGCATCTTGTATTTAGCGGATGTCGCGAAACCTGAAGTGTTGCGGGAGTTGGAAGACCGTCTGCAAAAAATTAACGTGGACTCCATTCTCAACTCCGGCGAACTGGTAGAGTTAATCGAGGACAATCCGTACTCGCCGTTTCCGCAGTTTATCACCTCCGAGCGACCCGACACCGTCGCGTCGCAAATCCTCCAAGGCCGGTTGGCGGTGGTCGTGGACCGCTCGCCCGCCGTGATCATCTGTCCGGTATCGTTTGCTTCTTTTTTTCAAAACGTCGATGATTACAGCATCAAGTGGCAGATTGCCAGCTTTTTGAGGATTTTGCGGTTCATGGCTTTTTTCGTGACGATTTTCTTGCCATCGACGTACATCGGCGTGACGTCGTTTCAGTATGAAGTGATCCCGTTGCAACTGTTGCTGTCGGTCGGAGAATCGAGAGGGAACGTGCCGTTTCCGCCGCTTCTGGAAGCGTTGATCATGGAACTCACGCTGGAGATGTTGAAGGAGGCGGGCGTCCGCTTGCCCGCTCCGATCGGACAGACCGTGGGGATCGTCGGGGCGATCGTGATCGGGCAAGCGACCGTGCAGGCGGGGATCGTCTCGAACATCATGGTGATCGTGGTTTCGCTGACGGCGCTCGCGTCGTTCATCATCCCCAATTACGACATGTCGTCCGCGATTCGCTTGATCCGCTTTCCCATGATGATCATGGCGGCGCTGTTTGGACTGGTCGGAGTCGGCGTGGGCATGATGGTGTTGATCGGGCATTTGGTGGCGTTGGAGTCGCTGGGCGTGCCGTATTTCGCCTCGATCTCGCCCTTGCGTTTTGCCGATTGGAAAGACACGATCATTCGTCTGCCGCTCTGGAAGATGGACAAACGCCCCTTGAGCGCGAGACCTGTGCAAGAAACAAGGCAAGGACCCAGCCATCCAGAGGGTGACGGTTGATGAAAAAATACCAGTTTAACGAGATCACGCCGATGCAGTTCATGTTTATGATCCACGGTGCGCAAGTGGGCATCGGGATTTTTTCATTGCCGAGAGACTTGGCGAAAATCGCGGGGACAGACGGTTGGATTTCCTTGTTGATCGGGTGGGCTTTCGCTCTGCTGTCCAGCCTGTTGATCGTGCTGGTGCTAAAAAAACACCCCGACAGCACTCTCTACGATTTGTTGCCCCGCTTGTTCGGAGCCGTGATCGGCAAGTTGTTGCATGTGGTGTATGCGCTTTACTATGCTTTTACGTTTTGGGTGACTTTGCTGGCGTCCGTCTTCGTGATCAAAATCGAACTGTTGCCAAAGACCCCCTTCGTTATAGTGGTGTTGCTGTTTGCGTTGCCGATCTATACGCTTGCGAAAAACCAAGTCCGGGTGTTGGGAAGGTATTCGGAGCTGACGTTTTGGGGCGCGATCTGGTTGTTGATCGTCTACTTGATCCCCTTTGGGCACGGGGAATGGTTGAACTTCTTGCCCGTGCTGAAGGACGGGTGGAAGCCGATCTTGAGCGCGGTTCAAACCACCACGATGTCCTTTGTCGGATTCGAGACGGTGTTCGTGCTGTACCCGTTTCTCAAGAATCCCCGAAAAGCCGTTCCGTGCGTGATCGGCGCCAATCTGCTCACGTTGCTGATCTACGGGGTGTCGGTGGGGGTCTGCACGGTGTTTTTTTCACCGGACGATCTGACCTCGTATTCGTTCCCGGTGTTGAAAGTGGTCAAAGTGATCGAATTTCGGTTTTTGGAGCGGTTTGAGATCATCTTCTTGATCGCGTATCTGTTCATGCTGTCGCGCGTGTGGGTGTTCAATTTATACTGCAGCTTGTTGGGGTCGAGTCAACTGTTTCACCGTGCCGATCATCGGCCGCATCTGCGGGTCGTGTTGGCGGTCGTGGTGCTGATCAGTGTGTTTTTTACCCCGACGTATGAACAGGTTGATACGTTGGAGAAGGTGCTGGGGAAGATCGGTTTTTATGCGGCGTTTTTGTTTCCGCTGTTTCTGTGGGGGTATGACGGGCTGCGCGCAAAAGTGCGCAAGGGAGGTGCGTCATGAAGCGGAAAGTCTGGGCGATCGTTTTGCTGTTGTCCCTCGTGACGTCTTCCGGCTGTTACGACCAACTGAATTTGGAAGACATCTCGCTGGTCTTGATGCTGGGGATGGATTTGGATGAGGACGAAAATTTCGTCGTCTATACGCAAAGTCCGGTTTTTTATAAGGAGGCCAAGGAGAAGTCGGAGACCGGGGGCGTCAAAACGGTGACGGTGGGCTGGGCGCGTCCGAAGTTGGACGCGATTCTCACGGGGATTACGCTGGCCGGAAAAAACCAAACGGTCTTGATCGGGAAGCGGCTTGTAGAAAAGCGAAAGGATTGGGCCGACCTGCTGGATCTGTTCTACCGCGATCCCAAGCAATCGGCGACGCCGCATGTGATTCTCGTGGACGGTCCGGTGAACGAGGTCTTCCGGTTTCAACCGAAAGACAAGCCCCGGCTGGCGATCCACATGCACAAACTGATCGAAACGGCGAACCAAAGAAGCGTCACCGTCTCCACCAACTTGCAAGAGTTTCGCCGCCAGATCAAAGACCGGGCGCTCACGGCTGCGATCTCCGAAGTCAAAAAAGACAAGGAAGAAATCAAAGTCACCGGAGTCGCTTTGCTGAGCGAGAACGGCGGGTATGCGGATCATCTGTCCTTGGAAGAAAGTTCGCTGCTGCTCATGCTGCAACGACGCGCCAAGGGGGAGGTCTATTACGTTACGCAAACGCCGGACGACGTGATCGCGATGATGATTCGCTCTGCCAAGGTGAAGGTCAAATCCAACTACGTCCAAGGACGGTTTCGATTTGAGATCAGCATGAAGTGCAAGGCTGTGCTCACTTCCTCGAACAAGTCAGCCACCTTTCACAATTTGACTTCCAAACTGGAGAAGCAAATCAGCGACGATATGCAAACCAAGATGACCGCTTTGGTCAAAAAGTGCCAACGAGACGCCGTCGATCCGTTTGGCTTCGGTCTTTATGCGCGCGCCTACCAGTACGACGCGTGGAAACCGGTGCAAGACAAATGGGGAGAGGCGTTTTCCAAAGCGGACGTGCGCATCAAGCCGGATGTAAAACTCGAATCGATCGGGACGTTGGAGTGAGTTGACAGAAGGAGGGGAGAGTTGCTATAGTGGCTGTATGATAAGCAACTTACTAAAAGTAAGTTTAGATAGAGAGAGGAGATGTTGGAAATGGCTTTGCAACTGTACACGCCGGAGCAGCAAGCAGTGGGGTTTTTTGACGGAGGGAAGATCGTGGAGCAGAAGCCGATCGGCTTTCCGGGCGAAGGGTCGGCGGTGAAGCGGGTGGGGACGCTGTTTTACTGGGCGTGGTTTTCGGCGCGCGAATTTGGCGAGATTCCGATGCACCCGCACAAAGGCTTTGAGATCGTGACCTACTTCATGAGCGGCGTCGGCGGGCATAAGGATTCGCTCGGCACGCACTCCACCGTGCAAGGCGGCGGCGCGCAAGTGATGCAGACGGGGAGCGGAGCGTATCACGCGGAGACGATGGAAGCGAACACGACCGGCTTCCAGATCTGGTTTGAGCCGTTCACGGGCGAAGCGGTGAAGCGCACGCCGACGTACGCGCAGTTTGAACATGACGAGTTCCCGGCTGTCGTGGAGAACGGCGCGACCGTGAAGACGGTCATCGGCGGGAAGTCGCCCGTGCAACTCGTCGCGGACGCGCAGATGTGGGACGTGACGCTGGAGGCGGGGGCGTCGTTTTCCAAAGAGGTGCCCGCGGGCTACTCGTTGACCGCGCTGGTCGTCGAAGGCAACACCGTTTGGCAAGATGAAAAAAAGGAACCGACCCGTGTGGGGCATCGGATCTTCGCGGTGTATGGTGCGGAGTCCGCAGAGCGCGTCACCGTCACCGCCGCCGACGGCGAACCGGCGCGCGTGATGCTCATCCTCGTACCGTCCGTGTTGCCGTACCCGGATTACCGCCATGTCCGCGAATTTTACGCTTGATTTAGACTCCACAGTCAGTTAGACTTTAGGTAACTAAAGTTCTATCGAGGAGGTTTGATCTCGTGCGGTGGTTGCGAGTGAAAGAGCCGGTGAACGCCTGGTCGCATCTGTTGACCGCGGCGGCAGCGGTCGTTGGGTTGATTTACTTGGTGGCAAGATACTCCGAACAGACAGCAGGCAAGTTGTCCTCCCTGATCATCTATGGGGCGAGTCTCATCGTCCTGTTCCTCGCCAGCGGATTGTATCACGCGATCCGCACGACTCCGAAAAAGGAACTCTGGCTGCGGAAGTTTGACCACATCTCGATCTTCTTGTTGATCGCGGGCACGTACACCCCTGTGTTTGCGTACGGTTTGCACGGCGCGTGGCAAGTGACGATGCTCTCCGTCGTCTGGGGGCTCGCGGGGCTTGGGATGGTGTTGAAGCTGTTTTTCATGCACATCCCGCGCTGGATTTCCACGTTGATCTACGTGGCGCTGGGTTGGATTGCCGTCGTGCCGTTTGTGAAGTTGTTTCAAACGCTGCCGACGGGTGCGATTCTGTTCATGTTCCTCGGCGGCATCGCGTACACGATCGGCGCTGTGATCTTCGGCACGAAAAAACTCGATTTCTTTCCCGGGAAATTTGGCTTCCATGAAGTTTGGCACATGTTCGTGTCGGCGGGAGGCGTGCTGCACTTCGTGATGGTGGCGTTTTTTATCGCGGCGATGCAATAAGGAATGCAAAAAGCTCTTGGTACCGATCCGGCACCAAGAGCTTTTTTTATACGATGCGCACGTTGTACTTGCGCAGCCACGTGTCGACTTGCGCCAGATAGGCGAACAGTTGCGGGCCCGCCATGAGTTGGCCGAACCACGGTTTGACGAAGTTCGGGTCGTTCGCTTTGGCGATCTCGCGGACCGTGTTCACGTCGATCAGTTGGTGCAGCGGCGACGATTTGTCGTCGAGCACGCCGAGCACCATGTCGCGCACGGCGGCGAAGTAGTTCGGGTTGTGCGTTTTCGGGTACGGGCTCTTCTTGCGGTAGAGAATGTCGTCCGGAAGCACGCCTTCGAGGGCTTTGCGCAAGAGGCCTTTTTCCCGTTGTTGGTAGTATTTCATCTCCCACGGGACGTTCCACATGTATTCGACGATGCGATGGTCGCAAAACGGCACGCGCACTTCCAGCGACGCGTACATCGTCATGCGGTCTTTGCGGTCCAAGAGCGTCGGCATCCAGCGGAACAGGTTGAGGTAGGAGATTTCCCGCGCCCGGCGTTCGGCGGCAGTTTCCCCGTCGAGATGCGGCACTTCGGCGAGTGCTTGGTGGTAGCGGTCTTGGACGTACTCTTCGATGTTGATTTGCTCGCTCCATTCCTTGGAGAGCCACGCCGCACGGTCGGCTTTGTTGCGCGACCACGGGAACGTGCCGGCGTTGACCATCTCTTCGCGGTAGAACCACGGATACCCGCCGAAGATCTCGTCGGCGCACTCGCCGGAGAGGCCGACGGTCGCTTCCTTCTTGATCTCCTGCGAGAAGAGGAGCAGCGAGGAGTCGACGTCCGCCATGCCCGGCAAATCGCGGGCGAACATCGCGGCTTGCAGCGCTTCGACGAGTTGCGGGGTGTCGATTTCGATGTTGTGATGTTCGGAGCCGAGGAATTCCTGCATGCGAACGACAAACGGCGCGTCCGGGTCCGGTTGGAAGTCGCTCTTGCGGAAGTTTTTGTCGTTGTCTTTGTAGTCGATGGAGAAGGTGTGGAGCGGGGCGAGGTTGTCGCGTTCGAATTTCTGGGCGGCAAACGCCGAGATCATGCTGGAGTCGAGGCCGCCGGAGAGAAACGTGCAGATCGGGACGTCCGAGACCAGTTGGCGTTCGACGGCGTCTTGGAGCAGAGCGCGCACGTTGGCGACGGTGGTGTCGAAGTCATCTTCATGTCGAAAGCTCTCCAGCTTCCAGTAGTGCGTGATCTTGAGGCCGTTGCGGTTGAATTGCAGGAAGTGGCCCGGTTTCAGTTCGTGGACGCCTTGAAACACGCCGTGGCCCGGCGTTTTGGCGGGGCCGATGGCAAACACTTCGGCGAGGCCTTCCGCGTCGACGACCGGTTCGACGGCCGGGTGTGCCAGCAGCGCTTTGAGTTCGGAGGCGAAGAGCAGCCCGGCTCCGCGTTCGGCGTAGAAAAGCGGTTTGACGCCGAGGCGGTCGCGGGCGATGAACAGCGTTTGTTCCTTGGGGTCCCAGACGGCGAACGCGAAGATTCCGTTGAAACGGTCGACGCAGGAAGGCCCCCATTCGATGTACGAGGTAAGCAAGACTTCGGTGTCGGAGTGACCTTGAAACGTATAGCCGCGAGCCAGCAGGTCGCGGCGGATGTCTTCGGTATTGTACAGCTCTCCGTTGTAGACCAAGGTGTACGTGTGATCTCCTTGCACACGGCTCATCGGTTGTTGTCCGTTGGTAATGTCCACCACGGCGAGCCGGCGATGGGCAAATCCGGTATGCGCAGACAAAAAAATCCCGCCGGCATCCGGTCCTCGGTTGTACAGGGTTTCCGCCATGTCCTCCAGGACGGCACTCTGTTGGGTGAGGTCCAGTTTCCAATCGGTCCAACCAGCTATTCCGCACATAGTTACGCGTTCCCCTCCCCTATGGATTCACGTCGAGACAGTTCCCGCATGAGTACGGGGAACAGACACTCGCCTAGCATGAGATACGATATGCGGGGAGGGTTGTCTATGTTGCGGATTTCGTTATTTTGGGAGGGGAGGAGGGGCTGCGGGGATGGGGGGGGTTCGTGGAGGGAGGAGGCTGCGGCGTGGTTCTTAGCCGTCAGCCGTTGGGTTGCACTTCGCGGAGGACTTTGTCGGCGATTTCGGGGCTGAGGAGTTCGGAGAGCAGCCAGCGCGTGAGGTCGAGGGCGGCGAGGCATCCTCCGGCGGTGGCGATCTTGGGGGTTGCGAGCACGAACGGCTCGTTGACGAATTCGACGTCGTAGGAGGCGAGCTGTTTGGCACGGGTGTAGTAGGAGGTGGCTTTTTTTCCTGTGAGATGGCCGGCGGACGCGAGGAGCAGGGCGCCGGAGCACATCGAGGAAAGCCATTGACGTTCGGGGTTGAGGGCGCGAACCGCGTTCAACTCGTCGGATTCTTGCAGGAGTGTTTGCAAGCCCGGGCCGCTGGCGATGAGGACGGCGTCGGCGGTTTCGAGTGCACAGAGATCGGCGTGCACGGGGATGGTGAGGCCGGAAACGGATGTGATGTGCGGTTTGGAGGCGGCGATTTGCACCTGCCAGTCGCCGCGGCAGTAGTTGGAGGCGCGATTCAACAGATCCCACGGGAGAAATACGTCGATGTCTGTAAATCGGTCAAACGCGAAGAGGACGACTTTCACGACAAAACCTCCTGAGTGTCGGTACTTGGTATATATTAGGTAACATTCTGTGACAGAACGCGCAATCCTCTTTTCAATGTGATACGATGACGAGGAGAGAATCAACCTTTGATGAGAGAGGATGTTAATACCTATGTTCGTTTCCATGAACCGCCTGACCGTCCCTGCCGAATACCGCGAGCACCTCGAAGGCCGCTTCGCTACGGCGGGCGAGCGCATGAGCCAAGTTCCGGGCTGCCTGGAGTACCTGTTCCTCACCCCGACCGAGGGCGACGAGTTGGTCGTCTACACCAAGTGGGAGAGCGAGGCTGCGTTTAAAGCGTGGGTGGAGTCGGATGCGTTCTCCAAGGCTCACGCCAACGCCAACCCGAACTCGCCGGTGAAGGGCGATCTGCGGATGTACAACGTGAAGTTTTCGTCGTAATTGTCAAAAAGGCATCCGAAAGGATGTCTTTTTTATTTCGACGGAGCAGACGATCCTGAACACGGCTGGTTGCGGGATGGGTTTGAAGTTTTTTAACTTGATATCATAGTTTTCTTATTTATCTTGAAATTATGGTTTTACCTGAGTTATAATAGACTAAGATTGGTTAGAAGTACCCATAAACAAAGTTGAACTCGCCTAACAACTGAGACATACACCCTTGGTACTCTGAATCTGAAGGAGGTGTTTTCATTGAGTCAACTGTTTGATCTCGACGTTCAAGTACATCAAACCTCGTCGCATGTAGTTCAAGCGAACACGTGGTCGTGTGTTTGCACGATGGTCGGCTGCTATCAAGACGGAAAGTAGTTTGCACGAGCCATCACCGCACTCACCAAACGAAGACATGCAACCCTGGACAGTATGAACCTATAGGAGGCGGATTCGAATGGAAAACATCTTTGATCTCGATGTTCAAGTAAATTCAACCGTTAGCGAAGTTGGCGCAAGTGTGGTCCCCCTTTGGACAGGAGCGCTGTGTTTCTCGCTCTCCTCTTGCAAACCTGCAGATATGTAGGAGGCTTGCTGGATCATCCTGCCGTTCGTCGTTTGCAAGGACCCTCACCTGTTCTGAATCGGGACATGTGAAAGGGGTAGCAATAACACTGTATACGAAAAAACCACTCCGCCTCCCGATGGCAGGGTGGTTTTTCGTTCCGTGGCGAGCCGAGTTAAGCGCTCTTATCAAGCTTTTCGAACGAATTGCGCATTGGGATAGCGAGTGGTTACCAAAAACACCCTTGGTGAGCTAGGGCTGATGATCTTCCAATGGTTAATCCACACCTTCCCCATTGGATGCAAGCGATTTTGCAGGGAACAGGCCAGCACGCCGTTTTTGGCATCGTATCCGGAGGGGGTTGTCTTCGTTTTCGGCACCTTGATTTTGACGACAACGCAATCGCCGACGTGCAGATTCGGATGGGTTGTCTTCGGACATTTCAAAGCAAACGTCGGGTTACTCGGGGTGCGCAGCACTTGTTTTACGTTTTTCAAGGTGCGGTTGGACTGGCGAACCAAATGACCGTTGGTTTGGTTGACCACATAATGGACAATCGACACCGTTTTCGGGGGGTTGTTGCCGTTGGCGATCGGGGTGTTCAACACGCCGTCGTGAACCATCCAAACATTTCCCTGTTTGAACACAACGCCTACGCATTCGCCCGGTTTTAAATTCAAGTTGGGATTTGGCATTCAGGAACACCTCAAGTCGTCATGCGAATTGCAACGGTATTGGAATTCCGGCAATCCATTTCTGATATGAACCAAGCGACGTACGCTGGTGAGTGTTTTTTCCGGGGATTGCTCCGTGTCGGGGAGAGTGCGCGGGAAAAGCAGCGCTTTTTCCAGCTTTCGGATCAGTTGATGTAGAAATTCTGTTTGGACATTGTTCAGCATACTGGGGTGGCTCAAAAATACGGGGACGCGAAAGGCCATGTTTGCGGAATTCGTCATCGCGTCTGTTGGTTGTACAGACGGGTTTTGTTTCATATCAGAGTCTCCTTTCCATCCATAGATATGAAATTGGAAGGGGACTTGATTGGACTGATTGCTAGGGGATACGTTGGTTTCGATATTCAACGATTGCGGAATCGAAAAAACCACTTGGCTGCGGGCCAAGTGGTTTTGTGGTTCGATAGGTTTTGGGGAGAGAAAGCCTGTCTGTTTCGTTAGTCTTTGTCCTCCTCGCGAAACAAGTCCTCCAAGAACAACTCCGTTCTCGTCAGAAACGATTTCGTGATCTGATAATGTTCCGTCTCTTCATACGTCACGCTCTCGATGGCTGTCGAAGAGAACTGATAGATCTTCGCGTTTGGAAACCCGAGCAAGATCGGCGAATGCGTGGCGATGATGAATTGCGACTTGCCCGCCGACACCAATTGGTGGAGGATGCGCAAGAACGCCAACTGCCGCGCCGGAGACAGCGCGGCTTCCGGTTCGTCCAACAGGTAGATGCCTTTGTGCCCGAATCGGTTTTGAAACAACGACAGGAAGGACTCGCCGTGCGATTGTTTGTGCAGGGACCTGCCGCCGTATCCGCTGTAGTTGAACGTGGGGTCCTCCCGCGCCAAGAGGTCCAAATACGACGCAAAGTGATAAAAACTCTCCGCCCGAAAAAAGAACCCTTGCGTGATCTTGGGCAACCACGATAGCCGAATGTGATCTCCCAAAGAGGCCTCCGCCGCCTCCACATCATGATCGATGTTGTTTCTCCCGCCGCCGGCCGTATTGAATCCGCACTGATAGGCGATCGCCTCCAACAACGTGGACTTTCCCGACCCGTTTTCCCCGACGAAAAACGTGACAGCGTTGGCGAGGTCTAACGTCTCCAACTCTCGAATCGCCGGAATGGAAAAAGGGTAGGAGGTTGGGTTGAGTTCTCCCGGTTTGACAACGGTGACATCGCGTAGAAACATATGGACAGCGCCCTCCAAATGGTTGAGATTCTACTCTCTAGCATACACTACCGATTTGCGCAGCGCGAACAGCAGGCTGACGGCAACGGCGGCGGCGCGGCGATTTCAACGCCTGTAAAAACAAATTCGATGACAGAAAAACAGCCAGCATCGCGCCGGTCAACACCGCATCCGCGAGGTGAAATTCCCCCGCGATCATTTCCACAAGGAAGAGCAAAACCTCTTCCCGATGGCGGAAACACGGCTGGAGCCGGAGGAGAAAGAACAGCTGTTGCAGGGCTTGCAAAAAAGAGGTCATTCGCGGGCACGTGCCTGCTTGCAAAAAACCGCTTCCTTCCGCAAAAGAAACAATCGTCAAATTTAAAAAATTGAATCTATACATTGACACGGATGATTTTTTGCAGACAAAGGGAGGGTTCTCTTGGCGAGAGTCGACGGTGTGGTACAATAGGATAGACTGCTTTTTGATAGGAGAGATTGAAAAGTGCAACCGCATCGAAATTTACGTGCTTTTATGGATACATTGCGCCAAGAGCGCGACATCGTGGAGATTACGGCGGAAGTTGATCCGTATCTGGAGCTGGCGGAAATTCACCGCCGCGTCATCGCCGAGGGCGGCCCGGCGCTGTTGTTCACCAACGTCAAGGGCAGCCAGTACCCGGTGTTCTCGAACATGTTCGGCACGATCCGCCGCGTCGATTTGGCGTTCGGCCCGCGTCCGGAGCAATTAATGAAGGAAGTCGTCGGACTCACCCATAAACTCGTGCCGCCCACGCTCGGCAAACTCTGGGGCGAGCGCGGTTTGTTCCTCGAATTGCTGAAAGTCGGCACCAAGAACGTCGGCCGCGACAAAGCGCCGATTCTCGACCATGTCGATTCGCCCGCGAAGCTTGGCGAACTGCCGGTGCTCACGTCTTGGCACGAAGACGGCGGCCCGTTCGTCACGCTGCCGCTCGTCTACACCGAACATCCCGACCCGAACAAAAAAGACCACAACCTCGGCATGTACCGCGTCCAAGTCTACGATGACCAAACGACCGGCATGCACTGGCAAATTCAAAAGGGCGGCGGCTTCCATCACTTCGAAGCGGAGCAACGCGGCGAAGAATTGCCCGTCACCGTGTTCCTCGGCGGCCCGCCCGCGTTGATCGCATCCGCGATCGCGCCGGTGCCGGAGATGCTGCCGGAACTGTTGCTCACGTCACTGATCCTCGGTGAGAAACTCCCCGTCACCGCCGATCCGGCAGGCGGGAAGTACCCGTTGATCGCCGAAGCGGAATTCGCGCTGGTCGGCAAAGTCCCGCCGCATGTGCGGCGGATGGAAGGACCGTTCGGCGACCATTTCGGCTACTACTCGCTGGCTCATGAATTCCCGGTCTTCAACGTCGACCGCGTCTATCACCGCAAGAACGCGATCTACCCGGCGACGATCGTCGGCAAACCGGTGCAAGAAGATTACTACCTCGGCGATTTCCTGCAGCGCTTGCTCTCGCCGGCGTTCCCGCTGGCGATGCCGGGCGTGCGCGATCTGTGGACGTACGCGGAAACCGGCTTCCACGCGCTCGCCGCGGCGGTTGTGCGCGAAAGCTACAAGCGCGAGACGATTGCGCACGCGTTCCGCATCTTGGGCGAAGGGCAGTTGACCCTGACGAAATTCCTGATTCTGACGGACAAGCCGGTGGAACTGGCGAACTTCCGCGAGACGTTCGAGCAAGTGTTGGAGCGCTTCGATCCGGCGACCGACCTGTTCGTGATCGGCAACACGTCGAACGACACGCTCGACTACACCGGCCGCCAGTTTAACAAAGGCTCCAAGGGCATCCTGCTTGGCGTCGGCGATCCGATTCGCCAACTGCCCGCCGAGTACAAAGGCCGCGACTTGCCGCTCGTCGACAAAATCCAAGCGTTCTGCAAGGGCTGTCTCTGCGTCTCCGGCGCAGCGTACGAGCAAGACCCGGAACTCGGCGCGCGCATCGTGCAACAGCATGCGGACGATCTGCGCGAGTGGCCGGTGGTGTTCCTCGTCGACGACGCAAGCGTCGCCAAAGCGCAAAGCTCGTTCCTCTGGACGACGTTTACGCGCTTCGATCCGTCGCACGACATCTACGCCGAAGCGGATCTCGTGCGCCATCATGTCGCGTACAAGCTGCCGATCGTCATCGACGCCCGCATGAAGCCGTGGTACCCGGACGAAGTGGAAACCCGCCCGGACATCGACTCCAAAGTGTCGGCGCGCTGGACGGAGTACTTCGGAAAAAAACAATACTAAGCGTTCTCGTTTGGAACCCCCGCAACGCAAAAAAGGCACCAAAAATACCCCGGCGGTGTAAGGCCGCGGGGTATTTTTGTGCGCATTTTGGAGTGCGCTTAGAAGGGCTCCTTCCACTCCGACAACACGTCGATCCCATGCGCTTGAACCGTCTTGCGCAGTTGGTTCAAGTTCACCACGTCGTCTTCGAACTCCACAGATATGCGGTTGGTGCTCAAATCGACCACCGCACGCTCCACGCCGGACAGGGCGTTGAGCGCCGTCGAAACACTGCGGACCTCATCGGCTGCGGCTTTGCGGATCAGAATGTTTGCGATGGACATGAAAAGCCACCCCCCTCACGGACTAAGATGCGCTATAATGAGGGGGAATATGCTGGAAAGGTTGTGCCGCAACGTGATCAAACGCGCCTTGCTCGCTCTCGACACCGTCACCGACCGTTTGTTGACCGGACGAACGCTGGTGGCGTTGGCGATGGCGTTTTTTGCATATCGGGACGTGGTGCACGGAACCGTCGGGCAGCAGTTGATGAGCGCCGTGCTGATCCTCCTGTACTACGGGGTGTTCTGGTTCGCCGACAAGTGGCGGACGAAGCCGCAGATCTGGGGCGTCACTCTCGTGATTTCCGTCGCCACCGACCTTAACGTGTTCGGGTTTCACGCGGGCTGGTGGAGCGTGATGCTCTATCTGTTTTTGATCGGGTTTTACGCCATCCGCGTGCCCGGACCGTTTGCCGCGCTGCTCTCCGCGCTGGTCGGTTTGCAAGTGATGGTCCTGCAAGAGCTCTACGGCGCGACGCTCCAAGACCGCTTGGGTCTGCTCGTCGGCATCGTGTCGGTCTACATCGGCTTACGTGGATATCGCCTGCGCCGGGAAGCGCACGAAGTCAGCCGCCAACACTTGGAAGAGCTGCAAAAAGCCCACGCCGAACTCCAAGAAGCGACCGTCAAAGGCATGCAGCACGCCGTGCTCGAAGAGCGCACGCGCATCGCCCGCGACATCCACGATTCGCTCGGGCACAGCTTGACGTCGTTGATCGTTCAACTGCAGGCGTTGCAATATCTGACTTCCGACGCCAAGCCGGAAGTCAAGGAGATGGTCGGCAACATGCTGCACGTCGCCCGCACCTCGCTTGGCGAAATTCGCACGTCCGTCCATGCGCTCGCCGATGACAAGTCGGTTGCCGGCGTGACGTCTCTGCGCGCGTTCGTCTCGCAAGTCGAAGCGCACACGCACTTGACGTGCACCTTCGAAGCACCGGAAGAGCTCGATCTCTCCACGGAGACGACGGTCACGCTCTATCGGGTGTTGCAAGAAGCGGTGACCAACGCCGTCCGCCACGCTGGAGCTTCCCGCCTCTCGGTTGAAATTTCGGAAAAAACCGACCTTTCACATCCTGCCTTGCAACTGACGGTCCGCGACGACGGAACCGTGAAACCGGGCGACGTGATCGTGCCGGGATTCGGCATGACCGGGATGCAAGAGCGCATCAGAGCGGCGGGCGGGACGCTTGCGTGTACACCCGTCGAACCGCACGGCTTGGAAGTGACCTGCACCGTGCCGAATCCAACACAGCAAGGGGAGTGACAGCAAAATGGAAAAAATCCGCGTCGTGCTCGTCGACGACCAGAAGATGATCCGCCAAGGCTTCGGCTACGTGATCAACGTCCAGCCGGACATGCAGGTGGCGGGCGAAGCGGAGAACGGAGAAGAAGCGGTGCGCGTCGTGTTGGAGCAGCAGCCGGACGTCGTGCTGATGGACGTGCAGATGCCGATCAAGACCGGCATCGAAGCGACCCGCGAGATCATCGCGCAACTGCCGCAGACCAAAGTCGTGATCCTCACCACGTTCGACGTGCACGAGTACGTGTTCGAAGGCATCCGCGCCGGAGCGGTCGGCTATCTCTTGAAAGACTCCGACGCGCAAGAGATGCTCGACGTCATCCGGGCGGCGCAGCGCGGCGAAGCGATCTACCGCACGGCGACGGCGGCGCAAGCGCTCGGGCAGATGCTGGCTTCGTCGCAATCGTCCGCCCCGCCCGCGCAAACCGAAACTGCTTCGAGAAAAACGGAACCGACACCCCCCGCCGGGCAGATCGCGTCGAACTTCCAACTGCTCGAACCGCTCACCGAGCGGGAACTCGACGTGCTGCAACAGATGGCGTACGGCCTGCGCAACGACGCAATCGCGCAAAAGCTCACGATCTCCGAAGGCACCGTCAAAACCCATGTGCACCGCATCCTCCAGAAGTTCGGCGTCGACGACCGGACACAAGCGGTTGTCGTGGCCCTCCGCAATCGACTCGTGCAGTAGTCTCCATACATCCACAGGTGTAAAAATCGGCGGTCTCTATCTCTGGATAGACCGCTTTTTTACTTGCAAGATCAACCCCTTGGTAGATTCCGCCACTCTCGATCCCGCTTACAATAAAGCCATAGAGATCAACGAAATCCGTAAAACAAACCATCACAACCAAGGGGTGTTACCAAAATGGATATGAAAACTCTCGTCATCGCACTGCTGATCTTCCTCGTCGTCATCCGGGCGCAACTGCGCAGCCGCCAATTGAGCGCCCGCCAGTTCTTCCTCCCGCTGCTCGTCTTGCTGTTCGGCATGTACACGGCAGCCAGCATCCCCGGCATCGCCGTCGGCGACTGGGTCACGCTCTTCGTCGGCACCGTGCTCGGCTTGATCGTCGGCATGATCCAAGGCAAGTTCGTCCGCGTCTTCCAAGAAGGCGGCGTCTGGTACATCGCCGGCTCGATCGCATCTGTCGGCCTCTGGCTCGTCTCGATTCCGATCCGCTACGGTCTCAAATACGGCATGTCCGCTCTGATTGCAACGCCGGATCTGTTCTCGTTTGACAGCAACAACTTCATGGTTCCGTTCCTCTTCTCCATCGCAGGTCTCATGCTCGGCCGCATCATCATGGTTTGCCTGCGCTACCCGAAACAAGCGTCTTCCTGGCTGAGCCACTAAGATGAAGATTCGATGAAGAATTGAAAAAACGGACATCTCCCAAACGTCTACCCTCATATAATACGGATATAAACCGATTAGGAAAAAGCCGACACGGCTAAGGGAGGCATGACGGTGCAAACTAGAACCAGAGGTGTTTCCAACATGACCAGAAGTGAACGTAAGCGTCTGGATTGGCTGACCGAGAAGTCTCGCGCAGGTCGTATGACGAAGCAAGAGCAACTTGAGTTCGGCGAAGCACACCTGGAGAATCTACGCAACACCGCCGCAAAGACTCGCAAATAGCAGAGGATGTTCGAAAAAAGATCCCGTTCTCCACTGGAGGAAGGGATCTTTTTGACATAAGGCGAAGGAATAGGGCAGTGAAACCGGAGAGGGAGCGTGGCGCATGAACGTCTATTGGGATCGCGTGGAGAACGCGGGCAACCAGTACTATTTGGCGAAAACGGACAAAGGGCTGCTGGTGACGACGCTGGCGGGCGAGGACGAGTCGTATTTCAGCGAACGCGTGCGGCAGAAAGAGCCGGGGGCGGTGCTGATCCATGACCCGCAGCGCTTGGCGAGCGAGACGCAGCAAGTGCGGGAGTATTTCGCGGGAAAGCGCTTCGAGTTTGACGTGGAGTTTGATTTGCGCGGGACGGAGTTTCAAGTGGCGGTGTGGAAGGCGCTGTACGACATTCCGTACGGCGAGACCCGATCGTATCTCGACATCGCCACCGCCATCGGCCGCCCGAAAGCGGTGCGCGCCGTCGGCGGTGCGTGCGGGGCGAACCCGGTTTCGCTGATCATCCCCTGCCACCGCGTCGTCGGCAAGTCGGGCGCGATGACCGGCTTCTCCGCAGCAGGCGGCATCGAGTCCAAGAAAAACATGTTGGCGTTCGAAGCGGGGCATGCTGCTCTGCTGTAACAAACCAACCTGCCGTCCTTCTAGAAAAAAGCACTTCGCCCTGAATCAGGCGGAGTGCTTTTTGTCATTTCTGTGATAAAATAGTTTGGAACTTTATCTCGTTTTTTACGTATATTCATTTATCAATGATAAAAAAGGAGGGATTCCCGGATGGCACGTCTGGAGTACCGCCTGTTCGACGAAGCAAACGGCTTCCCGGTCGTATACTACTACGACCGCATCGGCAAAGCGGAGATCGCCACGCGCATGTGTTGCGACTACTTCGTCAAGGAAGGCAAGATCTACGAAAAAACGTCCACCGCCATCGACGCCGGCGTGTACGTGATCTATGTGCAACTCGCCGAAGACGAACAGATCGTCGACCCCACGCAAAAAGCCGAGTGGAAGACGATCCGCATCGAACTGCGTGAATATAAGGAAGATACGGACTATTACCCGGTGATTCACACGTATGAATTTCGGGATGAAATGGAAGCGCTTTTGCACATGCAAAGCCAGTTTCTGTACCTCTACGGCAAAGAATGGGAAAAAACCTCGGCGGAGATCGACGAGGACCGCAAAGTGTACGTGTGGTACGCCACAGGAAATCCAATGGGAGGGTGACGGGGATGGAGCAAAACGAGAAGAAAAAAATCAACAAAACCACCATGCTCGTCGGCCTGTTCGCAGCGACGGCCGTTGCGGTGACGGCCGGTTGCGGATGTTCCAGCCAACCGAGGTACTCGCAACAGGACGTCTGCCGGGACGATGACAACAACGGATACTGCGACGACAACAATTATCCGGCCGACCACTCGAACTTTATCTACATCGGCGGACACAAAACGTACTACCGTTCCGGGCATTACCCGAGCAGTAAGTCGTACGGAAGTTCCGGCTACAGCAGCGGTTCGTCGTCCTCCGGCAAGTCGGGGCAGTCGAGCTCGTCTTCGTCCGGCTCCGGCAGTTCCTCGTCTGTGAAACCGCCGTCGAGTTCCAGCGGAACCGGCAGCGTCATCGGACGCGGCAGTTCCAGCGGCGGCGTGTCGAGCGGCAAATCGGGCGTCGGCTCGTCCGGCGGTTCGAGCAGTTCGTAATCCAACAGTTCGGGTTTCAGACGAGGAGTGAGGGTGTGGAGTACGCGGCACGACGGGATTTGATCTACGGACCCTTGCGTGAAGAGGGGGTTTTTACCTGGGATTGGATGTACGGCGAGGAGTATGCGCTCGCCTCGTTCCATACGATTTCACAAGCACAGCGTCAAGAGCTGGCGGCGGCGACGGAAGCGTTGGGCCGAATTTTTCATAAAGTCGCGGGCATCGTCCAGCAGGCGCCCGATGAGTTGCTGTTGCAACTGGGCATTCCGGAAGCGGCACTCGGAGCCGTGCGCGTTACGGTCGCGGATGATGTGACCACGCTGGTCGGCCGCTTCGACTTCGCGTCGACCTCGCAGGGGCTCAAGATGCTGGAATTCAACAGCGACACGCCGACTTCCATTGTGGAAGCGTTTCACGTCAACGGCCGGGTCTGCGAGCACTTCGGCGTCGAGGACCCGAACCGCGGGATGGTGCAGCACCTGCGCGACGGCTTTGGGCGGCTTCTCGCACGCTATGCGGAGTTGGGCTATCCCGTGGAGGAAGTCTATTTCAGCGCGCTCGATTGGCACGACGAAGACGCCGGCACCACGAAGTACCTGCTGGAGCAGTCGGGTTTGCGCGGACAGTTCATTCCGCTTGCCGACCTGCGCTATTACGATGACCAGTTGGCGGCGTACAAAACGTTCGGCGACGAGTGGGAGTTGCACCGCATCGACGTGCTGTACCGTCTGCACGCGTTGGAGAAATTGGCGGAAGAGTGCGATGAGGAAGGTTTTCCTACGGGCGCGCGCGTCCTCGACTTGATCGCGCGACGGAAACTTGCGGTGATCAACCCGCCGCAGGGGTTCATCGCGCAGACGAAAGCCCTGCAAGCGCTGATCTGGAACCTGCACGAGACAGGGGAGTTTTTTACCGAACAGGAGCATGAGGCGATTGCGCGGTATATGCTGCCGACGTATCTGGAAAACCGCTTTCTGGGCGAGTCGGAGTATGTGACGAAACCGATCTTCGGGCGCGAGGGCGGCGGCGTGGTGTTGTGGACTCGCGACGGGCAAGCGGAAGAGCAGGACCAAGAAGCACATTATTGGGAGCAACCGATGATCTATCAACAGCGGGTGGAGTTGGAGTCGATTTCCGTGGAGACGTTGCGCGGGACGTATGACGGGCATCTGCTGTGGGGGTCGTTTCTGATCGACGGGCAGGCGTCGGCGATTGTGGCGCGCGTCGGCGGCAAGATCACGGGAAATCTCTCGTACTATCTCCCGGTGGGTGTGACACAACCAGACTAGACAGCGGGGAGGAATTGGAGGAATGTTGGAGATGCAATGGGAAAGCTTTTTGAACTTTTTGCTGTACTTGGTGGTAACGCTGCCCCTGATGGGGTTCGGGCTGTTGGTGTTTGCGTTCACCACGCCTTATAAGGAATTCAAACTGATCGCCGACGGTTCCAAAACCGATGATCCGCAAAAAGTCAACGCCGGCAAAGCGGCTGCAAACGACCTCGGCGGCAAAGTGATCGGCCTCGCCATCGTAATGGCGTCGGCGATCTATCACTCGGTCTCGCTGGTCGACCTCGTCATCTGGGGCGTGATCGGCACGGTGTTCCAAGTGGGGGTGTTCTATCTGTTCGAGTTGTTCACGCCGTTTAAAGTGATCGCCGAGATTCCGAAAGGCAACGTGGCGGTCGGGATCTTCTCGTCGCGTTTGAGCATTGCGACGGGGTTGTTGATGGCGGCGTTGATTTCGTACTAGAAAAAAGAACGCTTCCGTTGAGTTGCTCGGAGGCATTTAGGAAGAAAGGGACGCGCCCGTTTGGGCCGTCCCTTTTGACTACGTTACGCGTTGGATTTGGTTTCGTTGAGTTTTGCCAAAACGTCGGGGAGCGGTACGTCCGCCATCGACGGGATTTGCAGGTGGTACTCGTCAAACGGCATCTGCGCCGTCAGCGTGTTCGGCACGGTGACGCAGAACATTCCGGCGGCGACGGCGGCGCGGGTGCCGTTCGGCGAATCTTCAAACGCGACGGCGTGCTCCGGCGCAACGCCCAGAGCTTCCAGCGCGCTGAGGTACAATTCCGGGTCGGGTTTGACGTGTTGCACATCGTCGGCGGTGCGGAGCACGTCGAAGTAGTCGAACAACCCGTGGTCGCGCAGATGCTTCTCCACCCAGACGCGCTGGGAGCTTGACGCGAGGCCGATGCGCAAGCCCAGTTCCTTCGCATGGCGCAGGTAGTCCTCGACGCCGGGGCGGACGGTTTCTTCCCGCATCAGAGCGGCATGGCGGGTGCGCATGCGTTCATGGGCGGCGTCGCGGTCGACCGGCGCGCCGGACACTTCTTCCAGATAGGCAATCAGATCAAACGCCGCATCGGTTGTCCCGAGCACGCGGGCGTAGAGATCGAGCCCAAGCGTCTGCCCGCGCTCTTCGTACAACTCCGCCATCACGCGGTACCACGGCGTCTCTGTATCAATGATCAATCCGTCACAGTCAAATACCACAGCTTGGATCACTCCGAGTCCCCCTCTCTTGCTCACGAGTCCATCTTACACCATACCGGTATGCTATAGTAAAGGGAAGAGAAGGTGCGGAAAGGGAGTTTTACTATGATTGTTTACCAGATATTGGCGGTTCTCGTCGTTTTTTATTGGGTACCGATGCTCTTCCTCCATCTCGCCGGACTCCCCAAAGTCCCGCGCTTGAAAAAAGTGCTGAGCCCGCTGGCGGACGAGCCGCTCGTGTCGGTCATCGTGGCTGGCAAGGAAGAGGAAGCGTCGATTGCCAAGACGCTGGAGACGCTGCTCGCTCAGCAGTACGGGCGCTTGGAGATCATCGCCGTCAACGACCGCTCGGAGGACGCAACGGGGGAGCGGATGGAAGACGTGAAGCGAAAATGGGAGGAAGAGCACAGTGGAGGCGAGCTTGTCGAGGCGCACGTCGGAACTGAGTTTGAAACGCGGCAATCGACCAAAAGCTCCGTATCCAGCGGGGCTGTGACGCGCTTTGAAGTCGTACATATCGAAACCCTGCCCGACGGGTGGCTCGGTAAAAACCACGCGCTCTACGAAGGCTACCTGCAAGCGCGGGGCGACTACATTCTGTTCACCGACGCGGACGTGCGGTTTTCGCCGTTTGCCCTGCGGTCGGCGATGGCGTTTTTTCAGGAGTTGAAGTTGGATCATCTGACGGTGTCGCCTTTCTTGGTGGCGAACCGTTTTTGGCTGCGGGCGTTTGTGCAGTTTTTTCTGTATTCGCTGTGTTTGTTGAAGTGGCCGTGGAAGCCGAACGACGACCGCCAGCACAAGCAGGGCTTTGGCATCGGGGCGTTCAACTTCCTCACGCGCTCGGCGTATGAGGGAGTCGGCACGCACCGCGCGATCGCGATGCGCCCGGACGACGACTTGATGCTCGGGATGAAGATCAAGCAGGCGCGGTTGAAGCAGCGCATGGGCATCTCGCCGGAACTGCTGCAAGTCGAGTGGTACCCGAGTGTGGGCGACGCGATGCGGGGGTTGGAGAAAAACCTGTTTGCCGGGCTGAACTACTCGCTCTGGATGGTGCTCGTCGCCACGGTGGGACAGGTGGTTTTTTTCTTCCTGCCGTTTCTTGCGCTGTTCTTGCCGGGCTGGGAGGGGTGGCTGTTCCTCGTCTCCGTCGTCTGCAACATCGCGATCTACCTGCTGTACACGCGCAAGATGACGTCCTACTCCGGGCTTGAGGTCGTGGCACTGCCGCTGACGGTGCTGTTGTTTCTGTTCATCTTCCTGCGCTCTACGTACCTGACGCTCCGGCGGGGCGGGATTTATTGGCGGGGGACTTTTTATTCGCTGAAGGAACTTAAAAAGGAGCAGACGCGATAGGGCGTCTGCTCCTTTTTGCAACTAGAGGTGTTTTCCGATGTGTGCGATTAAAATTTTTCCTTCCTCAATTTCCGGAAGTCCTTGAAAGAAATAAAGTCGATCAAACCTCTGTTTCATATCCAATTCGAATTTGGTATGCGGTTCACAGATAATTTTTACTGGAGTTCCGTCTGCGTCTTTAAATTCAAACTCAAAACGTTTAGCTGCTGAACTTTTATTTCCCACTCCTTCCATAGAGGCGGCGATTTGTGTTAGTGATTGGAATGCCTTTAATACAACTCCCATTTTCTGTTTTGGATTTTGTTGAACAACAAACGGGAACTGATCGTTTAATGCCGTGAGGTGACGGATGATCTCATATTTGTAATCTTCGAATGGCTTACTTAGGGTTTTCAACGAGTCTGCAACGTTGTCATGGAAGAACAAGTTTGTAAAACATAACTTCACTTCTTCCAAAAATGACTCGATATCAGGGCAATTAATCAAGTAATGTCTATGAGCTATGATCAGCTCATGAATCGTAGTTACATGCAAAGCATATTGTTGATGAGGGATCCTCAGAAATACTAACGCAACTTGTTGGCTACTAGAACCAGATCCGACCTCTGCACAAAAAGTTTGATATTCTGAAGACTCCATAGATGGAGTCCTATCAATAAGCTGCGTGAGCAGTTTTCGCTCTCCTACGTTATTCCCCGTGCTGTTGTCATACATCCAATCTGCCAACTCAGTCTTACCATCAAAGGGTATACCATAGATATCCTCACATTTGAAAAATTCATCTCCGTAAAGGCGAGCGGAAGTTGAAACTTCGTACAATTCAGTTAATCGGGCATGAAGATCAGGCAGTTTAGCTCCCTGTGCAAAGGAAGTGGTTTCAAAACACAGCGTTAGGCTCATTCGCGGTTCTCCTCGCGTTTGATCTTATTTCTATTTCGCTTAATTTGCAGTAGTTCTTTGAGGTCTTCCTGTTCTTGATCGAAAAATCCGATCGGCCAGTGCGAAAGCTCTCCATTTTGTAAGAGTTTTAAGGTTTCAACAGTAACTCCTTTAGGTGACTTAGCGAAGAATTGGATGCTGAAATCATCATGTTGGTCTGTACCAGCCATAAAGATTCTCATCCCGTTGACTACGTGTTCGCTGTGTGTTTCGACAATTACTTGAATACCAGCCGTTGAAAGAGCAGCCAAAAACCTTCCCATTCGAGATTGCCCAAGAGGGTGAAGATGTGCCTCTGGATTCTCGACTAGAAGTGTAGGGGAATCTTCGGTAGAAAGTAAAAGACCGGCTACTACAACTGGTAGTGTATAGCTGATTCCGAATCCAGTGTTCGTAGGCGAGGTATAGAGTTGATCTAATATGCTGTTGCTATATAGGGTTTGAACTAAATTCTGATCATGTAGTGTTTGGTATGATAACTGTAAATCAGGGAACAGGAACTGCATCCACGATTCTACATGATGAGAAAATTGCGTAGATTGTTTAGCAAGGATTAATTGGTTATGTATTGTCCGTTTTGATCTGTCAGCCAAGAATATGGCATGTGATACGTACTCTCCTTGGCAACCAACATCAATTCGCGACGAGGGGGCCATGTTTAATGATTTACGTGGTCCAAAACGTTCAGCGTGAAGATAACGAAATGACCCCGCAAGTGGTACGTGATTTTTATCTTGTGTTGAGAGAGTTGCTTGGAGAATGTGAGTCTCTTTATGCCCATCGAAAGTGAACTCGAAGTTGGTTTTGAGTTGCTTTTCGTCTGTCATTGTCAGGCGGATGAGCGGTTGCGCCTGATTCGTAAAAATACTGGCAGCATTTCCCAATTGCAATTCATAAGCGCCGTTTAATTCCACTTCTAGTACATCTTCATGTTTGGCGGCAGATTCGAGAGTTTGACGGGCTATTAATAAGGATTGCACGACTGAAGACTTTCCAGCCCCGTTCGCGCCAACCAGGACGGTTACAGGTGCAAACCCAATCGACTGATCGTTAAAACATTTGAAATTACTTATGTGTAAAGTTCGTAACATACTACATCATCTCCTTTAGGAAATTAGTAAATAAAAGAATTTGTTTTGAAATCTGAGATCTACGAGGGCTCCATTTCAACATAATATCAGCAAATTGTCGATCAGTGGATAATTTGCGTAGATAGGATTCTTTAAATCCTATCTGTTTTAGGTAACGGACATCCAAATTAGACATAACAACTGAAATGATTAAAAATAGAGATTTTCGAAATCGCTTCGTAATAGGGTCATCAAAAGCATAGGCTCCTAGATATGTTTTACTGTTAGTTAGAGCATTAGTAAATAGTTCTCTCCAGGAATTTTGATTGAAAGAAAGAGCGTCATTTATATATCCGGCAAACATCCTCAATTCAGCATTCATGTTATTTGATAGATCAAGTTCCTTTGTTTCGTTATTATACCTTGATATTAAAACCAAGAAATAATAGACTAATTCTTCTCGTCTGAAATGTTTTTCGGATAGATTTGGTGTCATGAACATGAATAGATCATCAGTAGACAAGTCATAAAGAAAGTTTCGTGCTTCTGATGAAAGATTGGAATAAATAACCTCGAATTCAGTAAGTAGAGTGCCACCCGTGTTAATTCGCCGGAACATTTCCATCTTTAGTTCATCACTTGTGCGTGAATCAATTACCACAAAGTTTAATGTGGTGTGCATGAAACGGTGTTGGAGTCGATCGGGTAAATCCTGAAATCTAATATTTCTAAGTTCGCTAAGATAATTTGCATCGCTCAATACAAGCTCACCATTTACAAAACGCAAAATAGTCATTAAGCGTTGCACGCCATCGAGCACATCCCATTCTCCCCAACGTTCTTCGTTTACGTAAAAAAGAGGCAATGGAATGCCCATGAGCAGTGACTCGATTAACTTTGATTGCTGGTTCTGATTCCATACTAGCATTCGATGAAATTGAGGGTATAGGTTGATTTCATTTGCGCGAATGCGCTCTATTACATGGTATATAGAGATTTGTTGATTCGTATATCGGACACTATCTTCTGGAAAAAAGAAAAAAAACATGTAGCATCCCCTTTCTATAACCTTGCCTTGTTATTCTGTAAAACCATGTCCATTTCCTTGTTTGATAGTAAAAACATCCCGTGCAATACTAGAAGCAGAGCAACAGAAAGTGAGGGATAGCCATGTCGATCATCAAGCCTGTCACCAACGAGCAAGTAGAACAAGACCTGCAAGCGGCGTTTGCCCGTTCCGAAGCGAACTCCGGCTCTTCGAACATGTTGCGCACGTACGCGCACAACCAAGAGCTGGCCAAGGCGTTCTCCGCGTATTACAGCGCGCTGTGGAACAAGGGTACGGTCAATCCGGTGCTTAAGGAAATGCTTCGCTACCGAGCCGCCACCGTCGGCGAGTGCGTGTACTGAAGCACGGCACGCCCGTCTTGGGTCAAGACTGAATTTGGTCTCACGGAAGAGCAATTGCAACAAGCCAACGACTACCGCGCCTCCGACCTCCCCGATTGGCACAAAGCCGCCCTGCAACTCGTCGATCTCATGGCCGCCAACGACTTGAGCGGAAGGGACGAGGTGTACGCGATTCTCCAAGCGCATCTCTCGGACTCGGAAGTGGTGGAGATCACGATGTGCATCGGGTTCTTCCTCGGCACGGGGCGCGTCAATCGCTTCCTCGATGTGGAGTTCTAAGCCAACATGCAAAAGCCCCGGCTGTGTGCCAGGGATTTTTTCTTGCAGACGGGTCGTGCTTACCGCGCCGTGCCGCTTCGAAGGCGGACGGTCATCCATCTCACGAAACAGGGCAGTGCGATGTAGATCGGGAACGAGTAGATGTGTTTCCAATGGGTCAACTCATAGATGCCAAGACATTCCAACAATTGTTCTCTGACGAAGGCGTACAGGGCGGAGAGCAACACGACGGCGATGGTGAAGTTTTTCCACGCGGGCAGTTTCTCGTAGATCAGCATGAAGGGCACGCTCATCAACGTGACATCGGCAGGAAACAGCGGCGGTGGAACTCCGAAGATCTGGTCCTTATAGCCCCACAACAGCAGATTGGTGCCCAGTGCATCGAGAAACGTGGAGATCATCCCGAGCAGCAACCCGAAATACAGCAATTCAAACGAGCGGCTGCGATCCCGCAAGCGAAACCAAAGCCACCAAGGCGCAAACGCCACGACGAGCAGCAGCCAAAAGTTGAACGAGAACAAGTCATGATGCAACCAATGCGAGTATTCGGCATCGCGCAATTGTTTGCGGATTTCTTGGACTTGGGAAAACGTCGGGTATTGCGCAGTGTACATGAGGCTCTCTCCCTGGGAAAGATTCCGATCGTGCGGCTGCCGCGAAAACCAGAGGTCTCGCACAGCCGTTTCCTACTACTGTTGTCCAAGAATCGCAAGAAAAAACCCTGACTTCGTGCCAGGGCTTTCACTTGCCAAACACACTATGCCACCGGATGCTCGTCCAGCTCCGAGGTGCAATGCCCGCACCGCGTCGCTTTCAGCGGGATGGTGCTGAGGCAATACTGGCACTCCTTGGTGGTGACCGGTTTGCCTTCTTTGCGTTTGAGGCGGTTGATCTGGCGGACGACGAGGAAGATCACGAACGCGACGATCAGGAAATCGAGCACGTTGTTGAGAAATTGGCCGTAGTTCAGCGTCGCGGCGCCCGCTTTCTTCGCTTCGGCAAGCGACCCGTAATGCCCGCCGTCCAGCGACAGGAACAGGTCGGAGAAATCCACCCGCCCCACCAACATCCCGATCGGCGGCATGATCACGTCGTTGACCAGCGACGTGACGATCTTCTGAAACGCGCCGCCGACGATCACACCGATCGCCAAATCGATCAAATTGCCGCGAAGGGCAAACTCCTTAAACTCTTTGAGCATGGTTTTCATCATACCCGAGTCCCCCTTCTTGGTTTTTGGTTGCCATAGCATTCGCCAAAACTAGTATTTTTATGTCAGTAGAAGCAAAAAAAAGCACCCGACCCGCTTGGGCCCGGTGCTTTTTCAATACTATTTTTCAAAAAATGACTTACAGCGCAGTCTTCGGTGCCGCCGACTTGATGTCGTCCGAGACAGAGCCGAACTTCTCGAAGTTCTTCACGAAGCGGCCAGCCAACGCGAGCGCCGCTTGGTCGTACGCGCCTTTGTCTTCCCACGTGTTGCGCGGGTTGAGGACGTGCGCCGGAACGTTCGGCACTTGGGTCGGGATGGAGAGACCGAAGATCGGGTCTTTCACCCATTCCACGCTGTCCAGTTGCTTCTCGATCACAGCGGTGACCATCGCGCGGGTGTACGCCAGTTTCATGCGGGAACCCGTGCCGTACGCGCCGCCGGTCCAGCCGGTGTTGACGAGGTAGACTTTCGCGTCGTGCTTTTCGATCTTCTGGCCGAGCAGTTCCGCGTAGACGGTCGGTTGCAGCGGCAGGAACGGTGCGCCGAAGCAGGTGGAGAACGTCGCTTCCGGCTCGGTAACGCCGCGCTCCGTGCCCGCCAGTTTGGAGGTGTAGCCGGAGAGGAAGTAGTACATCGCTTGTTCCTTCGTCAGTTGCGCGATCGGCGGCAGGGTGCCGGTTGCGTCCGCCGTCAAGAACACGATCACGTTCGGATGACCGCCGATCGACGGGAACACCGCGCCCGGAATGTAGTCGAGCGGGTACGCCGCACGGGTGTTTTCCGTCAGAGCAGCCGAGTCGTAATCCGCCACGCCGGTCTCTTGATCCACGACGACGTTCTCCAACACGGTGCCGAACTTGATCGCGTTCCAGATTTCCGGTTCGCCGGTCTGCGAGAGCTTGATCGTCTTCGCGTAGCAGCCGCCCTCGAAGTTGAACACGCCGTTGTCCGTCCAGCCGTGCTCGTCATCGCCGATCAGACGGCGGTTCGGGTCTGCGGAGAGCGTGGTTTTGCCGGTGCCGGAGAGACCGAAGAACAGCGCCACGTCGCCCGCTGCGCCGATGTTCGCCGAGCAGTGCATCGGCATGACGCCTTGCGCCGGGAGCAGGAAGTTCATGACGGAGAAGATCGATTTCTTCATCTCGCCCGCATAGTGCGTGCCGCCGATCAGCACGACGCGCTTCTCAAACGAAACGACGATGAACGCTTCCGAATTCGTGCCGTCGACAGCCGGGTCCGCCACGCAGTTCGGCACGGCGATGACGGTGAATTGCGGCGCATGGGTTTTCAACTCGTCCTCCGTCGGGCGGATGAACAGTTGATGCACGAACATATTCTGCCATGCATATTCATTGATCACGCGGATCGGCAGGCGGTACTGGAGGTCAGCTCCCGCAAACCCGTCGAACACAAACAGTTCCTGCTTGGTTTTCAGGTACTCGGTCACTTTGTTGTAGAGCGCGTCGAACTTCTCCGGGGAGAACTCTTGGTTGACCGGGCCCCATGCCACGGTGTTTTCCGAGAGGGCATCGCGGACGATGAATTTATCCTTCGGGGAACGGCCGGTGTACTTGCCGGTGGTCACGCTGAGCGCGCCGGTGCTGCTGAGGATCGCATCTCCGCTTTTCACAGCTTCTTCGACAAGCATCGGGACAGACAGGTTGTAGTGCACAGTCGCGGTGTTGTCCAAGATCGTTTGCAGATCGGCAGTTGCGGTTTTCATGGTGGTCATGGGAGGAGTCAAATCCTTTCCGTTTCGAGGTTTCCGTAAGTATGTTCCTATAATCGTTTGCTGAGCAAGGAATGTTCCGCACTCAACGCATAATGAGCTATACTATTTGCCTTGAGTATAACACAATGCCTGACAAGCGGAAACACCTTTTTTGGAAAAAAAGTTTGGCGGTTTTTTGTCGGGCTTGTTCTATTTCGAAAAGGATGTCGTTTTTAAGTTAAGTTGTGTTCACAAAGTCGAATGCTGTGTTATAATGAAGTTCCCTGTTCGACTTGAGAGAATGGGGAGAGGAGGAGACGGTATGATTCGTGTGATTGCAGTGGATCTAGACGAGACGTTGTTAGCACCGGATAAGTCAATTCCAGCTGAGAACAAAGCAGCGTTGCAACTTGCCCAAGAGCGAGGCATCCGGGTCGTGATCGCCACCGCGCGCGGGTGGGGCCGAACGGAGGCTTTCTATAAGGAACTGGAGCTTCAGACGCCTGTGATCGTCTCTTCCGGTTCGCGGGTGGTCGACGGTCGGACGGGGGAGGACCTGTGGATGCACCGCATGCCGATGGACTTTGCCCGCGACGTCTGTGCATTTTGCGACGAGCAGGACATTTCCATCCGCGTCTATGTCGGGCAGGAGGTCTGGAACAACCGGGACACCGACCCGCTGTTGAACGCGCCGGTCGCCGAAGACCGCATCGTCCGGAACATGGCGGCGAAACTTCCGGAAGCCCCGTATCAAATCTACACCAAGGGCGAGCGCAATGTCGCGCTGCTCCGGGAGCGATTCGGCAAACAGGGCGACGGCTTTCTTCTCAACATCACGAAGTACGCCGACGGCATTCCGGAAGTGATGATCCTCAATCCTCTGGGCACCAAGGGCGAAGCGTTGCGCGCACTCTGCGAACAATGGGGCGTCCCGCGCGAGCAAGTGATGGCGGCGGGTGACAATTTCAACGACCTCTCGATGATCGAGTGGGCCGGATTCGGCGTCGCGATGGGCTGGGCCGTGCCGGAAGTGCGCGCTTGCGCCGACTATGTCACAACGCCTGATAACCAAGCCGGCGTCGCCGAAGCGATCTACTACTTGCTGGAAGACCGCCAAGAGCCTTCCGCTTCGTAAGGAAACGAACGTGACCTATGCAGAGTTTCTCTGTATAGGTTTTTTTTATTTGTTACAGCTGTTGAAAAAAGAGGACATTTAAGGGGGCGTGACGCATAATAAAACTGTGCAACAGCAGTGGAGACGTCGAATCTCCCTGCGATCAACCTTGAATGGGGTACGGACATGACGACAGACACAACGACACATTCCAATAGATTGTTTGAATTTCACCCGGACCCGACATGGACGGTCGACGCTCAAGGTGCTTTGCTGACAGCCAACCGCGCGGCGCAAGCGGAGATCGGGCAACGAGCCCGCTTGGAAGAGCTGTTCGTGCCCGAGGATTTGGAGAAGGTGCGCGATTGGATGATGCGCGCCGAATGGGAGCAAACGCCGCAGAACGGACGGGCGTCGCTGCTCGGCACGGCACCCGGTCGCGGGGACGCGCATTGCACGCTGATTCCGGCGAGCGAAGGCGGCGGGTCGGTCATTTTCTTTCTGATGGTGCGGGTGGTGGAAGAAACGCCTGACGCAGAGACGCTGGAACAGCTGCGCGAGACCCAAGAACTGCTCGAAGCGGTGTTTCGCCACAGTCGGGAAGCGATGGGGATGTTTGATGTGGACGGAACGATTCTTCGAATGAATGATGCGTTCGTGTCGATGTTCGGATATTCGCGGGAAGAATTGATCGGACGTAAAGTTCCCGTGACGCCGCCCGGGGCACTGCAAGAAGAAGTGTACCGCCACTTTGATGCGATCCTCAACCAAGCGGTGCCGTATGTCGAGTTCGAGACGGTCAAATTGCACAAAAGCGGGCATTTGCTCGATGTGCAGGTCACCCTCTCGCCGATCAAAAAACGCGACGGTGTCATCGTGGCGATTCACGGCATCTCCCGAGATCTCACCGACGCCAAGAAGACACAAACACGCTTGATCCAAGCGGAAAAACTCTCCATTGCCGGACAGTTGGCGGCGGGGATCGCGCACGAAATCCGCAACCCGTTGACCGCGCTCAAAGGCTTCGTGCAACTGATGGAGGGCGGTGCGAGCTTCAACCCGCACTATTTGCAGGTGATGGGCGCGGAGTTGAACCGCATCGAGGGGATCACCAACGAATTGCTGGTCCTCGCCAAACCGCAGGCGAACCAGATGACGCGACGCGAACTCGCTTCGCTGGTGCAGGAAGTCGTGACGCTGTTTGAATCACTTGCGAACTTGCGCAACGTGGAATTGACCGCCGATCTCGAACAGGGCTTGCCGGAGATGAACTGCGACAGTAACCAATTGAAGCAAGTGTTCATCAATTTCCTCAAAAACGCCCTTGAAGCGATGCCCTGCGGCGGTCGCATCGACATTGTTCTGCGCCGGGACGGTCATCGCGCGCACTTGGCGTTTGCAGACCTTGGGTGCGGGATCGAGCCGGACGTGCTGGCGCGGTTGGGCGAGCCTTTTCTCACCACCAAGGAAAATGGCACGGGCTTGGGGTTTATGGTTTGCAAACAGATCATCGAGAACCACCGAGGCGAAGTGCGGGTGGAGAGTGAAGTGGGCAAAGGCACGACCGTCGGAATTTGGTTGCCGTTGTAGTATTTTTCGAACGGTTTGGAGACATGCACGCGAGGCGGTTGTTTCGCCTATGTTGTAGGGAATGCGGAATCTCACACAGGAGGTCTTCCAGGTATGGCAGACAGGATTCCCGGCTGTCCGTTGCCGGAGAGCATCACCCTGCAAGAACGTTTGACCCAACTGCGGGGCCGTTTGGTGCTGGTCGAATCGGAAGCCGGCAGTTTTGAAGCGGCGCCGATTCGCGAAGTGCGCTCGAATAAGTTTTACGTGATGGATTTGACGGTGCGGTTTGATCGGCCTTTTTTTGCGACGGTGATCGTGCCGCCCGCTGAGGTGACGCCCGTGACGGCGATCGTGCGGGTGGAAGGACTCTCGCCGGGCCTTGGCGTGAAGAGCGGGAGTTTGATTCGCATCGGGCAAGACTTTGTTGAATTCGCCGCCGACATCTCCGGCACGCGGGCTGTGGTGATCGCGCCGCGCAACCGCTTCGTGACGGTGACGTGCGAAGAACTGCCGGACGAATAAACGAATCCGCAACGCCGCAGAAGAAAAGCAGGCGCATCCTCGCGGGAGGATGCGCCTTTTTTTGAGGAGCTTCGTCTCTTACGCCAACACGTCGCGGCGGGTGAACGTAATGAACGACACGATCAAGCCGCCGACCAACCAGAGGCCGAGGATGCACAGCGAGAACGGCAGCGTGACATCGGGAATCGGCAACGGCGTGCCGTTCACATAGTCGGTCAAACGCAGGTGCGACGTGAAAATGTACTTCGCAATCGGGAAATCGGCCGCGAGTTGCACGAGGATGTTGCCCCCGATCAAGACGGCGAGCATCACGCCCATCCCGGCCGCCGTGCCGCGCACGAGCACGGAAACCATGAACGACAGCGTGGCGACGACGATCGTGGAAATCCAGCCGAGGCCGTAGTTCATCAGCAACAGTTGCCAGTGCGGCAGGACTTTGACTTGCGACGCGTCAAACGTGCCGCCGGAGATCTGGAATCCGGTGAACATCGGCGCGTCCCATCCTTGGAAGCCGAAGAACAGCCCGGAGATCGCGTAGCACGCCACCATCGTGATCATGACGGTCAGCGTGGTGTAGATCAACAGCGTCAGGTACTTCGAGAGCAAGATCTTCCACCGCTTGACGGGGCGGGTGAGCAACAGTTTGATCGTGCCTTCGGAATGCTCGCTCGACACGATGTCGGTGGCGATGACGATGACGAGCAACGGCAGGAACAGCGAGACGCCGTACTGCATGAAGAAGCGGGTGAACGTCGTCGCGCCGGTCGCTTTCGGGTTGATGTTGCGGTCGAGGTAGTATTTCTGCTGTTCAACTTGCAGTTGCATGATCTTCTTCTGCTCATCGGGCAGAGCGGGCGATTGCATGCGGTGTTCTTGATCGGTGATTTGCTGTTGAAGTTGTGCGCGCCAATCGGTGGTGCCGACTTTGGCGAGCAGGCGTTGCTCCGTCGTGTACTGCCCGTACACAAACGTCGGAATCAAGATCAGCAATATCAAAATCACCACGAAGAATCGCCGTTTGCGCAAGACTTTCAGCGTTTCATTGCGGGTGAGGGCGAGGAGGTTACGCAATCGACTCACCTCCCGTGATTTCCAAGAACAGTTCTTCCAATTGGTTTTGCACGGTGACGCTGTAGATGGAGACCCCGGCCCCGATCAGTTTTTCATTGAGAGAGGCAGTTTCGGTTTGCGTGAGCGACGCGATCAGTTTGGTCGCGGCGATCTGCTGGACGTTGTCCGCGCCGAGCGCTTCTGCGAGCACGCGCCGTGCCGTCTCCACCGGTTCCACGTTCCATTCCACGCGGTTGACGCCGTTCGCGACGATCTCTTCCACAGAGGTCACTTTGACGATCTCGCCGCCGGAGAGAATCGCCACGCGGTCGCACATCATCTGCACTTCCGCGAGCATGTGCGACGAGACGAACACCGCCAAGCCTTCCTCTGCCGCGAGTTTGCGGATGAACTCGCGCAGTTCGCGAATGCCCGCCGGGTCCAGCCCGTTGGTGGGCTCGTCCAAGATCAACAGCTTCGGGCGGCCCAACAAAGCTTGCGCGATGCCGAGGCGTTGACGCATGCCGAGCGAGTACGTTTTGACTTTGTCATGAATGCGGGCGTCCATCTTGACGAGCTGCACGACTTCTTGGATGCGCTCGTCGGTGACGTCGCCGAGCATGGCGGCGAAATGTTCGAGGTTCTGCCAGCCGGTCATGTATTTGTAGAGTTCCGGGTTCTCGACGATGCACCCGACGTTGCGCATCGCTTCAATAAATTCGCTGCGCACATCATGTCCGCCGATGCAGATCCGTCCGGCGGTGGGTGCGATGAGGCCGACGATCATGCGGATCGTCGTCGTTTTGCCCGCGCCGTTCGGGCCGAGAAAGCCGAACACTTCGCCTTGGTGCACGTCGAACGAAACGTTGCGAATGATGGTGCGTTTGCCGATCGTCTTCTGCAATCCTTGGACGGAGAGCGCGACGGCGGGGGATGTACGGGTCAAGAGAAACACCTCAGTTCGAGAGTTCATGAGTCTTGCTCCTATTGTACCGTTTTTGTGCTACACTAGGAAGGTGAAGGAGGTGGCAAGACCTTTGAAAAAACCATCTTGGTCGTGGCGAATCGTCTCGACGCTGGCCTTGCTCAGCGCTCTGGTTTTCGCAGGCGGATTCGTGATGGCGATCGTCGGCCCGCAAGGCACGTCCTCTGCCGCCGACCTGACCGATCCATCGAATGACACGACTCCGCAGGACGCGACGACCGCCGCCGCATCTGCTGTGAATACGCAAACCTACCCTGTTGTCGCCCTCGGTGACTCGCTTACCAAGGGCGTCGGGGACAAAAACGGCAAAGGCTATGTCGGCTACCTGAAGGACAAGCTCGACAAGCTTGGCCGTAAAGTTTCCATCCAAAACCTCGGCGTTTCCGGCCTTGAATCGCCGGAGTTGCTCAAATCGGTGCAAAGCGCCGGCACGCAGTCGATTTTGAAGGACGCCAAGTTGATCCTGATCTCGATCGGCGGCAACGACATGACGCACTCTGTCGGCGACGTTTCGCAGATCATCACCTCGGGCAAAGTCGACGAAGCGAAATTCCTCGCCGCGCAAGATCACTACTCCAAAAACCTCGACGGCATCTTGACCTCCGTGCGCAAAGCGAACCCCGATGCGCCGATTCTCGTCGTCGGCCTCTACAACCCGTTTGAAGGCGTGGTGGAGGACCCCGCGCGGATGAACCAACTGCTGGACGGTTGGAACGAGAACGAATTGGCGATTGTTCAGAAGTATCCGAATGCGAAAGTCGTTCCGACGTTTGACATCTTCGAGTGGAACACCGACCGTCTGCTTTCCGGCGACCATTTCCACCCGAACGAGCTTGGGTATGACCAGATGGCGGAACGCATGCTGCAAGCGTTGCCGAAGTCGATTTTGTAAACGAGGAAGCATGCTCGCGTCAGGGAGCATGCTTTTTTTCTAGCGTGTGAAAGGTGGTTCTCATGCAAGTCAAAATTCCCAGTCAAATTCTCGACTGGCTCGAAGAGTTAGGCGTTCCCGCAGAGCTCATCGAGCCGTGCAAATCTTATCTGCAACTGCAACCCGGCAGTGAAACGGTGCTGTCCGCCTTGCCGGAGATCGACATGAACGATCCGCAGCACGACGATCTCTGGGAAGACGTCGCCCGCCAAGACTATTACTTGCGCTCGCACCTCGTCAAAGCGACGCGTGAGAGGATGTTTCAGCTCTTGTACCGCATGGGCGGGCATTCCGCGCTGGATCGGCTCGGGCACATCATGCGCGGCGACCGCGGGGAGATGCTCGATTTGATCTACGCGCAAGAGGGGGCGTCGTTTGCGCCGGTCTTGATTGAATACCTGCACGACCAGTCGCGTCCCGTGCGGGAGAAAGCGGCGGAGCTTCTGGTCAACCACCGCGAACTGGACACCCAAGTGGGGCCGCTGATCTTCCATCGATTGAAGCATGTCCGCGACGGCGCGGTCTATGCCGTCTACCTCTGGGGCGACGAGAAAGGACGCGACCTGTTGGAGCGCGCCTATCTGCGGGAAAAAAACGAGGGCGTCCGCATGCACATGGCGCTCTTCCTCGGCTACATCGCGGGCGAAGTGCGCAAGGACGACGCCGAGACCGAGCAGAAAATTCTCAGCCTCCAGACGAACAAACTGCTGGTGGAGCACTGCACGAAGCAGTTGAAGCGCATTCGCAAGCAGTTCATTCACTGGCTGGATTTCGAGACGCTGCCTGTGCTGCACTTCGCGGACGACGGCGAGCCCGCGCCCGACGAAGTGCGCCGCTACCTGCTGATCTCGTACGCGGAGATGACGCAGCCGGGGGCGAACCTCGAAGCGGAGGCGATGCAGAAGCTGTTGCGGGACGAGGACGTGCGGGAGTTGGCGATGCAGACGTTTTTGCAATGGGAAGCGGCGGAGTGCGACGGCAAGCGCAAATGGGTGCTCTCGTTCGCGCTTGCGACGCAAGACCCGCGCTTGCGGCAGCGCATCCAAGCGCACATCGAAGCGTGGCCGAAGCAAAAGCGCGTCCAACTCGCCGTCTACGCCGTGAAAGTGCTGGGGATGTCCGACCAGCAGGAAGCGTGGGTCATCGTGGACACCGTACGCCGTAAAATCAAAAACCGACTGGTCAAGGAAGCGGCCGTCGACCAATTTCAAGCGGTGGCAAACCGGCTTGGAATGGACATCGAGGAGCTCGCCGACCGCATGGTGCCGACGCTCGGGTTTGACGCCAACGGCGAACAGACGCTTGACTTCGGCACCCGCGAGTTCCGTCTGCGCTTGACGCCGGAGCTGGGCGTTTCGCTGTTCGACGCGACGGGCAAAGAGCTGAAGTCGCTCCCGAAACCGAATCGCCAAGACGACGCCGAGCGCGCCGCCGTTGCCAAACTGGAATTCACCCAGCTCAAAAAACAACTCCGCCAATGGGGGCAGCAGCTCTCCCAGCGCTTCGCCGCCGCTGCGGAAAGTAACCGCACGTGGTCGCAAGAGCAGTGGAACGAGCTGTTCGCGGGGGAGAACCCGATCTTGCGGGAGTTTGCAAAGCAGATCAGATGGAAGCCCTTGGAGGACGGCAGGATCGGGATCGAGCCGGAGCCGGAGCCGGTGAGTTCGCCCCCGGACGCCGACCCCGAAGTATCCGCGCAATAGACAACCTCAAACACAAGCACTCTCCGCGCGAGGGTGCTTTTTTTGCGTTCTCTAAAATGAATCCGTTTTCAATGAAAATCTGACTGAAAAAAATGAAGAAACCCGTCAAATTCCACTTGTGCCCTCTCTCAATCCCCGCTATAATGTCCAACAAGAAAACACAAGAGTACGCAATGAATGTACACTGAGCGCGTACAGAGACGAGGAGGAGTTGGAGAGATGGAACGCAGAGTCGTAAAAGTAGGGTTGCTGGGTTTGGGGACCGTAGGGTCCGGTGTGGTGAAGATGTTGCGAACCAAGCAAGAAGAATTGGCGCAAAAGTGCGGATACGAGATCGAAATCCAACGGATTCTCGTACGCGATCTCGATAAAAAACGCGGTGTCGACGTTGAGCGCAGCTTGCTCACCCGCGATGTGCGCGACATTCTAGACGATCCCGAGGTGCAGATCGTCATCGAAGTGATGGGCGGTGAAAGCGGCACGCGCGACATCGTGCTGGAATCCCTGCTCTCCGGCAAGCACGTGATCACGGCGAACAAAGACCTGGTCGCCCTGCACGGCGCGCAACTGCACAATGCCGCCGATTCGAAAAACGTCGAGCTGCTCTACGAGGCCGCCGTCGCCGGCGCGATCCCGATCGTGCGCGTGCTGAAGCAGTCGTTTGCGGCGGACCAAGTCCGCGAAGTGATGGGCATCGTCAACGGCACCACGAACTTCATCCTCTCCAAAATGACGCAGGAGAACGCGTCCTACGAAGACGCTCTGCGCGAAGCGCAAGCGCTCGGCTATGCCGAAGCCGATCCGCACGCCGACGTCTCCGGCCTCGACGCCGCTCGCAAGATGGCGATTCTCGCTTCCATCTCGATGCGCCAAGCCGTGCCGCTCGCCGACGTGCAGCTCCAAGGCATCGAGGGCGTCACGCAGGAAGACATCGCCGAAGCCAAAGCGCTAGGCCTTGTGATCAAGCTGATCGGCAGAGCCCGCCGCGAGGGCGACGCCATCGAAGTGTCCGTCTCGCCGATGCGCTTGCCGGACTCGCATCCGCTGGCACAAGTCAACGATTGTTTCAATGCGGTCTACGTCTACGCCGACGCGTTGGGAGAAGCGATGCTCTACGGACGCGGGGCGGGCGAGATGCCGACCGCCAGCGCCGTCGTCGGCGACCTGCTCGCCGTCTTGCGCGGGCGAAAATTTGCGGCTCAACAACAAGTCGAATGGATCGGGAGGTTGGCATAATGGCTGTGCAACGCGCTTGGAAAGGACTTTTGCAAGAATACCGCGACTGGCTTCCGATCACGGAGCAAACTCCGCGGGTCTCCCTCTGTGAAGGCAACACACCGCTGATCCCCGCCCCGAATCTGTCGAAGAAGCTCGGGCTCGACGTTCACTTGAAATTCGAAGGCTTGAACCCCACCGGCTCGTTCAAAGACCGGGGCATGGTGCTCGCCGTCGCCAAAGCGGTCGAAGCCGGTTCCCGCGCCGTGATCTGCGCGTCGACGGGCAACACGTCCGCGTCCGCCGCCGCGTATGCCGCACGCCTCGGCTTGCGCTCCATCGTGCTGATTCCGGACGGCAAGATCGCCTACGGAAAACTCGCGCAGGCGATCATGTACGGCGCGGAAATCGTGCCGGTGCAAGGGAATTTCGACCAAGCGCTGGAGTTGGTGCGCAGCATCTCCGCCGAGCACCCCGTCACGCTGGTCAACTCCGTCAACCCGTTTCGCATCGAAGGGCAGAAGACGGCGGCGTTTGAAGTCTGCGAACAGCTGGGCGAAGCACCCGATATTCTGGCGCTTCCCGTCGGCAACGCGGGCAATATCACCGCGTACTACAAGGGATTCTGCGAATACCGCAACGCCGGCAACGTGAAGTCCGCGCCGAAGATGCTCGGGTTTGAAGCGGAAGGCGCGGCGGCGATCGTGCGCGGGAAACCGATCCCGCAGCCGGAAACGCTGGCGACGGCGATTCGCATCGGCAACCCGGCGTCTTGGCAGGGCGCGGTGCACGCAGCCGTTGAATCGGGCGGTGTGATCGACAGCGTGACGGACGAGGAAATTCTCGCGGCTTATAAACTGTTGGCGCGGGAAGAGGGCGTTTTTTGCGAACCGGCGTCGGCGGCTTCCGTGGCGGGGCTGATCAAACGCCGCGCATCCGGCGAGTTGCTGCCGGGCGCGCGTGTGGTCTGCGTCCTGACCGGCAACGGCTTGAAGGACTCCGACATCGCGATTCAATCGAGCGCACTGGAGTTGAACTCGATTCCTGCCACCCAAGAAGCCGTGGTTCAGATGATCATGCAAACCAAATAAAACCAAAAGGGGGAGTTGCATCATGCTGAGGACGATCTGGCGGGTTCCGGCGACGACGGCGAACCTGGGGCCGGGGTTTGACGTGCTGGGGATGGCGTTGAACTTGTACAACGAAGTCGAGATGGTGGAAATTCAGCAAGGCTTGGAGATTTACGTGGAAGGGGAGGGCGCGGAGCTGATTGCGCGGGATGAGAGCAACTTGGTCTACCAAGCGGCCCTGCACGTGTTTGAAAAAGCGGGCTGGGCTCCGTCCGGCCTGCGCATCCGCTTGCAAAACCAAATCCCCGTCACGCGGGGTCTCGGCTCTTCGTCCGCCGCTCTGGTCGGCGGGTTGGCGGCGGCGAACCGACTGTGCGGGGATAAATTGACGCAAGAGGAACTGCTGGAGATCGCGACGGAAATCGAGGGGCATCCCGACAACGTCGCCCCCGTGCTGTACGGAGGCTTGCTGATTGCCGGAAAAGTGCGGGGCAAGTGGCGCACGCAACGCTTGACGCCGCCGGCGGGGCTGTGCGTCGTGGCGGCGGTGCCCGATTTTGAACTGCCCACGGAAAAAGCGCGGGGGGTGCTGCCGGAGCGCATCGAGCGCGCCGATGCGATTTTTACCGCGTCGCATGTGGCGTTGATGGTCAGCGCGGTCCAGCGCAATGATCTGGAGTTGTTCGGGGCGTGTCTGGAAGATGTCTTGCACCAGCCGTACCGCGAGACGCTGGTGCCCGGTCTTCGTGACGTGTTGCAGGCGGCGGAAGACGCGGGCGCGCTCGGCGCTGCGCTGTCCGGTGCGGGGCCGACTCTGGTCGCGTTCACGGACGGACGGCGCGAAGAGGTCGGCCGCGCCATTCAGGACGGATTCGCCGCGCACGGCGTGTCGTGCCGCATCATGTATCTGTACCCGGACTTGGGCGGCGTGTGCGAGACCGTCGCAAGATCCAGCGACGCAGCAGCGGCGGGACGAGGAAGAGAATGAAGAAAATCCGGAACAGCTGATAGCTCGTCACAAGCGTTACGTCGGCGTGCACGACATGCGCGGTGACGCCCATTTCCGCGATGCCGCCCGGCGCGGAACTGAGAAACGCCGTCGTCAGCGACATGTCGCCGTTCCACCAGACGAGGAGCGCGCCGACGAGCAGCGCAAATCCGCACAGCAGAATCGAACTGACAATCGTTACGACCGTCAATTTGCGCAAGTTGTTCAAGCGCTGCGGCTGCATCTGCAAGCCGATGCTCGACCCGATGCAAATCTGCGCGAGCGTCAAGAGCACCGTCGGCAATTGCGGCGGTTGAAAGCCGCAGAAAATCACGACGGCGTTGGCGAGCAACGGACCGGTGAGAAACGCGGCAGGCA
Source organism: Tumebacillus flagellatus (assembly GCF_000714935.1). Lineage (GTDB taxonomy): Bacteria > Bacillota > Bacilli > Tumebacillales > Tumebacillaceae > Tumebacillus > Tumebacillus flagellatus. The sequence continues at coordinate 119,053 of NZ_JMIR01000008.1, forward strand.
GGTGAAGTTTCACCCCGAGCCAGGCGCCGCCGAGCGTCGCGACGAGAAACAGCCCAAGTGTCGCCAGCGGAACGTCGGACAGCGCGGGCAACACATGCGCCGCTTGCGCTCCGGTTCCGTCTCCGGCGCCTCCGCCGACAAACCCGTTCACCGTCAGAAACGGCACGATAAAAATCACGGCGATGACGCGAATCGTCTGCATGAACACGACGACCGTGGTGTCCGCTTCTTTCACATCTTCGGCGAGCACGACCATCTGCGTCAGCCCGCCCGGCACGCTGCCGAACACGCCGCTCGCCAGATCTCCCTTGGAGAGTTTCGCGCCCCAAGCGCCCATCGTGATGCCAAACAGCACGGTCAGCACCGTCGCCGCCAGCATCGACGGCAGATGATGCCCGATCAGCGTCACCGTCTCGCGGGTCACAGAAGTCGCCAGAATGTACCCGAGCACGACGAGGCCAGCGTTGCGCAATTGCCCCGGCCACACCAAGCGGCGCTTCGTGGACAACCGCCACGTCATCACGGCGGCAATCGGTCCGAGCATCCAGTTCAGTGGAACGTGTAAGAGGGTAAACAACCCGCCGCCCGCCAAGGCGACGATCAACGTTTCCAAAAACGGCAACCAAGCCACAAGCATCCCTCCTTAAAAAACGAATCCGCGCAGGATGTGACACGCGGTCTGCATGCAAAAAGCGTACCGCCCCGCAGCCGGGTCGATACGCTTTTCATCTTACTGCAAAAGTCGGTGCGCGAGAAGAACATTATTTCGACTCGCGAACGATTAGTTGGATATAAGAGAGGGTGGGAGCTTAAGGGTATGTGCCTTCTAATAGGCTTATTGATATTTTCAATTTATGTGGAAAGGGGCTGAAATACAAAAAGCAAAGACCGTGAGTTATTGCAGTGCTATGTCTTCGCTTATTCTTCCTCGGGTAAACCATACCTTAAGGATATTCTGTTTCGAATGTTAGTGATCTCTTCTTCACTTGCTAACTGGTTTCTAGCAAAATGATCGACTATCATCAAAATATTTCTGAGGTAGTCTGGATTCGAATATGATGGAAGATCTGGTGCCTCATCATCTACTTCATCAAGTAAAAGATGTACTTTTTGTTTTAACATAGTGTAAAAATTTGACTTCCCATCTCTTAACTTAGAAAGCTCGTTTACAGTAAAGGAGATAATTGGCTTTTTTCTGTCTGAGCGAATGAAAAGTTTTTTTCTCTTTCCCTCACCAAACTTCCAGCCAGACCCACCTATACCTAGGATAGAGATAAATACTCCGAATCTAGAACGCCTAGAATCAAGGAGTTCATCCAGTTTTGTTACAGTGCCAACATCAATCGATGCGCTCTTTTTATTTTTACATTCACAAATAATATTTGTTCCAATGAAATCATTTACGAAAGAGGGTTTGGGCTTATCACCGAATATTACTTCGATATCTGTCTCATTGCCACCAGCTAATCTGTTGGCTTTAATATCATCTAAAAAAACGAATCTCCGAAACAAAAATTCAGCAAATTCCTCTAACAAGCGGCCTTTTTTCCAGTTGAGTTCTTTTTTCCATTCCTGACTTGCCTCAATTTCTGAAATGAAATAATCAAAGACATTTACAGATTCTTGATCAGCTATTGGATTCCAGATAATATTATCATTACACTCTTCCAGAAGTTTTTGTATGTGTGTGAAATCATCAAAAGTCATTCTTGTATTCTCCTGAATCCAACCTTTGCTCTAGAAAAGTCGAGGAATTCTCCGCATTCGGGACATGTTGAAATAGTTTGATTATGATAGAACTCTTTAAGTGAATCGAATTTTACAGAATGAGGAACTTCATTTTTACAATCAACGTATATTACGATATCCAACATCCGAATATTGTACAGTTCTATTAATATATTCTCAGCATATGCAATTGGTAACTGAATATGTCTTGCAAATGTAGTTTTTGTCACTACATCACTAGGACGCAATGACTGGATCCGTTCCGACATTGTTTGGATCACTACTGAAGGAAGGTTGAATTTCATCGCGATATTCGTTAAGTTTTCGAATAACACTGTTAACCACCTCCTCTTCAATAAACACATTTTTGGAACCACGGATAAGATAAGCATCAGTACCTTGTTCCACTAAAAATTTATATATGCGTTCGTTTGTGTTTAGTGTTACACCCAACAAGTCGATATCATTATTCTGACGCGACTTACGTGCAGCTTGTGCAGCAGCCCCTCCACGTAAGGTTTCTCGCGATTCTACATTTATAGTATGACTGACACCGTCGATCCGCTGCTTAAATAGCTCAAAAGGATTGTCTCCTTTTATTATACCGTATTTTTCAATTAACTGCGCTTCAAAAGAGTTTTGGATATCTTGTGCAAGGTGTAACGTCATTGCTAGATCCTTTTCAGGATCCAGTCCAGCCTTTAATAGCAAAGCTTCCGCAAATTCACGGATATCATCCTCTGCATTTACCGATTGACTTGTAATATCAGCGTTGTTGTGACTTGAGGCGTCTTCTGCGAGTTTATGCAGTGCAAGGGGAAGCCACAGGGGGGCGATAAGCAAATGCTCACCAATAAATTCCTTCATCTTAAAGTAAAAAGTATTTGCAATTGGAGTCCAATCGCCTTTGTCTTTTTCCACACCGTTCACATCGATCAAATGACTAGTTGGATTAATTACGACCCTTAGTTCATTTGAATCCTTAAAGAGTACACAGTGTGCGAAAAATAGCTTTTTGTGAATCTTTTGTAACCCTGATACTGTTTTGCCATAAACTTGACAGGGCGCTAGAAAAGAGTATATGTACTTGCCTCTCTCTTCATTACGATGAATATCAACTAGAACTATCTCATTCAGGTTGGTCAATACTTGATTGTCGTCATCAGAACTGATATTTGGGTTGAATTCCCAAATTCTAGTTACGATTTCATTCTTTCGATTATAAAGATCTTCCAGCACTTCTAATTCTGGTTTTGTCTGCAAACTGTACACAAAGGTATAATTATTACCGTCTATCTGGTGTAGAACGAGCCACTCCTCGAATTCCGAAAGATTCATTGCTGCATTGATAAATCCAGGGTCCTTTACACCCTTGATCAAGAGATCCTTCATTGCTTCGCGAGAATTCTTCTTCGGCCACCCTTTGCTGTCAAAAAGCTGTTGATAATGCTTATATTGGGTATAAGCATCAAGGAGATTCTCGATATTCTCCCAATTCATTATATTGTCCCCCTGTTTATAGCTATCTTACACTTCTGTTATCTTCGAGCTTATTTCTATATTTTGTACATATGCTTTGATTTAGTCAATAAGTAATTAGATAGCATTATCTATTCTGGCCATTATTGAGGAAGAGACCCCTCCAGTGCTTCGTTTGAGGGGCCTCAATACAATTTTTAGATACGAATCATCACCACAACTTCGCGCCCGGCTTGATTTCTTCCAGCCCGTTCAGATACTTTCGCAGCGCCTTCGGGATGTAGATCGACCCGTCGGCGCGCTGGTGGTTTTCCAAGAGCGGGATCAAGATGCGCGGCGTCGCGACGGCGGTGTTGTTCAGGGTGTGACAGTATTGCAAGTGGCCGTTTTCATCTCGATAGCGGATGTTCGAGCGGCGCGCTTGGAACTCCAGCAAGTTCGAAGCCGATTGCGTCTCGCCGAAGTTCTCCCGCGACGGCATCCATGTTTCGATGTCGTACTTTTTATACACACCCTGCCCGATGTCGCCCGTGCAGACGGCGACGACGCGATACGGCACTTCGAGCAGTTGGAGCAGGTCTTCGGCGTTCTTGGTGATCTCTTGCAACATCGCTTCCGACACGGCGGGGTCGTTTTTGCAGAGGACGACTTGCTCGACTTTCGCGAACTGGTGCACGCGGTACAGCCCGCGCGTATCGCGGCCCGCCGCGCCCGCTTCGCGGCGGAAGCAGTTCGAGACGCCCGCCATGCGAATCGGCTCCGTCACGTCGACGACTTCGCCCGAATAGTACGAGACAAGCGGCACTTCCGACGTGCCGACGAGCCAAGCGTTGTCGCGGCCCAACTCGTACGTCTGTTCACGCCCGAGCGGGAAGAACCCGGTGTTCGTCATCATCTCTTCGCGGACCATCACCGGCACGTCGAGCACGGTAAACCCGCGCTCCGTCAGCACGTCGATCGCCAACTGCTGCACGGCGCGGTGCAGGTACAACCCGATGCCCTTCATATAATACTGCCGCGTTCCCGCCACTTTCGCCCCGCGCGGGAAGTCGAACAGGTCGTACGTTTCGCCAAGCGTCACATGGTCTTGAATTTCAAAGTCAAACTGCGGCAGCTCGCCGACGCGGCGAACTTCGACGTTCTCTTCGTCCGATTCGCCAATCGGGGTGTCCGGCGAGATGATGTTCGGCACGAGCAGCATCAGTTCGCCGAAGCGGGTTTCTACGTCTTGCAACACGGCTTCCTGCTCCGTGAGCGAAGCGTTGATGCCGCGCACGTCTTCTTTGGTTTTTTCAATTTCGTCTTTCTTGCCTTCTTTGGCGAGGCGGGGGATCCGCTGCGAAAGCTCGTTGCGCTGTTTGCGCAGTCCCTCGACATCTTGCAGCAGCGCCCGGCGCTTGGCGTCGACTTCCAAAAGCTCGGCAATCGACACCGCAATTCCTTTTTGTTGTGCGACCGTCTGCACCACGTCCGGATTCTCCCGAATGAAACGAATGTCCAACATAGCTGCACCACTCCTCTTGAAAAATGACAAAGAGCGCCCTCATCCGATTGGGACGAGGAGCGCTCTTTGTTTGTACAAGGTCTCGCGGTGCCACCCAACTTGACCTGCTCCGCAAAAGGAAACAGGCCCACTTTGGTACCGCGTTAACGGGCGATTCCCGGCTTACTTAGAGAGAAAAGGGTTCCTCCGGTCGTGAGCGCCTCCGAGTTGGATGCTCTTCATCGGCATGATGATCATGATCCACCTAAATGTTTTTACATTATAAGGTATACTGCACCTTCCTGACAAGTGCTATACCTTTTACAGCTTGGGGAAAAATAGTACAATAGAACAGTTGTCCATCCTACTACGTGACAAACGGAAGGAGTTACATATAGATGCGAACCGACATCAAACGCGAAGACATCGAATTGCTCGCACCCGCCGGAACTTGGGAAGCGATGCGCGCGGCCGTCGCCAACGGTGCCAATGCCGTGTACTTCGGCGTGGAAAAATTCAACGCCCGCGCCCGTGCCAACAATTTCCTCATGGAAGAGCTCCCGCAGATCATGGAATTTCTGCACACCTACGGGGTCAAGGGGTTCCTCACTTTCAACATCCTCGTGTTTGAAAACGAACTCGAAGACGCCAAAGAGCTGATCGACGCCTGCATCAACGCAGGAGTTGACGCCGTCATCGTCCAAGACTTGGGGCTGGTTAAGATGATCCGCGAAATTTCGCCGGACTTCCCGATCCACGGCTCCACCCAGATGACGATCACCTCGCCGGAAGCGGCGGAATTTACCAAGCCGTACGACATGGAGCGCGTCGTCCTCGGCCGTGAAAACAACCTCAAACAGATCAAGAAGATCGCCGACTCCGCGAAACTCCCGCTCGAAGTGTTCGTCCACGGCGCGCTTTGTGTTTCGTACTCGGGCCAATGCTTGACCTCCGAGATGTGGGGCGGACGCTCGGCAAACCGCGGCGAGTGCGCGCAGGCTTGCCGTCTCCCGTACGACATGATGGTCGACGGCGAACACAAAGACATGGGCAACATCGCCTACGTCCTCTCGCCGAAAGACCTCAACGCGCTCGAACTCGTGCCGGAATTGATCGAAGCGGGCGTGACTTCGTTTAAGATCGAAGGCCGCCTGAAATCGCCGGAGTACGTCGCCAACGTTGTCTCGAAATACCGCAAAGCGATCGACGCGTACTTCCTCGGCGTCACCGACTACCAGCCCGACCTGATCGACATCCAAGAGCTGGAGCAGTCGTTCTCGCGCGGCTTCACGTACGGCTTCCTCAAGGGCACCAACAACAAGCAACTCGTCGACGGCACGTTCCCGAAAAAGCGCGGCGTCTTCCTCGGCCACGTCAAAAAAGTCTACCGCGACGCGATCTTGATCGACCTGCAAGCTCCGCTCAAGCGCGGCGACGGCATCGTGTTCGACTTTGGCGACCCGACCCAAGACGAAGAGGGCGGACGCGTCTATGACATCCGCATCAAAGGCCAAAAAATCGAGGGCGGCGTCAACGAAGGCCTCTACGAAATCGTCATGGGCCGCAACGACGTCAACTTGCACAACATCAACGTCGGCGACAAAGTTTGGCGTACGTCCGACATGGAACTCGACCGCCGCCTGCGCCGCACGTTTGAAACGGAAAAACCGTACCGCACGTTCCCGGTCAACCTTGAAGTTTACGGCGCGGTCGGGCAGCCGCTCGTCACCGTCTGGACCGATGTGAAAAAAGGCACCTCCGTCACCATCAACTCGGAAAACCCGGCGGAAGAAGCGCTGAAACGCCCGCTGGACGAAGAAGTGCTCCGCGAGCAATTCGGGCGTCTGGGCGGCACCGTCTACGAACTGGACGAGCTGCATGTCGAGTTGACCGGCAACGTGATCGTGCCGAAGTCGGAGATGAACCGCATCCGCCGCGAAGCGGTCGAGCAACTGTTCGCGCTGCGCATCGCGCCGCCGAAGTACACCCGCGTGGAGCAGGAACCCGACGTGTACGAAGACACGGCGGTGCCGGAGCCGGTGGACGGAGCGGACGCGAGACTGATCGCGCTCTGCCGTTCCTTGGAGCAGATCGAAGCGGCGGGGCAAACGGACGTGGACTACATCTACGCCGACTTTGAATTCGTCAAAGACTACCCGCAAGCGGTGGAAGCCGCCCGCAAAGCCGGTAAAAAAATCGCTCTCGCCACCCCGCGCATCCACATGCCGGGCGAGAACGGCATCTTGCGCCAGATGCTCAAACACCAACCGGACGGCATCTTGATCCGCAACACGGGCGCGGCGTACTTCTTTGAGCAGGAGCGCCCGGCGGGCATCGAGTTGATCGGCGATTTCTCGCTGAACATCGCGAACCACAAAGCGGTCAACCTGTTCTTGGAGCGCGGCATGGACCGCGTGACGGCGTCGTACGATTTGAACACGGAACAGATGATCGACCTGCTGTCTCAATCGAAATCGGAGCATATGGAAGTGGTCATACACCAGCACATGCCGATGTTCCATACCGAACACTGCGTCTATTGCACGTTCCTCTCCGAAGGCACCGACTTCACGAACTGCGGCCGTCCGTGTGAAGAGCAGCGCGTCTCGTTGAAGGACCGCGTCGGCATGGAGCATCCGGTGCGCGTCGATACCGGTTGCCGCAACACGGTCTACAACGCGGTCGACCAGTCCGGGGCAGAGTACCTCGGCGAATTCCTCGGCAACGGCGTCCGCCACTACCGCGTGGAATTCCTCGAAGAAGAGGGCAAGCGCGTCAAAGAAGTGCTGAAGCTCTACCGCCAGGCGCTCGCAGGCGAAGTGACGGGCACGCACGTTTGGCGCACCCTGAACGCCACCAACCAACTCGGCGTCACCCGCGGCCAACTCACGAAGTAAGAAAAAACAATCCCTCCGGCACCGCAAATGGTGTCGGAGGGATTGTTTCGGTAAAAAGAAACCCTCCAGGCACAGACGATGTGCAGGAGGGTTTTTTCATATCCCCGAGCACAGATCCTGTGCCGGAGGGTTTTTTCCAGCGTTACGCAGACAGGTCCGCAGACGGCGTTGCCACCGCCTCGCGACGGGACAGATTCCCCATCGTCCGGCTGTAGAGCACGAGGGAGAGCAGCCCGATCAGCAGCACAGCCCCGCCCATCGTCCACGGCGACACCAACCCGACCATCGAGATCGAAATCCCGCCGACCAGCATCGTGCCGACGCCTTGGAAACCGGCGACCGCCATGTACACGCCGCGATTGTGCTCCGGCGCGAGGTTCGCCAAGATCGATTGCTTCACCGGCACCCACGTGATCTCGCCAATCGTCGCCACGATCATCGAGATCATCAACAGCCACGGCAAGTTGAACACGTTGATCACCGCATACCCCGCGAGACTGAGCGTCACGCCGAGCAACAGCGCGCGGCGATGCCCGAATTTCTGTACCATGCGGCGCACCAACGCCGAGAACAGCACGACGATCAACGCATTCGCCGATTGCAAAAACGCATACAACTGCATCCCGTCCGCTGCAAACGACCAATCCCCGATCGAGAACATCGTCTGCGGCGTGGAAATGTCGTCGTTGATCCGCACGCGCCCGTACGAGTTGGTGATGTTCTCCAGCGACCCGCAGAACAGCGCCGCCGCGAGAAACGTCATGAAGATTCGGTCCTTGAACACCTGTTTGTACGAGGAAGCCATGCCCTTCGGCTTTTCTCCGGGCGCTTTCGGTTTGGCTTCCGGCTTCGTCTCCGTGATCCAGACGAACAGCACGATCAGCGACGCCAGCAAAAACAGCGTCATCCCGCTGAACAACTCAAACTTGTGCGCGCGAAACAGATAGCCCCCGGCGATCCCGCCGACGACGAGGCCGAAGTTGTTCGACCAGTAGTCGATGCTGTACACCACACTCCGCGACTCCGGCGTGGTGACGTCGATCATCATCGCTTCGGAAGCGGGCGTCGCCAACCCGTCGCAAAACCCGATGAGCATCATCGCGATTGCGGTGATCCATGCGGAGTGATACCAAGGCGAATTCGCAAGCGTCATCACCGCAAACAGCAGCACGCGCATCGATTCCGAATAGATTTTCACCCGCTTGCGTCCGAACTTGTCGGCAAAGTGCCCGCCGTACGCGCTCGCCGACACGACGATCGCGATGTGGACCACCACCAACAACCCCGTCCACGACGCGCCGATCGTCTCCGCAAAGTAGATCGCGATAAAAGGCCAGATCATGCTGCCCACCATGTTGCCGACAAAACTTTGAACAAGCCTGATTTTTACGTTTAGATGAAGTTCACGAAAGGTCAATGAAGTTCCCCCTGTAATTGTAAACTCCCCTCATCGTACCACGAGAGAGGAAATTTGTGGAGGCTCAACGTGACCAAGACGTTTTTTTATACCCACCGAAGCCCTTTGGGGTAGTGGTTTTTCAACTGTCCGCCGGACAGTTTGCCCCAGCCGAGCGGGAATCCGTCGACGGTGAGCACAATCCAGCCCTTGTGCGAGTCCACAGAAAGCGTGTCGCCGCGCAGATACTGCAACACCTGCGGATCGTCTGCCGCGAGATCGACCGTGTGCCGCACTTCGTCAGGGTGCAATCCCAGCGCGAGATGGTGGCTCGGCTCCAAGCGGTTTTTCTTCACCGTGCCCAAGTGCCAGCCGGGGCGCACGACTTTCAGCCCTTGCAGATCCGGCAGCCCCGCAGGCGGGAGATACAACTGCTCGCCGAACAGCAAAAACTCCCCCTCCGGCACCACGGTCAGCGTCTCCCCCGCAAATTCGCGGTACGTCTTCACCGCGTCAAGCGGCACTTTCGCGGACGAACTCCCGCGACCGTCGCGGCCTTTCCCTTTGCCGGATTTCTTGCGCGCCCCCCCGTGCTCGTCCGACGCCTGACCGCCGTTCGCGTCGTCCGTTTTGCGCAGATGCGCCACATAATGCCCTTCACCGCTCAACTTGTGCGGCCACAACCGTGCCGTCTTCGCAAACTCGCCAAACCCCGGCGCAAAGTGCTCCGCCGTGTGAATGTCGATCAGCTCAAACTCCGGATGCCGCGCCAGAAATTTCTCCATCGTGCCTTCGTTCTCATCCGGCGAAAACGTGCACGTCGAGTACACCATCGTCCCGCCGGGACGCAGCATCAACGCCGCATGATCGAGAATGTCCGCTTGCCGCACGGCGCACATCGTCACATGCTCAGGGCTCCACTCGTCGCAGGCATCGGGGTCCTTGCGAAACATCCCTTCGCCCGAACACGGCGCATCGACCAAAATCCGGTCAAAAAACGCCGGGAACCGCGCCGACAGCTTATCCGGCATTTCATTGGTCACCATCGCGTTGCGCACGCCGAACCGCTCGATGTTCTCCGACAGAATCTTCGCCCGCGCCGGATGCGGCTCGTTGGAAACCAACAGCCCGCGCCCGCCGAGCAGCGCCGCCAGATGCGTCGACTTCCCGCCCGGAGCCGCGCAGAGATCCAGCACGCGCTCGCCCGGTTGCGGGTTCAACACTTCCGCCACCGACATCGCCGACGGCTCTTGAATGTAATACACACCCGCCGCGTGATACGGATGCTTGCCCGGACGATCCGGCGCATAGAAGGTATACCCGTCCCGCACCCACGGCACGGGCTCCAAGCGAAACGGCGTTTTTTTCAAAAACGACTCGCTCGTCGTCTTCAGCGTGTTCACGCGCAACCCCTGCACGGACGGCTGCTCCAAACTCGCCGCAAACGCCTCGTAATCTCTACCCAGCATTTCCTGCATTCTATGTAAAAAAGCCTCTGGATATCGGCTCACCCTGATCACTCCTTCTCAATTGAACATCTTACCATGCGCATCCTGTAAAAATAAGCCCCGGAGGCAAACCGGGGCTTGGTTTCTTATTCTTGCCGGAGACCGACCGCTTGTTGACCCATCTGCTCCCACCGCTTTTGAAACAGCGAGCGCGGATAGTGTTCCAGACGCCCGGTCAACGGGTCTTGCACGGAAACCGTCGTCGCGGAATATCCGGTCAGGACGGTTGCGTGTTCAGGCGTTTTCCAATCGATCGTCTTGCCGCTGCCCGTTCGCCACGTCATCGAGCTGCGGGGCTCGGCGAGGCCGATCGTCACCCACGTGATCACGGGGCTTCCCTGATCCACCGATTGTAAAACGCTTGTGAAGGAGTTTCCGGTGAGGTCGAAGGCGCGTGCCGGTTCCTTTTTTTGCAGGACTTGATAGATCGGCTCGTGAAACACGCCGTAGCCGTTCGGGGAATCGGGCGACCCGATAAACCCGCGATGCGGATCGCCGCCGTACCAGACGCCGTTGCGCTGATATGGCGCCGGCTCGCGGTGCACCCAGCCGGCGACTTCCGTTTTGGAAACCGGATGGCCCGCCCAGTGCAGGAGCATCGTGAGGGACGCGATTTCGCAGCCCGTGGGCATTTGCGGATTTTGTGGTATCATGGCTACGTCGGGAACGGCTGCAAACGTTGGATGCGGAGGAAACAGAAGCAGGGTCGTCGTCAGGGAAACGAGAGTTGTCTGTTTGAGAAAGCCCAATGTGTTTCACCTCACGACCCATAGGATTTCCGGAATGCGGCGGGCGCTTGCCGATCAGTTTTTACCTGCTGGAGAGGGGCGTTTTTTCCTGTGATTTTGATGATCGACAACTATGACAGCTTTGTCTATAACCTGGTCCAGTACTTGACCGAGATGGGGCATGAGTTGCTCGTGCAAAGGAACGACGAGATTACATTGGAAGAGATTGAAGCGTTGAACCCGGAGGTGTTGATCCTCTCGCCGGGGCCGTGCTCGCCGAACGAAGCGGGCATTACGCTTGCGGCGATTCGCCACTTTGCAGGGCGGATTCCGTTGTTTGGCGTGTGTTTGGGGCACCAGGCGATCGCGCAGGCGTTTGGCGGGCGCGTCGTGCACGCCGAGCGGATGATGCATGGAAAAACGTCTCCGGTCCATCACGACGGGCGGACGACGTTTTACGACCTGCCGAGTCCGTTGACGGCGTGCCGGTATCATTCGTTGATCGTGGAGCGCGAGACGCTGCCGGAGTGTCTGGAGATTACGGCGTGGACGGCGGAGGGCGAGATTATGGGGTTGCGCCATCGGGAGTTGGCGGTCGAGGGCGTGCAATTTCACCCGGAGGCGATCCTTACGGAGCACGGCAAGTCGATGTTGCGCAACTTCATAGAACGGGCGGGAATCGCATGCACGTCTGTCTAAACGGTCGAATCGTACCCGTCGAGGAAGCGCAAGTTTCCGTCCTCGACCACGGCTTTCTCTACGGCGCGGGTCTCTTTGAGACGATGCGCACCGTGGGCGGGCGTCCGATGTTTTGGGAGGCGCATTATGAGCGGCTTTGCGAATCGGCACGGGACATCTCGCTTTGGAAACAGCACGAGGCTGACGATGACGTTTCGGGTCAATCTGCGCAAGTGCGTTCCCTTCCGTGGTCTTCCTCTGAACTCCACGATCTCCTCGTAGCGACTGTCCGCGCCAACAACCTGCCGGAAGCCTACGTCCGGCTCTCAATCACTCGCGGACCAGGAGTGCTCGGCCCGAGCGGGAAATCGTGCGAGACGCCGACTTTGGTGATTTACGCCAAACCGCTGGTCCTGCCGAGCGCCGAAACGTACGCAACCGGCCGCGACCTGCTCGTCCTGCAAACCCGCCGCAGCACGCCGGAAACTCCCGTGCGCGTCAAATCGCTGAACTACCTGAACTCCCTGCTCGCGTACGCCGAACTCGAAGCGCGCGGCGGGGGAGAGGGCATTCAACTGACGCAGGACGGATTTGTGGCGGAGGGGGCGGTCAGCAATTTGTTTTTTGCGGTGAACGGCGAACTGTGGACGCCGAGCCTCGAAACGGGCATCCTCCCCGGCATCACGCGCGCATGGGCGCTGCAAACCGCACGCGCCCACGGCATCCCGACCCGCGAGCATCGGTTCACGCTCGACGATCTCGCCGCCGCGACGGAAGCGTTCACGACCAGCTCCGTCACCGGCATCCTGCCCGCCGTCTCGATGGAGAAAAAACCGCTCCATCACGGAACCCCCGGCCCGATCACGAAACTCCTGATTGCGGCATGGAACCGGCAACTCTGCTAAAACCCCCTGAAACTCCCACGCAAAAAGGGTTGCACCCGCGCTTTGGCTCGTGGTATAGTAACACCTGTTCCCGCGAGAAACACGCCGGTGACGGTGAGACTGCGAGCCATTAGCTCAGTTGGTAGAGCACCTGACTTTTAATCAGGGTGTCGAAGGTTCAAGTCNCAGTTGGTAGAGCAGAGGACTGAAAATCCTCGTGTCGGCGGTTCGATTCCGTCCCGAGCCACCAGAATCATCACTCAAATGGTTCGAGCCTATCCCACCCATAACAGTGTAGGGAAGCGCCGTGTGCACACACGGCGCTTTTTTGGCGTATCTTAGGCAGGAAGAGGGGGAGATAGGCATGATTGGCGGCATCAACGTTTTGGCTGTGAAAGTGAACACGATCGACAAAGGATACTTCAACGTAGGTCCGTTGTTCTTACAGGATTGGAACGGGTACAGCAAGCAAAACTACGGATCGGGCGAGATCAACGGCGACGCAGACTTTCAGTTTGGGTTTACCACCATCGTAAACGACACGGATGCGGTGGACCAACCGATCGCGCACGGCAGCGTGGTGTAGCGGGCCGTGCAACAAAAAATCGTCGAGCCGAAACGGCCTCGACGATTTTTTTATGGATCGGTTTCGATGCGGATTCGCTTCTTGGGCTCTTTGGGGCGAGAACGAAACGGCAGGCGGATTTCCAAAATTCCGTTGACGTAGCGCGCATCAATTTTATCTTCCTCGATCGGTTCCGGCAGCGACACGATTCGTTTAAAATCGCCCTTGAACCGCTCGGAAAGGAGCGACTTGTGACGGTCATACGGGCTTGCGGCGGTGCCGGTGATGAACAGTTGACCGCCGTGCATGTAGACCTCGATGTCGTCGACGTTGCGCAGACCGGGCAGTTCGACGAGGACGAGGTACTGTTTGTCTGTTTTGCACACATCGATCGCCGGCTGAGCGGGCGGTTTGGGACGGGCGACGGATTGGTTGGGGGGATGATGAGAAACGACATCGTTCGAACGGTTGACGGAGGAGGTTTCTGAATCCGGCAACACAGACAGGATGTCTTCCCAAAAATCGTTGCCAAAAAAGCGCCGTGCTTGGTCTTCCCATTTTTTCAGATCTTGGCGCTTCATTCAGGTCGTCCCCCTTTCGGTACCTCGCTTCAGTGTATGCGAGGGTTTCACGCGGAGTGACGTGTCACCGAAGTGGGCGCTTGCACATAGGCTGTAGGAGACGGGGCAGAGAGGAGAGGGTCCGAGTTGGCTTTCACAATCAACATCTTCAGCATTAAGGTCAACAACGTGGAAAACGCATCGGCTCTCAACGTCGGGCAGAACCTGTTGCATGATTGGAAGAACAACGCGAAGTACAACCAAGGGTACGGGCAAATCATCGGGGACTTTAACCGGCAGCGCAACGTCAAAGCCAGAGTTGACGACCAGGACATGATGGATGCGCCGTCCCGCGAGATCTCGATTACCCAACTTCCCAGTATGTTGAGGTGAGACCTGTGCAAATCAATGTGAATTTCATAAAATCCATGACGTTCGACAAATCGTTTATCACCATCGGCCCGACGATCCAAACCGTGGTGCGCGCCAGAGAAAATCAAAACTACGGGCTCGGGGAGGTCGTGGGGGACCGCAACGAGGTGTTCGGCGCGAAGTATGCCGTTTCTGACGACGATGTCTTCGATTTTTTGACGAAAAAGATCGTGATCCACAAATGAAAGTCTATTTTGATCTCCAGTCGTTGAAAGTCATCAACATGGACAACGCGTTGCTCAACGTCGGCAAAAACTTCATCATCACGCCCAAAGGACACGGAGAAAAGAAAAAAGGAGGCGACAAGACCGGTGTGGAACGTCTGGGAAGCGATTCGCTCACTGGAAGCCCGCCTCCTCGCCCTCCAGTGTGAAAACGCCGAGCTGCGCCGCGAACTGGAAGCGCAGAAGAAGCGGACGCTTCGGATCAAAAAAGTCGTCTACCACGTCCACTCTCTGCACATCGAGGAGATGAGCGGGACGCTGAACATCGGGTTGAACGCGCCGTTGGACGAGGAAGAGATGGAGCAAATTGAGCTGGAAATGCTGAAGACCAAGGACTAGGAAACGGCCGGGAGCGGGACACCGGCTGTTTTTTTCGTGCGGTTCCATACTTGTCCGTGGCTCTGGGAACTCCACTGGCATCTCTTAATAGAAGCAAAGTTTGAAAGGAGGTGTCAGCATGCCTCTTCGTATCTCCACCAACTCCAACAACCTCTCGTTCACGAACCAATTCCTCTCCCAAAACGGCGTGGCGATCGGCGGCAACGTTCGTCAAAGCGCGAACCAAATCGCGATCACCCGCCAAGGCTCCAACAACACCATTCGCATCAGCGGCGTCGGGAGCGGCAACCGTCGCCGCCGCCGTGTGGACATCGTGACGATCACGTTCCGTCGCACGATCAAGCGCGGCCGCCGCATCACGTCTGTCACGGTCATCGGCAACGCGCGCCAGTGCGACCGGTTCCTGCAAGTCGGGGAACGCGTCGAGCCGGCGGTTCGTTGTTTGCGCGATGCCGGGTTTGTGCTCTTGCGCTCCCGCAACAACACGTTGGTCTTCATCCGCGTGCGCGGCAACCGTTAGTCAATTCTCACAAAAAACGCCTTCGGTGTTTTCACCGGGGGCGTTTTTTCTTATAATTAACTTGTATCCGTATTCATTGGATTTTCCTACCGTCCGTTGGTTGGAAGGTAGCAGATAGAAGGAGGTACTTTCATTGGCTATCAACAAGGTCTACCAAAGCGCAGTGGATGCCGTTGCAGACATCCAAGACGGCGCGACTCTCATGGTCGGCGGTTTCGGTCTTTGCGGCATTCCGGAGAATCTCATCCTCGCGCTGCGTGACAAAGGCGTCAAGGATCTCACCGTCATCTCGAACAACTGCGGCGTTGACGACTGGGGCCTCGGTTTGCTCCTGCAGAACCGCCAAATCAAGAAGATGATCTCTTCCTACGTGGGAGAGAACAAGGAATTCGAGCGTCAATTCCTCTCCGGCGAACTGGAAGTGGAACTGGTTCCGCAAGGGACGTTGGCGGAGCGTTGCCGTGCGGGCGGCGCGGGGATTCCGGCGTTCTTCACTCCGGCGGGCGTCGGCACGCCGGTGGCGGAAGGCAAGGAAACCCGTGTGATCGACGGCAAGGAGTACATCTTGGAGAAAGCTTTGAAAGCGGATTTCTCGTTGGTGAAAGCATTCCGCGCGGACGAGATGGGCAACCTGATCTACCGCAAGACCACCCAAAACTTCAACCCGATGATGGCGACGGCGGGTGCGATCACGATCGCGGAAGTCGAAGAGATCGTGCCGGTGGGCACGCTCGACCCGGACTTCATCCACACGCCGAGCGTGTATGTGCAGCGCGTTGTGCAGGGATCGTTTGAGAAGCGCATCGAGCGCCGCACCGTGCGTCAAGGCTAAGAAGCGGAGAGAAGAAAGGGGAACTGGAAGACATGGCATTGACTCGTGACCAAATCGTGCAACGAGCAGCACAAGAAATTCAAGACGGCTTCTACGTCAACCTCGGGATCGGGATTCCGACCTTGGTGGCGAACCATATTCCGGAGGGTCTTGACGTGGTCCTCCAATCGGAGAACGGGTTGCTCGGCATCGGGCCGTACCCGACGGAAGAAGAGCTGGACGCGGACTTGATCAACGCGGGCAAGGAAACCGTCACGGCGATTCCGGGTTCTGTGTACTTCTCGTCTGCGGAGTCGTTCGGCATGATCCGCGGCGGGCACATCGACATCGCGATCTTGGGCGCGATGGAAGTTTCGGAGCAAGGCGACCTCGCGAACTGGATGATTCCGGGCAAGATGGTCAAAGGCATGGGCGGCGCGATGGACCTCGTGCACGGAGCGAAGCGTTTGATCGTGACGATGGAGCACACGAACAAGCACGGCGACGCGAAGATCCTGAAGCAATGCGCGCTGCCGTTGACCGGCAAGAAAGTTGTGCACCGCATCATCACGGACCTCGCTGTCATCGACGTGACCGACGAAGGTCTGAAGCTGGTGGAAGTGGCGCCGGGTCATACGGTCGAAGAAATTCAAGCGAAGACCGAGCCGACGTTGATCATTCCGGCAGAAGGCGTGAAGGAAATCACGGTGTAAGGTTTCGCTGAGGTTTTGGAAAAAAAGTCCCCGGTTGCTGCCTGCGAGGCGGTTGCGGGGATTTTTTTCTGGAGAAGAGGGGTTGCGTTTTTGCGATGCGGGTGGTATATTAGTTCTTGTCGCCGAGAGATAGACGCGGTGCACCGGTTAAGTTTCTTTCTCATAGAGTAGTTCTCATGGCGAGCAGTACGAGCCATTAGCTCAGTTGGTAGAGCACCTGACTTTTAATCAGGGTGTCGAAGGTTCGAGTCCTTCATGGCTCACCATAACGATGTAGCCCCACTAACAGCGCCGCCGTCCTGGCGGCAACGTGGGACGAAGGTAGCCCCGCTAAGAACGCCGCCATCCGAGCGGCAACGCGGGACGCACGCCTCCTTGCGTGCGGAAGTGGCTCAGGGGTAGAGCATCGCCTTGCCAAGGCGAGGGTCGCGGGTTCGAATCCC
>NZ_JMIR01000009.1 GCF_000714935.1 Tumebacillus flagellatus
TACGAGTCCCACAACGATTGTCAAAGTGCCTTGCGAGTGATGCATGAGATGTGGTCATTCACTCAACAGAATCAATCCAGTAGATCGGACAAACATGGAGCGCGAGTACGGTCATGATTTGACAGTTGAATTGGACTTGGAGGAATTGATCAACCACCTCTCTCTGATTCGTGTGGTCTCGAATCTAAACAGTCGGGCAGAGGAAAGCCTGATCAACTACTGGGCATCGGATGATGGTGCTGTTTTTTTTGCAGACGCAAGGAGATATGTAGCGGATGCATTACGGATTGCACCACAAGGGCACCCGGAGAGAGGGAGGGCGTACAAAAACTTTGCGTACCTTCTGTTGGCACGAAATAAAACGAGTGCTGCCTGTGAGCTGATTAAGCGGGCAACGGAAATCTTCCGGCAAAACGGGCTTTTGGAACCGATTGACGAACTTCTAGAAATGCTCTCGACTCGAACGGAAACCGAGTGCAAGTTGTTGCAGGTTCGCATTGCAGCGGTGCTCAGAGAGATGGAAGCTGCGGGATTATAAGAGACATTGTGGGCTACCGTCCATTCCATAAAAAAGGGCAGAAACCGTCACTCGCGGTTCCTGCCCTTTGCATCAATCGGTGATTTCGTTGATCGCGTTGATCGTGAAGATCGGGTGTTGGTTCCCGTCTACATCCTGAACGAGCTGTTGGTCTTCGTCTGTATGTACAACTTCATTGATCCAGATTTCACCGCGCCCCACCATTACTCCACGGTCATTCACAAAGAGGTCTTCTGCTTTTTGGTTGATCAAAGCTGTTTTTACCCGAGTCGTCATGATTTCATCATATTGATTGAGAAACTCCTCTCGTGTTGCGTTCTTGTAATTTTTTCCCGAATCATTGACACGCAAAGGGAACCTCAATAAATCTGCTACGGCCTCGTGATTCTCTTCTTGAACCATCTGTTGTAACTTTTTGAAAAACGCTTCGAATTCCTTAGGGTAATAGATTCCCGCATCTCGGTAAGGATTGCCAGCACTGATGTCAGCTTCTTCCGGTGCATTTGCCGGGGGAAGGGTTGCAGAGGCGGGTGCTTTCGTCTTCGTATGGATTGGTACGTGGAAAGGATCATCGACCGGCACAGATGCTTCTATCGTATGTGTTGGACTCTGGGAAGGCAATAAATTCCAAGTGGCCACCCCGATAAAAATGACCCCAGCTACGAGCACCAGCGAAATAAAAAATCTACGTTTCGTTCTTTGTTTCCTCACCACGATGATCCGCTCCTCGAACTACTTTGATCTAGGATATCAAAAAATAGACGTTTCACGGGGTGTTTTCATTACACCAAGAAATTCCGCAGCACGATTTGTTTGCGGCGGTGCTTGAGAAACCTTGGTTTCCGCTCGGGAATACGAGGATTTTGCACTAAACAGTCGAAAAAGAACACTAGCATTCGCCTAACCGCCGTCAACAAACGCATAGAATTCTTGAGGAGCGGGCGATTCAATCCGCTCTTTGTTATTGTAGAGATAGAAAGATTTACGGGAAAAAATACTTTTTCCATATGCTGTAAAAATCATTTTCTATCTACGAAAATAGTGTTACACTATTACGAGGTTATAATTGATCCAGAAAAGGTGTGTTTCCAGGACGCGCCCTGGCTTGCTGTGTGCTGAGCAAGGACCGCCCGCCTCCTTTCTGTAAATCTTAATGTGTAAGGATGGTTAAAATGAGTGGACAAACTGGAACAGACGTAATCTTAATCGGTGCAGGGATCATGAGTGCGACGCTCGGCACTCTCCTGAAAGAACTGGTGCCGGACTGGAAAATTACCGTGTTTGAGAAGCTCGGAAGCGCTGGTGAAGAAAGTTCGAACGAATGGAACAACGCAGGGACAGGTCACGCGGCCCTGTGCGAGCTGAACTACACCGTCGAAAACCCGGATGGATCCATAGATATCACCAAAGCGATCAAAATCAACGAACAGTTCCAGCTGTCCAAGCAATTTTGGTCCTATCTGGTCAACCGCAACCTGATCCAAAACCCGAAGGACTTCATCATGCCGCTGCCCCATCTGAGCATGGTGCAAGGGGAAGAGAACGTCGCGTTTTTGAAAAAACGCTTCGAAGCACTCTCGAACAATCCCCTGTTCGAAGGGATGGAATTCTCCGATGAAACGGAAAAACTGAAAGAATGGATTCCGCTGATCATGAACGGTCGCGACTCGAACGACCCGATCGCGGCAACCAAAATCGATTCTGGTACAGACGTTAACTTTGGAGCTTTGACTCGCATCTTGTTCGATCACCTGAAGAAGCAAGATGTAGAGATGAAGTTTAAACATAGTGTAGATGATATTAAGCGTGCCGCCGACGGCTCGTGGGAATTGAAAGTGCGCAACGTCAACACCGGCGCGGTCGAACGCCACACGGCGAAGTTCGTGTTCATCGGCGGCGGCGGCGGCAGTCTGCCGTTGCTGCAAAAGTCGGGGATTCCGGAAAGCAAACACATCGGCGGGTTCCCGGTCAGCGGCCTCTTCATGGTGTGCAACAACCCGGAAGTTGTGGAGCAGCATCATGCGAAGGTCTACGGCAAAGCGAAAGTCGGCGCTCCGCCGATGTCGGTTCCGCACCTTGACACTCGTTACATCGACAACAAAAAATCGCTGCTGTTTGGCCCGTTTGCAGGCTTCTCTCCGAAGTTCTTGAAAACCGGCTCCATGTTTGACTTGTTGGGCTCCGTGAAGCCGAACAACGTCTTCACGATGCTGGCAGCCGGCGCGAAAAACGTTCCGCTGACCAAGTACCTGATCCAGCAGGTCATGCTGTCGAAGGAAAAGCGCATGGAAGAACTGCGCGAGTTCATCCCGAACGCCAAGAGCGAAGATTGGGATATCGTCGTTGCAGGCCAACGCGTACAGGTTATTAAAGACACGGCTGACGGCAAAGGAACGCTGCAATTCGGTACGGAAGTCGTCAGCGCGGCGGACGGCTCGATTGCGGCACTGCTCGGCGCATCTCCGGGTGCTTCGACAGCCGTTCACGTCATGCTTGAACTGATCAAGAAATGCTTCCCGCAAGAGCTCAAAGCATGGGAACCGAAGATCAGGGAAATGATCCCGTCTTACGGCGTGTCCCTGCTGAAGAACCCGGACCTGATCCGCGAACTTCATGCCTCCACGGCGAAGACGCTGGGTCTGAGCGAAGATTCTTCGTTGCAGACGGCAAGCGTGTCCTAAGAGATAAGATTCGGACGAAAAAACTCCCTTTTCCTGAGAGGAAAGGGAGTTTTTGTGTTACTTAGAGAGCATGTTGTCGATGCAGCGCAGGATCTCTTCGCGCTTGCCGGAGACCTTCGCGACGCGTTGCTCTTCCGACTTCATGCGCTCCAGCGCTTTTTCCAAAACTTCGTTCTCCATCGTCTGCGGGATGACGACGACACCGTCCGCATCGCCTACGATGAGGTCACCGGGGGAGATGGAAACACCGCCGCACGAAATCGGAACATGGAGTTCGCCCATCCCGGCTTTGCCGCAGGGGGCCACCGTGGTTCCTTTGCAGAAAACGGGGAAGTTCAGCGCTTTGCAGCCGCGAACATCGCGAATGACGCCATCGACGACGACGCCCGCGATGCCCAAGGTTTGCGCCATCCCAAGGATAAAGTCGCCGGTCATCGCTCGGTACATGTCGCCTTTGACGTCGACGACGAGGACATCGCCCGGTTGCGCTTCCCGAATGGCTTTGAGAAATAGCGAAATAGCATAGCTTGCTTTCGAGTTTTCGATAACGGGGACGTTCCATCAAGAAACAGACCACGCCAACAGAACCTGCGCCGCATAGTACGTCACCATCACCAGCACTTCAAACACCCGCGAACCCTTCACAAATCGATTCCACGCGAGCACGGAATCCGAGATCATAAACAGCACCGCTCCCGTGAAAATCCACGCGTCGCCCGACGTGGCGGCCCGCCAAACCATGCCGAGAATGACGAGGATGTAGCAGGCGACCGCCACGAGCAGACCCCGACCGCCGGAGCGCAAAACCCCTTTTGCCAGCAGAAAAAAATACACCGCTCCAAACGCGGCCAACACCCCCGCGACGATCCCCTGATGCTCCGCCAACCCCTGCAAGGAACCCCCGCGCCCCGGCGCAAAAGCCGCCATGTAACAAACATGCGCCGCAAAAAACGCAAGCAATCCCGAGAGAAACCTCTCCTTCGGCAGTACCAAAAAAACATCCCCCGCAAGCGACAGCACCAATCCCGCCAGCAACCACCGATCCAAGGCGTCTCCAAAATCCGCCCCGAGCACCGCCAGCAGGAGGATCACAACCATCGTTCCCGGCTTCCACCCATACCTCGCCTTCTCCCATCCACGCGCAATCGCCAGCAAATCCATCAACCCGCACGCCATCGCAACCGCTGTCAGTGCTAACATCTCCGAGTTGTCCCCTCTCGTTTAAATCGAAAACCGAAAATCTTCATTTCGATCATGAAACTTCTACACTCACACGCAAGAAGCCTTCCAAAAACCCCCACTCCAAAAACAAAAAAACACCACAGCCACATCCACGAAGACTCGTAACGGTGATCATTTTACTTTTTTGAAAAGTGTGAAATAATAGGGACTGATATTTCACTCGAAAGCGAGGACTTTCATACTTGGCAAACATCATGAACCTTCAAAACCTTCCCGGTGAATTCAGCGAACACTTCGACGACTTCATGGGCAAAATCAGCACGCTCTATCTCGGGGGAGCCGCAGGAAGTCAAAAAATCTACGTGAACATCGACCGCCTCGAACCCGGTGCGACCAGCACCGTCTATCACAGCCACTCGCTTCAGGAGGAGTTTTTTCTGATCTTGCAAGGCTCGGGGACGCTGCGCTGGAACGGGGAGGAGTATCCGGTGAAACAGGGCGACTTCATCGCGAAGCCTGCAGGACAAGGAATCGCGCATACGTTCCTCAACACCGGCGAGACCCTGTTGGAGATCCTCGACGTCGGCACGAACGAAATCGGCGACGTTGCGCACTACCCGGACGAGGATGTGTACTACCTCCGCGATCAAAAGCTGAAGTTTAAAGGGCAAGACGCCATCGACTTTGAAACGGAGCCGAATGCGAAGTAGGCAAACTTTTTCCTCGTCTTGCCAGTTTGTTACAGGCGCGGTATGCTGTTTCTGGAGGTATTCCATGAAGCAGTATTTACTCGCGCTTTTTACAATTGCTGTACTTTGTGCGGGCTGTTCGTCCAACGCGACGACGGCGTCCACCTCAACGCCCGCAAGGCCCGCGGCAACTCCCGCCTCTCAACCCAGCGACAATCCACCGTCCGCACCGGAAAAAACCGCACCGGCCCCAACCAACACCGACGTGGATCACGTTCTGCTCCTCGACGAGGAAAATACACCCACCGTTTTACCGCTCACGCCAGTCCCTGCCGAACACGCACTGGTCAGCGGCCAAGGAGTGCTCTCCCTGAAACCGCTCCAACCGATTTCCGCCATCCATTTCACCGTCCCGCCCGCTCTGGCAAATCAACTTGCGGCGTACTGGGTGAACGAGGGGGACAACGTGCACAGTTTGCTTTTTTTAGGTCCCAAGGGTTGGAACGTGCAGAAAGCCTCCTTCGCAACTGACGGCTCGATGAACATCCGTCTCGTGTCCCCGCAGGACCCGAAGCAATACCTGAATTTGCTTGGAGACGGCGGGTGCGCGGGTTGTGCGCTGCGCCATCTCGGGACGGTGTTCCCCAATCGCACAGCCGCCGCCAGCGAATTTGCAGGCCAACCGGTTGAGCTGGGGAACTTCCCGCACACCTACGCGATCACCCCAAGGGTCATGGCGATCTCGCTCGGAAGCGCGGAGGCGGGTTATGAAGCGAACGCCGTCGACCTCGACCGCACGGAGGACAACCAATACAGCTTCGACGTCGTCGAAATCAAAACGAAATCCACCGACCTCCCGCTGCAAACGGTGATTTTGAACTTCTACTGGCAAGAGAGCTACGGCATGAAATCTTGAAACTTTTTCCGAACTTCCCCGTATATACCAAGTAACACCGACTTCTCAAGGAGAACTGCCATGTTCGGAAAAAAACCAACTTCACCCGACCCGCAGCTGGAAAACAGCTTTACCTGCTCCTCGATGCTCATGGTCATCGTGTTGGCGGCGATGGAGCTCCTACATAATATCTACCAGAGCGATATCGACCAACTGCTGATGAAGTGGACGCACGCAGATCACGTGCCGTCTTACATTTCCATGATCGTCACCTTCGTGATCCTGGTTCTCATCGGGCTCCTGTTCGACCGTCAGCAAGACGTGGTGATCGAGGACGAGTACATCCAGATCGGCAACTCGCCGCTGCACTTCTACCGTACGGATGAAATCCGCGAAATCAAGCTCAAGGAAGGCCGGCTCACCATCTACACCCGTCGGCTGCGTTTCTTGACGTCGTACCACGTTCGAAAACCGCAACGCACCGCCGCGCACCGTTTACTCTGCGAGTGGGCGAACCAGCACGGCATCGTGTATAAGATCATGTAAAAACCGCCCTGCCACGAGAGCAGAGCGGTTTTTTCTATTGCCGAACAGGAAAAAATCCCCTATACTAGCGGAAACTCTTACCATTTATCCGAGAGAGGACGATCACATGACAACCAAACCTACACATCCGATCTTGATGGAATTTCCCGACCGCTTCGAAACGGAGCGACTGCTCGTGCGCTTGCCGCTGCCCGGCGACGGCAAAGAAGTCTATCAATCCATTCTGGAGAGCTTGGAAGAATTAAAACCGTGGATGCCCTTCGCGCATCTCGACCAGACGGAAGCAGACGTGGAGCTTAACATCCGGGAAGCGCACGTGAAGTTTTTGCAACGTTCGGACTTGCGCTTGCTGGCGTTTCATAAGGACACCGGCGAATTGGTGGTCAGCACCGGATTGCACCGTTTGGACTGGGAGGGGCGCCTATTTGAAATCGGCTATTGGGCACGCACCAAGTACGCAGGGCAGGGACTTGTCACGGAAGCGGTCCGCGGTCTGGAGGAGTTTGCGATCAGCCATTTGCAGGCGAACCGCCTCATGATCCGTTGCGACGAGCGCAATGTCCGCAGCGCGGCGGTGGCGGAGCGTCTCGGGTACACGCTGGAAGGCATCCTGCGCAACGAAAGCCTCGACATCGTGGACGGCAAGACGCTGACCAACACCAAAGTCTACGCGAAAGTACGAGGGCACGAATTCGCATGATGATGACGCTGGCGGGAATGGTGCGTTTTTTTGCAGCGACAGGGGAGGCGGGGCCGGATGCTGAGATGGTGCCGCAACTGCTGGAGCGCTGGGGGTATGACGCGGGCACGATTCGCTTCGTGCGCGCTTCGCAGAATGTTATCTTGAAGTTTCAGCGGGACGGGCAGGATTTCATCTTGCGCTTGAGCCACGAGAGCGAGCGAAGTTTGCAGGAGATCGAAGCGGAGTTGGCGTTCTTGAACTTCCTCGCCCAGCGGGATGTACCCGTTCATCAGCCGGTCGCATCAAAAGCAGGGCGTGAGATCGAGACTTGCGACAGCTCGCTCGGCGTGTTTCACGCGGTGGTGTTTACGTACTTGCACGGCGAGCATCCGGAGCTGGAAGACTTGGACGAAACCGGGTTCGCCCGCTGGGGAGCGGCAATGGGGCGTCTGCACCAAGTTGCAAGTCAATATGAAGCCGAGTGCGAACGCCTGCCGCGAGACGCTGACACCGATCAAGCCAAGACGGGTCGGCGCAAGACCTGCTTTGAGCAACTGGCGCTCGCCAAAGCTGCTTTGCCCGCTGAGGAAACGGCGGCGTTGCAAGAAGTGACCCGCCTCGAAACGTGGCTGCGCTCCCTCCCGCGCACCGACGACAACTTCGGCATGATCCACTTCGACTTCGAACTCGACAACCTGATCCGGCGCGAAGACGGGGAGTTGCAAATTCTCGACTTTGACGGCTGCTCCTGCAATTGGTTTGCCGCCGACATCGCGTTTGCTCTGCGCGACTTGTACGTCGCGGGCGCAGAAGCAGACGAGGAGGACCCGCGCATCCGCGCCTTCCTCCAAGGCTACCGTACGAAAAAAACACTCCTTCCCGCAGACGCCGCGCATCTCCCGATGTTTTTGCGCTTCCATCAACTGTTGATGTTCGCCAAATTGCTCGACGTCGTGCGCCTCGAATCCGGCCCGGAGTGGGCGATGAACTTGAAAGCCCGCTTGGAAGGCAAACTGCAAGCTCTGCGCGAGTGTTTTTCGCAGCGAGGAGCAAGCAAATAAAAAACCGCAATCGTCCTCTTCCTGGAGGCGAGCGGTTTTTTTCTTAGAATGCAGAGGGAGGCTGTGAACGTGCATTTTCATAGCGAACAGGACATCGTATTGACTCTATAAAGCGGCGGGCAGTCCGTGAAGGTACATCTCCAAACCGTTGCCGTCACGAAAGCTTTCCAACGTGTCGGTGATGGGAGCAGGGGGGACGGCGAAGTTGGTCTCATAGTCCACCTCGTCATAGATTTTGCGAACGGGGAAGGCGAGCTTCTCCTCGTCCAGCGAAAACCGGGCGTCCACTCCCGGTTTGTTTCCGCGCGCATCCAGACGAATCCACTTCTGATGTTCGCTCAGGTAGACGGTGTTCAGCGCATGCACGCAATGCCCGTCCTCCGGCTTGTCAAACAACGTCAGCCGCTGGTAGCAAAAACCCGACGGAATCCCCGCCGCCCGCAGGAGCGCCGCGAGCAGATGGGATTTGGCATAACAGATGCCGTGCCCGTTCTGAAGCACCTCCGACGCGGTCGCTTGCACATCGGTCGCTTGAATGTCCCACGAGTGTGCGATTCGATCCCGCACAAATTCATAGATGTCGCGCACGAGTTCCGTCTCGCTCTGCCCTGATTGAAGCTCTCGAACCAATTCCTGAATCGCGGCGTTGTCAAAATCAACGTACCGATCCGACTGCAAAAAGGCATCCATCGGCTCCGTGGTCTTCAGTTTGATCATGGCGCACCTCTCTTCAAACGATGTAGTAATGATACTTATTTTTGCATTTTTATGCAATGTGAGTTTTGACCGTACGAGAAATGGAAATCCTGAATCTGTTTGAGCAAACAGGAGGAGGACCCTCGCATGGACACCAGAATCGAAAGAGACACCCTTGGTGAAATACAAGTCCCGGCCGACAAACTCTGGGGCGCGCAAACGCAACGGAGCGTGGAAAACTTCCCGATCGGCACGGAACGGATGCCGATCGAAGTCATCCGCGCGTTCGCCATCCTCAAGCGCAGCGCCGCTCTCACCAACCGCAAACTCGGCAAACTCTCCCAAGAGAAAGCCGACGCCGTCGTTCGCTCTGCAGACGAAATTCTCGCCGGGCGGTGGGATGAGCACTTCCCGCTGGTCGTCTGGCAAACGGGCAGCGGCACCCAATCGAACATGAACGTCAACGAAGTGATCGCGCACCGCGGCAATCAACTGTTGGAGCAATCCGGCAGCGACGCCCGCCTGCACCCGAACGACGACGTCAACAGGTCGCAGAGTTCCAACGACACGTTTCCGACCGCGTTGCACATCGCCGGCGTGCTCGCCGTGGAAGACCGTCTGTTGCCCGCCCTGCAAAAGCTCAAAGCCACCCTCGATGCGAAAGCCAACCAATTCGCCAACCTGATCAAAATCGGACGCACCCACCTGCAAGACGCCACGCCGCTCACGCTCGGCCAAGAGATCTCCGGCTGGGCGCACATGCTGGAAAAAAGCGAGCGGATGATCTCCGACAGCGTGCGCTCGATGAAGGAACTCGCCATCGGCGGCACCGCCGTCGGCACGGGCCTCAACGCGCCGCCCGGGTTCGGAGACGCCGTCGCCGAAGAGATCAACCTCTATCTGAATCAATCGTTCTCCTCCGCCGTCAACAAGTTTCACGCGCTGACGTCCCACGACCAAGTCGTCTACACGCACGGCGCGCTCAAAGCGCTCGCCGCCGACTTGATGAAGATCGCCAACGACGTGCGCTGGCTGGCGAGCGGTCCGCGCAGCGGGATCGGCGAACTCACCATCCCCGCCAACGAGCCGGGCAGCTCGATCATGCCGGGAAAAGTCAATCCGACGCAAAGCGAAGCGATGACGATGGTCGTCACGCAAGTCATGGGCAACGACGCGACGATCGGGTTTGCGGCAAGCCTTGGCAATTTCGAACTCAACGTGTTCAAGCCGGTGATCATCTACAATTTCTTGCAAAGCGTCCGGCTGTTGGCGGACGCGATGATCACGTTCAACGACAAGTGCGCCGTCGGCATCGAGCCGAACGTCGAGCGCATCGAACACAACTTGCACAATTCCTTGATGCTCGTCACCGCGCTCAACCCGCACATCGGCTACGAAAACGCCGCCAAAATCGCCAAACTCGCCCACGCCGAAGGATTGACGCTCAAGGAAGCGGCGCTGCGGACCGGCTTGCTCACCGAAGCGGAATTTGATCAATACGTAAAGCCGGAAGACATGATCTAACCCCTGAACGAAAAATGAACGGGCTCTCGACGGGCTCGTTCTTTTTTTATCATTGGAACTTGATGTTTAAAATATTTAGATATATGCTAATGTCGTGACAAAAGGTAAACGAATAAAGGGAGGGAATTTCATGAAACTTGTACAGAAGCTTGCGTCATCGCTTCTGATCGCAGCCCTTGCGGTGTTGCCAGTGCAACTCAGCACCCCGTCGGCTGCGCAAGCGACGGTTTCAACAGAGACCGTGCAAGCGGTGCAAACGTTGCAAGCGCCCCAAACGGGGGAGACGGTTCCGGCGCAGACCGACACGCCGTTCACGATCCAAAGCGTGTTGGGCGCCCAAGGACGTGTGCAGGCGGTTTTTACCTACACGGGCACGTTGGAGAAAGGGCAGCAAGTGGAACTGGCGGTCTCCAAGCGCGGCAGCAAGCAAAGCGTCTATGAAGGCAAACTGAAAGCCACCGCCAAGACGCTGAAACTCGACGGCCTCGCCCCCGGCGACCTCTACAGCTTCAACGTCAAAATCACCGGCAAGAAAAAAGACACTCTGCCCGCGACCGAGTCTTACACCGGCGACCTCGTTGTCCAAGTGAAGCAGGACGCCAAGGGCAACGTCACCAACTCCAACTTGCAACTGAGTCGCGTGGAAGCGCATAGCTCGCTGAACCTCGCCGACGGGCAGGTGCAATCGCTCCTCTCCGTGTATGAAACCGAATCGAACAACACGTTCGGCACGGCGAACCGTGTGATCACGGGCGACGACATGTTCGGCAAGATCGACAGCTCCACGGACGTCGATTTCTATAAAGTCCAGTTCTACAACAACGGCATCGGCCGCTTCTGGTTGGGCGGCATCCCGACGGGGTGCGACTACGACCTCTATGTATACGACCAGAACTTCAACCAGATCGACTACTCGATGTGGGGCAGCAATTACGATGAAGTAATCACCGACTTGCCCGTGACGGCGAACCAATGGTACTACGTGAAAGTCGTCGGGTACAACAGCACTTATAACACTTCGAACTCTTACGATTTGCAAGTCACCGGCTCGACGACGCCGGCTTTGAATTCTGATTCTTATGAAAACAACAACACGTTCGACACGGCGGTGGCAGTCGGCAAGTCCGACACGATTTACGCCAACTTGCCGAGCGCGGCCGACGTGGACTACTACCGCATCTATGTGCCGCTGCGTTCGACGTTCGCGCTGAACTTGAGCAACCTCCCGACGGGCACCGACTACGACGTGGTACTGTACGACGCTTCGCAAAACTGGGTCGATTCCTCGATGAACTGGGGCACGGCACCCGAGTCGATCTCAGACACCCTGAACCCCGGCTATTACTACATCAAAGTCACGCCGTACAGCGGGTCGTCCACGTCGAACTACAAACTGGATCTCTCGACGAACACGATTCCGGTGATCCTCTTTCCGGGGATTGGCGGTACCGAACTGAACAACAATGGCAGCCTCACGTGGTTCGGCCTCTGGGACGCGCTGTTGATCAACGAGCCGATCAAGCACAACCTCTCGCTGAATCCCGCCTGCTCCGGCTGCACGGACGTCGTCGCCAAATATTCGGACGTTTCGATCTCGCCGGTGTCGAGCAACTACGGACTTGACGGCATCTCGTACGTCTCCAGCATCCATCTCAGCATGACGTCGTACTACAACGACATGATCAACGACCTCGTCAAAGCGGGCTATGTGCCGGGCAAGACGCTGTTCGGCTTCCCGTACGATTGGCGTCTCGACAACCACTGCCAAAACACCGCGCTCACCAATAAAATCAACGAAGCTCTGAACGCGTCGGGTGCCACGAAAGTGCAAGCGGTCGCGCACAGCATGGGCGGTCTCGTCGTGAAAGACTATCTCTTGAACCAAACGGGGATGGCGGGCAAGTTTGACCAAGTGACAACGCTCGGCACGCCGTACCTCGGCGCGGCGCTGGCTTCGAAAGCGCTGGCGCTTGGCGGATACAATTTCGGCGTGCCGATTCTCATGAACTCTACGGGCGAAGCGATCGCGCAAAACGCCCCGGCGGTCTACCAACTGGCACCGTCGAATGAATACAACAACCAAGTCAACGCCAAACTGGGTCGCTCCACGTACCAGTACATCGACATCCTCGGCCATGCCACGAATTACACGCACGCGCAATTGAACGCGAAATACCCGAACCAAGCGCTGGCCGCGCAAGCGGATCAGCGCCACAGCCAATGGGATACGTCGTATCCGGGCGTGACGCAATACCACATCGTCGGCGACACGGTCGACACGATCACCGCGTACAACTACTGGGAAATGAAAGACATCTTCCACTGGTTCTACTTGGAGTACGTCATGACCAAGGGAGACGGCACCGTTCCGTCGTTTTCGGCGATGAAACCGGGCTCTTCCGGCGCGTCGTTCTACTTCTCCGGCGCAGACCACATGGGCTTGGTGAAGGACGCCGCGACCCGCGCGCAAGTCCTGAACATCGTCAAAGGCACGCCGAACACTGTCGCAAGCGGCATCCGCACGTCCGCGTCGACCGGCGCGATGACGATGTTGACGGCGAATTCGCTGACGGCCGCTCCGACGAGTTTCAACAACATGACAGTCGAACTGACGAATCTCAAAGACAATTCCACCTCCGTCATCAAATTCCGCAGCGACGGCACAATCGACGACGAAAATTCCACGGCGGGCTTGATGGCGCAAGTGGCGCGTCTGGAGGACGGCACGAACAACTTGCAGTTTTTCATCAACAAGTACGACAACTACAGCATCGTCGTGAAAAGCACCGACGGCACCGAGTTTATCGTCGCCAAGTACGACCTCAACGACTCGGGCGCAAGCAACCGGTTCTCCTACGGCAAACTGCAAAACTTCGCGTCCGCGCCGCTGACGATCCGTCAAATCAACGGCAACACGATGATCTACCAAGGCAACACCTTGATTTCCGGGCAGCAACTGACCATCAAGTAAAGCAAATTTATCAGCTTGCCGTCATTGAATCCGAAGCCCTCCCGTGGTGTGATAAAGCCATGAGGAGGGTTTTTTGGTGAACAAGAAAAAAATCGGCATCATCTCGCTCTGTATCGTTCTGCTGCTCGCCATCTATTGCGTGACGACGTACAAACTGATGAATTCCCGCACCTATCAAGTGTTCGGCGAACTCGTCCCGCGCGTGGAAACTACGAAGAAAGTCGTTGCCCTCACGTTTGATGACGGCCCGAACCCCGAACACACCGGCGAGATTCTCAAGGAGCTGGACGCCAAAGGGGTGAAAGCGACGTTTTTTCTGATCGGGCAAGAGATCGAGAAGCATCCGGGCGAAGCGAAGCAGATCATCCAAGCCGGGCATGAGGTCGGCAATCACTCCTATTCGCACAACCGCATGATCTTCAAATCTCCGTCGTACCTCTCAAGCGAAGTGGAAAAAACGGATGCGCTCCTCCGCGACGCCGGGTATCAGGGCGACATTCTCTTCCGCCCGCCCAACGGGAAGAAACTGCTCTACCTGCCATACTACTTGAAGCAACACGACCGCACCACGATCATGTGGGACCTCGAACCGGACTCCTACGAAGACATCGCCTCGTCCGCCGACAAGATCGTCGACTACACCGTGCAGCACGTCCGACCGGGCTCGATCATCCTCTTGCACGCGATGTACGATTCCCGCGGCGAATCGATGAAAGCGATCCCCGGCATCATCTCCAAGCTGCAAGCGGAAGGGTATGAGTGTAAGACGGTTTCCGAATTGCTGAAAGCTGCGGATCGTCCGTAACGTCCGCAGCGCAGCCATTACTACCCTTACAACTATTAAATAGAACCCCGCATACGGTATACTGTGGATATCAAATCCAGCACGAGAGAAGGAGTGACTCTGATGGAAATCCAAGTAAATCCGACATGGGAAGAAGCCAGCCGTCACGCGGCCGACGTGATCGTGGAACTGCTTCGCCGCAAGCCGA
Organism: Tumebacillus flagellatus; assembly: GCF_000714935.1. GTDB lineage: Bacteria > Bacillota > Bacilli > Tumebacillales > Tumebacillaceae > Tumebacillus > Tumebacillus flagellatus. Next base: position 14,458 of record NZ_JMIR01000009.1, read on the forward strand.
ACGCCGTGATTTGCTTTGCGACCGGCAACACGCCGAAGTTGATGTACCGCGAGTTGGTGCGCTGTGTGCGCGAGGGACGGGTATCGCTGGCCGACATCCGCGCGTTTGCCCTCGATGAACCCGGCACGGTCTCGGAAACGAACGTGCCGTTTTTTCGAGCGTTTTTGGACGAGCATGTGTATGAGCCGGGCGGTGTGCAGGACTTCCAGATCGACTCGCTGAATCCGCTGGCGGACGATCTGGACGCGGAGTGCCGCCGCTATCAAGCGGCGATTCGAGAGGCAGGCGGGTTCGATCTGGTGATTCTCGGCATCGGGCTCAACGGCCACCTCGCGTACAACGAACCCGGCAGTACGCGTTCTTCCCGCACCCGACGGGTGCAGTTGGCTCCGTCGACGTCGCAAGTGACCGCGGCGTACTACACGGGGGAGTCGGCGTTCGAGTGGGGCTTGACGGTGGGTCTTGCCGACATTCTCGATGCGAAACAACTGCTCGTGCTGGCAAACGGAGAAAGCAAAGCGGCGATCGTGCAACAGGCGTTGGAAGGCGCTGTGAGCGAACGGGTGCCGGCGTCGTTTTTACAAGAACACGGGGCGGTGCGGTGGTTTTTGGACCCGGCAGCCGCCTCACAATTGCGCGGAAAAACCCTCTCTTAGGAGAGGGTTTTTGAATAGCATGAAGGTGACGCACGAGCCAGCCTGCACAGCAGATTGAGGAGGGACCTTCATGCCAGCCAAACCGCGCAAGTCCAAACCGGCCCGCAACACGAAAGTCCAAGCCAAAACCAAAGCAAAACCCCGCGCTGAAAAAAAATCCCCGCCGCCCGTCTCGTTTCGCGAGTTAAAGCCGGGAGACGACGCGTTTTTGTTGCAAGTGACGCGGGAGACGATGGGGGAAGTGTTTGAAAAGTCGGTGGGCACCAAACTCACCGACCAGATGATCTTGCAGCAGATCAAATCGAGCGGCACGTCGCTGATCATCGAGCAAAACGGCCGCCCGATCGGCTACACCTCGTACACGGTCTACAAGCCCGGCACGATGTACTGGGGCGCGTTGGTGCTTGCCAAATCGGCGCAAGACCAAGGCATCGGTTCAGGCATCTGCCACGAGATGTTCGCGCACGCCAAGACCCTCGGTTGCCAAGTGATCCAAGGCCACGTGCAAGTGGAAAATACGGTCGCCGTCAAGTTTTGGAAGACGCACGGTTTTGAAATCGTCGGCGGCCCGACCCAAGGGTCGTATGAAATCGAAAAAAAACTTTAATGAATTGGATTTCCCCTCTTTCAATGTAACAATGTTTCATGTAAAATGAGTTGTAGAAGGACGCTACAATTTCAATGAGAGAGGGAGAAAACCCATGCATCCGAACAAGCAATTGTTGATCGATTTCTTTACCGCGATTCAGAACAACGATGTGCAAGCTCTGTCGGACTGCTACCATGAGAACGTACACGACTCGGACGACATTCTGGATGATCTCTACGGCGAAGACGCGCGCGCGATGTTGAACTGGGTGGTTTCCACCCGCGAGAGAGCCCGCGTGCTGGGCTTCCGCATCCTCGACGTAACCGAAACCCACGGCCGTGCCCGCTGGGAATTGGAATACCGCTCCGCACGCTCCGGCCGCTTGCGCCACCGCGAAATCGAATCGGAATTCCGCTTCGAGAACGGCAAGATCGTGTGGCACCACGACTACTTCGACTGGGGCCGTTGGGCGCGCCGGGCGTTCGGGCCGCACGGCACGTTCGTCTCCTGGCGTCCGATCGTCAACCGCGTCGAAGAGCGCGTGGAGCACGTGGTGGACTGCGTCGAAGATCGTGTGGAGCACGCGGTGGACCGCATCGACCGCAAAGTGCGCCGCGCCGTGGATCACTATCGACATAACTGGAACTACGGAATCGACATCAACGTAAACGGCAGAGAAATCCGCATCACAACGGGCAGAAGAAGATACGACAGATAGAGCATGGATACGCACAAGAAGAAAGACCGCAGGCATTCGCGCCGGCGGTCTTTTTTATCAAACGGGTTACGCGAATCAGTACACGCGCCGGGCGCCCCTGTAGTGCGGAGCCCAATAGCGGTTGGAAAGCGAGTAGACGTAGATGCCGCGCGAGTTGGTGGCGGAGATGAACTTATTATGCCCGATGTAAAATCCGACGTGCGAGATATGATGGCCGTTCTCCAGCGAGAAAAACACGAGATCCCCCGGCTGCAATTGCGATTTGTAGACGCGCTTGCCCATATTAAACATCTGATTTGCCGTGGCGCGCGGTATGTGCACGCCGAATTTGTGGAACATGAAGTAGACGAATCCGGAGCAGTCAAAGCCGCTCGGGTTGTCGCCGCCCCATTTATAACGGATGTGCATGTAGCGGTAGGAATCGTGGACCAAGCGGTGTTTCACCAACGCTCTCGACAACGCATGGCGCGTCGCCGGGCCGTATGTACCGGTGACCGGAACTCCGTAGGCGCGCTGGAAGCGTTTCACGGACGATTTGGTGTACCAGCCGTAATACCCGGTCGTCTGGTGCGGGTATTTAAAAAAACCAAGCACCGCCAAGTTGCGTTGCAGCTGCCGTACCGAAGGGCCGCGCTGCCCGTGATGCAGATTGTGCGCCGCTGCGGGAATCGCTTCATCGTCGCTGCTTTCCACTTCGCCCTTTTCAAAACCGGGCATGAATTCGCCGGCTTCCGCTTGTTCGGGCGAATCGACTTCCGGCTCAACAGCAGCCGTTGCCGCCCATGCGTTGCTTCCGCCGTCGAACAGGAGGGCGAGGGTCAGCAGCAGGCTGATCAGTGTTTTTTTCGTGCATTTCATGATGGCAGACCTCCTCGCTCCCTACGTTGCCCACCATCGTTTTTCAACATGCAGAAAAAAAGCCGGCAGCCACGCGGCGGTGGCAACCGGCTTGCAGATATGGTATCATTCGAGGTCGAAGTATTTGCTGAGTTCCTGCACGTCGTGTGTTTCCTTCAACGCGGTCATTAATTTGATGCGCGCTTTTTGCCCGTTCAGTCCGTTGGAGAACAGCACGCCGAGATCGAGCAGGTGTTTGCCTCCGCCTTCGTAGCCGTAGACGTCTTGCACGATGCCGTTGTAGCAACGGGAGACGAGCACGACGGGGATGTTTTCCGCCAGAGCGCGCTTGATGCCCGGCACTACGCCCGGCGGAACGTTCCCGGCGCCGAGCGCTTCGATCACCAAGCCCTTGGCTCCGTTGTCGAGCAGGCAGTTGATCAAGAGATCGTCCATCCCGACCGCCATCTTCAGCAGGCCGACTTCGGGGACGAGGTCGTGGACGGGGATGTGCGCGTGCGGTTTCGGGATGTGGCGAATCTGGACGGTGCGCTTGTCGAGGAAGCCGATCGGGCCGACCGTCGGGGATTGGAACGTGGCGACATTCGACGTGTGCGTTTTGGTGACAAAGCGCGCGGCGTGAATTTCGTCATTGAATACGACCAGAACGCCTTGGCCGACGGCGTCGGTGGAAGCGGCGGTACGGACGGAATTCAACAGATTCAGCGGGCCGTCCGCGCCCAGCTCATTGGACGAGCGCATCGCGCCGGTGACGATGACCGGCTTGCCCGGCGGGAGAATCAAGTCGAGGAAATACGCGGTTTCTTCCAACGTATCGGTGCCGTGCGTGATCACGAGCCCGTCCACATCGTCGCGCTGCAGGCGCGTGAGCACCGCTTGGCCCAACTCGCTCATCATCCGGGTCGTCAAATGCGGGCTCGGGACGTTGCTGAACGCTTCTACTGAAACGCGCGCGTATTCGGCGAGTTTCGGGACGGCTTGCGTCAGGTCGGCTGCGTTGGCGACGGGACGAACCGTCTGAGTTTCTTGGTCTTCGATCATGGCGATGGTGCCGCCGGTTGTCATCACAAGTATATGTTTCACGAATTTGTTCCACCTCTCGTGCGTTGCATACAGAACTTCTTTGGATATTATGCCCTGCTCTTGCACACTGTGTCAAAGCAGGAGTTTGCCCTGTCGGACAAGAATGTAGTCAATGGGGAGGGGTCTGCCTTGAACGTATTTCTTTTGATCGGGTGTGCAGTTGCACCTGCACTCGCCCTGTTGTCTTATTTTTATATTCGAGATCGATACGACACCGAGCCGCTTCGGCTGGTGGGGTTGTTGTTTTTTGTCGGGATGGTTTCGGCGTTGCCGGTGATGTACTTTGTTCATTGGGTCGATAACTATATGATTTCTCCGTATGCGCACACCTTCTTGGTGGTGGCCGTTGTGGAGGAGCTGTCGAAGTTTCTGCTGACCTATTGGTTTGCGGTTCGCCACCGTGAGTTTGACGAGGAGTATGACGGCATCGTGTACGCGGTCGCCGCGTCGCTCGGGTTTGCGACGGTGGAGAACATCATCAAAGTCCTCTCGCTCGGCTGGGACGCCGTGGCGTTTCGCACGCTGTTCACCGTGCCGGGTCATGCGCTGTTCGGCGTGATCATGGGCTATTATCTCGGCAAAGCGAAGTTTGCCGACACCTCCCGCAAGCGCTGGATCAACGGGCTCTTGGCGTTCGGTTCGCCGTGGTTGATTCACAGCACGTATGATTCGCTGCTGATCTCCAACCAGACCTGGCTGGTCGCGTTGACCGTGCCGTTTATGGTGGGGCTTTGGATCAACGGGCTGCGCAAAGTGCGGCAAGCGCAGGAGAGATCGCCTTTTAAACCGTTGGAAGAGAATGTGCGGGATGTATAATTCGACCGAGACGCGTGAAAACTGGTTGTCATCACTTCAATTTGAGCGGGAACTCTAGTCAGGGAGCGCAAACTCGCGATCAGTGGGAGGTTGACACCATGCCGGAACAAACGGACCGCGTCAAGGTTCACATTCGTTGCAAAAATTGCGGAGAGTCGTTCATCTTGCGCGGATCGCGCGACTTTCGCGGTCAGATCGACACAGGCTTCAAGCGTTGCTTGTGCGACAACGAGAACGCATTCGATATCGAAACCCTCGTCTAAGGACGAGAGAGGGAGAACCCCGGGGCTTGGGGGTCTCCCTTTTTTTTCCTTGGATAGTTCTCCCCCGCCGTCTCCACAATAAGACAAGGACACCGATTTCACACAGATGGAGGGGGTACTATGAGGAAAAAGTGGAGGTTGCTGGCGGCAGCGGTCACTGTGGCGACGGCCATGGCTTGTGTGGCGATCGAACCGAATCTGGAGCGTTCGGGCGCAAACACCTACCAGTCTGCGTTCACAACCCGCACGCTCGTCAAGGGCAGCACCGGTACCGACGTCCGTGAACTGCAAGGAAGATTGAAGTACATCGGCTACTATAAGGGCAAGATCGACGGAGCGTTCGGATGGGGTACATATTGGGCGGTCCGCAATTTTCAGTACAAGTTCGGCATGAAAATCGACGGCAAGGTCGGGCCGGCGACGCGCACCAAACTGGTGGCGGCTTCACGGGGATACAACCCGTACGCGCAAGGGCGGGCGGCGGCTTCCAAGCATACGGCGTCCGTCTCGTCCACGCCGACCGCTTCGTACGGCGGGCGCAACGTCTCGGCCAACGACATGAAACTGATTTCCAACGCCGTCTACGGCGAGTCGCGCGGCGAACCGTACGTCGGGCAAGTCGCGATCGCGGCGGTGATTTTGAACCGCTTGGAGAACCCGAACTTCCCGCACAACATTCCGGGCATCATCTTCCAGCCGGGCGCGTTCACTGCGGTGGCGGACGGCCAGATTTGGCTGTCCCCGAACGCCACGGCGAAGAAAGCGGTCAACGACGCGATGCGCGGCTGGGACCCGTCCAGCGGCGCGATCTACTACTTCAACCCGGCGACGGCCACGTCGAAATGGATCTGGTCGCGCCCGCAGATCAAACGAATCGGCCGCCACATCTTCTGCCGCTAGGGCTGGAAAGGAGGGAGTGTACGTATGTTTTCTCGAATCACATCGTTTGTCGTCGTCCTCGCGCTGGTGGTCGCCGGCTTCTGGGGCTACCGGGAACATCGCGAGAAACAGGCGTTGTTGGTAAAAGCGGAAAACCAGTACCAACGCGCGTTCCATACGCTGAGCGACAACATGAACTTGCTCCAAGACGAGCTCGGCAAGTCACTGGCAGTCAACTCCAAGCTGCAAGCGACCAACTCGCTTACGGAAGTGTGGCGCTTGTCGGCACAAGCGCGCAGCGATGTCGGCGAACTGCCGCTGTCGTTGATGCCGTTTAACAACACGATGAACTTCTTGAACGACGTCAGCAATTTTTCCTACCAAGTGGCGGTGCACAACGAAGGAAACAAGCCGCTGACCGACGATCAATGGAATACGCTGAACCAGATGTACACCCGCTCGAAGAACTTGGAGAAGCAATTGTCGGCGCTCCAATCGGCGGTCATTTCCAAAAACCTGCGCTGGATGGACGCCGAACTCGCCCTCGCGCAGACCGATAAGAAAACGGACAACGTGATCGTCGACGGCTTCAAGTCGATGGAGAAGCAGGTGAAAAGCGAAAAACCGCTCACGTTCGGACCGACTGTCACCGGGCTGCGCACGCGCAACGCCACGGATGAGAACAAACTCACAGGCAATCCGGTCGACGCCGACGGGGCGGCGCAAGCGGCGGCGAATTTCCTCGGCCTTCCGAACACCCAAGGAGTCGTCGCGCAGAAAAACGGCTCCGGCACGCCGTACTCTTCCTATTCTGTCACCGCCAAACTGCCGCAGGACGGGCAAGTGTATCTGACGGTGACGGCGAAGGGCGGCCACATCACGAACTACATGGACAACCGCGCTGTCGGCGATCCCCGTATCGACCTCGACCAAGCGGGCACGAAAGCGCTGGCGTACTTGAAGTCGAAGGGAATCACCGGGAACACGATCATCCGCACCGACCAATACGACAACGTAGGGGTGTTTGAGATCGTGCCGTCGACGAACGGCGTGTTGATCTACCCGGAGCGCACGACGGTGAAAGTGGCGCTCGATACCGGTTCTGTGGTCGGATTGGTGGCGCAGGACTATGCGTTCAACCAGAGCCCGAACCGCCGAATTCCGGCAGCGAAACTGACGGAAGCACAAGCGCGAAAGTTCGTGTCGCCGAAAGTGTCGATCCAAGAAACCAACCGCGCCATCATCCAAGACGAGTTAAACCGCGAGCAATTTTGCTACGAGTTCGTCGGGATCATGGACAACGACACGTACAAAATCTACATCAGCGCCGTCGACGGCAAGGAAGTCGGCGTGGAGAAGCTGAAGATGTAACGGGAAAAACGCATCCAAAGCGCGGCATCGTTTGCATGGGAAGCTGCGCTTTGCGAAATTGGTGCACGAGTGTTCATGCAAGTCGTTCTGTCAAAAGAGGGCTCCCTGCGGGGAACCCTCTTTTTGCGTGATTCTATTTGTTTTTTTGCAGCCAGCTGTCGAGGCCGTTGGCGATCGCCTCCGCCAGTTTTTTCTGATAGTCCGCCGTATTGAGCCTTGCCCGCTCGTCGGCGATGTTCAAGTACCCGCATTCGACGATGAGACTGGGGATTTCTTGGTTGCGCAAGAGATAATACTTCCCCGGCTTGGCGTCGCGCTTGGACATCTGCGGAATTTTATGCAGTTCCGACTGCACGGCGGCGGCGAGCTCGGCGGTGCCTTCGTTTTGCTCCGAATAAAAAACTTCCGCTCCTCCGCGCGTGGCGAGGGTGGAGTTGTTGATGTGCAGGGAAACGAACACCGTCGCTTGCTGAATCTCCGTCAACTCCAACCGCTTGTTAAGATCGGAGCGTTTCGACGAACTGCCTTTCGTCCCGGAATCGGCGTAATCGATATCGGAGTCCCGCGTCATCGCTGTGGGAATGCCGCGCGCTTGCAAAGCGGCTTGCAGTTGCTTGGCGATCGCCAGCGTGATGTCTTTTTCCAAAATTCCGTTCGACATGACCCCCGGGTCATATCCGCCGTGACCCGCGTCGATCATCACCAAGCCCGGCAGCGGAACGGTCGCCGTCTGCCGCCCGACCAGCGAATAGGAAGTTGCCGTAAACACCAGCAACAAGAGCAGGGGCAGGGTGATGCGACGAAACCGAGGCAGCCGCAAAGTATGAAAAAACGCGCGTTGTCGCTTCATGGAACCATGAACCTCCCCGACCACAGAGTTTTGTACACTCTATTCGGGGGTCGTCCGAAACATGCGGATGTTTGTCTCTCCGTCTCTGATAAGGTAGATACAAAGATGAAAATGTTATATACTTTTCATAGGTCGTTTCACCGGAGCGTGGTATTGATATGGCATTCCCAGTTATTGGGCAGAAAATTAACCTTGAAATTTCGGATGGTTATTACACCGGACGGTATTCGGCACGCGTGCAGGACATGGAGAAGACGAAAATTTTTATCGACATGCCGATCCGGCCCGAAGACAAACACCCGACAACACTTCCGGATCAGACAACCGTGATGGTCAAATACCGGGCGGCAGACGGCGCGCAGTGCGCGTTTGTCACCCAAGTCGTCGGTCGGGACAAGCGCAACATCGAGCTCTTGGCCTTGCAAAAACCGAAACTCGAAGACATACACCGCCAGCAGCGCCGCGAATTTTTGCGGGTGCCGTTTAATCTGGAGCTTGAACTGGTCTATCTGGACTCGATTTCGAAGAACATCATCACAGCCAAAGCGCGCGGGCATGATATCTCCGGCGGAGGCTTGGCGTTTATCATCCCGACCGACTTGCCGATGCAAGCCAACGACATCATCGGATTCCGTTTTCGCATGAACCTTGAAGGCAAGGGCTTCGACATCGTCGGCAAGGCGCGCGTCATTCGGATTTCGCCGCCGACCGACGCCGGCTACAAAACCGTGTCGCTGAAGTACTATGAATTGCAAGAGAACGACAGGCAGTTGATCGTGCAGTATTCTTTCAAACGCCAAATCGAGATGCGCGAGAAGGGCGTATTGGGAAGTTAGAGTTTGCGCTTCGAGTATGAAACCCTCGGGACTGGCATAGGATGAGATGTAACCGGGGGTGGTACAAGATGGAACAACGTCGGCGTCTTTCCTATGAAGAGCGCTTTTTGAAAGCTTACGGCAAGTTGGAGGGGCCGTTGGCCCGCATCGTGTTGCTTGGTTTTTTGCTGATTCTGGTCGCGCAGGTTCTGTTGGCGTTCCCGGGCGGGCGCCAGTTGCTTTCCATGACCGACCGGCTGGAGGGAGCCCGTCAAACCGGCAGCGTCATGCCGACGGCGGCGCAGGGCGAAGAGACTACGAAAGTCACGATCACCAACGTCGACCAACAGCAAGCGATGCCGAGCATTTGGGTCAAACTCAACGGCGTCCCTGTCGCCAATTTCTTGCAGCCGGAAGTCACTGTTCCCGTCAAGGACGGCGACCTCCTCACCGTCGATTCGTCGAGCGTGGAAGGGGTGTTCCGCTTCCAAGTCGACCACAACAACCCGAGCATTTCTTATCCGGTGCCGGGAACTCTCGTCGAATCCAACGAAGACCGGGCGGCGGAAGTCGGTCCGATTCACTTGATGAAATAGGGGCTTTTTGGTACTATCAATTAGAGAAATTCGAAATACAATTTAACAGTCGCGTCACACCGTCCTGAACTTGAGGATGTCTGAAGTACATACAGGTGCATCAAGCGGGCGACTGCCTGCTTTTTGTCTATTTGTAGCAACTTCAAACGTGTTGCGAGAGCGGGAGGCAATTGAACTCATGAACACATTACGCGTGGCTCTCGACGGTCCGGCCGGTGCGGGGAAAAGCACCGTCGCCAAGCGTGTCGCCGCTGCCCTCGGGGTAGCGTATGTCGATACGGGCGCGATGTACCGGGCGATCACTTGGAAGGCCTTGCAACGAGAAATTCCACTCCATGACGAAGCAGCGCTCACCGATTTGGCGAATTCCATCCGGATCGACTTCAAACCGCGTCCGGAAGGGCAAGCGGTTTTTGTGGACGGGGTTGAGGTGACAGACGCCATTCGAACGCTTGAAGTGACGAACAACGTCTCCGCCGTTTCCGCGGTTGCGGGCGTGCGGATTGCGATGGTCAACCTGCAGCGCGACATCGCGTCGCGCACGGGCGTATTGATGGACGGACGAGACATCGGGACCGTCGTTTTGCCCAACGCCGATGTGAAGATCTGGCTGACCGCTTCCGTGGAAGCGCGAGCGAACCGCCGCTATCAGGAGCTGCTCGGCAAGGGAGTGCAATGCGATCTCCAACAGATTCAAGACGACATTCAACGCCGCGATGAGTACGATGCATCGCGTGAACATTCGCCGATGGTGAAGGCAGAGGATGCGGTTGTGGTGGACACGACCGGCATGAGCGTCGACGAAGTGATTGCCAAGATTCAGTCGATCTGCACGTCTGCCCAAGCACAGAAGTCTTAGGAGCCGTCATATCCATGATGCTATATCGCCTATTTCGCTCGTTTTTTCGAGGGCTGTTGACCCTCACCAACCGATATGAATCGATTGGGCAAGAGAACATCCCGAAGTCCGGCGGCGTGATGCTTTGCTCCAATCATATCTCCAACTGGGACCCGATCTTGCTCGGGTGCGGGATGGAGCGGCAAGTTCATTTTATGGCCAAAGCAGAACTGTTTAAGATCCCGGTAGTCAAAAATCTGATCACCGCATGGGGCGCGTTCCCGGTCAACCGTGGCGCCGGCGACCGCCAGTCGTTGCGCACGGCGCTCAAAGTGCTGGAAGACGGGAAATGCATGGGGCTGTTTCCGGAAGGCCATCGCAGCAAGACCGGCGAACTCGGAGAAGGGCAGACGGGCGTGGCGTTTTTCGCCATGCGCTCCGACTGTGCCGTCGTTCCGATCGCCATCGTCGGCTCGTACAAACTCTTCCGCAAAATCCGCATCGTCTACGGCAAGCCGCTGGATCTCAGCAAGTACCGCGAAGGCAAGTCTTCCAAAGAAACGCTGGCTCTCGTGACCCAGGACATCATGAATGCGATCGACGAGTTGCGAAAAGCCAATCGTATGGAAGTGTCGAAGCGGTAACATACTAAGGGAGCGCATCTACACCTAGCAAGTTTTGGGATTGACTCTGAGTGACTTTACTTTGTTATAACCTGCGATTTAGGCTTCACCAAATAGAGGAGGTTGGAACAATGGTAGAAGAAATGAAAGATCTCGACCTGAACACGTTGCAACGAGGCGACATCGTCAAAGGCAAGATCACCAAGATCGAAGACGGTCAAGCACTCGTCGACGTCGGCTACAAGTATGACGGCGTAATCCCGATTGGCGAGCTCTCTGTTCTGCGCGTGGACAACGTGCGCGATGTTGTGGCTGAAGGCGACGAACTCGAACTGAAAGTCCTGCGCATCAACGACGACGAAGGCAAACTGATTCTCTCCAAGAAAGCCGTGGACAGCGTGAAGTCCTGGGACGAATTGGAGCGCAAGTACGAAGCGGGCGAAGTGCTCGAAGTCAAAGTTGCCGACGTGGTCAAAGGCGGTCTCGTCGTCGATCTCGGCGTGCGCGCGTTCATTCCGGCGTCGCTTGTGGAACGCCATTTCGTCGAAGATTTCAGCGATTACAAAGGCCGCACCCTGCGCGTCAAAATCGTGGAATTCGACCGCAACGACAACAAGATCATCCTCTCCGCGAAAGCTGTGCTCGACCAGGAGTTTGAATCGCAGAAGGAAGACCGCTTGAACGCGATCCAACCGGGTCAAGTCTTGACCGGCACGGTGCAGCGTCTGACCAACTTCGGCGCGTTTGTCGATCTGGGCGGCGTGGACGGTTTGGTACATATCTCCGAGATGGCGCACCATCGTGTGGACACCCCGGCAGACGTGGTCAAGGAAGGCGACACCGTCAACGTGAAAGTTCTGAAAGTCGATCCGTCGGCGGGACGGATCTCGCTGTCGATCAAAGCGGCCGCTCCGGGCCCGTGGTCGAACATCGGCGACAAGTTCCACGCGGGCGAGATCGTGACCGGCACGGTCAAGCGCCTCGTTTCCTTCGGCGCGTTTGTCGAGTTGCTGCCGGGCGTGGAAGGCCTCGTGCACATCTCGCAAATTGCCAACCGCCACGTGGCGACGGCAGACGAAGTGCTGGAAATCGGCCAAGAAGTCAAAGTCAAAGTCCTCGACGTCAACGAAGCGGAACAGCGCATCTCGCTGTCGATTCGCGAAGTCGAAGGCGGCGAGCGCGAACCGCGCGGTGACCGCGGAGATCGCGGCGGCGATCGTGGAGAACGCCGCGGCGGCGGACGCAACAACCGCGACCGAGCGCCGATGAACTATTCGACCCAAGACGAGGGCGAATCCGGCCTCGGGACGCTGGGCGACGTGTTCGGCGACTTGTTCAAGAAATAAGAGAAGAGAAGTGTTAGAGAAGTGAGGGAGAGACGTGTCCATTGAACAGCGCAAGTTGGACCATGTGCGATATGCCTTGGAGTTGAATCCGAGCCTGCACAACGGCTTTTCGGATTTGAGGTTCGTACACCGCGCGTTGCCGGACTTCGATCTGGCGGACGTCACCCTCGCGACCACCCTCGGCGGACTGAGTCTCAGTTCGCCTCTTTTGATTAACGCGATGACAGGTGGCGCGGGGGAAACGGAAGAGATCAACCGGAACTTGGCAATAGCGGCCAAGCGCACGGGCTTGGCGATGGCGGTCGGATCGCAACGCGCTGCCTTGAAAGACCCGTCGCTTGTGCGCACGTATGCCGTCGTGCGCGAAGTCAATCCGGACGGCGTCGTGATCGGAAATTTAGGAGCGGGCGCCACGTTGGAAGACGCGCAGCGCGCGGTCGACATGCTCGGCGCAAACTTCCTGCAACTGCATCTGAACGCGGCGCAGGAGCTGACGATGCCGGAGGGCGACCGCTCTTTCCGAGGCATCTTGGAGAGCATCCAAGAGGTGGTCGAAGGGCTGTCCGTTCCGGTGATCGTCAAGGAAGTCGGAAACGGCATGTCGACGGAAACGTTCCGCAAACTAGCCGACGCCGGCGTGCGCATCGTCGACGTGGCGGGGATGGGCGGGACGAACTTCGTCTCGATTGAGAACCGCCGCCGCACCGGGCTTCGCTTTACGGAGTTGGAGCGGGAGTGGGGCCAAACCACCGCCGTCTCGCTGCTCGAAGCGCAGCCGCACGTCTTCCAGTTCGACTTGATCGGCTCCGGCGGCGTGCAGACGGCGCTCGACGCCGCGAAATGCTTGGCGCTCGGGGCGAAAGCGGTCGGCGTCGCCGGCGCGATCTTGCGCCCGATGATGGAGTACGGCGTGGACACCGCCGTCGAGATCATCGAGCACTGGCAAGAGGAACTGCGCGTGATCTTCACGTTGCAAGCCTGCCGCTGCGTCAAAGAATTGCGCGAACGTCCGCTGATCGTGCGCGGAGAGACGGCGGAATGGGCGCGTCTGCGCGGCATCGACCTCGAACGAATCGCAAGGCGCGGGCTCTAGAGTGTGTTAGAACGTGCAGAGGAAAGGGGACGTCTCGCGTGGAACTCAACACTTTCTCCATCGTCGCCCGCGATCCGATGACCGGACGGTTTGGGATCGCCGTGACGACCAAGGCGTTTGCCGTCGGCTCGCTGTGCCCGTTTGCCAGAGCCGGTGTCGGCGCGATTGCGACGCAAGCGCGGGTGAACCCGACTTTGGGGCCGAAGGGCTTGCGCTTGCTGGAGCACGGGTTGTCGGCGGAAGAGACGCTGGAACAACTGCTCGCCGAAGACCCCGGCCGCCGATACCGGCAGCTCGGCATCGTGGACAAATACGGCCACGCCGCCGCGTACACGGGCGAAGAAACCAACGCTTGGACGGGACACGTCGTCGGAGATCACTTCACCGTGCAAGGCAACTTGCTGACCGGACCGGAAGTCGTGCAAGGCGTCGCCGCGACGTTTTCGGCGTCGACGGCTCCGTTTGAAGAGCGATTGATTCAAGCGTTGGAAGCGGGGCAGCACGCGGGCGGCGACAAACGGGGCAAGCAATCGGCCGCTCTGCTCGTCGTCGACACGGAGGACTTTCCCTACGTGGACATCCGCGTGGACGACAACCCCGAACCGCTCAAGGAACTCCGACGCCTCTACGACATTCACAAAAACGGCTTGCTCTCCGTCTACCGCGAGTGGGTGGAAGGCGTTCGCTCCGGCACGATTCCGAAGGGCGTCGCCAAACCGGATGAGCCGTCACAGGATCAGCCAAAAAGCTGACAGGTCAAATGACTTGTCAGCTTTTTTTCTTGTTACTTTTGTCGTCGGCGCAAGTGAAGATGTGTGGTATTATAAGTACGACATGCAATTTAATTCTAACAAAACGATGGTTGTATCTTCCCTAACGAATTACTTAGGGGCCAACTGAATTTGAAGTAAATTGTAAGCCTTTCAATCATAGACAGAATGTGTTTTACACGGGGAAAGGGTGCAGAAAGCAGATGGACATGCAGAAACAGGTTGTAATTTTAGGCGGCGGCGTTGCCGGGATGACGGCGGCCCATGAATTGATGGAGCGCGGCTTCCGCGTCACGGTGTATGAGTTCAAAGGCATCCCCGGCGGCAAAGCGCGCTCGATTCCCAAGAAGGGCACCGGCACCGGCCGCCGTGCAGATTTGCCGGGCGAACACGGCTTCCGGTTCTTCCCCGGCTTCTACCGACACGTTCCGGACACGATGAAGCGCATCCCGTTTGGGCAAAACGCCAACGGCGTGTTCGACAACCTCGTCTACGCCACCCGCACGGCGACGTTGCGGGACAACCTCCCGATGGTGGTGTCGCTCGACAACTTCCCGCGCAATCTCACCGATATGAAATTGATGCTCCGCTCGCTGTTTGACAACAACATGGGATTGACCCTCTCCGATATCGACAACCTCGTTCATAAAACCTGGCAAATGCTCACCTCGTGCGACGAACGCAAAACCGAGGAGTATGAAAAAGTTCCGTGGTGGCAGTTCGTCAACGCCGAGCAACAAACCGAGGCGTTCCAACACTTCATGACCGCCGCCACCCGCGTGCTCGTCGCCGCGAAATCCCGCGAAGCGAGCGCCAAGACGATCGGCAACGTGTTTGCTCAGCTTTGCGTCGACTTGATGACGCCGGGCGTCGGCGACGACCGTCTGCTCAACGGCCCGACCAACGACGTTTGGATTGAGCCGTGGCTGAACTACTTGCGCGAGGGCGGCGTGGAATACCACATGAACGCCGAAGTCAAGCAGATCCACTGCGAGAACGGCGAAATCACCGGCGTCACGATTTCGCAAAACGGGCAGGAATTCATCGCGCAGGGCGATTACTACGTCTCGGCGCTTCCGGTGGAGATCATGGCGCAGAAGCTCACCGACGAGATGCTGCTCGCCGACCCGACGCTCCACTACATCAAGCAACTGGCAAGCTCCGTCGCGTGGATGAACGGCATCCAGTACTTCTTGACGGAAGACTTGCCCGTCGTGCACGGACATCTGCTGTTCATGGACGCACCGTGGGCGTTGACCGCCGTCTCGCAAGCGCAGTTCTGGCCGGACTTCCCGATGAGCCAGTTTGGCGACGGACACGTCAAGGGGATTCTCTCTGTGGACGTATCCGATTGGGAGACCCCCGGCGTGCTCTATGGAAAAACCGCGATGGAATGCACCGCCGAAGAGATCAAAAACGAAGTCTGGGAACAGATGAAGCGGTCGATCAACCAAAACGGAGACTTGCTGCGCGATGAGATGCTCCACGACTGGTTCCTCGACCCGGACATTCAGTTTGAAAACCCGGCGGGGCAGGTGGAAACCAACCTCGAACCGCTGCTCGTCAACAAAGCGGGCACGTGGGACCAGCGCCCGGACTCGTATACTCAGATTCGGAACTTCTTCCTCGCGTCCGACTATGTGCGCACGAACACGGACCTCGCGACGATGGAAGGCGCGAACGAAGCGGCGCGCCGCGCGGTGAACTCGATTTTGAACCGTGCGGGATCGAACGCCGAGCCGTGCGAGATTTTTACGATGTACGAACCGGATTTGTTTGCGATCTTCCGTCACCATGACCGCAAGCGCTTCAACGAAGGGCTGCCGTGGGACGGGAAGTTTTTCTAGGGAGGGCCGGCTCCCGGACTGCGAGGTGAGGCATTTTTGTTTCGGATCGGCAACTATGAAGTGTTGGAACCCTTGTCGGAGGGGAAGCACACCGTCGTGTACCGCGGTCTGCATCCCGTGACGCAAAAGCGCGTCATCCTCAAAGCGCTCAAAGCGGAGTATCCCCCGAACGACGAGATCGTCCGCTTGAAGCGGGAGTATGAGATCACCCGCGAGGTGGAAAGCGAGGGCATCGTGCGGCCGTTGGGGTTGGAGCCGTACGGCAACGGCTTCGTGCTCGTGCTGGAAGATGTCGGAGGCGACTCGCTGCATCGCCTGCTCACCTATCAAACGATCGATCACCTGACGTTTCTCAAAGTGGCGATCCGCGTCACGGAAGCGCTGGGACGTCTGCACCAACAGCGCATCATTCACAAAGACCTCAAACCGCACAACTTGATCGCCAACTTGCACACCGGCGTCGTCCAGATCACCGACTTCGGCATCGCGTCCCGCTTGTCCACGGAGCGCCAAGAGTTGATCAACCCCGATCAACTGGAAGGGACGCTGCTGTACATGTCGCCGGAGCAAACCGGTCGGATGAACCGGATGATCGATTACCGGACGGACATCTATTCGTTGGGCGTGACGTTTTACGAACTGCTGACGGGCCACGTGCCGTTTTCGGCGACCGACCCGCTGGAGCTCGTCCATTGCCACATCGCCAAAAACGCCACTGCCCCGCATCTCGTCGACCCGTCGGTTCCGAAAGCTCTCTCCGACATCGTCATGCGCTGCCTCGCCAAGAACGCGGAAGACCGCTACCAGAGCGCGTACGGGCTGAAGCGCGACTTCGAAGAGTGTCTGCGCCAACTGGAAGAGACGGGAACTCTCGTGGAATTTCCGATCGGGGAGCGCGACAAATCGGAGATCTTCCAGATTCCCGAGAAGCTCTACGGGCGCGGGGACTCGTTGCAGACGCTGTTCACGGTGTTCAACCGCGTCACGCAAGGCACGCGGGAACTGTTGCTCGTCACCGGGCCTTCGGGGATCGGCAAATCGTTTTTTGTCCATGAAATTCATCGGATGGTGGCGCGGGAGAATGGGTTTTTCCTCACGGGCAAGTTTGACCAGTTCAAGCGGCACATCCCGTACCACGCGCTGATTCAAGCGTTGCGCCAACTGGTCCACCAGTTGCTGACGGAAAGCGAAGAGAGCGTGCGGGAGTGGCGGGAGCGGATCTTGGGGGCGCTTGGGTCGAACGGCTCCGTCATGGTGGAAGTCATGCCGGAGTTGGAGTTGATCATCGGCAAACAGCCGCCCGCTCCGATCTTGCCGCCGACGGAGACGCAGAACCGCTTCCAATACACGATGGAGAAGTTTATCACCGTGTTTACGGGACAGGAGCACCCGTTGGTGCTGTTCCTGGACGATTTGCAGTGGGCGGATTCGGCGACGTTGACCCTGTTTGAGCTGTTCTTGGAAGACCCGGCGACGTCGCATCTGCTGTTGATCGGCGCCTACCGCGACAACGAAGTGACGGCGGCCGACCGGCTGATGGCGATGGTCGAAGAGCTGCGCCGCCGCCAGCGCAACACGATCTCGTTCGTCCGGCTGCAGCAGCTCGACGAAGAGAACGTTCGCCGGTTGGTCGCCGACACGTTCCAATGCGAACTCGAAGAAAGTACGCCGCTCGCGGAATTGGTGTACCGGAAAACCAACGGCAACCCGTTTTTCGTCAAGCAATTCCTGCAAAGCCTCTACACGCAAAAAAAAGTCCAGTTCGATTCCGCAGCGGGCGGCTGGACATGGAATCTCGACGCCATCCGTGACATGGGCATCACCGACAACGTCGTCGAGTTCATGCTGGAGAAGATTCGGCAACTGCCGAAGCACACGCAAGAACTCTTGAGCGCGGCGGCTTGCATCGGCAGCACGTTTGAATTGCACACGCTGCTCGAAGTGGTCGGCTGGCACCCGAAGGACGCATCGCAAAGCTTGTGGAACGCGCTGGAGGAAGGCTTTGTCGTCCCGGTCGGCACCGCGTACAAGCTGTTGTTCAGCATGTGGCAAGACGAAACGGATATGCCGCCCGCAGGCGTTGCCCGCGTGTCGTTTAAGTTTTTGCACGACCGCGTCCAGCAAATCGCGTACTCGCTGATCCCGGAAGCGAATCTGCCGGACGTGCACTTGCGCATCGGCCGGATCATGCTCCGTCAAAAAGGCAACGACGAGATGGAAGAGAGCCTGTTTGAGATGACGAATCACTTGAACGTCGGGTCTCAACTGTTGAACACACGGGAAGAGAAGTTGATGCTGATGCGGCTGAACTTGCTCGCCGGACGGCGCGCCAAAGCTTCGACCGCGTACGAGCCCGCGCTGAAATACCTGCGGCACGGCGTCGACTTGCTTCCGGAGCATCCGTGGAAGACCGACTACGCGCTTTCGCAAGAGCTCTACGTGGAGCTTTCCGAAGTGGAGTACCTCTGCGGCAATTTCGAGACGGCGGAGACGTTGTTTGACTATATCTTGGCGAACGTCCGCACGAAATTGGAGAAAGCCAACGTCTACAACATCAAAGCGATGCTCTACATCAACCAAGAGCGCTATGAAGACGCCACGCGCATCTGCGCGGACGGCCTGCAGCTGCTCGGCATGAAATTGCCGGAGCGTGCGGGACGCGTGCGGATCTTGGCGGCGCTGCTGAAGTCGAAGTGGTTGCTGCGCGGGCGCACGACCGCCGATCTGATGAACATGCCGGTCGCCGTCGATCCGCACCACAACTCGATCATGCGGCTCTTGATCAACCACATCACCGCCACGTACTTTGTCGACCAACAGTACTTCGCGTTTCTCAACGTCACCAACTTGGAGTTCACGCTGAAGAACGGCAACTCGATCGGCTCCGGGCTCTCGTACGGCGGGTACGGGATGATGCTCGGCTCGCTGTTCGGCGATTACGAAAAAGGCTATGAGTTCGGGCGGTTGGCCGTGCAAATCCACGAACGGATCGAGTACGACCTGTTAAAAGGGCAGGCGTACTTCGGGTTCGCCACGTTCATCTCGCACTGGACGCGTCCGCTGCGGGAAGGGATGGAGTCCCTGCGTGCCGGGTTCCAATGCTCCATCGAGTCCGGCGACAAAGTCTACGCCGTCTACAACTGCACGAGTTTGCTGCACTTCTTGATGATCGCGGGCACGCCGTTTGACGAGATGCACGAGGCTGTTCACAAGTACGAAGACATCATCCTCCGCGCCAAAGTCGAGATGACGAACAACAACTTCCGCGTCATCCGCTCGTTCCTCGCCCGCATGAAAGGGGAGGGGGATGACGGGTTCGACTACGCCGAACACATCCGCTATTGCCGGGAGAAGGGAGACCTCTTCCAACTCGGCTTCACTCTGCATTACCAACTTCGCGCCGCCTACTTGCTCGGCAACTACCGAGAGGCGGTGGAAGCGGCCGAAGCGTTTGAGGGCGTGATCGCAGGGTCGCTTGGGCAAGTGCAATTGCCGGATCATTCCCTTTTTTACTCGTTGACGCTGACCGAGTTGTATGAAGAAGCTTCTCCTTCAGAGCGACGCGGATTCCGCCGCCTCTTGAAAAACCATCTGAAAAAACTGCGCAAGTGGGCGAAGACGGCTCCGGAGAACAACTACGGCAAAGCCAAACTGCTCGAAGCGGAAATCTCGCGTCTGGTCGGCAATCTGCCCCACGCGATGGACGCGTACGAAGAAGCGGTGCAGCATGCCGCCAAGCAAGGCTTCCTGCCGATTGCCGCCATCGCCAACGAGTTGGCCGCGAAGTTCTACTTGAAACTCGGCAAGGAACGCATCGCCAAAACGTACTTGCTGGAAGCACGCTACACCTACCAGAAGTGGGGCGCGGCGGAAAAAGTCCGCCTGCTCGACCGCGCGTACCCGGAATGGCTGACCGTCGCCAAGCACGAAGCGGACAGCCGATTGGAAATCGCGGCGACCGCTCGTTCCGTCTCCACGACCGGCGGGCACAGCGCGCAGCAGATCGACTTGCAAACGGTGCTCAAAGCGTCGCGGGCGATCTCCGGCGAGATCGTGCTCGGCAACCTCTTGGAGAACATGATCCAGATCGTCGCCGAAAACGCCGGCGCCCAAAAAGCCTGCTTGCTGATCGAGCGCGACGGCGAATTGTTGCTGCAAGCGCTGAAGGAGCCGGGCCGTGAGCAGGTGACCGTCTTGCAGGAGTTGCCGATTCAGCAATGCCCGGACCTCGCCGCCACGGTCGTGCAATACGTGCGGCGGATGCGGGAGCCGGTCGTGCTGCATGACGCGACCCGCGAAGAGATGTTCGCGAAGGACCCGTACATCCTGGAACACCGTCCGGCGTCGATTTTCTGCATGCCGATCCTCAACCAAGGCAAGCGCGTCGGCCTGCTCTACTTGGAGAACAACTTGACCACGCACGCGTTTACCGAAGGGCGTCTCGCGCTGATGGAACTGCTCTCTTCGCAGATTGCCGTCTCGCTGCAAAACGCCGAACTCTACCACCACCAAGTGCAACTCAACCTCGCGTACGGCAAATTCGTGCCGCACCAGTTCTTGCGCTTCCTTGAAAAAAACTCCATCCTCGACGTGCAGTTGGGCGACCACGTTCAAACCAACATGTCGATCATGTTTGCCGACATCCGCTCGTTCACCACGATGTCGGAGAAGATGACGCCGGAAGAGAATTTCGAATTCCTCAACGACTACCTGCGCCACATGGAAGCGCCGATCATCGAGAACCGCGGGTTTATCGACAAGTTTATCGGCGACTCGATCATGGCGTTGTTTGACAAGGGTGCCGACGACGCGCTGCGGGCGGCGATTGAGATGCTGCGCCAACTTGAGATTTTTAACGGAGAGCGGGCAGCCTTGGGCCTTGCGCCCATCGAGATCGGGATCGGCTTGAACTCCGGCCGGATGATGCTCGGGACGCTCGGCGGACACCATCGAATGGATTCCACCGTCATCTCCGACGCCGTCAACCTCGCCTCGCGCATGGAGGATTTGACGAAGATCTACAGCGTTCCGATCTTGATCAGCGAGCACACGTACGTGCGGCTGGTCGACCCGGATCGCTATTGCATCCGCATCCTCGACCGGGTGCGGGTCAAGGGGAAAAGCGAGCCGGTTTCGGTGTATGAAGTGTTTGATGCCGACCTGCCGGAGATCCGTGACGCCAAGTTGGCGACGAAGGCGGTTTTTGAACAGGCGTATGAGAGCTTTCAGCAGGGAGAGTACCAAGCGGCGCAAGAATTGTTTGCGGACTGCTTGCGTCAAAATCTCCACGATAAGACGGCCGCCGCGTACATCCAGCGTTGCGAGCGGCTGATCAATCAAACAGAAACAGAACCGACTCAGGGGTGAGTTCAAGGTGATAGAGGCAACGGTACGAGATCGCGCGATCTCCTTGATCAACGGGACGAAGTTTCGCGCCGCGCTGGCGACGGAGGGCGAGTCCTATTGGTACAAATACTTCCTCCGTGCGGGCGAAGCGGTGGAAATCGAACTGAGCGAAATTCCGCGCGGCGTCGCGTACGACCTTGAAGTGTACGACGAGGCGGGGAACTGCATCTACGGCACCGTGCCGCTGTTCGGGTGCGTGCGGTTTGCGTCCTATGAAGCGGGCGTGGACGGCGAGATCTACCTGCGCGTGCGGGCGGAGGAGGGGTGTGACCCGAACCGCGAGTTCGCGCTGCATGTCGACCGCTACAAATCGATCGGCGGCATCCTGACCGGCGACAACAAGCTCTGCGCCTTCGACGGCCCGTACCGCATCGGAGGCAGCGATCTGGTGATCGCGCCGGGCGCGGTGCTGGACATCGAAGCGGGTACGATCATAAACGTCCGCAGCCAGAGCGCCCTGCGCGTGTTGAGCGGCGGCACGCTGAATCTGCTGGGCACCGCCGCCCAGCCGGTCGTGATTCTCGGAGCGAGCGCCGGAGGAGAGGCGGGGCTCTGGAAAGAGCTGCAAGCCGCCGAGGAATCCCGCATCACACGGCAGTTCGTGACGATCTACTACGACCAAGCCGAAACTCATGAGACGCCGCCGCCGGGGCACGTGATCAACATCTTGCCCTCGGAGCGTCCGGCGTTGATTCGCCAGTGGTATCAGTTGGCGTCTCCCTACCTCTCCACGATCTTCGACGGCGTGGAGCGCACCGGCAAATGGTACGACCCGTGGAGCATCAAAAAACGCGACCTCTACTTCGGCATGGATGTCGAAATGTTCGCCCAGTGGGAGTACGACAGCGGGCGGGTGTGCGACGAGCGCTTTCGTGCGGGGAAGACGAACTATTGGGAGTACGTCAACGCCGGATTCTTGCACGACATCTTGCTGGCGCGCCAGTGTGTCGACAACGACGAACCGGCGCCGCACTTTCGCATCCAGCGCTTGATGGACTACTTGCGCCACGGCAAGTCGTGGCAAGAAAAACACGGCGTGCTGAAATCGACGCACATCTTGCCGAACCTGGAGGACGCGCTGGAAGAAGAGACGGAGTTGCACAGTCATCTCAAAGAGATGAGCACGCTGTTTTGGTGGTCGCACAACACCTCGATCGTCTACTGGGATCACTTGGCGCGGGAGATGGGCTTGCACGCGCAAGAAGAGCATGATGAGAATCTGTTCGTCAACGGCGTGATCATCCGCTTGCACTTTTCCAGCGACTTGCCGTACGAATTCTTAAGCTTTGGCAACCAGATGCCGCCGGTCGGCATGATCGGGGTGTTCCTGAATCACGGGCCGTTTAAATACCCGGATTGTTACCCGGCCCCGCCCGCTCCTCCGGCACCCGAGGACACGTTGGACCCTCATGACGAGACAACCGTCGGCCTGATCAAGACCTACTTTGACATCTTGCTCCACGACGGCACGAACCCGGTCTATACCTGGTGGCTGCCGACGCCGGCCGACCGCGAAGCGCGGAGGATTCTGGAGACGACAGGGCTCCAACCCGATTCCTCACTGGACGATTGGAAGCGGGAATTCGTTGATCCGGCAATCCAGACGTTGCACGAAATTCAGGAGAAGTATCTAAAAAGTGAGTAGGTGATTTCATGGATTGGCTGATCGGCCATCTCGTGGGTGACTACCTTCTGCAGAACGACTGGATGGCGCTGAACAAGAAAAAAAAATCATGGCGAGGCGAGTTGGCGTGCAACGTGCACTGTGTGTTGTGGACGCTCAGCGTCCTTTTGTTCACGGGCTGGTGGGATTGGCGGCATGCGCTGTTGGTCTACTTGTCCCACTACATCTTGGATCGCTCGCCGCTCATCAAGATCATCGTCAATTTCATCAACATCGGCAAGCCGCAACCGTGGGTGTACATCATGTATGACAACACGCTGCACTTGCTGTTCCTCTATTTGATCGACAAATTCGTACCGTTCACGGGGTGAGAGAATGTTACGCCCAGAAGACATGCTGAAGGTCATCTTCGGCTATACCGCACGCATTGCCAACGAGCGCAAGTTAGACAACATCCTCTTGCTCATGGCCGACATGGGACGAGAGATGATTCAAGCGGACCGCTGCACGCTGTGGCTGCTCGACCGCGAATCGAACGAACTGCGCACGCGCGTGGCGCACAACGTCAGCGAGATGCGCATCCCGGCGAATTCCGGTCTCGTCGGGCACACGATCTTGACCGGGCAGTCGGTGATCATCGAGGACGCCTACCGCGACGCCCGCTTCAACCAAGAAGTGGACAAAGCCACCGGATACCGCACCAAATCGATTCTCGTCATCCCGATTCGCGACAGTGAGGGCGAGATCATGGGCGCTTTTCAAGCGATCAACAAAACCACGCCGGAGGCGGTGTTCGAGCCGCGCGACATCGAGTTTTTGACGCTCGCGGCGTACTACTCCGGCAAGTCGCTGGAAGCGGCGATGCTCGCCAACGAAATCGAAGAAACACAGCGTGAGATTATCTTCGTGATGGGCGAGGTGGGAGAGACCCGCTCCAAAGAGACGGGCTACCACGTCAAGCGCGTCGCGGAGTATTCCAAGATCCTCGCGCTGGGGTACGGCTTGAGTGAAGAGGAAGCCGATCTGATCAAGACCGCCTCGCCGATGCACGACATCGGCAAAGTCGCGATCCCCGACTCGATTTTGAAAAAACCGGGGAGGCTGACTCCGGAAGAATTCGAGCATATGAAGCAGCATACGACCATCGGCTACAACCTGATGAAAAACTCCAAGCGCCGCATCTTGAAAGCGGCGGCGACGATCGCGCTGCAGCACCATGAGCGATGGAACGGCACCGGCTACCCGTACGGTCTCAAAGAGGGCGAAATCCATCTCTACGGCCGCATCACCGCCGTCGCCGACGTGTTTGACGCCCTCGGCAGCGAACGCGTGTATAAAAAGGCGTGGGAGCTCGACCGCATTCTGGAACTGTTCCGCGAAGAGCGCGGTCAGCACTTCGACCCGGACCTGGTTGATATATTCTTCGAGAACCTCGACAAATTTGTGGAGATCAAGGAAACCTACCAAGACGAAGGCGTACCGCTTGAACTATAAAAAAGCCAGTCTCGCGAATCCCGTGAGACTGGCTTTTTTTACAACAGGTGCAGGAGTTCGGGCAGCGATTGAATTTCGTGATCGGCAGGCTTAAGCTCTTCGATCCACGCCACCGAGTTCGGGAACCACACGGTCTTCATTCCGGCTTGCCGCGCGCCGTCGATGTCGTTGCGGGGGTGATCGCCGACGAAGAGGCACCGATTCGCCGGCACGCCCAACCGCTCGGCGGCAAGGTGAAACAGCGCCGGGTCGGGCTTGCGGAGACCCTCTGCTTCGGAGATCAGCACCGCGTCCACGAGGTCGGTCAACCCGAGCACGGAGATCCCCAGCGATTGCATCTCCGTCAGACCGTTCGTGACGATGCCGAGCTTGAGCCCTCGTTCCCGCAACGTGGCCAGCGTTTCGACCAGACCCGGAAATCCTTGCGCGAACCGGTTGCAACGGCTGTAGTACTCGTCGATCAGCGATTCGGCGGACAACTCGCGCACGTCGAACTCTTCCAATAATTGGCGGTATACGATAGACTTATGGACGTATCCAAACGCGTCCAATTCCCAGAAACGGGCTTGGAGCGTCTCCACGGGCACATGTGCCCACGCCCCCGGCCAGCGGGCGTGCTGGTCTTGCAAAAACAACCGCACCGACCGACTGCGGTCGAGCAGCGTCTCGTCCAGATCAAACAAAACAGCTTGCACCACAACGTTCACCTCACACACAGGAGTTTGATGTTATGAAAAACCTGCTTGCCAAGCACTACGGACTGCTTAACGCGGACATCTCGCGTCTCCCGCTCGGAGCGGTCAACCGCAACTTCCTCGTCCACGCCGAGGGACAAGCGTATGTACTCAAGCAATATGCAACGGCGAGCTACACCCCCGAGCATATCGCACACACCTGCGACGTGCAATTCCAATTGAGAGAGGCAGGACTTCCTGTACCGGAAATCCTGCGGAACAAAGCAGGAGAGTGGATTACGCCGATTGAAGCCGAGCTTCCCGTTTCGCAAACGATGCGAAACCGAGCGGGAGAGGGGAATGCAACGGGGGTCGAAGCGGTGAGGAGTCCATCGCACGAGACGGAAGGGAGTCCATCCGCCGGGACGGGCTTTCTCGTCCTGAGCCGTTTCGTATCGGGTGAACACCAACTGCGCGGGAGCATCTCCGAGAAAGCCGCGTACAACAGCGGCGTCCTGCTCGCCCGTCTGCACGAGCAGATGTCCGCCATGCCGAACGCGAAGCCGTTTGCCATGAAGCCGCTCCAAGACGCTCTGCGCGACACGGAGAGCCTGCTGCACAGAGCGGAGCAGGTGCGCCGCCGCAGCGCCGTGGACGAAACCGCCTGCGCCGTCCTGCGCTATAAACTCCAAGCCATGAAGCAACTCGAAGACCTCTCCGCCGTCTCGGAAAAACTGCCCGCCCAATGGGTGCACGGCGACTACCACGAAGTCAACCTGCTCTTCACCCCGGAACAGGAAGTTGCCGCCGTGTTCGACTTTGACAACTTGCGCTGCATGCCGCGGGGCCTGGAATTCATGCGGTCGCTCTCCTTGATGTTCTCCAGCGGGCCGCGCGGACTCGAAGAGGGCGCGTATGCGTTTTTTGAAGGATATGCACGATACACGAACGACCTCACCGAAGCGGAACTCGCGCTCTACGTCCCCTTGCGCCGCTACTACGCGCTCACCCGCCACTGGCCGATTCAGCAGCGTTACGAAACCCCGGACTTGTACGACGAACGCTGGGACAAATTCATCACACCGCCGTCCGACTGGTGGGAAGTCCACGGGAAAACGGTTACAGAACGACTTCTGCACATCTGGGCCCGTTGTCAGCGAAAAACCCTTGACGGAGAAACGAGCTTTTGATATATTCATCCCTGTCGTCATTTTTCGACAGATTGGATTTCCGCCACTCTCGTTTCATCGCTTCCCGTATTTAACCCGGGAAGATGACCATAGATTTCCCCGTATCCAGCCCTGGGCGTCCACCGCTCAGGGCTTTTTGATTTGAAAAAAAAGTTTTGGATTTGTTTGTGGCGGAGTAATAAAGCAAACACTCTGTAAATAAATATTGAAACATGAACGACGAGAGGGGGTGCCCCGATGAGCAAATGGATCTCTGTTGAGCCGCTGTGGATCGCCGTTGAACCGCTGTGGATTCCGATTGACGCCGATACCGTCTGAGACAAGTGAACGGAAGGCGCACAACTCTTAGGGGGTGAATTCAGTGAGCAAATGGATCTCCGTTGAACCGCTTTGGATCGCAGTTGAGCCGCTTTGGCTCCCGGTGGTGCCGGTGGCTGAATAAGTCCCCTGCAAAAAACCTATGAACATAACGCGAGGCCGTGGGAGATTCCCCGGCCTCTTTTTTGTTGCTTTTTTAGTTGCGGCGGCGGTAGGGAAGGTCCGGCACGATGTCCGGACCTTTCGTTTTTTCGATCCAATCGAGTTCCGCCATCGCGAGGTATTCGAAGTTCTCGGCGACGTGTTTGTCGCCGTGCGCCCGGATGCTTTGGATGATCGGGTAGCAGGCGAGGTAGAACTGGTTGATGTACCAGACGTCAAACAGCAGATCGGGATGCACCAGTCCGTTTTTGAACAGGGTGCCGGTCATCTCGAAGAAGCGGTAGACCCGGTAGAAGTGCCGGTTCTCCGGCGACGTCTCCGGGTAGAGCTCGCGAAACTCCTCGATGCTTGCCGCTTTCATTTCATGCAGCAACCATTGGCGGGACGCGTACATCGCGTCCGATTCAAACTCTTGGTACAGCTTCAACAGCAGGTCGGCGTCTTGCAACATCGGGCGGTCAACAGCCACGTGAGGTCATCCTCCAATCGAGATGTCAGCTGAGGTTTCGGCTTGCAGCCGGGAGAGGCGGGATTTCAGGTAGAAGATCAAAGCGAGCGTCGAGACGGCGAGGATCACCGTCAGCAGTTTGCCCCCTTGCGAGATCGGGAGCAGGTCGCTGATCGCCGAGAACAGCGGCAGGGAAATTCCGTAGGCGAGGCGCGACATCGACATCCACGACGCGTAGACGCGGCCGCGAATCGAGGTGTCGGAGAACGTCAGCAGCGACGTTTCGGTGACGATGTTCACGCCGGACTGGAAGATGTTCGTCAAGAGCAGCAACGCCAAGAACAGCGGCCAGTTGTGGATCGAGAACGTCACGCCAAGCCCGATGCCGTACAGGATGTTGAACGGGAAGTAGATTTTGAAAAAAGCCGAGTCGTCAAACGGTTGTTTTTTGAAATAGCGCTTGATAAAAAACGCCCCGATGATGTAGGCGATCGCCGTGATCGAATAGCCGATCCCGATGCCGGTGTTGCCCGCTTGCAGCTCGTTCAAGATGTACAGCGAGAAGAGGATGTACACATAGCCCAAGCAGAAGTCGCGCCAGAACTGGAGATTGTAGACGGCGACCAGCTGCGGGCGGTTTTTGACATAGACGATGCCTTCCTTGACTTGTTGCAGGTAGGGCACGCGGGCTTTGACTTCGGTCGGATTCGCCGTCGAGTAGCGGATGAACAAGATGCAGACGGCGGAGAACAGGTAGGAGACGGCGTCGTACCAGAGCACGGAGTACGGCCCGATCCAGTCGGCGACAAACCCTCCGAGCGCCGTGGCGACCGCCATCGCGACGGAGTTCAGCAGCGCGAATGACGAGGTGGCTTGCACGATCTTCTCCTTGCCGACCAACTCCGGCATCATCACGGCGCGGGCGGGGGCGAACATCGCGGACACCAGCGCCGAGAGCGAGATGAACAGGTAGACGAGCCAGATGTTTTGCATCCACGCGCCGAGGATCACCCCGGCGGAGAACACGAAGCGCAGGACGTCGGCGGTGATCATGATTTTTTTCTTGTTCCAGCGGTCGACGAACGGCCCGAGGATGATCCCGCCGAACAGCACGGGGAGGACGCTGGCGATAAACATGCCGCCGACGGCGCTGGCGTGCGGGTAGAGATTGTACGTCACGCCGATCAACGCGATCGTTTTGAACCAGTCGCCAAACAGTGACACCAGTTGTCCGAGGTAGAGAAGCGTGAAGTTGCGATTGGCAAACAGTGAAGACTTCATGGGCGAGCCTCCATTCAAAGAGACCGCCAGGGTCGCTGGCGGTCGCAAGTTTATGAAGCTTAGGAGAGCGAGATCAGGTCGTTCGATTCAAACCACTGACGATCTTGCTGCGTGCGCTCCACATAGCGGTTGTAGTACACGAGTTGGTCGTCCGGAATCAAGTCGATCATCATGTTCAAGTAGAACTTCTTGCCTTCCTCCGTCATGACCAGATCGTTGCCGTCGCGCGCGATCAGGCCCTGTTGCTCGAAACGGTTCAGCTTCTCGAAGTAATCCGGGGCGAGGCCGAGCGTGTTCAAGTAGTCCTGCGAAATGCGCATGACTTTCGGGAAGAAGATCAGCGCGCGCTCCTTGGCATGGTATTCAAACGCGGTACGGATCGGCAGACGGCCGGCCTCGACGGCGGCGATGTACTTGTCGAGTTCGACTTCGTTGTTGTGCGACAGGCCGGAGAGCGAGGAGGAAGCGGAGAGGCCGCAGCCGATGTATTCATCCTCATAACGGCCGTAGATCGTCTCGCCGAACATGAAGCGGTTGTAGCGCGCATCCTTGCGGGTGAACGTGTAGACGTACGTTTGGTCGTAGCCGTTGTCGCGCAGGTAGTTCACGGCAAACTGTTGGAGCGCCAGTTTGTCGTCGGCGTTCGGCGGCATCTCGATCTTGCCGTTTTTCATCATGTTCAAGAAGCCCTTGGACGTGACGAGGTACTCCAGCGGATAAGCGTCGACAGAGGTCGTCGCCAGCTGCTTCGCTTGGTAGAGGTCTTGCTCCAAGCGTTCGAGCGTTTGGCCCGGCAGTTGATAGAGCAGGTCCATGTTGTGCGCTTTGAAGTACTTCTCGCCGAGATCGCGGGTGCGCAGGATCTCATCGTAACTCGCCGTCAAGTTGAAGATTCTGCGGTATTCCGGATCAAACGTCTGCACGCCAAACGAGATGCGGTTGACGCCGACGGCGTGCATCGCCTGCAACTTGTCTTCGGTCGCCGATTTCGCTTCCACTTCGAACGACCATTCGCAGTCGGAGGCGAGCGTGAAGTTCGCGTGGATGGCGCGGCCGAGCTGTTCGATTTGCGCCGGAGTCAGCACCGACGGGGTGCCGCCGCCGAAGTAGATCGAGGAGAGTTCAAAGCCTTTGATGTACTCGGTGTTGCCGACCATCGCCAATTCCTTCGCCAGCGCGTCCACGTAGGGCTGGAGTTTGTCTTGGTAGTTGGTCGAGCGGATGAACGGGCAGAACGTGCAGATCGTGTCGCAGAACGGGATGTGCACGTACAAGGCCTTCTTGCCGTTCGGGTTGGACTTCGTGGAGAGGAACTGAGAAGCCCGCGGCTCGGCGTTCTCCAGCGAGCCGTCCCCTTGGAACGGATAGAGGTAGTTCCACATCGTCGGAAGTTTTTTGTACGAGGTCTCGTGATTTGCCATCTGAGAAGTTCGCCCCTTGTCAGGATGAAAATATCATCCTCTTTTTATGTTTGTCAATTATAAATAGTATAAATTTAATGAGATGTATTGGTTTACCTCTATCACCCCTTTGATTTGTTAGCGAGTATTTCATCCCATCTACTCTTAACGATACGCTGAAATCAAATAAACATGTTTTGAATTTTTCGGAGTCCTGAAGAGAATTTGGTATAGCTCCCAAACCAAGCGGCAAAACTGAACTCAGGCATTGTCTGTTTTTTCTTGAGGAGGGTTTGCCTATGAATCCGGGCGTACAAGCGAACATCATCACGCTCGTGCTGATCATCCTCGTCCTGAGCGGATGGGGAGAGCGGGTGTTGCGCGACGCCAACATCTCGCCGCGCACCGCTGCCGTCGGGCTTTTGCTGTATGTATTGGCGGACGGGTTTTCGATCACGTTGCCGCAGGACGTGCATCTCGACGCCGCCGGTTTGCTGTTGCCGCTCTGTCTGACGGCGCTCGCCATGCGGGCCGGTCCAAACGCGGGAGCCCGCGTGTCGTGGTGGATCGGCTGTTTGACGATCTCGTCCGTCACCGTCGTGCTGATGACGTTGGTGCCGCTCGACCCGGCGTTTTTTCCGCTGGAAGGGCCGGCGCTGTATCCGGTCGCGGCGGCGTTGGTTTCGGTCGTCTCCGTGCGGCGTCCGTTTTTCGCCGTTTCGATGGCGGTGATGGGGTTGGCGCTCGGGACGGTGATCGACCCGTGGCTGCACGCGCGCGTCGATGTGCACACGTATCTGTTTGGCGGGCGGGAGATGCAGGACTGGATGGCGTTTGCCGCGATGGGCGTGCTGTTGACGCACTATCCGTACAACGCGGCCGTCCGGCTGCTCACCCGCTTCATCCGCCTGATTTTCAAACGACGAGAGGAGGGCCCGGAGAGTGTCTGAGTTTACGCGAATCATCTTCGTCGGCTCGGTGATGGGGATCATCTGCCGGATGTGGCTGTTGCGCACCGATTATCGCCAGTATCCGACGTATCCGCACGGCAAGATCATTCACCTGGCCTTGGGCGTGATCGCATCTGGGCTTGGCTCGGTGCTTGTCGCCACGCTGCTCGATAAAAACTACACCGCCGTCACTTTCTTGACGCTCGCCGCCCAACAGTTTCGCGACGTGCGCAACATGGAGCGGCAGATGCTGACCAACGTGGACGAACTGGAGTTGGTGCCGCGCGGTTTGACGTACATTGAAGGCATCGCGATGGCGTTTGAAGGGCGCAATTACCTCGTGATCGCCACTGCGTTTTTTACCGGGATCGCCACGCACTTTTGGCATTGGTACGGCGGGGGGCTGGTCGGCATCGTCTGCATCGTCATCGCCGTCAAGTACATGGCGGGGCGCACGATCGCGTTTATCGGCAACGTGCGCGAAGGGCAGGTGCGCTTTGAAGGGCCGAACCTGTTTGTCGACGACATTTTGATCTACAACACCGGTCTCAAAGACACGCAGCAAAAAATTCTCAAGCACGGCGTCGGTTTGATCTTGGAGCCGAAAAATGCCAACGCCACCGTGACGTTCTCAAACCTCGGGCAGCGCCAAGCGATTTTGCACGACGTCGCCACGATTCTCGGCGTCTACCGGGACAGCGGCGAACCGTCGCTCGTGCCGCTCTCCAAGCGCGACCTCGATTCCGGCCGGCTGGCGATCTTCCTGCTGCCGCTCGACCGCGATGTGGAAAAAGCCAAAGCGATCGTCCGCCGCGCGCCGGTGCTTGAGAACGCGTACCGCCGTCCGCTCAAACTGACGGGCAAGGTGAAGCCCGATCACCACTTGTAAGGAGGTCTGACCGCGATGTCCCAAACTGCTCTGACCAACGTTATTCTCGCGCTCGTCACCACGAAGAAGGACAGCGTGGGCGGCTCCTGTCCGATCTTCTACTGCACCGACGACGACGATTTGCAAAAAACCTCGCTTTATTTGGAAAAAATCCTCGACGCCATGGCGCATGAAGTCAAACCGGGCGTCATGATGATGGTGAAGCACTGATGAAACACCGCGTGTACTACGATCCCGGACGCGGATACGCCGCTCTGCTTGCCGCCGCGATGCGGTTGGAGCTGTTGCCAAGCGACGTGTTGCCGACGCCTGTACATCTGCAAAACTTCTTGCAAGACCACGCTCGCTTGGAGCCGCCGGGACAGGTGAACCTGCTCGGCGAGCGAGGGGAGGAGCGCGTGTACTGGTGCGGGCTTGGCCGGGCGGAGATCGTGTGCATCCGGACGTGGCGGCACTTTTTGCATCTGTACGGGGAGCGGCAGGCCGATTATTTTTTTTACCGGGTGCCGTTGCCAAAGCCGTTTCGCTGGAGGCGGGGGGAGCGCTTGCTCGCTGTGCCCGGCAAGCGCGAGCGGGGCCGGGAGTTGCTCGCGCGCGCGGCGGTTCGCGAGTATGCGCGGTTTCAAAATGTGCTGATGACCGATTGGCAGGAGGGATGAACGCTTGCACGTGATCTACTACTGTTACGGCAGCGCTCATTCGTCCGTGATCTCCGCCGCCATCCACCTCGGGCGTTTGCCGATCGACCGCGTGCCGACCAAGCAGGAGATTTTGGGGCTTGCCGATTACGACCAAGTGGAGTCGTGGCAGATCGGGACGCTATTTTTCAAAGGGCATGACGAGTTTGGCAATCCGGTGTACACGCTGGGGCTGGGCGGCGAGCAGGCGACGGCAAAGCTTGCGTTGGTGTCGTTTCTTGAGCAGGCGGGGCTTGATACGCGGGATTTGTTTTTCAATCAGGCTCTGCCGCACATCAACCGCTATGCGAAGATCGGCGGGGCGCTTTCTCGGCGGTATGGATTCGTGAAGTTCGGCCGCCCGCTCTCGGCGTACGGCATCCGGCGCAACTACGGCGATCTGGTGTCGTTTGTCCAAAAAGTCAAGCGCGAAGAAGTGCGGCGCATGCGCGGGACAGCGGGCCGGAATTGACTTCGAGCGATAACTATTGCATAATGAATAGCTGATTGTAGACAGGAAAATTTTTCTCTGTGCTGCACAGATTTTGAGTTGATATTGCGACTTGATAGAGAAGAAAGGCAGGGAATGAACTCATGCCGGCACCGATTGTTGCGATCGTAGGACGCCCGAACGTGGGCAAATCGACGCTGTTTAACCGACTCGCGGGAGAGCGTATCTCCATCGTCGAGGACAAACCGGGGATTACCCGTGACCGAATCTACTCCTCTGCGGAATGGTTGGATCACAAGTTTCGTATTATAGATACCGGCGGGATCGAGGTGGGGGACGAGGACGAAATCCTCTTCCGCATCCGCGAGCAAGCCGAGCTGGCGATGGACGAAGCGAACGTCATCATCTTCCTCGTCGACGGCCAGGACGGGGTGACACCCGCCGACCAAGAAGTGGCGCAGATTCTGTACCGCACGCGCAAACCGGTCGTGCTTGCCGTCAACAAGCTCGACAACCCGAAGATGATGCTGCAAAACACGTATGACTTCTATGAACTGGGCTTTGGCGAGCCGTTTGGCATCTCGTCTTCGCACGGCACCGGCTTGGGCGACATGCTCGACGAAGTGGCGAAGCACTTCCCGGACGAGTACGACGCGACGTATTCCGAAGACACGATCAAAGTCTCGCTGATCGGCCGCCCGAACGTCGGCAAATCGTCGCTCGTCAACGCGCTGCTCGGCGAAGAGCGCGTCATGGTCTCCGATATCGCGGGCACGACGCGCGATGCGGTCGACACCGTGTTCACCCGCGAAGGTCAGGACTTCGTCTTGATCGACACCGCCGGGATGCGCAAGCGCGGCAAAGTGTACGAATCCACCGAGCGCTACTCGGTGATGCGCGCCATGTCGGCGATTGAGCGAAGCGACGTCTGTCTGCTCGTCATCAACGCGGAAGAAGGCATCATCGAACAGGACAAGCGCATCGTCGGCTACGCGTTGGAAGCGGGCCGCGCCGTCATCTTCCTCGTCAACAAGTGGGACTTGCTGGAGAAGGACGACAAGACCTCGATCAACTTCGAAAAAGCGATTCGCAAGGAATTCCCGTTCATGCCGTGGGCGCCGATCCTGTTCGTTTCCGCCGAGACGAAACAGCGGGTGCACAAGATCTTGGAGCTGGTGCAAACCGTGGCGGAAAGCCACTCCATGCGCATCCCGACTTCGACGGTCAACACGATCATCGAAGACGCGGTCACGATGGTGGCGCCGCCGACCGACAAAGGTCGTCGTCTGCGCGTGTATTACGCGACGCAAGTAGCGGTGCGCCCGCCGTCGTTCGCCGTTTTTGTCAATGATCCGGAACTGATGCACTTCTCGTATGAACGCTATCTGGAGAACAAACTGCGCGACGCGTTCGGTTTTGAAGGCACTCCGCTGCGCGTCTTCACCCGCAAGCGGGCGCAGAAGGACGAAGACAGACGCTAAGCCGGCTAGACACGTCTCTCCGGGAGAGGGAGACGAAGGGGGAGATCGTATGACGCAAGAAGTCGCTGTGATCGGCGCCGGCTCGTTCGGCACGGCGCTGGCACAAGTCTTGGCGGACAAGGGTTGCCTCGTGGACCTCTACGCCCGTCGCGAGGAACAAGTCCGCGAAATCAACGAGAACCGCACCAATTCCCGCTATCTGCCGGATGTCATGCTGCACGCGGGCATTCGTGCGTCGTCTGATCTGCAAGCCGTCTTGCGCGGCAAACGATTTGTGTTGCTCGTCATGCCGTCCTCAGCGTTTCGGGACACGCTGCAAGCGATTCGTCCGCATCTCGATCCGCAAGCGTACGTCGCGCACGCGACCAAGGGCTTCGACATCGAGACCGGGCAGCGCATGTCCGAATTGATGGAGGAAGAGCTGTACGAACACGACCGCTTGAAGTTTGCGGTGCTCACCGGTCCTTCGCACGCGGAGGAGTTGTCGCTGCGCATCCCGACCACCGTCGTCGTGGCGAGTCGCGCCCGCGAAACGGCGGAAGCGTTTCAAGACCTGCTGATGACGTCGTACTTCCGGCTCTACACCAACCCGGACGTGGTCGGCACGGAACTGGGCGGCTCGTTAAAAAACATCATCGCGCTCGGCGTCGGATTTGCCGACGGGCTGGGATTTGGCGACAACGCCAAAGCGGCGCTGATGACGCGGGGGCTCACGGAGATCACCCGTCTCGGCCTGCAACTGGGGGCGGCGCAGTTGACGTTCGGCGGTTTGTCGGGCGTCGGCGACTTGATCGCCACCTGCACGTCGAAGCACAGCCGGAACTGGCGGGCGGGTTTTGCGCTCGGGCAGGGCAAGAGCCTCGACCACGTGCTGCACGAGATGGGCATGGTCGTCGAGGGCGTGCGCGCGACCAAGGGCGCGTATAAAATCGCGCAGCAAACCGGCGTGGACATGCCGATCACCACGGCGATCTACCAAGTGCTGTTTGAAGGCAAATCGCCGAAGACCGCCGTCGAGGACTTGATGGGCCGCCGCCGCATCCACGAGATGGAAGAAGTGGCGGAAGCGATCTCGATGGATTGGGAGCAGTGAGTTGTAGGAGTCTGCCTTCAATGGTACAATTGTGGAGGCATGGAAACATTTATCGTCAGGCTTAGGAGGAATCATTCGTGAGCAACGTACCGAGCAATTTGAAGTACAGCCGTGAACATGAGTGGGTCAAAGTTGAAGGCAACCGCGTCACCATCGGGATCACCGATTTTGCGCAATCCGAACTCGGGGACATCGTGTTCGTCGAGCTCCCGGAAGCGGGCGCAGAGCTGACCGCCAACGCAACTTTCGGCACCGTCGAGTCCGTGAAAACGGTATCCGACCTGTACGCACCGGTCTCCGGCACCATCGTGGAAGTGAACACGGCACTGGTCGATTCCCCGGAGAAAGTCAACGAAGCTCCGTACGAAGACGGCTGGATGGTCGTCCTCGAACTCAAGGACGCTTCCGAACTGGACAGCCTGTTGGACGCAGACGCGTACTCCGAGCACATTCAGTAAGGGTTCCAAGGATCAAACGAAATGGAAACTTGGCGCCTCTTACATACGGGATTTTCAGATCCGGCCGTCAACATGGCGGTCGATGAGGCGATTCTGCATGCGAACAGTCGGGGGCTCGTGCCCCCGACCGTTCGTTTTTATGGGTGGAATCCGCCGACGTTGTCGATCGGCTACTTCCAGCGGGCAACCAAGGAAGTCGATTTTGACGCCTTGCGCGCGCAGGGGCTCGGCTTCGTGCGCCGTCCGACCGGCGGGCGTGCCGTGC
The DNA here is from genome assembly GCF_000714935.1 of Tumebacillus flagellatus. Classification (GTDB taxonomy): domain Bacteria; phylum Bacillota; class Bacilli; order Tumebacillales; family Tumebacillaceae; genus Tumebacillus; species Tumebacillus flagellatus. The sequence goes on from NZ_JMIR01000009.1 coordinate 50,730, forward strand.
TGCATGACAAAGAACTCACCTACAGCGTGGTCGTGCCGGAGTCGCATCCGATGATGCCGTCCTCCGTCAACGAATCGTACCGCGTGCTCTCGATGGGCCTCTTGGAAGGCTTCCGCGAGCTCGGCTTCTCCGCCGAGATGGTCTCGCTTGCCGACGAAGAGGAGAAGAAAAAATTCGAGACGATGGGCTCGGCGGCGTGCTTCGATTCGCCGTCGTGGTACGAACTCGTCGTTGAGGGCCGCAAAGTGGCGGGCAGCGCCCAAGTGCGCCAACTGCACACGATCCTCCAGCACGGCTCGATCTTGCTCGATATGGACGTGGTGCAGCTGTTCTCCGTGCTGTACTTCTCGTCGGAGCGCACCCGCGAGCGAATGGTGCGCATGTTCCGCGACAAAGCCGTCTCCATGAAAGACCTCGGACGCGACGTTTCGTACGAGGAAGCGATGGCGGCGTTCACCAAGGGCTTCGAGCGGGGCCTCGGCATCCGTCTGGAGCCGTCCGGCCTCACGCCGGAAGAGCAGGCGCATGTCGACGAACTGGTCGCCGAGAAATACGGCACGGAAAGCTGGAATTTTAAAAAATAACAGGGCATAGGATGACATTCGGGTAGCGATGAGGCTCCCGGATGTTTTTTTTTGTTTTTTTGACGGGGGCTTGTTCTACTCTTGCGCACAGGCTCATAGAGTACTAACAACAAGACCCCTACTGGATGTCGCAAACTCCTCGCAGGTGGACATCCGGCGACATAAAGCACAGCCGCCGCCATATACATGTACTGTCCTGCTGGAAGAGTTTAAGACTATCGGGTTTCCGATAGAGCGACCGCTGTCCAGGGGAGGGGATCGGTAGAAGGGGTTCGCGTACCAAGTTACGCCGATCACGCTAAGGAGGGAACAGAGTGGAAAAGTTCGACATCTTTAAAGACATTGCGGAACGGACGGGAGGCGACATCTATCTGGGCGTCGTCGGTCCGGTTCGAACCGGGAAATCGACCTTTATCAAGAAATTTATGGAGCAGATCGTCCTTCCGAACATCAAGGAAGAGGCGGACCGCGTACGCGCGACCGATGAATTGCCCCAGTCCGCAGCGGGTCGCACCATCATGACCACAGAACCGAAATTCATCCCGAACCAAGCGGTGGAAATCGCCGTTGCGGAGGGCTTGGAAATCAACGTCCGCCTCGTGGATTGCGTCGGCTACTGCGTCGACGGCGCCCGCGGGTACGAAGACGAAAACGGACCGCGCATGGTGAGCACCCCGTGGTTTGACGAGCCGGTGCCGTTCCAAGAAGCGGCGGAAGTCGGCACGCGCAAAGTCATCGCCGACCACTCCACCCTCGGCCTCGTCGTCACCACCGACGGCTCGATTGCGGAAATTCCGCGCGACAACTACATCGAAGCGGAAGAGCGCGTCATCTCCGAGCTCAAGGAACTCGGCAAGCCGTTCGTGATCGTCATCAACTCCGTCGAGCCGACCTCCGCGCGCTGCGAAGGGTTGCGCCAAGAGCTGATGGAGAAGTACGACATTCCGGTGCTGGCGCTCTCCGTTCAGCAGCTCAACCAAGAGGACATCATGAACGTCCTCCGCGAGGCGCTGTACGAATTCCCGGTCCACGAAGTCAACGTCAACCTGCCGAGCTGGGTCATGGTGCTGGACCAAGACCACTGGCTGCGCGCAAACTTCGAAGACTGCGTGAAGGAAACGGTCAAGGACATCCGCCGTCTGCGCGACATCGACCGCGTCGTCGGACACTTCTCCGAGTACGAGTTCGTCTCCCGCGCGGCGCTCGCCAACATGGACATGGGCCACGGGGTTGCCGACATCGACTTGATCGCGCCGGATGAACTGTACGACCAAGTGCTGACCGAAGTCGTCGGAGTGGAAATCGGCGGCAAAGATCACCTCTTGCAACTCATGAAAGACTTCACCTACGCGAAACGCGAGTACGATAAAGTGGCGGAGGCGCTGCGCATGGTCAAGATGACCGGCTACGGCATCGCGCCGCCGGTGCTCGAAGAGATGACCCTCGACGAGCCGGAACTGATCCGCCAAGGCTCACGCTTCGGTGTCCGCCTGAAAGCGACCGCGCCGTCGATCCACATGATCCGCGTGGACGTCGAATCGGAATTCGCGCCGATCGTCGGCACCGAGAAACAGTCGGAAGAGCTGGTGCGCTACCTGATGCAAGACTTTGAGGAAGATCCGCTGAAGATCTGGGATTCCGACATCTTCGGCAAGTCTCTGGCTGCGATCGTTCGCGAAGGCATCTCCGCGAAGCTGTCGATGATGCCGGAGAACGCGCAATACAAGCTCAAAGAAACGCTGGAACGCATCATCAACGAAGGCAGCGGCGGTCTGATCGCGATCATTCTGTAGTCCTAACAAGCAGGTCGAATTTTCACGAAAAGTCAGGTCTTTTGACCTGACTTTTTCATTTTCCTTGTATTTCTTGGTCTCTGTGGTATAATCAGCCTAGATTTGGGCAATAAGAGGTACTAGCTAGAGGAGGTGAGGTCATGAACAAAACGGATCTGATCAACCTGGTGTCCGAAAAAGCCGAACTGACGAAGAAGGACGCGGGCAACGCAGTGGACGCCGTCTTCGATGCAATCGTCGAGGCCCTCGCCAACGGTGACAAGGTGCAACTGATCGGCTTTGGGAACTTTGAAGTTCGCGAACGTTCCGCTCGCAAAGGTCGCAACCCGCAAACCGGCGAAGAGATCGAAATCGCGGCTTCCAAGACTCCGGCATTCAAACCGGGCAAGCAATTCAAGGATTCGATCAAGTAGGAATCCACATGATACATAAGGGAAAAGAGTCCGCACAATTGCGTGACTCTTTTTTTGTCTGGGAGGAAATCTTCCACAAACTGTGGAATAGTTCTGACAGAACCAGAACTTAAGAACTTAACCGTTCAAGGAGGAATCCAGCCATGTCCCAACTCACCCTGAACATTCCGACCCATTACAATTTTTCAGCCCAAATCGACGAATATGCTTCGTCTCATCCCGATCAACTCGCGGTCTATTGGGAGAACGAATCCGGAGATGTACATACGTTGACGTATGCAGAACTGCGCGCCCGCTCTGCACAATGGGCGAACGCGCTGACGGCACAAGGCATCACCCGCGGCGACAAAGTCCTCGTGCTGGTGCCGCGCCTCGTCGATACCTATCCGATCTACCTCGGCCTGATGAAAGTCGGCGCCGTCGTCATGCCGGGTTCGGAGATGCTCCGCACCAAGGACATTCAATACCGCGTCAACCATGCCGGAGCGAAAGCGGTGGTCGCGCATGTGAACATCATCGGCGAAGTCGAGCCGATGCGCGGGCAGTGCCCGTCTCTGACCACATTGATTTCCGTCGGCGGCGAGCAGGACGGCTGGCTCTCCTATGAATCGTTGATCGACGGCCAAGAAACCGCCTTCACGCCGGTGGAGACGCGTTCCGACGAGATGATGTTCCTCTCCTACACGTCCGGCACGACCGGCGGCCCCAAGGGCGTCATCCACACGCACGGCTGGCCGTATGTGCACCAGCGCATCGCGGCGACGTATTGGTTTGACGTGCAAGAGGGCGAGATGGCATGGGCGACAGCAGGTCCGGGCTGGGCGAAATGGGTGTGGAGCCCGTTTGTCGGGGTGCTTGGCAAAGGCGGTACGGCGTTTGTGTACGCGGGGCGTTTTTCGGCGGAGAAGTATCTGGAGTTGCTCGCGAAGCACCCGATTTCCGTGCTCTGCGCAACGCCGACCGAATACCGCATGATCGCCAAAGTGGACGGCCTTGAGCGTTTCAAATTGAAAGCCCTGCGCTCCGCATGCTCGGCAGGCGAACCGCTGAACCGCGAAGTGATCGACACGATGGAAAAACACTTCGGCTTGACGGTGCGCGACGGCTACGGCCAAACGGAGAACTCGCTGCTCGTCGGCAACTTCGTCGGCGGCACTGTGCGCGCGGGCTCAATGGGCGTGCCGTGTCCGGGTGTACGCGTCGCCATTATTGACGAGGATGGAAAGGAAGTCCCGCAAGGTCAAGTCGGCGACATCGCCGTGGACCGCACCGCGCCGGTGCTGTTCAAGGGGTACTTGAACGACCCGGAGCGCACGGCGAAAGCGCATCGCGGGGATTGGTACATCACCGGCGACCAAGGCAAAATGGACGAGGACGGCTACATCTGGTTTGAAGGCCGCGCCGACGACATCATCATCTCGTCAGGCTATACGATCGGGCCGTTTGAAGTCGAGGACGCGCTCGTGCAGCACCCGGACGTCGCGGAGTGCGCCGCCGTCTCGTCGCCGGACCCGGACCGCGGGGCGATCGTCAAAGCGTTCGTCGTGCTCAAGCGCCCGGAGTTGGCGGGTGAAGCGAAAGTGCGCGAACTGCAAGAGCATGTCAAAAACTTAACCGCGCCGTACAAGTATCCGCGTGAAATTGATTTTGTCGAGTCCCTGCCGAAGACGACCTCCGGCAAGATTCGCCGTGTGGAACTGCGCGCTGCGGAAAAAGCGAAGAAGAACAACTAAGAAGCAAAATTAGAGCGAAGAAGCACAAGTAGGAGGAAGCCATAGTCATGATCATCGTTCCGAACAACAGACTCGTACACACCTTCTCCATCGTCGCCTGCGATCCGAAAACGGGCGAGATGGGCGTTGCGGTGGCATCAAAATTCCTCGCCGTGGGCTCGATTGTGCCGTGGGCGCAAGCAAACGTCGGCGCTATCGCCACGCAGTCGTGGGCGAACACCGGATTTGGCCCGGACGGTTTGCGCATGCTGTCGGAAGGCAAGACGGCGCAAGAGACCCTGGAAGCACTGATCAAGGACGATCCGGGTTATCGTCAGCGCCAACTCGGCATCGTCGACAAACACGGCAACGCGGCGGCGTATACCGGCGTCGACTGCCATGATTGGGCGGGACAAGTGACAGGCGAAGGCTACAGCTGCCAAGGCAACCTGTTGACCGGGCCGGAAGTGGTCGACGCGATGAGCATCGCGTTCCAATATGCCAAGGGCGATCTCGCAGACCGCCTCCTGACCGCGCTGGTGGCAGGAGATGAAGCGGGCGGTGACAAGCGCGGACGCCAAGGGGCAGCGCTGTACGTTGTGAAGGAAAAAGGCTCCTACGACGGCTTCATCGACCGCTACGTCGACTTGCGCGTCGACGACAACGAGCACCCGATTCGCGAGCTGAAGCGCCTGCTCGGTCTGCACCGTCTGTACTTGGGCGAAACCGACCCGAACAAACTGCGTCCGATCGCGGGCGACACTCTGCAAGAGCTCGTCACGCACTTGATTCGCTTCGACTACCTGCCGACGGGCGAATACAGCTCCTACACCGAGCAAGTCAAAAAAGCTCTTCACGACTATTGTGCCGTTGAGAACTTCGATACGCGCTGGCGGGAAGACGATCAGATCGACGAAGAGATCCTCGTGTTTATGCGCGGCAAGTAGGATCGTGGTATCATGAAGAGAAGGAGGGAGATGCATGACTCGCAATTTAGTACGCAGTATGACCGTGCTTCTCTTGGTTTCCCTTCTCTTCCTCGGGGGGGCCCGCGCGGAGGCGAAGGGTTCGGCTGTCGCGGAATACACCGATCCGGACGGGATGACCGTCAAGAGTTTTTCGCCGAGTTGGAAAGACACGGCGAAACTGAAGGCCCTGCATGACGAACTGTACCAGAACGTGCACGGAGACGAGATCAAGCTGTTGAACGAGATCGACATCTACGACGACTATCCGCAAGGAGACGGCGTGGCGGGCCAATATATTTTTTCTACCATCGCTTCGGTGTTGCCGATCAAGCAGAAGATGCAGCCCGGCAAAATCGAGCTCTACGGCGGGCAGGAGCACCAAACCGTCGCATCGTTTGCCCATACGCTCAGTCACGAATATGGTCACCATGTAACCCATTACTATACGCTGTTGCAAGACGGCTTCCCGCTGACCGACGAAAGCAAGTGGAAAGACACGACCTATGCCCGCATGCGCGGGCTTTCCCATGACTCCCGCGTGGCGGTGGACGGCGTCGATCACCGCTGGCAGATCGCTGAGATCGCGGCGGAGGATTACGTGCAGCTGTTCGGTTCACCGAACGCCCACGCGCCGACCGAGTTTGCCTCCCGTGTGGAGCAAGCGCTCCAAGGCAAAGAGCCGTCCGCGATGTCGTGGAGCGCTTCCATGTACAACATCCAGCCGCAAGAGAACCTCTCGTTGCCGCTGGCCAGCCAAGTGCCGGGGCTGTACGAATGGCTGCACAAGCTGATGACAGGCACGGACGGAAGCTACAAACCGCCGGGCCAGCCCGTGCTGAACCTTGCGTCCTACACGAAACAGGGCGATGTCGGGTATCAGTTGCAGTTCACGTGGCATGCCGAGAACGAACCGAAGAACGTTCAATACACGCTCGTGACCTACACCGACAGCGACTTGCTCGCCGAGCCGATCGTCACGCGCGAGGCCGGGCAGAAACACGAAGTCCGCTACGGCCCCGTTGTCACGCGTCGAGGGGCGTACATCTACACGTATCAAGAGCCGTCCGCCAAGGGCGTGAGGCACTTCAAACTCTACGCGTTCGGCGACAACGGCTGGGTGTCGGAATCGCCGGTCTTGACGGTGGACATGAACAACCCGTCGTCCGTGCAAGTCGAGACCAAGGACAAGATCACACCGGTCGCGCGTCCGGCCGTCCCGGAGATGAAGGACGAGCCGGTGTTTGATTTCAAAGTGGGCAACGGCAGATGGTTGGAAGGGTTGGTCGGCGGTTTGAAGAGCGCGATCGACTCGATCACCTCGTTCCTGCGTTCGGTGTTGAGCTAGGCCGACACTCGACTCGGTGTGCGCAGGCGGGGAAATGGACGAGCATTTCCGAGGCAATGAGAAAAAGCGCGAGATTCTACAAGGGTTTGTCAAATGGAGGAGAAATTCGTTATGAGCCGCAAATACGTCCGATTTGAAGCAGCAGGCGCCGTTCGTTTCGGCGTCCTCGAAGGCGAAACCATCCACGAGTTGGCGGGGAACTTCCTGACCACCGAAGAACAAACCGGCGAGACGTTTGAGCTCTCCGGCGTGCGTCTGCTCGCGCCGACCGCGCCGTCGAAAGTGATGTGCATCGGACTGAACTACAAAGCCCACGCCGCAGAGCGCAACAAAAAAGTCCCGGACGAGCCGATGCTGTTCTTGAAGCCGGCGTCTGCGGTGATCGGCACGGGGGACGAGATCGTGTACCCGTCGATTGCGAAGAACGTGGACTTTGAAGGCGAGCTCGCGGTCGTGATCGGCAAGCGGACCCGCAACGTGAGCGTCGAGGAGGCGCGTGACGCGATTTTTGGCGTGACGGTGATGAACGATGTCTCGGAGCGCTATTACCAAGACCGTGACGGCCAGTGGGGGCGTGCGAAGGGCTTTGACACGTTCGCGCCGATCGGACCGTGCGTGGTGACGGGATTGAAGTATCAGGATCTGCACATCGAGACGAAAGTGAACGGCGACGTGAAGCAGTCGTCGCGCACGTCCGACATGATCTTCACGGTGGACGAGTTGGTATCGTTCTGCTCGCAAGTGATGACGCTTGAGCCGGGCGACATCTTGACCACCGGCACTCCGGAGGGCGTCGGCCCGATCCAGCCGGGCGACCGGATTGAGATGACGATCGAAGGCGTCGGGACGCTGGTGAACACGGTGCGTGCGCAGTCCTGATTTGGGAAGTGAATTCGGGCGAATGGCTAGGTCAAATGCGGCGGGTGATTCATCTACTGTAGCAACAACAGTGGAGGTGTTTTCTGTGGGAAAATCGAAACGCAAAGGCAAACATCATCACCAGAATGAAGTGATCTGCCCGCCGCAGTACGTGTATCACGATTTCTGCACGCAGCGTGTCGTAAAGCACATTCACCCGATTGTGAACATCCACCGAGAACACATTCAGTACGTGCCGAAACATGAGTTCCGCCCGACCAACCGCAAGGAAGTCGTCGACCCCGGCTATCGTCCGTTCTGCTGCTGAGGTATTTGAAGGAGGAAAAAACGTCTCTGCCTGCGGGCGGGGGCGTTTTTTTCGTAGGGTTTGGAGGCGGGCATTGGGGCTTGTGCGCTCAGGTGGAGAATTTGCGTGAGATCGCGAGTTCGGGGGAGGTGAGGTGGGCTCCTCGGGGAATTTGTTTTGTTTTAGTGGAAAGATTTTACCCTGCACACTTGCAAAGTCGTCTGGAGTTCGGTATACTCAATCTTGCCTGAACGACATGGCAGATAACAACTGAAACAACTTCGGAATATAGCGCAGCCTGGTAGCGCGCACCCTTGGGGTGGGTGAGGTCGTGGGTTCGAATCCCGCTATTCCGACCATATGAGTTGTAAGCGCACTGGGACTAGGTTCTGGTGCGTTTTTTCGTGTAGAGAGATGAGTGTAAAATTGTCGCAAGGGTGCGGTTCTGTGTGATGCAGGGGTTCGCTCCTTACAACGCCATTCCATTTGGGAAATCGACCATTTGGGAGGCGTTTTTTTTATGGCTGACAAGAGAACAGGCAGAAGGCCGAAGTTTGAGCGGAAGGCTGAAAAGACACCGAAGACGTTAGAAGAACTGTTTCAGGTGTTCTATGATGCCAAGGTATCCGAAGGGGTGTCAAAGCGGACTTTGGAGACGTACAGGGAGAATTTCAGGTTTCTGTGTGACTACCTCGACAGAGTTGAGTTATCACATTACATTGCTAATGTGGATGCGGAACTCCTTAGACGTTATCAGTCGTGGATGCTCACCGCAAAGTTGCGTTTTGATGGGCATGAACACAAGTCTGAGAAGGAAAAAACAGTAGGGCTCTCTCCTGTCACAGTCAACACGAGAACGAAAAACCTACGTACCATGTTCCGATTTCTCCGGACTGAGGGGTTGATCGAAGTCGATCCGTGGGAGCATGTGAGAAAGGTAGAAGAGCCTGAGATAGAGATCAAGGTTCTGAGCATTGAACAGCTTCAGAAGCTCCTACAGGCTCCTAATCAGCGCAGTTATGCAGGATTCCGAGACTTTGTACTCATGAACGTATTGATCGACGGATTCATGCGGATCAACGAAGCTGTGTCCTTGCAGATCAGTGACATTGATTTCGATCTTGAAATGGTGTCCCTCCGAGCAGAAGTCACCAAGACGAAACGCTTTCGTATGGTTCCTTTGCAGAAAAGCACAATGAAACTTTTGAAGGAACTGATTAACGAGAGCGAGGAGTTTGGGAGCGATTACGTATTCCTTACGAACTATGGCGATCCACTTACGGCAAACCAGTATCGTCACAGACTCAAAGAACACGCAAAAATTGCAGGAGTCAGTGTGAGGGTTCATCCACACCTGTTCAGGCATACCGCAGCGACGATCTTTCTTGAGCAAGGCGGGGAAGTTAGGCACTTGGCGAAGATTCTAGGACATGCAGACTTGCGAATGGTGATGCGGTATACGCACCTATCCAACAAGTCAATCAAGAGCCAGCATGAGCGGTTTACACCGTTGAATGTAGTGGTAGGCAAGCTACAAAAGGATCGGAAAACGATGAAGTAGTCATAGGGAGGGAGGGTCAAATACGACCCTCTCTTTTTTGTTCTGTTGCAATAAAGTACGCATTTTATTGAATTTTAAATAAATTGAAATATTTTAGTAATGCATGATATTTCTCGATTGAGTGAGGAGATTTTACGCAAATGACCTTCTTTGACTTTGACCAATTTTGATCTTTTGGAAAGTGTTTGCTAGATTAGGGATAGAAACTTCGACCCACATAGAGCGGCGGAGATTTCTGCAAGGAGCGAACGACACAATATTGTGTAGCAACTATACTATTATTGAAGTGGATATTATTTGAAGCATTATGATTCTCGTTCGACCATCAACTATCGCCATAATTCTCAGCCACGGTTCGTCCGTAAGAAATATTTTCGAGACGGAGCATTCGTGCCTACGCTTTTAGGTCGTGACATTTTGAGCCAGCAACATGTATTCGTGCTGGATTCGACTCTTTACCGCTATGATCATGGGGTCTACAAGCCTGACGGTGAAGTCAAATTGAAGGAGTTGGCCACAATCCTGCTTGGTGATGAATACAAGCAAGCGCGAGTCGAATGAAGTAATTCAATGGATCATGACGACATGCCGCCTCAGTGACGAACAACAGGTGAATCCTGACGATGGGATTTTGAATGTTGCGAATGGGTTGCTAAACTGGAAGACGGGTCAACTTTCTGCTCATACTCCTGATCGCCTAAGCACCATCCAACTTCCAGTTCATTATGACTCCAAAGCGACCAACGAGACAGTCATGAATTTCATCCAGTCTGTCGTACCAAATGACACAGTGGATACGATTTTTGAAATGATCGGCTACTGCCTAACGACACATTCTCGATACGAGAAAGCGTTATTGTTGATCGGATCAGGCGGTAATGGGAAAAGCACATTCATCAATATGCTGTCCGGCCTGTGTGGTTTCTCTAATATCTCTTCTGTATCACTTCATTCTCTTGAGTCAAACCGCTTTATGATGGCTCAGTTACGAGATAAACTAGTCAATACATTTTCCGATCTACCAAGAAATCAACTCCCGAATTCCCGCAATTTCAAAGGGATCGTATCTGGAGATTTGATGACAGCCGAGGACAAAGGAAAACCGCATTTCAGTTCCGACCCTACTCCAAATTGGTTTTTAGCACGAATGAGCTTCCAAGGAGTGCGGATACAACGCAGGGGTTTTATCGTCGTTGGATCATCGTCCCATTTGAGAAAAAGTTCAAGTCTGGTGAATCAGATGTGAATTTGTTTGCCAAGTTGACAAGCCCACAAGCCTTGTCTACGCTCCTCAACTATGCGATTCAAGGGTTAAGACGATTAGAGCAAAACAATGGATTTACTGAGTCAGAAACGATGAAAAATGCTTTGCAGCAGTACCGGCTGGAGAACGACAATGTTGTGAATTTCATTCAGCAATGTTGCGTAGTGAATGAATCAGAATCGATGCTTAAAACCCATTTGATGAAATCCTACCAGCGTTGGTGCGAGGAGTCAGGGTTTAAAGCATATGTTCTACAAACGAGTTCAAGCGCAATGCAGTATCCGAGAGTCGCAAGTCAAAGGCGATCCTTGTCATCGTTGGCATGGAATCAACCTTCTCGATAGCATGAGTTCATGAATTGGAACATGAGTTCCCAAGAAGATATGTACGGATTAATAGTTTTATTTACTTTTATTTAATGTGATTGGTTCATAAGTTCATAACTTTTCTCTATTCAGTGGGAAAATGGAAGAGAGAAAATAATATAGAACTGCTTCCAAAATTTGAACTTTTGAACTTATGTACCGCCTCGAAAAATTCAGGAAATCATGAAGCTAAAGTTTTGTACCTTTCATGTACCAAGTTGTGTACCGATTGGGGAGTGGCATATTGCTACTCTCCTTTTTTCGCTCTCTATATGCCTTTCTAAGCGATTTTTATATACAAGTGGTAGATGTATCCCCCTCGTTCACTTTTTCGTTGTGAGGCAAATTAGAGACGAAATATTTACCGTAAAACTACAATTTAATAGGAAGTGTGTTAGAGTGGCAAACGCCGCTCTTATTTTTTAGTTAATGCAAATTGTAACTGATGATGTTTCCTAGTGAAAATGCGGAATTGCGAAAGTAGTGTAATGAATATAAAATAAAAATAACTGAAACGAGGTGAATTGATGCTACAGGCAGACCCTTATGCTCTTCGCTATGCTGCCTCACGATTTTCTGTAGGAGCAAATGAGCTTCGATCTAATGCGACTCGACTGGTAGGACGAAAATCGGAACTTGTCTCTACTGGATGGAAAGGGACAGCTTCTCAAACTTTTGGTGCACAAGTGGAATCCCATGTAACCCACTTGAGAAAAAATGCCGATGTTTTGGAGAATGCAGCTACGGTGTTGAACAGCCTTGCTACCCATATGGATCATATCCTGGAACTTCGAAGGCAAGCACAACAGTATGAGATGGCAAGTTGGGAATATAGCGGAGATTCCCAAGACGATCTCCACCATCGGCAGAACTTAGCACGACAGGCAGCACATCTACGCCAACAGGCAGATTGGGAAGCAAACCAAGCGGATTCGGTAGCAAAAGGTCAGTTGGGTCAGATCATGTCGATGCTTCCTAATGTAATAAACAACGGAAGTCATGGGACTGGAAGTTCTGTTGAACTTGACGACCTACCGGAACCAATGAGGAGTTATTACTTGCGACATCCTGAACTTCGTGAGGCTGATTCAGTTTCGGAAGTTGTAGGTAAGTCTTCATGGGCAAGCGTCAAAAAGGTCGATGAAACTTCTATTCAGCAAGATAAGGAATTGAGATCCCGCTTACTAGCATTACTAAAACAGTTGACTAAAAAGGAAAGAATGGGTTGGTGGGATGAAAGTACCGATCAAATAGTGTTTCAAAAAGACTATGGAGATATGCCTACGGAAGAGTTGAAGGCTCAGATTTTTGCCCGTCTATATAAAATGCAAGGAGAAACAAATTCAACGGAAGACGAAATACAAGCCTTTTATGAGAGCGTTTCAATGGGAGCAGATTTTATCCCTGTTGTTGGAAATCTGAAAAGTCTTGTGGAGGCTTCAACTGGTCGAGATTATATAACAGGTGATGACCTTACTTGGGTTGAGAGAGGCTTTTCACTTGCAGGAGTTGTTGGTGGAGGGTTCATTAAATTAGGTGGCAAGTCAATCAAAACAGATAAGGGACTCAAATACATCTACGAAATAGCTAGAGGGCTACACGCTAGCGTAGAGGTAGGGCGTGAGGTGACTCTACCTCGAGTGGAGACATACGAACAAGCAAGAAACCTAGCGTTGGAGCTTGTCGGTGATTTAGGCCCCGATGCCAAATCGGTTATAGGGACTTTAGATAAAAGTCAAGGATATGGTAAAGTCATTGGTAGAAGATCGGAAGATGGGAAAGTGTTGTGGAGATTGGATTACGACCCGATAAAAGGAATGCACATTAATATTGAAGACTATCGTGAAGGGAAAGGGGAAAAAGCCATCAAACTCTGTATACCATTTGATGGAAATGAGGACACCTTTATCTCGTTATTAAAGCATTTAAATTAGGAGGAATGGATATGACTTTGTTTGAGGAGTGTGTTGAGGCATTAGGGGAATCGGTTACAGTATTGTCTCACGAAGATTCTCGAAAAGTGATCTTGAGGCTGCAAGAGTTGTTCCCGATCACCTTCTATGGAAGGATTGATTGGGATCAAGTGAAACAAAAGGTACCAGTTAAAACGATGGGCGATATCATTGATCAAGTCGTAGATTTCGAGTCCACTGTATATCTTATCTGGAGTGACGCTTCATTTCCAGTTCTGAAAACAGAGTTAGCTGACATGATCTTAAACAGGGATGATGTTCTCTGTGTATCATCGGATATATGGGTATTGAGTGTGGAAGAAGATTATGTCATTGAATTCTATCACGAAGGCGAAGTGACAGTTGGTTTGATAGGTTGAAGTTTGTTCCGAATTAATAACTGTATCATGTAGTTTCTATTAAGCCCCGAAATCATTTTTGAGCTTCAAAGCCTTATCCGATACAATGGAACTATCGGAGGGGATCATCGTGAATCAAAGAAGCCATGGAAGTTGGAAACGCAGCTCAAGTGGCACGCCGGCATGAAATCACCGCAAACATGGTTTATCGCTGGATGAAGCAGTCCAAGCACCAGGACTTCAAACAGGCTCGACCGGAAGCTAAGAAAGTGGCACCGTTTACTCCGAGTATGGAAGAGTATCGAGCCATCGAAGAAGAAAACGATAAATTGAAAAGGATCTTGGGTGAAAAAGACCTTGAAATCGAGATCCTGCGTGACCTTGTAAAAAAGGTCGACCCAACCTATCGCAGAAGATAGAAGTCGCCGACAAATGGATCGGGTTGGGATATCCGGTACGCACCGTCTTGCGTATTGTCGGTGTTTTAGAAGCCACGTGGTATGCCCGTAAGAAGCGGGAAGAACAGGGCGAAAAACCGAAGGTTTATAGTGGAGGTCGTCCGCAACCGGGTTATTCGCTGACCAGTGGGAAAAAACGGATTAGTGATGAGCAGATCAAAGAGTGGCTGTTGGAAGCAGTAGCTGGTGACGGGAATGCGTATGGATACCGCAAGTTGACAGTCCATTTGCAACGGGAGAAAAGCCTCATCATCAACAAGAAAAAAGTCTATCGACTCTGCCAAGAACTTGAGCTACTTCGTCCACAACGTCAAGTGAAGACCAAGTATCCTTGAAAGATCGCAGGAAACCGCGAAATAACAGCTCCCAATCAACTATGGGAAACGGATGTGAAGTATGGGTATATCGAGGGAGAACAGCGATTCTTCTTTCTGCTCTCAATTCTAGACGTATGCGACCGCGCCGTCATCGACTATTACATCGGGACAAGGTGTGAGGCAAAAGACGCTGTTGAGCTGTTGCAACGGGCTTTATGGAAGCGAAATCAGTTTGGGGAAGACCAGCGCCCTGTCATTCGGACAGATCAGGGCAGGTTCAACCGTTGGTTGTAAAGCTGTAAAGTGATAAAGTTCTGAGCTAAAAAAGCATAGCTGCGAGAATAAGAGGATAAGGTTGCTCAACTCAAGATTTAGGGTGTTGAACCGATCCCGCTATTCCGACCAGATGTGAAGAAACGCGTCAGAACTAGGTTCTGGCGCGTTTTTTGTTTTTCGAGCTGAGCCTGAAGCGCCGCAGGTCTTACCTATCTCGCGCCGATCAGTACCCGGTAACTTGTGTGTAACGACTTCCGAGTACGATAGATACATCATCATGAGAATTAGGGGAGTTGGCACCATGCTCGTTGTGAAAAAACGTTTCGCCGTTCAGCAATTTCGATTCGAAACGGGTGTCACGTTGCCGGTTGAAATCGGATATGAGACCTACGGCACTCTGAATGAAGATCGCTCGAATGCGATATTGATCTGCCATTATTTTAGCGGTACCAGTCATAGCGGGGGATCGGGGTATTTAGAAGATCCCGACGAACGTACGGCAGCAACCCTTCGTCCTGGATGGTGGGAGTCGTTGATCGGACCGGGAAAAGCCTTTGATACGGATCGCTTTTTTCTCATCTCGTCCGACGTGATCTGCAATTTACATCCGAGAAATCCCTACGTCGTAACCACCGGGCCGGCCACGATCGATCCGCAAACAGGGGAACCGTACGGGATGTCCTTTCCACAGGTGACGATTCGGGATTTCGTACAGATCCAGCGGCAGTTGCTCGATTTCTTAGGCGTGGAAACCTTGTACTGTGCGGCGGGGCCCTCGATGGGCGGCATGCAAGCTCTGCAATGGGCGGTTGAGTATCCGGAACGGGTGCGTAAAGTGATTGCGGTGATCACGACTGGGCAAACTTCAGCCTATACCTCCGTGATGCCCTTGCAGATCGGGATCGATGCTATTGCTCAATCCCCGCAGAGTGGCCTTCTGCTCGCCTCCAAAGCACTGACGATCCAGAGCGACAACAAGTTAGCCGATACTGTCTGGAGGGAGAATGCTTCCACTTCTATGCCGTACCAAACAGCGATCGAGGAGGCGATCCGCAAAAACATCGTGGATGCGGACCCCTTGCATTGGCTCTATTTGGCTCGTGCCTGCCAAACTTTTTCCTTGCAACAAGGGTTTGACTCTTTACAAGAAGCACTGTCACGTATCCAAGCAGATGTGCTCCTGATCCCCTGTGACACAGACCGCTTGTTCCCGCCGGAGGAGAGTCGCTGCCTGCTGGAGCAATTGAGAAAAGCAGGTAAGAACGCGGAGTATTACGAATTCTCTTCTCAACGCGGCCATTACGCCGGTGTTTTGGAAGGGGAAAAAATAGCCGAACCTATTCGAGAATACCTCCTTCGGTCATGAATGCAAAACCAATCAGCAATCCGCGTTTCGATCTTGCGGGAGTACGCTCTTAAGGTCGTGCGTTCGGGTGTCAGAACTAAGTTCTGGCGCGTTTTTGTTTTTTCGGTCATGGAGGACGGTGCTGATTTGCTAAAACCCAATCCTCAGAAACCGTTCATACTCGCGCAAGACGGCAACGAATTGACGCCGTGGGGAGAGCTGTGGACGAATGCTCCGGACCTTATCGAGGGCTTGTTGATAGGGCAAGCGGCACAGTCGCATGTACAAGGCGGTCATGAAGTAACCAAGTCGATTCCGACCGGCGACGTCGTGAACGTACACGGTGTGCCCTTGTGCCAACCAAGCGACCGTCTGTTCCACATAGGGGATCAGTTCTTGGAGCGAAGTGTGCTCTTTGTCAGCCAGCTTATAGTGTTGCATGAGCAATTGAGGATACTGTGAGGGCGGATTGTCGGGTTTTTCGCGGATGTTGACGATCGCATCCACGTGCAAGTATTGCAACTGCTTCCATCCTTTTGCGTCCGGTCGTGGCCCTGCATACAGTTTTCCGGGGATGAACTCTGAGTACTCCATGTTCTCATTGTCCTTTCCTCATCAAGTCGGATCATTTTTGTATATGCAGGGTTCGGTTGATTTGAGTTGTGATCCTCTAAATTCGACTTGCAGCAAAAAGCCCTCGTTGTCATTTTGACACGAGGGCTTTTGCGGGCAAGCATAGACCAACCGACAGGCTGGTCTTGTTTCAATTACTTACGTTCGATGACTTTCCCGCTGAAATTCACAGGACCCACGACTTGCGCGGTTGCGTTGGCCGTTGCGTTTTCGACGGTCAGCGTGTACCGGTGAGCACCGGAGCGCACGTTCAAGTCGATCGCTTGGAACGCAATGGTGTAGAATTGTTCAGATCCAGCCGATTCGACACCTTGCTGCGTGCGGAAGATCTCGGCGCCGTCTCGGAACACCCGGAAGACCAGTTGTGCGATGTTGGTAACGCCTTTGACCCCGACGGTCGCGAGGAGTTCCACCGTGTTGCGACGGTTGCTTTCACGCGGTACGGTCAGCGTGATCGCAGCCAAACGCAACCGGCGCGGCGAGTGCGGGATCGTCGTGGTGCGGGTCGATGTTCTGCTTCGCGGTTGAACGGCTTTGTAGTCAAGAATTCGTACGTTCTTTTTAATCATGAAATATCACCTCCGCAGGTAGCATACGGAGCAGAAGGGAATTTTGATTGGACAAGTGGTGCGGGGCCGCAAAAAATAGAGCTTCGCACAGGAATCGTGCGAAGCTCCAGAATGCTGGTAACGGTGCTTCGAAGAAACGTGTCAGGACTTCGGTCTTGGCGCGTTTTGCGTGTTGAAAAGAGAAAGCCATCACCCGTTCAGAAAAAAACAGGTGATGGCTTGTTTACACTACCAGCAGCCGGAAATCGTGCACAAACAGGACCCTGTGTACTCTTCCTTCCTTTTCACTTGATTCATCGAGTTGGGCGACTCTACCTGAACGTCAAGATCAAACATGTTTTCCATTGGGGAACTACCTCCTAAAGGGTTCTGATTGTTCATTCCAAGGATGCATCTCACAGATGTGTAGGCAGATGCAAGTGTTAATCCATTTGTGACATTCACCTTGAACACAGAGTATCATTTGTTTTAATTAATTTCAATATTTGATGCATAAATAATTCTA
Organism: Tumebacillus flagellatus; assembly: GCF_000714935.1. Taxonomy (GTDB): domain Bacteria; phylum Bacillota; class Bacilli; order Tumebacillales; family Tumebacillaceae; genus Tumebacillus; species Tumebacillus flagellatus. The sequence goes on from NZ_JMIR01000009.1 coordinate 68,314, forward strand.
AGTTCCCGACGGGCGGTCAGAGGATTACCTGCTCTCCATACAAGCGTTTCGAACTGAGCATCAATTTATCCGGATTCATATCGGTGTTCTTCATTTGGGTGGTAATTCATTCCATCTACAGGTATCATAGGTTTAGAAAAATAATTCGAATGAACGCTGCAAAGAGGACCACCATGCCGTTTACACGAGTGTCGATCTTGAAAGGAAAGTCTTCCGAATATAAAAAAGCGCTTCTTTCAAATGTGTACTTGGCGATGCGTGAGACGTTCAACGTGCCGGAAGATGATCTTGTTATGGTGATTCACGAGCATGAGCCGGATGGATTCCTGTATAGCGGGAATTATTTGAATATTGATCACGCGGAGAACGTTTTCATCAATCTCGTGGAGTCCCCGAAGGAGAATGGGTCGTTTGGGAATGGTGTCGCACAATATGCGGAGTAATTTCGTTTTATCAGAATGATGAAGAATGGAGGGGCCTTATGTACTCGCTCACTACGAGGGCGCCGCTGCAGGACAGTTGGAACTGCAAGTCAAGCAGGTCGAGGGGAGGGAAGTAGGATACGTCAGCATCATGTACCTCGTTCCCGAACTCCGCGGACAAGGCATCAGCCAGCAGATGTGGGACTACGCGGAGTCCTTTTTCCGCAGGCTCGGGATGGCAGAGTATCAATTGAAAGTGGACGTCGGAAACGAGAGAGCGAAGCGTTTTTACTTAAAATCGGGAATGGAAGTGCTCGGGGAGGAACCGAACTCCATGGGAGACCCTTGCTATCGGTTGGCGAAAAAGCTGTTTTACTAAAAAAATAACTCTTCACATAACCATGTTATACTAGAAACAGGAAAGGTGAGGAGGATGCTCCATGCGCCATGTTCAGAAAACCGGGAAACCTAGTAAGTCCCGCACGACAGCCGACCGCCGTGTCGGGGGTGAATCCTCTGCGCCGATCTTGCAGCGGGCGTTGCAAAATCCAGCGTCCTTGACCCCGGCGCGGGTCATGCAATTGCAACGCGCCCTCGGCAACCAAGCCGTGCAACGGATGTTGGCGGGGATGCGAAGCCAACAGCAAACGTCCGAACAACCGCCCGCGCAGATGTTGATCCGCAACGGCGTTGCCGCGAACAAAGGGTATGTGGTTGACGACCCGGAAGACATCAGCGAGAATCCTGCCGGGAAGTTAACCCGCAATGACGAAGACGACGACAAAATGGGCGGAACCGTTTCCTTCGGCGCTCTTTGCGATCTCGGGTACGGCACGAGCATGTACGCCGAGATCGTGGACTGGAACCACATGCCGGTGGGCTCCGCTCCGTCGGTGAAACCGGATTGGTACCCGCCGTCGAACACTCCCTACTGGACGAGTTACATGGTGCAGGGGCATCTCCTCAACGACAACGTGGGCGGACCGGGGAACGACATGCGCAACTTGGCCCCGATCACCAAAACGGCCAATGGCGCACATGAACGCTTGGTGGAAAGCAAAGTAAAAACGATGACCATCGACGATGGAGAAAACATCGCCTATATGGTCACGGTTCGTCCCGGCCCGCCGAAGAGAAGCAAATTCTCGAACTTTTTCGCCACGTACCCAAGCAAAGAGTACGACGACGAATTTGACAAGTTGCCGGCTGGATTTGATTGCGTGGCTTTTGACGGCGAGGGCAAGAAAGTCGTCGATCAATATATTGAAAACGAAGAGTAAACAGGAGGATGCTTGATGGCTTATGGAATGTATGTGAAATTCACGACGCAAGCCGGAACTCGCGACGAACTCGTCCGCTTGTTGGTCGACGCGGCGGACTCGATGAATCACGTGGAAGGCTGCCAGGTGTACATCGTCAACGTCTCGGAGACGGAACCCGATACGATCTGGGTCACCGAAGTCTGGAGAGACGCAGCGGCTCATGCGGATTCCCTCAAGTTGGAGGCCACGCAGTCGTTGATTCAGCAAGCAAGGCCTTACATAGCGGGAATCGAGCAAATTCCCTTGGTTCCGGTTGGCGGCAAGGGGCTCTAATCGATTTCGGAACAGAAAAGGCAAGCGGCGTCAGACCTCACAGGCTCTGGCGCTTTTTTTCATTTCCCTCGCGCTCCCAACCGTTGGTATGTAAGAATAGAAATGACACAACTTCCCCGTACCCCCGTATCTTTTCGAGCTTCCCGTTCGTTTTCTAAATAGAACCGTCTCAAAGGAGGCGATCACAATGTCCATCCAGCCACACACTCCCGTTTTGGAACAGCAGCTCGAAACCGCCCGGCCCGTGTTGCTGCGGTACTGTCAGAAGCTGACAGGGTCGCGATGGGAGGCGGAAGACTTGGTGCAGGATACGTTTTTGAAGGCGTGGGCGCAGTTGCAGCGTCCGCATGAGAACCATCGGGCGCTGCTGTTTCGCATCGCCAAGAATGCGTGGATCGACAAGTGCCGCAAGCGCAATCGTTCGAAGGTATGTTCGTTGACGGAAGAGGCGCAGCACACGGACGACGTTGAAAAAAACGCCCTTGGCACCAGCGTCTTCCAAGACCCGACTTTGCTGCTCGACGCGATGGGGCGTTTGCTGCAGGCGCTCTCCCCGTTGCAGACGGCCGTTTTGCTGCTGCGCGACGTGTTTGAGTACTCCAACCTCGAAGTCGCGGGCATGATCGGCACCACGGAGGGGGCGGTCAAATCGCTGCTCCACCGCGCGAGACGCAATCTCGCGAGCGTGCAGGACGATGAGCATGCAGAGCTGGATCAAACCCAAGCGGAACGCCAAGCTCAGAAAGCCACGCTCAATGCGTACCTCGAAGCGTTCCGCACGGCCAACGCCGCAGGTCTCGTGGCGCTCGCGCAAAACAACGTCATCCATCCGGTGCACGCGCTCAATACCCTTTGGGCTCAAAACCGGCACAGCAAAGTCAACGGAACAGCACAAGCCAACGGCATTGGCAACGAACACGCAAGCGCAAATGGAACTGCCAACACGAATCTTCACGGTATCACCAACACAAATTTCAATCCCAACCTGCGCCCGCGCGCGCGCAAAACCCAACCGGCGCTACTTCTGCTCTGCGCCTAATTCTCAACCCCCTTGGAGGTGGAGCGGCTATGAACCTCATGCCGTACGTTATCGAACAGACCACTCGCGGCGAACGTTCCTATGATATTTTTTCCCGCTTGTTGAAAGACCGCATCGTCTTGATCGGCTCCCCAATCGACGACCAACTCGCCAACTCCGTGATCGCGCAACTGCTGTTTCTCGCCAGCGACGACCCGACCAAGGACATTCAGGTCTACATCAATTCCCCCGGCGGCTCCGTCACCGCCGGGTTCGCGATCTACGACACGATGAAGCTGATCAAACCGGATGTCTCCACGATCTGTGTCGGCATGGCGGCAAGTTTTGGCGCGCTGCTGCTCACCGCCGGCACCAAGGGCAAGCGCTTCGCTTTGCCGAACAGCGAAGTGATGATCCACCAGCCGCACAACTTCGGCGGGGGCATCCGCGGGCAGGCGACCGATATCCAGATTCACGCCGACTGGATCTTAAAGTCCAAGCGAAAAATCAACGAAGTCCTCGCGGCCCACACCGGCCAACCTCTGGAAAAAATCGAACGGGACACCGACCGCGACTTCTTCCTCTCCGCCGACGAAGCCAAAGAGTACGGCCTCATCGACAACGTGCTCACCTAAAACCGCAAACGGACAGCCGCTCCCCGCCAGTGCAGGAGCGGCTGTTTTTTTTATGTGAGGGTGCACATAATGCCTGGTTGTCATGTATAATATTTGTACAAACATTTGATAAGAAAGGGTGAACTGCATGTCTCACAAACCGGAAAGCTTCCCCAGCGACGAAACGGTGTTCCCGCTCCAATGGTACGCCGTCGCCTGGTCGCGCGATCTCCAAAACAAGCCCATGAAGCGCAAACTCGCGGGCCGAGACTTCGTCCTCTTTCGTGACGACAACGGGCAAGTCCGCTGTGTCCAAGCCTATTGCCCGCATCGCGGCGCCGACCTGTCGCTGGGAGCGTGCCAAGGAGGCGCGCTGCAATGCCCCTATCACGGCTGGGAATTCGCAGGAGACGGTCAATGCCTCTCGATTCCGTCGCAACCGAACCGTCCGATCCCGGAGTTTGCGCACAACGCCGCGTTTCCCGTCATGGAGCAGGCGCAGTTGATCTGGGTCTATCCGGAACGCCTGCACGCGGGCCAAACTCTTCCGAATCTGCAGCTCTTCCCGGAGCTGTCCGACCCGAACTTTGTGCTGACTCCGTTTGGTACCACGTGGCAGGCACACGTGACGCGGGCGGTCGAGAGCGTCCTCGACGTGGCACACCTCGCGTTCGTTCATAAAAAAACAATCGGCCGCTCCTTGGCCGCGGAAATCGCAAACTTGGAATTCACCGCCGAGGGGGATTCGATCAAGATCCGCAACGGCGGCGGTTTGCTGGAATACCTCTACCCGCAACACTGGATCCTCAAGCCCTCATCGCCGGGGAAAAACCAATTTATCCAATACGTCACGTTCACGCCCGTCGACCGCGAAGAGACGGCGTTGTTCGGTTTGGCGGGACGGACGTTTGCCAAAAGGATCCCGGGCATGAACCTGCTGTTTGGACGTTACAGCAACAAAGTGCTGCAAGAAGACCAAGCGATCGTCGAAAGCCAACACCCGCGCCCGATCCCGGAAGCGTTGCGCATGGAAGCGCACGTCGCCGCAGACGCACCGCAAGTGCGGTTTCGGCAACGGTGGTTTGAGTTTTTGACAGGGGACGAGGCGAGAGTGCACGTGAAGGAATCGCAAAGGTGAGTGTGGAAATATCAGGTATTCGTTCATGAGAGATGTGGTGCGAAAACAGCGACGCCCGCATCCTCTACGAATTGGGCGCGTTGCCCAAAGAGACGCACGACGTATATTGAGAGTGCCAAGAGCATGCCCGATTGCGGCGTGCTCTTTTTTTGCTGTACATGAACCTCATTCCCAAGGGTAAAACTACCACCCGTGGAGTTTAACAAGGAAAGAGGAAGGTGAACCCGATGGCTCAATCCTATTTGGCCGTTCACGAAGCGATGGAGATCCACGAACTCCTGAACTTCAAAACCGTGTGCACCCTGAAATCCAAGATGATGCAAGGTTTGGTTCGCGACGAAGAGTTGCGGACGTTGCTGGAGCAAGACGTTGCCGCTTCTATTCTCCAACTGCAAGAACTGCAAGCGATCCTCGGCACTACCAAATTCCAATAACCCTTGATGAGGTGAGGCACACATGCAAACCGACGATCTCGCAAATTACATGGACTTGTTGCCCCTCGCCGATCCGACCGTTGCCATGGATTTCCTCCTCACCGCGAAAACCGGCGTGCGCAACCTCTCCATCGCCGTCACGGAAATCGGCAACCCGGAAGCCAAAGCGGTCGTCCGCAAACATCTCGACCAAGCGGTCCTCCTGCACGAGCAGATTTCTCAACTGATGATGAGCAAAGGCTGGTTGCATCCCTATGATCCGAACACCCAGTTCCAACTCGATCAAACCAGCGCCACCGCTGTGCTGAAAATTGCCAACTTGAAACTGTGGCCGGAGAAGTTCGAACGCGCGAACCCGGATATGCAGGCATAAGGAGGAGCCCCCATGAAGGCCGTTACTTACCAAGGCATGAAAACCGTGGAAGTCAAGGACGTTCCCGATCCGAAGTTGGAAAAATCGGATGACGTCATCGTTCGCATCACCTCCTCGGCGATTTGCGGGTCCGATTTGCATCTGGTGCACGGATTGGTGGCAAACTTTCCGAGAGGCTACATCATCGGGCACGAACCGGTCGGAATCGTCGAAGAAGTCGGACCCGAGGTCACGAAAGTCAAAAAAGGCGACCTCGTCATCGTCCCGTTCAACGTCGCGTGCGGCAATTGCTGGTACTGCAACCATGACCTGACCTCCCAATGCGACAACTCGAACCCGCACGGCGATTCAGGAGCGTACTTCGGCTATTCCGAAACGTTTGGCGGGTATCCCGGCGGCCAAGCGGAGTACATGCGCGTTCCGTACGGAAACTTCACGCCGTTTAAAGTTCCGGAGAGCAACGAAGTCCCGCATGAACATCTGTCGGTCATCGCGGATGCCCTGTCCACCGCGTACTGGTCGGTCGACAATGCCGGCGTCAAAAACGGCGACACCGTCATCGTGCTCGGCTGCGGCCCTGTCGGTCTCTTCGCGCAGAAATTCTGCTGGCTCAAAGGCGCCAAACGCGTCATCGCCGTCGACTACGTGGACTACCGCCTGCAACACGCCAAACGCACCAACAACGTCGAGATCGTCTCCCTTGAACAGGAAGCCAACATCGGCAACCACCTCAAAGAAATCACCAAGGGCGGCGCGGACGTCGTCATCGATTGCGTCGGGATGGACGGCAAATACTCGCCGCTCGAACTGGTCGCCACCGCTTTGAAGATGCAAGGCGGCACGATGGGAGCGCTCGTCATCGCCACCCAAGCGGTGCGCAAGGGAGGCACGATCCAAGTCACCGGTGTGTACGGAACCCGTTACAACGGCTTCCCGCTCGGCGACATCATGAACCGCAACGTCACGCTGACCACTGGCCAAGCGCCTGTCATCCCGATCATGCCGAAGATGTACGAATTGGTGGCATCAGGCAAAGTCGACCCGGGAACGGTCGTCTCCCACGTCTTGCCGCTCTCGGAAGCTTCCAAGGGATACACCATGTTCGACGAACGAACAGAGGGTTGCATCAAAGTCGTCCTCAAACCCTAAAGCTTGTACGTGATGACGTGGAAGAAGTCCATCACGAACTCGATGCCGACCGCCACGGCCGACCATCCCAGAATGTAGAAGACCGTCCGCAGTCCGCGAATCTCCCACCGCTCATACAGCGCGATAAAAAAATACCCAAACGGCGCGTAGAAAAAGTAGGTGGCCAAGTCCATCAAGCAATACCTGGGCGAATCGTTCACATCGTAATAATCTAACGACCCTCCGCCAAACGTGAAGTCATAAAACTTTGACACCGTAAACGACCACACGCACAACAGCAGCACGATTTGCGACGGAAGGCGTTTGGGCGTCAACCAGAGCACGAGGTAGACGACCGTCAAGCCGATGTGGAGAAACCATTCGTTCTCGTCAAACTTCTCGATGGCAAACACGTTCACGGCACCTGCACCTCGCTCTTGGAGAAGGTCAACCGGAACCAGATCAGCAAGAGAGCATCGAGCAGCAGGTAGAGATAGTAGGTCACCAAACTGTCGATCAGATCCCAGTGTGGGAACGTAAACGATTGGAAGTGAACGCAAAGGGCTTCGATGCCCCACATCACCCATCCGTAGCCGATCAGCAAGGCGGCTCGAAGGAGGGGTTTTTTCCGGAGGAGAAAGCTGTCGACGCACAGCAAGGGCACCAACCGCACGAGGGGGGGGACAGAACAGCGAGCAACAGCCACGAGATGAAAAAAAGCAGTGCGATCACCATCTGACATCTCCCCCTCCTTAGAGGTACGTTTTCCCTTTTTGCCTCTTCGTATGAAAAAGGACGCGGTACGAACGGACAACCGGAGGCTTGTTCTGTCTGCGGCCCCATCGCGCATAAAATTCATTGATTGAGTTCGAAGACGTGGGCGTGGGGGTTTCAAGATGAGAGTCGCAGCCTTGTTTCGAAACAGCGTGTGGGCAGGTCTCTTGCTGCTCTTGGCTTTGATGATGGTGGGCAATTTGCAGTTGGTGTTTGAAGCGGGATTGCAAGGTTTGAAGATCTGGTGGGACATCGTCTTCCCTGCGGTGTTTCCGGTCTTGGTGCTGTCTGAATTCATGGTCGGGCTTGGCATCGTGCATTTCTTGGGCGTGCTCTTGGAGCCGATCATGCGCCCGTTGTTTCGCGTGCCGGGCTCGGGCGGGTTCGCGATGGCGATGGGCTTTATCTCGTCGTATCCGGTCGGCGCGCGGTTGGCGGCACTCCTGCGCAGCGAGAAGTTGGTGACGCGTCCGGAGGGCGAGCGCTTGCTTTGCATCGCCAGCACGGCCGACCCGATGTTTATCTTGGTGGCGATCTCCGTCGGCGTGTTTCAAGATGCGACGCTTGGCGTGGTGATCGCCGCGGCGAATTTTGCCGGCGCGATTCTGCTGGGGTTCCTGCTGCGCTTTCACGAGCCGCGCGGTGAAAGCTCCGCCCCGGTCAAGGATCAGAAAAAATCCCTGCTCCTGCGCGCGTTCCACCGCATGCACGAAGCGCAGATCCAAGAGAAACGCCGGATGATGGAATTGCTCTCCGATGCGGTGACCAACGCGTTTCAGACGCTGTTTGGCATCGGGGCGTTTATGATCGTTTTTTCCGTGGTGATTCGGTTTGTTTCCACGGGGTCGTTGTCGGACCTGTTGACCGCGCCGCTGGCGTGGACGCTCTCGATGCTGCACTTGCCCCAAGCGCTGGCGCATTCGTTTGTCGTCGGGTTTTTGGAAGTGACGCAGAGCATGCGCGCGATCGCCGACGCTGTCGGACCGGACATGAAATCGAAGATCGTCGTCGCGTCCGCGCTGGTCGCGTGGGGCGGGATTTCCGTGCACATGCAGGTCGCTTCGATCATCGCGCCGACCGACATTCGCTACAAACCGTACTTCCTCTATAAGATCGTCCACGCGGTGCTCGCCGCCGTGCTGGCGTTTTTCCTGTGGGAGCCGTTGCGCGGGGCGGCGGTGAGGACGGATGAGGCCGTTTCCGTTTTTGCACCGTTGCCGCAGCCGGCGGTGGATTCGGGATGGGCGTTCCTGTACGGCTGGCACTTGGGGTTGATCGGGTTGGTGATCGGCGGGTTTGTGCTGATGGCGGGTGCGGTGAAAGTTCTTTCGAGGCTTCGGATTTTCTGATCGCATGCGTCGAGTTGTTTTCTGTTTACCCCTTGCCTAAGCTGTGCTAAAATGTCATCGTGGATCTTTGTACAGATTTCGGGTACACTGCATTGCACGGGTGGGTCGAGGGTTATGAACTAGAGGAGAAGGAGTATGTTGCTAAACTTGTTTCAACGGGTGTTTAGGTTGCGTGAACACGAAACCACGTTGAAAACCGAAGTGTTGGCAGGCATGACGTCGTTCTTCACCATTGTATATATCGTAGCGGTCAACTCTGCGATTCTCGCCGATGCCGGAATTCCGCTGGCGGGCGGGGTGCTTGCGACCGTGTTGACGGCGTGTTTTGGATGCCTGCTGATGGGCTTCTATGCGAACGCGCCGTTGATGCTGGTGCCGGGCATGGGAGTCAACGCGTTTTTCGTGTATACCATCGTAAATTCGATGGGGCTCTCGTGGCAAGAAGGGTTGGCGGCGGTGTTCCTGTCGGGCGTGCTGTTCGCGATCACGGCGTTCACGCGTTTGGCCGGCTGGCTGTCGGACGCGATCCCGCAATCGCTCAAAGAAGCGATCACGGTGGGCATCGGCATTCTGCTGACCTTCATCGGGTTGCAGAAGGGTTCGATCGTCGCGCCGAGCTCCACGACGTTCGTCCAGATGGGTCACTTGAGTTCGCCGGAAGCGTTGGTCACGATCTTGACGCTGGTGATCACGTTGGTGTTGTTCTTCCGCAACGTCAAGGGCGCGTTTCTGCTGTCGATCTTGGTCGGCACGGGGCTGGGCTGGGCGTTTGGGCTGGTGCATCCGGGTCAATCGTCGGCGGCGTCGTCCGCTTCGATTCTGGACGGATTCTCGGTGATCGGGGCGCTTTCGTTCGGCAAGATCGGCTCGCTGTCGTTCTGGATGGCGACGTTCTCGCTGACGATGATCCTCGTGTTTGAGAACATGGGGATTCTGAGCGGTTTCGTGCCGGAGGAGAAGTTTAAGCGATCGTTCCAATCCAACGCGATTTCGGTGATCTCGTCCGGCTTCTTCGGCACGAGTCCGACGGTCACCACCGTCGAGAACGCGGCAGGGTTGGCGGCGGGCGGCAAGACCGGACTGACCGCGTTGACGGCCGGCGTGCTGTTTTTGGTGTCGCTGTTCTTCCTGCCGTTCATTCAGATGATCCCGGGCTGCGCGATTGCGCCGGTGTTGATCGTGATCGGCGGGCTGATGATCCAAAACGTGACCCGCGTGAAGTTTCACGACATCACCGAGGGCTTCCCGTCGTTCCTGATCATCGCGCTGATTCCGCTGACGTACAGCATCGCGGACGGCATCGCTTTCGGATTCATCGCGTACCCGGTGCTCAAACTCGCACTGGGCCGCACCAAGGAAATCCGCTTGCCGGTGGTCATCATCGCCGGACTGTTTTTGGTGAACTTGGTCTTGAATGCGTTGGGTGTGTAAGACAAAGGCTCTTCCTCTGTTGAGGAAGAGCCTTTTTCATTCAAGAACGCGGATTCGGCGGGAGGTGTTTGACGATCTCCTGCCATTCTTGCCACTGACCGTAGGCGTTCCAAATCACGAACGCCAGCAGAACGAAGAACGCGATCAGCCCGACGAAACGGGCGGCGGATGTTTTGCGGACCACTTCGACTTTGTATTGCGAATTGCAGTCGCCGCAGTAGCGCTTCGGCATCGCATCTTCCGTTTCAAACGTATGCTGGCAGGGCGTGCAGGTCAGTTTTTTCCGAGGCCCTTTGCCGAGCAAACTGAGGACCAGCACGATGCACGCCAGAGCAAAGATCATGAGCGGCGCTTGAAAGTACATCGCCATATTCGTCATCTTCCATCCACACTCCTACAAGTTAACTGGGTTTGCGCGCGGCCGCCACCAAGGAGATGCCCGCTTCCCAATCATAGAGCGGGTTCTCCAAGATCCAGCGGTGGCGGGCGAGGGAGAGGGACTGCAGTTCCTCAAGCTCCGTCGACGTCAGCACGAAGTTCTCCCGCCCGCGCAATTCTTCCAGCGCTTGGCGCTCCGCTTCATACTGCGCCGTTCGCAACGCCTGCCGTTCTTGCGCGTACCGGGCATCGTCCGGCGCGTGGCAGTAGCCCCACGCGTTCAACTGCAAACCTTCCAACCCAAAAGACCCCAGGAGCGCCAGCAGTGCAGGAGCCGGAAATTTTTCACTGCCGATCGTACCGCGCGGGACGAGATGTTCCGCCGCCCACGTTTCCACAGACTCCCGCAGTTCGCGATACCGAGCGGCTCCCGGATAACTCTCAAACTCCGGCAGTACATTTACGCCGTCAAACACGATCCCCGTGCGGCCCGTGACCGCTTCGATCACGGAAATCGAACCGCCGGGGCGGCAGACGCGGATCATCTCCGCCACGGCTTTCTGCGGGTCGGTCAGCACGCCGATGCCCGTGTACGACGTCACCGCGTCAAAACTCCCGTCTGCAAACGGCAGCTCATACGCGCTGCCGACCACATACTCCACGTCTTGCAGACCTTCCCGCGCCGCGTTCTCCTGCGCACGTTGCACAAAACGCGGGTCGAGGTCCAACCCTGTCACCGAGCCGCCCGGCGTCAACCCTTGCGCGAGATAGGGAGCAAACGTCCCCGGCCCGCAGCCGACTTCCAACACGCGCATGCCCGGCGTCAACTGCATGTACGCCATCAACTGCGTCCGCCATTCCGGACGAAACCGCCAGCGGCGCGAAGCTTCCAAACTTTCAATCGATTGCACCCAACGAAACTCGCTCACGAAAAAACCTCCTCGCAAACAGGTTCCAACATCTTACCAAGAATAGTAGATTTTGTAAATGAAAAAAAGACTGCCTCCCCGAAGGAAAGCAGTCTTTTCGTCATGTTCAAAAAACTTACAGGCCGCGAGCTGCCCAGATCGAGGTGATTTGGGACAGGTGGGAGCCGCCGTACAGCGCTTGGTCAGCCGCTTTGATCGCTGCAACGCCGTCCTTGAACCCGGAGTTCGGGGTGAGGGAGAAGTGCGATTGCAAGATGATTTTGGTTGCCACGTCACGGCCGAATGCCTGCGCCATGTCGTATTCGCCGTGCGACCAGATCTCGCCGTCGTCATGCACTTCGCCGTCCATGTTGGTCGGGTATTTTTTGGAGGTGTCCAGTCGACGCAGGGTCGGCGGGGTGGAGGAAGAGTAGGAAGTTGCGTCCCACTCGCCGATCAGAGCTTTGAAAGCCGTGTTCGGAACGAGCGCATCTTCGTACGTTGCGCCCATGAAGTCGCCGAAGCCTTCGCCCATCGCGCCGCCTTCTTCGGTTGCACCGAAGCCCGGGACTTGGTTGTCTTGGATGGAGTGGCCGTACTCGTGCGCGATGATGCCTGCATCCTCTGCATCGTCAACGCCGCCGGTGCCGAAGGTCAGGTCCTTGGTGGACGGGGAGTACCAAGAGTTGTCTTGGGTGGTGCCGTTCGGTTTTACAGAGATCGCACGGTTGTTGATGTTCAAGAAACCAAGCGATTGGATGTACCGTTGGACGGTGTCGATGTGGTAGTACGCCATCACGTCTTCGAAAGAACCGGAGGAACGGGTGTAGTTAAAGGTGTTGGTCGAGGAGTAGGTGTTCACTTTCGACGTGATGTTGACGTACTGACCTTTCAGGTAGCCGGAGCCGTCCAGACCTTGCAGGGTGACCGATTTCAATTGGTTGGTCAGCGCCGTGGAGTCTTTGTTATTATTATCGGTCAGGCCGGTTGCGTTGCCTTGGGTGCGAACCGGGTTCGGGTTGAAGACTTTACCGGTGCCGTTTACGTGTTGGTGCAGGTCGCGCTTCTTGAGAACTTTGCCGTTCTCCGCATGCACGAACGATTCCACTTCGGATTCGCCGCTGTGGGTGACGACTTTGTACGCCGGTACTGCTTGGCCGTTTTCGAAGATGTAGCCGAACACGCGGGAGTTCATCGCGGACGGAGCGTCGGTAGCGTTCAGAGCGGCGAGTGCTTTTTGTTCAGCCGCGTTTTCGCCGATTTTCTTGGAAACCGGTTGAGCGGTGAGGTTCGGAACGTAGTCGGAAGCGATCAGGAGAGCTTGTCCCGCGTTGTCGAGGGTGACTGTGACTTGATGCGTGAACAGTTCTGCGCCGTTTACCGTTTGTTGGTAACGGACGACGGTGCCGCCCAGGGTGTTGACCGTGCTTACGTATTGCAGGTCAGAGAGGTCCGACTTGAAGCCGTACTTCGCTGCTTGTGCTTGCAGAGCGTTGCTTGCCGCGGTTTGTGCATCCACCGATTTTTGAGCTGCCGGAGCAACAGACGGGGTGCCGGTTTCTGCAAAAGCAGCCGGAACCAAAGTGGTCATCATAACAGCGGTTGCGATTGCGGCGGTGAGGAAAGATTTGCGTTTCATTGTGACGCCTCCCTTTTTTATATTTCGTAAATAATCGTACAACTCTATGTACAAAATTGCAAGACTTTTTATCAAAATTACATCAGTACACGTAAAAACTTATTTCAAAAAACGAAAAAACCCTCACAACCACAAGGGTTGCGAGGGCTTTTCAGGACTTTGTACCTACCTTCAGCGTATTTCTTCGCGGTCGTCACGCCCGCCCAATGCATACAGTCTGAAGCAGTACAGACCGGCGATCCCGACGATCGTGTAGATGATGCGGCTGAGCCAGGAGTCTGCACCGCCGAACAGGGCAGCGACCAGGTCCCATTGGAACAGGCCGACCAACAGCCAGTTCAGAGCCCCGACGATCACAAGAGTCAAGGCAATTTTATCCCAAGACGTAATCCGGTTCATGGAGAGCCCTCCTTTCTGCCTACCGACGTACTAGTAGAATCTGAAAAAGCACGTCCGTTTATGACAGGAAAATGGTTCCTTAACGCGGCCCGTCCCGGTTCAGATCGATCTCTTCTTGCTTGGGGTTCTCCGTCGGCAGGTAGCCTTTGGCGTACTCGTACGTCAAAACTTCCTGGGTCTCTCCTTGGTTCGTTGGTTCGGGGCCGTGTTTGATCGACATGCCGAAACGCCTCCTCTGGAATGGCAACAGATATGCAACAGACGGAGGTAGTATTTGCAGCCGCAAACCCTTTTAAAACGAGTCGTAGCGCTTGCGGTAGTAGCGGCTGACCCAGTGGAACAGCGAAGCGATGCGCCCCATGCTCTCCGTCAGCTCCAGCACAAATTCGCGGTGCGGCGAGTCTCCGAGCACTTTGGCGTCGGAGAAGTACATGCCGACCAAGCCCTGCAAGACCAAGCGGTGGAAGCGCGGGCTCGGCATGTCGTCGATCGCTTGCAGAGAGCGCGACGCAAACGCGCGGATGCGGGCGTACGCCTGCTCCTGCGACTCGTAATACGCGACGAAATTCAAGTCGCCGCCCTCCAAGTCTTCTTCTTGGTCGATAAAGTAATCGAGCAAGATGTGCAGCCCGCCGATCCACGGGAAGTAAGCGTGCAAGATGCGCTGCACGTCCACCGCCGTCAACGTCTCGTCGCTGGCGGCGAGAAAGAGCATGAACATTCCGAGTGTCGAACCGGTCGCTGCCGAAAATTCATACCACGTCAATTCGGAAAAAACCGCACTGTGCCCGGCAAACCAATTCTGCAAGCGGGGTTCCCGCTCTTCCACGCGGACGTGCTTGTGCACTTGCAGGTCGCAGTAGAGGCCGACCAACTGCAACACGCCGTCTTGGACGAGCGGGTATTGCGGCAGAGAAGCGATGCACTCCCGGCAAGCGGTTACCAGGGACTGGAGGTAGCCGCCGTCGTTTTTTTCTAAGCGGTGGGCGTAGTAGTCGTGGAGGTCGCCGTTTTGCGTGACCGCGTCGAGCATCGCTTGATGGAGCTGGCGGAAGTCGGCGGGATCAAGCGACGTGCTGCGGTCGCAGAGGTTGTCGAGATAGTCGGAGATCGTCTGAAACGCGACGATCAGCTTCACGAGTGTATGTAGATGCTTCGGATCGGCCGCCGTGGCGTAGACGGTGCCGCCGTCGGCGTGGAAGCGTTTGGTCGTCAAACTCATCAGGGCTTGGCGCTGCAATTCCGGGTCGGGAATCGACGCTGCGCGGTCGTGCCAATGTTTCAATTCGCGGGCCGATGCGGGAAGCACGTCGCGAAAACTGCGGCGCAAGAGGGTGAAAGGGGTTTCCGGGGGTCTGATCATGCGAACGTGTTGCCTCCTCACTCATGCAATTCTATTTCGATCCTACACGAATTTCCGAGAATGGTACAGCCTCCAAGACGTGAACAAAAAACAAACAGCCCTCGTCCGCGAGCGGCGCAACGGGGGCTGTTTTGGACAGGCACAAGGGTTATTCAGCGCGCATTCGGCGAGCACGGCTTGCAGTTCGTCGTGGTGTCAGGCGCGGTAGTAGCGGTACTCGGCGGCGATGTCGAAGCCGCAGGTCTGGTAGAGATGCAAGCCGCGCTCGTTCTCGGTCACGACGTCGAGCTCGATCTCGCGGCGGCCTTCGCTTCGCAGCATCTGCACCGTGTCGGTGAGAATCTGCCGGCCGAGGCCTTGGCCTTGGAAGCGGGGGAGCAAGGCGAATCCGAACACCGCCGCGTGGCCGTCACGCTCCCGTTGCACGCGAATCCCGCCGACGGGCTCGCCGTCAAGCCGCGCGAGATACGACATGCGGTCCGGCGTGTTGGTGTTTTGCAGCAAGAGGCGCGTGTTTTCTTTGGAATCGCCGAATCCTTGCGACAGGCAGATGACGAGCGCGTCGAGATCATCGGGAGTGGATACCGGACGCAACTGCAAGTGCTCGTTTCGCGCAAACGCCTGCGGTTCGCGGGCGAAGCTCATCCCGAACTCCGCTTCGTGAAACACGCAGCCCATGCGTTCCATCACAGCCGTTCCCGACAGCGAACGTCCGGGGACGACGAAGAGAACGTCTTGGATGCCGCGTTGCTGCATCGCTTCCCGCGCCCTCTCCAGCATGGCACGGAACACCCCTTGGCGGCGGAAGTCCGGATGCACCATCGCGATGACTTCCGCCGTCTTCCCGTCAAACGTGTAAAAACAAAGGTAGCCGACCAGCGCTTCTCCCGCGCGGCAGACCACATCCCAAATCCCGTCTGTCGGGCGGTTGGCAAGCGATTTGACGCCGGCCCGCACTTCGATTTGCTCGGCGTCGTTGCACCGTTGTTCCAATTGTGCGATCTCTTCGATTTCGTGAGGCTGAAACACAGAAGGGAGTGTCATCGTGACTTTCATATCTTGGGAAAAACCCCTTTCTTGGTCAAGACACCGGAATTTACACCTGTTATAATGACTACATGAGAGAATTCGGGTGCTTCAGACCCGTTTGGAAAGCGAGGAACCAGCATGGCACGTCAATTGGCGGGGCAGACCGCCATCGTGACCGGGGCGAGCCGGGGGATCGGCCGCGCCATCGTGCGCGCGTGTTTGGAGATGGGCATCAACGTCGTCGCCGTGGCGCGCAACGAATACGGTCTGGAGCGGCTCCAAGAGGAGATGCGCGTCGGCAAGCGTTTGCTCGCCGTCGCGTGCGACATCCGCGATCAACTCGAAGTGGAGCGGCTGTTTGAAGTCGCCTGCGACCGCTTCGGCTCCATCGAGATCGTGATCAACAACGCCGGCGTCGGCTTCTTCGCTCCGATTGAAGAGTACGACGAAGCGATGCTGGACGAAATCTTAGACACCAATCTCAAAGCGGTGTTTCACATGTGCCGCGCTGCGTTTGTACATATGAAGCGGGGCGGGGGAGGCCAGATCGTCAACATCGCGGCTCTTCTTGGACACGTTGCAGAACCGTTTGCGTCGGCGTACTGCGCCAGCAAGTGGGGCGTGCTCGGGCTGACGGAAGCGCTGCGCCTCGAAGGCAGCCCGCACGGAATCCGCGTCGCCTCCGTCTCGCCCGGCACCACGCAAACCGATTTCGGCGGCATCCCGTCGTCTCAGAAAGGGCAAGCCCTGCGCCCGGAGACGGTTGCGGAAGCGGTGACCTACTTGCTGACACAGGGCGACGACGCCAAGATGACGCAGGTCGTGCTCCGCTAACGTCAGGCTGAAGTCCGGCCCATTTTCAAAAAAAAGCCCCAGTGCCGCATGGCTCCGGGGCTTTTTGGAGATCTTATGCTTCGTTCATGGCGTCCTTGACTTGCTCGTAGCGGATCAGATACTGTTCGAGGTTGCGCTGCAGGTCGGGGGTCAGCACGAATTCGAGACCGAATTCGAACACGCCTTCCTTGAGCTGCACGCGGCGCACGATGCCTTTGCCGGTGAAGTGGCTTTGCGAGCCCAGCGTGAAATCGAGCTCCATGCCTTCTTCGATGTACTTATCCGATTGGAAGCGCAGACCGCCCGCCGAGATGTCCATGACGGTGGCGCTGAGTTCGTTTTTGTCGACTTTGACTTTGGCAGGCAGATTGACATCGTAGCGCTGGTGCTGACGACGGTTCAACAAAGACGTGTCGCGGCTCGGTTTGATCATGAGAATCCGTTCGTCGATCGTCCCGATCACTGTGGATTGGAACGTGAGGATGCCGTTTCTATGGTAGATGGTTGCCGTCACAGGGTCGCCGATCGTGAAGTTGGAATCGGCCGGGAACACGACATCGAACAGTTCGCCTTGCTCCAGAAACACTTGCCCCATATTGGAATAATTGGTCGAACTGACGAGAATGTTTGCTCCTTCGAAAATGCTGCTCATTGTATTTCTCCTCTCCGCTTATTCGCCGGATAAATCATCGGCAACGAATAAGGTAGCCATTATTTATTATAATAGCGCAATTGATTAAACTTGGAAATGACCTTGCTTCGGATTTCTGAAGTTTTTGCGGTTGCGGAGGGGATTTGCCCGTCTGCCACCCGTTTGGTATACTAGGTACGTACTGGAAGAAGGCGGGGATACGGATGGATAAGGACAACATGCAACTCAACGAATACATCGTCATCAAAGCCCACGACAACGGCGTCCAAGTGATCGGTTTGACGCGCGGGCAAGACACTCGGTTTCACCATGCCGAGAAATTGGACCGCGGCGAAGTGCTGATCGCGCAATTTACGGAGCACACGTCGGCCGTGAAAGTGCGCGGCAAAGCCACGGTGATGACCCGTCACGGCGTCATTGAATCCGGCGACTGAGGACGGAAGGCACTGCGTGAACTTCAAATGGATGCACCAGAGGAACAGCCGCTTGCGGACCTGTTCCTTTTTTCCATTCCCGAAAGTGGCGTAAGGAATGGGACAGGCGCATAGGATGGTGAAAAAGGAGGGAGCCGAAATGTCCAAAGGCATGCTGATCGCGCTCTGCCTCTCCATCGTGCTGGCCCTCTCGCTGTCGTGGTTGCCGGACACGGGCGTGCTTCAGCGCTTCGGAAGCGTTGGGAACGCGGAGAGCTCGGAGACTGCCAAGCCCGTGATGAAAATGGACGGCGTGGTCAACGAACTTGACGCGCTCGGGTTGACCGGGCGCATGCAGAAAGTGATCTGGGAGCAGAACAAACTCACCGTCTGGATGTCGGTGCCGCCGGCAAGCCTCGCAAGCGTCCATCCGTGGCAAGACGCTTGCAAGATCGCCTCGCGCTTTTTGGCAGACACTCCGCTGTACCAAGCGGTCGACGTGAAAGTGGTGTCGAGCGACAAACCGGACGTGGTGGAGTTTACGGTCCACAGCGACGCAGATGAGATGGCGCGGGCCCCGAAGCCCGGGACGCCGGAATTCGACGCTTTTGTGAAACAAAAAATGGCGCGGGGGTGACCCGTGCTTTTTTTATTGACATGTAAATAGTGGAATGCTATAAAAAGGATGTTGGCACTCGATGTATGAGAGTGCTAACAAGACTATTTTAGAGACACGAGGAGAATGAACATGGAAAAAAAGCAGTTTCAAGCGGAATCCAAACGACTGCTGGAAATGATGATCAACTCCATCTATACGCAAAAGGAAATTTTTCTTCGCGAGTTGATCTCCAACGCGAGCGACGCCATCGATAAAATCTATTACAAAGCGTTGACCGATTCGTCGCTGACGTTCGATCAAGACTCCTATTTCATTAAAGTAACGCCCGATCGGGAAGCCCGCACGCTGACGATTCGCGACACCGGCATCGGCATGACGCAAGAGGAACTGGAAAACAACCTCGGCGTGATCGCCAAGAGCGGCTCGCTTGCGTTTAAGAAGGAGCACGAAGCCAAGGACGGTCACGATCTGATCGGTCAATTCGGCGTCGGCTTCTATTCGGCGTTCATGGTGGCGGACGTCGTCACCGTCATCACCCGCGCTGTCGGACATGAGCAAGGCTATAAGTGGGAATCGACCGGCACGGAAGGCTACACCATCGAACCGTGGGACGTTGCGGAGACCGGCACGGAAATCACTTTGAAGATCAAGGACAACACCGAAGACGAAACGTACGACGAATACCTCGAAACGTACCGCCTGAAAGCCCTGATCAAAAAATACTCCGACTTCATCCGCTACCCGATCAAGATGGACGGGACCGACGGGGAAGAGCAAACCCTCAACTCGATGGTGCCGATCTGGCGCAAGAACAAAAGCGAATTGACTCAAGAAGATTACGAGAAATTCTACGCGGAGAAGCACTACGGCTTCGACAAACCGCTTAAACACATTCACCTGAGCGTGGAAGGGGCGGTCACCTACCGCTCGATCCTGTTTATTCCGGAGACGATTCCGTTTGATTATTATTCCAAGGAATTTGAGAAGGGCTTGGAGCTCTATTCGAACGGCGTCTTGATCATGGAGAAGTGCTCCGACCTGCTGCCGGACCATTTCTCGTTTGTCAAAGGGATGGTCGACTCGGAAAGCCTGTCGCTGAACATCTCCCGCGAGATGCTCCAGCATGACCGCCAATTGAAACTGATCGCCAAAAACATCGCCGGCAAGATCAAAAGCGGTCTGCAAAGCCTGCTCAAAGACGAGCGGGAGAAGTACGAGACGTTCTACAAGTCGTTCGGCCGCCAATTGAAGTTCGGCGTGTACAGCGACTTCGGGGCGCACAAAGACCAACTGCAAGACCTGCTGATGTTCCACTCCTCCAAGGAGCAAAAGCTCGTCACGCTTGACGAATACGTGTCGAGAATGCCGGAAGAGCAAAAGTACATCTACTACGCAACCGGCGATTCCATCGAGCGCATCGAGAAACTGCCGCAGACGGAACTCGTTACGGACAAAGGCTATGAACTGC
The DNA here is from genome assembly GCF_000714935.1 of Tumebacillus flagellatus. GTDB lineage: Bacteria > Bacillota > Bacilli > Tumebacillales > Tumebacillaceae > Tumebacillus > Tumebacillus flagellatus. The sequence goes on from NZ_JMIR01000009.1 coordinate 88,292, forward strand.
TCTACTTCACCGACGACATCGACGAGTTCGCCATCAAGATGCTGATGAAGTACCAAGACAAGGAATTCAAAAACGTCTCCAGCGGCGACCTCGGCATCGACGCGGACGACGCGCAAACGGAAGAAGAGCAGCAGGAGAACCAAGACCTGTTCGACTACATGAAGTCGCAGCTCGAAGGCAAAGTGACGAGCGTAAAAGCGTCGAAACGCCTCAAAAAACACCCGGTCTGCCTGTCCACCGAGGGCGACGTCACCATCGAGATGGAGAAGATCTTGAACGCGATGCCGAACAACCCGAGCGTCAAAGCGGACAAGGTCTTGGAAATCAACCCGCAGCACGAGGTGTTCCACTCGCTGAAAGCCGCGTTTGAAACAGACAAGGACAAATTGAACCTCTATACCGCCCTGCTGTACAACCAAGCGCTGTTGATTGAAGGGTTGCCGATCGAAGATCCGGTCAACTTCACCAACGACATCTGCAAGATCATGGTTTGACGGAAAGATGGCCGCCAATCTTTGCGATTGGCGGTTTTTTGCGTGTGTTTTTTACTAAAAAGGGCTCTGCTGACAAAGCCTACGAGAAGAACTGTTTCAACGTGTTGCGCTCCAATCATCATTTTGGGTGGTGCAGGACGGAGAGTGTAATGTTATACTAATTCTCGATGCAACAGTTTTGCTACAGAAATGTTGTTTTTTCTATGTAAGGGAGTCCGTCCCTAGTAGGAGTTGGAAATGGTGCAAGTACAACATAGAACTGATCTGCAACCGGGTACAGAACGGGAAATCCGCACGAAGATCTACAACGAGATGGATCACGCGTATCTCACGCGCTGGATACAAGCCCCGGTGCTGGAATCGCTTCAGTTGATCCTCGCGTCGGCGATTGCAAGCGCGGCGTCGCTGACAGCCGCGGAGCGCGAGCGAATCGTCGCGACGTTGATGCTGATCTATCACGGGTTGGCTGTGCACGATGACATTGAGGAATACACCGCCCGCGAGGACGAGCGCTATCGTCAGCTCGGCGTATTGGCGGGCGTCTACTATTCAAGTAAATACTACCGTCTTCTGGCGGAAGCGGGTCAGATCGAACTGATGGGCTCGTTTGCGCGCGCCATTCAGGCGATCAATGAGGCCAAAGCGGAACTCGAACGGGATACGTCCGATTTCACGATGACGCCGGGCCGTTGGTTGGAGTTGCAAGAGAGCATTCACGGCGCGCTGCTGCACGCGCTGCGCCGGACGTATGCGGCCGACCAGCCGCATTGGGACGACATCGTCACGCATCTGGTGCGGGCCGCCCTCTACGCCAAAGCCTGGCAAGAGAAACCTGCTTTGCCGGTCACGCGCACGCTAGCGAATCTCACGCTGTGGCAACAGGCGAACAGCGAAGAGCGCAAATGGTGGAAGCAATTGGTTGCCGGGAAAGTTTCCGATCTCAATCGTCTCTTGTCCCTCCATGTGAAATATGGCACATCTTCAACTCTCTTCCAGCACGCCGAGGATGAAATCGGGACGGTCGAACACGCGGTGTTGCTGGCCGATGTTCCGGGGCTCTTGGAAGAGTTGCGCACGGTGTTTGACCAACTGACAGAAGTTCGACCGATCGCGCGGCTCGGCGAAGAAGCGTAAGGAGAGCACAACTTTATGGATAAAGCGAACTTTCAGAGCAAGGAAGAAAAAGTCCATTACGTGTTTGAACATATCGCCAAACGCTATGACTTGATGAACTCGCTCCTCTCAGCCGGGTTCCACAAGCGTTGGCGCAAGATTACGATGCGCAAGATGAACGTGCAGCCGGGTCAATCGGCGATCGACGTGTGCAGCGGCACCGGCGATTGGGCGATTTCGCTGGCTCAAGCCGTCGGGCCGACCGGCAAAGTGGTCGGTCTCGACTTCTCGCAGGAGATGCTTCGCTACTCCTACCCCAAAATCGAAGCGGCGGGCGTGCAGAAGCAGACGTCGATGATTCACGGCAACGCGATGGAGTTGCCGTACGAAGACAACACGTTCCACTTCGCGACCAACGGCTTTGCGCTGCGCAACGTGCCGGACGTCCGCACCGTGCTCGCGGAGATGAAGCGGGTGGTCAAGCCGGGCGGCCTCGTCGTGGCGCTGGAATTGAATAAGCCGGTCTGGAAACCGTTCCGGGCTTTGTACTTTTTCTATTTTTACAAGATTTTGCCAATCATTGGCAACCTGGCATCCCGAGATGGCATCTCGTATTCGTGGTTGCCTGAATCACTGACCCACTTCCCGGATCAGCAAGCTTTGAAAAATATCTTCGAAGACGTCGGCCTTGAGGACGTGCAAGTCACAAACTTTTTCGGCGGGATTTGCGCGCTGCACATCGGTCGCAAGCCGCAAGCATAGGAGTACCCTATGAATCGCAAAAAAGAAATTGTCGTCGGAATGACCGGGGCGTCGGGGGCGGTCTACGCGATTCGCCTCGTACAGGAACTTTGCCAAAACGACGCCTACCGCGTTCACCTCGTGCTGACGGACGCCGTCTACCAAGTGTTCAATCTGGAGATGGGCTGGCCGGTGCCGCACGGGGAACGCGATTCGATTCCCAAGTGGTTCGGCGTGCCGGAATCGGCGGATTTGCATGTGCACGCCCCGCGCGATTACGGCGCGCCGATCGCCAGCGGCTCGCACTTGACGCAAGGGATGATCGTCATCCCCTGCTCGATGGGCACGTTGTCCGCCATCGCAAGCGGAGCGTCTGACAACTTGTTGGAACGGGCGGCCGACACGCATCTCAAGGAAGGGCGGCCGTTGATTCTCGTGCCGCGCGAGACGCCTTTTAACAAAATCCATCTGAAAAATATGCTCGCCTGCGCCGAAGCCGGCGCACGGATCGTGCCGGCCATGCCGGGGTTTTACCACCGTCCGGAGACGATGGAAGACTTGATCGATTTCGTGGTGGGGAAAGCGCTGGACGCGCTCGGCGTCGAGCATTCCCTGTTCCGCCGCTGGGGAGACCGGGAGCAGGAGTAAGACGGGGGAGGAGAGAGGTTTTTATGGAAATCATCGGTGCGAACCACCCATTGGCCGACATTTGGGCCAAAGTACAACGCGAAGAACGACTGACGTTTGAGGACGGGGTGCGCCTTATGAACTCGAACGATCTGGCTTCGCTTGGCTACATGGCGAACTATGTTCGTGAGAAAAAACACGGCGCGAAAACCTTCTTCAACACCAACCGTCACATCAATCCGACGAACATCTGTCAGACGTTGTGCGATTTCTGCGCGTTCGGCGTCCGCATGAAAGACCCGAAAGCGTATACGATGACGATGGAAGAGATCGAGCACCGCATCGACATGATCACGCCGGACGCGACGGAAGTGCATATCGTCGGCGGGAACAACCCGTCTCTGAAACTGGAGTATTACGAAGACATCTTGCGCGCGGTGAAGCGCAAGCGCCCGGACCTGCACATCAAAGCGTTCACCGGCGTTGAGATCGACCACTTCACGCGCGTCAACAAACTGAGCGTCGCCGAAGTGCTCGACCGATTGATCGACGCGGGTCTGGAATCGATGCCGGGCGGCGGCGCGGAGATTTTCGCAGAAGAACCGCGCTCGATCATCTGCGACCACAAAACCACGGCGGAGCGCTGGTTGGAAGTGCACGAATACGTGCACAAGCGCGGGTTGCGCACCAACTGCACGATGCTGTACAACCACGTGGAAACCACGGAGCACCGCATCGACCACATGATGCGTCTGCGCGATCTGCAAGACCGCACCGGCGGCTTCCAGACGTTCATCCCGCTTTCTTGGCACCCGGACAACACCGAGTTGATCAAGAAGTACCCGCATCTCGGCTGGTCGACCGGCTATGACGACCTGCGCGTGATCGCGGTTGCCCGCCTGTTCTTTGACAACATCGACCACATCAAAACTTATTGGATGCAAGTCGGGGAAGCGGTTGCGCAAACCGCGCTGTGGTTCGGCGCCGACGACCTCGACGGCAACGTGGTGGAAGAGAAGATCTACCATGCAGCGGGCTCGAAAAACTCGCAAGGCATGACCAAACTCGATCTGGTGCGCTTGATCCGCGAAGCGGGTCGCCAACCGGTCGAACGCGATACGCTGTACAACGTGGTGAACACGGAATTCCCGGAGACCGCTGTTGAGATCAACGCAAGCAACGACGTGGAAGAACTGACGGTGCTCTAAGATGAGCAAGCTCCTCGCGGACACCTTGCGCATCGGGCAAATCAAGTTCACCAACGCGCTTCCGATCTGTCATTTTATCGACCGCAACAGCGCGACACATCGGTTTTTTCCCGGAGCGCCCGCCGAATTGAATCGGTGGTTGGCGCGCGGGGAGATTGACGCCGGTCTCGTCTCTTCGTTTGCGTATGCCCAGTTGGCGGATGACTTTGTCGCGTTGCGCGGCTTGTCCGTGTCTTCGCGCGGGCCGGTGGGCTCGATCTTTCTGTTTAGCAAGCGGCCGATCGAAGAGTTGAGCGGCTGCCGCGTGTCGCTGACGTCGCACTCGGCTTCGAGTGTGAGTTTGTTGCGCATCTTGCTGGGCGAAATCGGCGTCACCGACGTTTCGTACGTGACGGAGGAGCCGGATTTGCAGACGATGCTGCAGCGGTCGGAAGCGGCTCTGTTGATCGCCGATCACGCGCTGGAAGGGTCGGTGCGCGATCACGGACTGCTGACGTACGATCTGGGCGAGGAATGGTACACGCGCACGGGGCATTCGATGACGTTTGCCGTGTGTGCCGTTCCAAAGCGGATGGTGGAAGAGAACCCGGAAAAAGCTCGGGCGATTCAAGCGTTGTTCTTGGAAGGCAAGCGCAAGGGCTATGCCGACATGGAGTCGGTGATCGGCGCCGCGATGGAGAGGATGGGCCAGACGCGAGCGTTCTGGCGCGATTACTTTGGCAAACTGATACACGATTTGGATGAGGAGTTGGCGGTTGGCGCCAATGCCTACTTTGACGCCGCATACCGTCATGGACTCTTGGCCAAACCGGTCAAGCTTGAATTGTGGGGTGACGAATCATGAGTATGGTAAACACGAAAACCACGAAGTTGGATGAAGTGTTGGATAAAGCGTTGCAGGGCGAACGTCTGACCTTGGAAGACGGTCTGGTGTTGTACGACAGCCAAGATCTGATCAAGCTCGGATGGGCGGCGAACGAGATTCGCAAAAAGCACAATCCGGAGAACATGGCGACGTTCGTCATCAACCGCAACATCAACTACACCAACGTCTGCGATACGTATTGCCGTTTCTGCGCGTTCTACCGCGGGGAGAAATCTCCGGACGCGTACCTGCTGACGGATGAAGTGATTTTTGACAAGATCCAAGAACTGGTCGATTTGGGCGGCACGGAAGTGCTGATGCAAGGCGGCACCCATCCGGGCCTGCCGTTCTCGTACTACACCGACCTCTTGCGCAAGATCAAAGCGAAATTCCCGAACATCACGATGCACTCGTTCTCGGCGGCGGAGATCTGGAAGATGGTCGAAGTCTCGAACGGGCTGTCGCTGGAGCAAGTGTTGCGCGAACTGCAAGCGGCGGGTCTTGATTCGCTGCCGGGCGGGGGTGCTGAAATCCTCGACGACCGCACCCGTCTGCGCATCTCGAAGCTCAAGGAATCCTGGACGAAATGGATGGACGTGCACGACGTGGCACAGCGCCTCGGCATGAACACCACGGCGACGATGGTCATCGGCTTTGGCGAAACGCACGAAGAGCGCCTCTTGCACTTCCTGCGCGTGCGCGAGCAGCAAGACAAAACCGGCAAGTTTACGGCGTTTATCTCCTGGACGTACCAGCCGGACAACACCGCGCTCAAAGGCACCCGCGCCACGGCGGTGGAGTACCTCAAGAACACCGCGATCTCGCGGATCATGATCGACAACGTCAAAAACTTCCAAGCTTCCTGGGTCACGATGGGGCAGAAGATCGGCCAGATGGCGCTGGAGTTCGGGTGCAACGACATGGGCTCGACGATGCTCGAAGAGAACGTCGTCGCCGCAGCCGGCGCCCACAACCGCATGAACACGCAAGAGTTGATCGATGTCATCCAAGACACCGGTCGCGTGGCGGCGCAACGCGATACGCAATACAACATTCTGAAAGTTTTCTAAGGTGGATTTTTGATGAAGTTGATGGACATCTATTTTTCGCTCAAATCGGATATTGACGTGGTGGAGCGGCGGTTGCACGACGAAGTGCACACGCCGCAACGCAACCTCAAAAAAGCTTCCACCCATCTGCTCAAAGCAGGGGGCAAGCGTATTCGACCCATTTTTGTCTTGCTCGCGGGCAAGTTTGGGAATTATGATGTCGATCGACTGGCGAAGGTCGCAACTGCACTCGAGTTGATGCATATGGCATCTCTCGTGCACGACGATGTCATCGACGACGCTGCGTTGCGGCGGGGAGCCCCGACCGTGAAATCCGAGTGGGGCAACCGGATGGCAATGTACGCGGGCGATTTCATTTTTGCCCGTTCTCTGGTCTTGTTGTCTGAAGTGCCGAATGTACAAGTCCATCAACTTCTGTCGAAGTCGATCGTCTCGATGTGTGAAGGCGAGATCGAACAGATTCGCGACTTTTACAATGTCGATCAGAACTTGCGCACGTACTTGCGCCGTATCAAGCGCAAAACGGCGTTGCTGCTGTCGGTGTCGACGACGCTCGGCGCGATGGTCGCCGAGTGCAAACGGGAGACGGTGCATGCTCTGGAGCGCTTCGGCTATTATGCCGGGATGGCGTTCCAGATCATCGACGACATCCTCGACCTGACCGCCACGCCGAAGAAGCTCGGCAAACCGGTCGGCAACGACTTGCGCCAAGGCAACTTGACGCTGCCTGTGCTGTACGCGCTCCAGCACTCGCCGGAGCGCGACGTGCTGCGGGCGAACATCCACCGCGACATGACGGAAACAGAAGCGCAGGAAGCGATCCGCATCGTGCGGTCGTCCGGCGGCCTGGAGTATGCGCACCGGATGGCCGACCGCTACATGGAGAAGTGCCTGCATGCGTTGACGAAGCTCCCGCAGATGGAAGCGACCCGCCAGTTGACGGCGATTGCGCATTTCATCAACGAACGCGACCACTAAGGGTGGTCGCGTTTTTTACACGCGTTTTTTACAGACGTTGACTTGCTTCTCAGAGGCTCCCTTGGTAAAATGGACAAGGATTGTCACAACGACAAGCACAAAGTGATACATAACGAAGGAGTGTTTAACCCAATGGCAGTTGAAAGAACTTTCCTCATGGTCAAACCGGACGGCGTACAACGCGGTCTGATCGGTGAAATCGTTTCCCGTTTCGAGAAGAAGGGCTTCAAGCTCATCAACGCGAAACTGATCCAAGTTTCCGAAGAGCTCGCGAAAGCTCACTACGCGGAACTTTCCGACAAGCCGTTCTTCGGCGAACTGACCGGCTTCATCACCTCTTCGCCGGTCTTCGGCATGGTTTGGGAAGGCGAGAACGTCATCTCCACCGCTCGTGCGATGATGGGCGCGACCAACCCGGCAAGCGCTGCACCGGGCACCATCCGCAACGACTACGCGATCTCCGTCGGCATGAACATCATCCACGGTTCCGACTCCCCGGAAAACGCAGAGCGCGAAATCGGCCTCTGGTTCGGCGGCGAAACCCTCTCCTACGACAAAGCGATCAACAAGTGGATCTAATCCGCTGAATGACGAAGAGCCTGTATCCGCACGCGCGGGTACAGGCTTTTTTTGATGCGGTGTTTTTTTCAAGAGGTCGGGGTGTTGAGGTATTCTCTGAGTTTGGGCAGCGCTTCAAGGGCGGCTTCGCGCCCTGCTTGGATGCAGTATTCGATCTTGTCAAACGATGTCCAGCCGACATCTTGAACGTCGGGCGAGATCGAGAACAGTTTGTCGTCTTGCAGCTGCAACGCCGTCAATTCGGTCACGAGGATATCCCAACTGCGCATAAACACGTCAAAAAACGTCCGCACAGTACTTTGCTCCATCCCGGCGCGCAGCAAGTCGACGACGATGACGCGGTCGCAGCCGGCTTGAAACAGCAGGTCGGCGGGGATGTTCGTGCGGATGGCACCGTCGATGAGCGTGCGGTCGTTGATCCTGCGCGGCGTGAAGATGCCCGGCATCGAGCAGGACGCCCGCACGCAGGCGGCTTTCAACTGCAGATCGGTACCGATTTCTTGGAACACCGTCGACGGCATCTCGTACTCGGCGCGAGGGGACCAGCCTTCTGTGAACACGACCGCTTCGGTGCTGATCAAGTCGACGGCGGTGATGAACAGGGGAATCGGTTTGTGCGACGGAGAGAGGGTGAAGAGTTTGCTGAGGTAGCGCTCGAAGTTGATGCCGCGGATGAAGCCGTTGGGCATCAGGCGCGTGACGTCCTTATACAGACCGAAAAAATACAGCGGCAAGACGCCGAGGAAGCGCAGCGTCCCCCAGACGTTGGTCGACCAATCGACGAGTTGACGGCCTGGAAAGGACGTTGCGATCATGCGCAACGTGTGCGGAGAGAGCCCGTGGGCGTAGAGAGACGCCACGACGCTGCCGGCGCTCGCCCCGGAGATCATGTCCGGTTTGATGCCCGCTTCATGCAAAACTTCCAAAACACCGACGTGGGCGGCTCCTCGCAAGGTGCCGCCGCTCAAAGCCAAACCTAATTTCATGTCGAAATCATCTCCTAAGCAGGAAATTCGACAAACGGCGCGAAAAAACATAACGATGATGAGGATGCCTGTTGGATAGGTAAGGGGGAAAGAGAATGGCTGTGTTGGACGATTTCGACCTCTTTATGGAGAATATTTACAAATACACGAACATCGACCTCAAGAAATACAAACGGCCGCAAATGCAGCGCCGCTTGACAGCGCTCCGTGACAAGCAGGGCTTTGCCGATTTCAAGTCGTACTTTGAAGCGCTGCAGAAGAATCAAGCGTTGTTCCACGAATTTCTGGACCGCATGACGATCAACGTGTCGGAGTTTTTCCGCAACCCGAACCGTTGGGAAGTCGTGGAGAAGCGCTTGGTGCCGGAAGTGCTCAAGAAACAGAAGAAGATCAAAGTGTGGAGCGCGGCCTGCTCCACCGGGGAAGAGCCGTACACCTTGGTGATGATCTTGAACCAGTTCTTGCCGTTTCATGAGATCAAAGTTCTGGCGAGCGACATCGACGAGGGCGCGATTGCCCGCGCCAAGAAGGGTGTGTACCACCAACGGTCGCTGCAATTCGTGCCGCCGGCCTATGTGAACAAGTATTTCAAGCCTCTTGACAACCAACAGTACGCCGTCTCGGACGAGGTTAAGAAATGCGTGACGTTCAAAAAGCACAATTTGCTTGAAGAACCGTTTGAGAACGATTTTGATCTGATTATATGTCGGAATGTGATCATCTACTTCACCGAACAGGCAAAAGATCTGCTGTATATGAAGTTTTCAAACGCCTTGAAACCGGGCGGCGTGTTGTTTGTCGGCTCGACGGAACAGATTTTCAACCCGCAGTCGTTCCACTTTTCGACGTACGATACGTTTTTTTACCAGCGCCTGTAGCAGAAAGGAGCCGCCTTTTGTCGAGAGGCGGCTTTTTTGTGTATTCCCATGCGAATTACCTATTTACAAACGCGGTCGTACCGTCTAGAATTAGAAAGGGAGCGGGGGATTAAGTAACCGGTCAAACTTGACTTGGCAGTATTAATACTCACCGCCCGCAGAGACAGAACCCCATACATAAAATCGGGGTCGGGAGGCTTTTCCACAAAATATTAGAAGCCGCAGCTACGAACCTGACTACGTTAAACCAACATACCCCACGAGAAGAGGCGGTCCTTTGCGGATCGCCTCTTTTCCATATGGGACGTGAAGATCAGATGCGCAAGATTCTGAAATAAAAAAAGGATTCGTGCAAACGAGGTTTGCAGGAATCCTTTCTCCTGGGTTCATGTGAGGAGAACTTACTTCTGGTCGCCGAGGGATGCGATGTACTTCGCAACCGCTTCGACTTGTTTGTCGTTTTTGAGGCCGCCGCCGCCCATCGGGGGCATTTTGCCGTTGACGCCGTCGTGGATGATCTGTGCGATGGTTTCTTCGGTCAGAAGTTGACCGCGCTCATGCAGGTTCGGGCCAACGTCGCCCTTGAGGTCCTTGCCGTGGCACGCTGCGCAGTTTTGGGAGACCAATTTCTTCGCATCGATGGTCACTTCTTCCTTCGGATGAACGACGGTTTCCGAATACGCTGCGAAACCGCTGAATGCAACGCCCAGAACGAACAGGCTGAGGATAATGATAATACCGCGAAAACTCATTGCTCACACTCCTTCCTATCTGTACTAGCCTATTTTACCATGTCGACAGAAAAAACCGTACACTTGATTTTTTGATAACTTGTGTCCAAAATCGTACAGTTGGTAAAATTGGGCTGGTGTCATTTGGAAAACTCAGTTTATTCGGAACAAGAAGTGTAAGATTATCACCCTACTATATGACTTTTATTAATCTTTGTGTTAAGATTAAGATAGATAGACTGTATCGGAGAATGGATGTGATTTTCATGACAGAGCGGAAGGCCACAGTTGCAGAGTCTCGTTACACCGTCGTCGACAAGCTCTCCGGCAGCAGTTATTTTGGGGATTTGTACCGCGGCTATGACGAGGAGACGGGACACGCCGTGCAGATTTTGAGACTTCCTGCACACTTGGTCTCGTTTATCGGTCATGAGCAGATTCAATTGCGGGCTGATCTGTTCCAACAGGACCCGGACTTGCCGATGCTTCGAATTCTAGACGTGTTCAGTACGCCCGAAGGCAGTTCGGTGGTCTACGAAGCGCCTGCCGGGTCTCGACCGCTGTTGCATGATCTGGACGGGGAATCTCTCACCGGGATGATCGAAGTGTTCAAGAAGATCTGCGATGCGGTTGCGCAGTTGCACAGCCGCACGATGTGGCACGGAGCGCTCGCTCCGGAGCATATCTGGGTGCTGCCGGACGGCAGTGTCAAGTTGATGACGATGTTGACCGATCAGCCCCTTTCGCTGTATAACGCGTCCGGGCCGTCGGAGTCCTTGCAGTTTTTTGCCCCGGAATTGATGACGATGAGCCCGTTTGACGCGCGCACCGACATTTACAACTTGGGCGTGTTGTTCTATTACTTGCTGACCGACACGTTCCCGTTCTCTCATGAGGAGGGGACGCTCTATCCGCCGTCGCGCTTCAACCAACACATCCCGCCGCAACTGGACCGCATGGTGCTGAAGATGATCAACCAGCGTCCGACGAAACGCTTCCAGTGGGTCGGGCAGATCATCGAGGAACTGAGCCGGACGCTGGGCCGTCATGAAGCGGTGGCGGAGTTTGACCATCCGGCGTACGGCGCGGAGCATCTGTTCTCGCCGGAATTCACGGGCCGCATCGAAGAAGTGGCGCAACTGTCGCTGTTCTATGAGCGCCAAATTCAGGGCGGACGCAATTCGCTGTTGATCACCGGCAAGCGCGGGGTCGGACGCAAGCGTCTGATCTACGAAGTGTCCGGCCGCTACATGTTCAAGATGTCCGGCGTCTCCGTCGATTGCAGCGGCGTTGCCGGCGCAACGATTGAAGACTTGGCGGTGCGCCTCTTGATGATCTGCTTCGGCGTTCCGAAACTGGAGCGCGTCGGTCAACAATATGTGCGCCCGCTTGCGAAGATCATCTCGCGGATCGCGTTTGAATACCGCGACATGCTCGTGGGCGACACCGAGGTTGCGTCCACGTCCGTGCGAGTCGGCACGGCCGAGGGCGACCGCTTGGAGCCGGACGCGCTGTTGCTGGAGTTTTTCACCCAAGTCATCGAAGTGACGGCAGAGCCGTTTGTGTTGGAGTTGTACAACGTCAACCAACTCGACGCCGAGACGATTCAGTTTTTCAAGAAGCTGCTCAACAACGAAACGCTGATGATTGGCATCATCGGTGTCGCGGAAGAAGAGTCGCCGCTGTTGTCCGAATTGTTCCAAGAGCGCATGCACTTGCACAATTTGCCGGCACACCAGATACGCGAGTGTGTGCTGTCGCGTTTCGGGGAAGCGAGTTTCCTGAGCGATGAGTTTATCGAGTGGTTGATCCACCATTCGGACGACATCTTGGGACAAGCGTTGCAGTTGGTGGAGTACTTGGTGAACACGAAGCAGCTCTACCTCCAGCGCTACGTGTGGCACATGGAGGCGCCGTCCGTCGAGCAACTGAACATTCCGGAATCGATGGAGTCGCTGATCATGTACCGCTTGGAGGCGCTGCACGAGCAGGCGAAGCGGGTTTGCCAGGTGTTGTCGCTGTTCAAGGGCGCTTTCGTCGTCGAAGCGGCCGCCAAAGTTGTCGGCATCTTATCGGTGCAAGAGTTGACGCAGATCTTGCATCGGTTGGCGGAGCAGGGGTTGTTGCTTCAAACGCACAACTACTACCGCTTCCCGTCGGCAAACGTTCGCCAGCATGTCTACCAGTCGATTCCGTCCGAAATCCGCCAAGAGATGCACCACGCCTTGGGGCACCGCTTGCTGGAGGTCGGATCGCTCGAATATATGGAGATTGCGTATCAATTGGAGTGCGGCGGGGAGTGGCAACCGGCGATCGCCTGCTATGTGCTGGGCGCGCGACGGTGTTTCTTCCGGAATCTGCTGCTCGATGCGCAAGCGCAAATCCGCAAAGCGATCGGACTGTACGATCATCTGACGGACCGCACCTGCCCGAACTCGCTGTACCATTATCTGGCGAGGTTGTTGAAGCTCTCCGGCTCGCTGTCGGAAGCAAGCGACGTGCAGGAGGAGTTGTACAAGCGCACCGGCAACGTCCGCTCGCTCGTCAACATGACGATGAACCGTATCAACATCGGCGCTTATCACCGCGTGGAGCCGTACGTGCAATACATGGAACAACTGGTGCGTGAAGGCAAGCAACCGCATAAAGTCCAGCAGTCGCTGATGGTCATTCTCGGCATGTATTATATTGAGACGGAAAGCAACTACTCCTACATTCGCGATCTGGAAGACTACCAGCAGAAAAACAGTTCCATCCTGCGCGAAGAGATGAACATCAAGGACTACGTGACATGGCTGTACAACCTGCAAGTGCTGTTGACGTACGTGCCGGGCATCACGTGGGAGCACCGCGCCCGCTATCTGCACGAAGCGGCGACGCTCGCGGAGCATCACAGCTTCCGTCAGTTGCTCGTCGGCATCTACAACTGCATGGCGATCGGCTTCCAAGAGTACGATCCGCTGAAAGCGAAGGACTACTACTTGCAATCGGCCGACCTCGCCGCCAATTTGGGTGACAAGTCCAAAGAAGCGATCGCCTACATCAACTTGATTGAAATCTACCGGATGCTCGGCGACATGTACCACTCGCACCGCTACATCGAAAAAGCCCGCGAGACCGGCACGCTCGTCAACAAGGGCGATGACACGTACCTGTTGCAAAACGAGATCGAGCATTTCCTGTTCATTGAAGACTACGACAAAGCCGAGCAAGTCATCAAGAAGATGACCCTCACCGCCAAGATCAACGGCCAGCAGAAGATGCGCGACACGGCGTGGCTGTTCTGGTTCCAAATCTACTGCGAGCGCGGCGACCGCCGCCGCATCGACCGGATGTGGCCGATCATCCAGCAGATTTGCCAAACGCGCAAATTCGAGTCGGAACTGCAATTCCTGCGGGCGCGCTACCGGATCGTCTACCGCGAGTACAACGCGGTCATCGAGGAATTCCTGCCGCTCGTCGAAGAGCCGGACGTGCCCAACGAAGTGCGGATCAAGCGCTACATGTTGCTGCTCGAAGCGATGCTGCAAGCGGGGCGCTGGCATGAAGGGTTGGAGATGGGACAGCGCGTGCAGCAGCTGATCCACAACACCGGCTATGTCGGGTTCCTGGCGCGGGCGCACTTCTACTTGGGGCGTCTGTTCCAGTTGACGCACCAATTCGTGCAAGCGAATTTGAATTACAAGCGCGCTTTGATGTGGTACCGCAAGCTCAACCAGCAAGGGCGTTTGACCGAGATCGACCGCTACATGCGCCAAACCAACTTGGAGATGGTGCGGGCGGCCGATGCGATCACCGACCGGATGCTGCGCGACGTGCAAGGCCACGACCCGGCGGCCGGCGTCAAGATCGCCGAGGGCGGCGGGCGTTTGAAGGACTGGGCGCGCGCCATCGTCAAGGAGCGCCAAGAGATGATCGACACGCTGACCGACAACGAAATCCTGCTCGATGCGATTCGCCGGGTTTCTTCGTCGATCATGGTCAAAACCGTTTGTGAAAACTTGGCGGCGGTCGTGTTTGAGAACCTCTTGCTCGACCAAATTCACTTGAGCATCAAGATCAGCGACGGGCGGGTTGAACAGGTGCACCTGAACGAGCAATTGCAGGAAATCCCGTTCACCGAAGGCAGCGAAGTGGAGAAAGTGTTCCAAAGCGTGCTGGAAGTCGAGCGTCCGGTGGAGATGGAAGGCACGATGTCGTACCTCTACGGCATTCCGGTCTTCTCGCACGACCAACAAGTCATCGCCGTGATGTGCTTGGAGAAGATGTCGTTGCAAACGCCGTTCACCGTGCGGGACAAGCGTTTCATCACGATGCTGGCTCAGTTGGTTTCGTCCAACGTCGAAAACGCCATCCTCTACGAAGTGATGATCACCGACAACTTGACGGGCCTCTACCAGCGCAACTACTTTATGAAGCGTCTGAACGAGGAATTTACGAAGATCATGCGCTACGGCATCGACCTGTCGTTCCTGATGATCGACCTCGACGATTTCTCGAAAGTCAACAACCGCTACGGGCACAACGAGGGCGACCGCGTGTTGCGCGCCGTGGCGCAAGTGTTGCAGCGCTCCGTGCGCAACGTCGACATCGTCGGTCGCTTTGGCGGCGAGGAGTTGGTCGTCATCTTGCCGAACACCAACGGCTCGGCGGCGCGCATCGTTGCCGAACGGATTCTGAACAACCTGCGCGCCCTGCCGATTGAGGGCAACCGCTACCAGATCACCGCGTCGATCGGCGTGGCTTCGCACGACCTCGACCGCCCGGAAGACGTGCTCGACTTGATCGAGAAAGCCGACCAAGCGGAGACGTTTGCCAAGCGCAGCGGCAAAAACCGCGTGGTCTGCCACTGGGAGATGGTGCAGATGCAACAGAATCAACCGCAGAACCCCTCGCAATCGCACTGAGGACCAAGACCATGCCCAAACTTCGGGTATGGTCTTTTTTTCCTTGCCGCACACTAGGCACAGGGACTTCTGACGGGAAAGGAGTGGACGCACCGTGAAGAGCCGGGAAACAAGACCCCGGGTGATGGATGAGCACTATGGCAAACGGCTCGGTTTTTTGAAAAAACTGCACCGCTATTACAGCGAGAAAACGGACGAAGAGCTGCTCTACATTCGGGCGCAGTTGGTGCGCGAACAGCATATGCTCGGCAACGTGGCGCTGCTTGCGTCGACGACCCCGATCGTGTTTTTGATTTTCGGCGCGCAGTTGGGCAAGTACTTTCCGCACGATTCCGTGTCGTGGGTGGTGGCGGTGGTCGTCTGCATCTTGATCATCGTCTGGTCGATCAACCACAACTTTCGAAAAAAATCCCGTGTCCACCTCGACCTGTTTCTCATCGAGGAGATCCAAAAGCAACGTTCCCAAAAATCCCAGCGTCCTGTATAATTGAATGGATATACGGGGAAGGGAGCGTGAGCGCATGCAGACAACGAGAACCTGGTCCGTGCGTCCGCTGACGATGGCCGACGTGCCGTCGCTTTTGGAGTGGTACAACGACGAAGAGTTGCACTACATTGCCAATTCGCGGGCGTTTATTCCGTACACGCTTGACGAATTGCTGACCTACTGGAAGAAGAAAGTCAACCGGGAATACGCGCAGTATTTCGTGATTGAGCATAACGGAGAGCTGATCGGCCGCTGCGGGTTGAAAGGCACCGTACAGAGCATGGACGAAGTGGAATACTCCGTCTTGATCGCCCGCCGCTCGCTGTTTGGCAAGGGCATGGGCACGGAGATCACGAAGCATCTGTTGGACGTGGCGTTTTCCAATCCGCAGGTGCAGCGCGTGAAGCTCCATGTGCGCAAGGACAACGAGCGCGCGGTGCGCTGCTACGTCAAAGCCGGCTACCAAAGCGTGCATGCGTTCACGCAAAACGGCGTGCCCACCGTGCAGATGCAAGTGGAACGCAGCGAGTGGGAGAGGAGGATGTTGGGATGAAAGTACAAATCGATTGGCAAGGCAAGCGCAAATTCCATGCGGTCGGCGGGTCGGGACATCCGGTGACGATGGACGCCAAAGCGGACATCGGCGGCGAAGATTCCGGCGCGCGCCCGATGGAGCTCCTGTTGATGGGGCTTGGCGGTTGCACCGGCATCGACATCGCGATGATCTTGGAGAAGATGCGCCTGACGGTGGACGAGTTCTCGATGGAAGTGCACGGCGACCGCGCCGAGGAGATGCCGCAACGCTTCACCGACATCACCTTGCACTATGTGCTGAAAGGTCCGGATTTGACGCCGGAGAAAGTCGAGCGCGCCATCGTGCTCTCCAAAGACAAGTATTGCTCGGCGTCGGCGTCGCTCAATGCGAACTTGCGCGTTACGTTTGAAGTGAACGGCGAACTTTATGCAGTTGGAGGAAGTCAAACGCAATGAAGACGATCAAATGCACGGATTGCTATGAAGAGAATCTCGTAACCGAACAGCGCTGCACCCGCTGCGGCCGTCTCTTGGACGACGCCCGCCGCGAGCAGACGCGCGACCACTTTGAGTGGCAGCACCACGATGCGCCGAACACGATTGTGCAACGGAGCAAGGGCGGCGGTCGGAACGCGGAGAAGAAAAACACCGTTTGGTAAGCAACACAGGACACCCGCGCCGGAGGGCCCGGGTGTTTTTTTCAGAGGAGCGAATGATGGATGAGCGATGAATTGGCGAGGCTTGTGATCGGGGAAGACTTGGCGGGGAGAATGGTGCGGGACGTGCTGGTCCAGCGGTTGGAGATGTCGCGAAAACTGATTCGCAAACTGGTCGAAGGACAAGGCGTGCGCGTCAACGGCGAGCATGTGTGGCTGACGTGGCGTTTGAAGCAGGGCGACGAACTGCGTTTGGTCTTGCCCGCCGAGGAATCGGAAGAGATCTTGCCGGAGCCGATCCCGTTTGCGCGGGTGTACGAAGACGACGACGTGCTCGTGGTCGACAAAGCGGCGGGGCTGATCGTGCACCCGACGACGGGGCACTGGACGGGGACGCTGGCGAACGGCGTGGTGTACGACTGGAGAGAGCGCGGCGTGACCGCACGGTTTCGCCCGGTGCACCGGATCGACCGCTACACGTCGGGGCTGATCGTGATTGCCAAAAACCACTACGCGCACAAATTGCTCGGCGAGCAGATGAAGGAGCGCAAGATCGAGCGCTTGTACGAAGCGGTGATCCACGGCGTGATGGAAGAAGCGCGCGGGCTGGTCGACGCGCCGATCGAGCGCTCCGATGAGGACCGCCGGGTGCGCGTCGTGCGCAAGGAAGGCCAAGACGCGCGGACGGCCTACCGCGTGCTGGAGCGCTATCCGTTTGCAGAGGCGAGGCCGGAAGAGTTCATCGTCGTGCCGGGCGGACAGATCAAGCCGGGCGCGACGCGTGTGGAGTTGAAGCTGTTCACGGGCCGCACGCATCAGATTCGCGTACATATGAAACATTTGGGGCACCCGTTGTTCGGAGATGCCATGTATTATGAAGGAGACGATTCAGAGTGGATCGAGCGGCAGGCGCTGCATGCCAAGCTGCTCGGGTTTGAGCATCCGCGCACCAAGGAGTGGCTGCGGTTCGTTTCGCCGTTGCCGGCCGACATGGAGCAACTGGTGGAGCGTCTGCGCCGCCGAGGTGAGTAAGGGGAGGAGGATGAGGCATGGAAGCGACCGAGAAACGGTTTACGATCGAAGTGTGTTCGAGCAACCAGTTCCTCGATGACATCGAGACGGTGGACTGGTTGATCGCAACCTACCCGGAAGTCGCCATCGAGCCGGCCGACTGCTTGGACCGGTGCGGCATCTGCATCCGCTATGCGTATGTGGTGATCAACGACGACTTCCTGTACGCACACAGCGTGCCGGAGTTGAAAGAGAAGATCGTCGGTTATCTCGACAGCCATCGCGCGGGTCGGGAAGATGCGCAGAAGTAGTTTTTACAGGGGCAGAAAAAAGACACAACCCGCGAGCGAGGAATCTCTCCGGGGTGTGTCTTTTTTGATAATTGGATTAGAGGATGCGGGTGGTCGTGTGCGGCGCCACATAGGTGCCGACGTTGTGGCCGAGCAGGATCTTCTCCATCGTGCCGGAGGAGTCGATGTCGAAGATGTGCAGCGGCAGGTGGTAGTCGCGGGCGAGCAAGAGCGCCGCTTGGTCCATCACTTTGAGGTTGTTGGCGACGACGTCCTCGTAGGAGATCGTTTCGTAACAGCGGGCGGCGGGTTCGAGCTTCGGATCGGCGGTGAAGATGCCGTTGACGCCGTGCTTTGCGACGAGGATGGCGTCGCAGCGCAATTCCAGCGCCCGTTGCACGGCGGGATAATCGGTGGAGACATAGGGCTGTCCGGTGCCCCCGGCGAGGATGAGCAGATAGCCTTTTTCCAAGTGGTGGAGGGCGCGCAGGCGGATGTACGGCTCCGCGATCGAGTTCATCTCAAACGCCGAGAGCACGCGGATTTCATACGCGGAGCGGGCTTTGAGCACGGAGCGCAGCATCAGCGAGTTGAGCACCGTTCCCATCACGCCGATGTTGTCCGCTTCCGCTCGCTCAATGCCCCAATTGTCCGCCACGTTCCCGCGAAAGATGTTGCCGCCGCCGATCACCACCGCCACTTCCACGCCGAGGTTGGCGACGGACAGCACTTCGCGGGTGAGATGTTCGAGCGCGTCTGAGTCAAATCCAAACTCCTTGCTCCCGGCGACCGCCGCGCCGCTCAGTTTGATCAGAACGCGGTTGTATCGTCTGTTCTCCAACGAACTTCCTCCCATCTGTACGGGTTGCTGCGCAGGTTCTTCGGAGAAAGATATGAGGGGGAGGGTGTTTTTTTGCGAAGTTTTCGTAGAAGTTCTTTTATTTAATGAAAAAAAAGCATCCGGCCGCCGCTGTGTCACAGTTCAGGGGGGCCGGATGCTTTCTTTTTTAATGCATCATCTTTTCCGCGACTTCCACCAACTGCAAGGGCGAGATCATGCCGGTGTCGTAATCGCCTTGGAGCACCCGGTATTGGTCGGCGAAGCTCTGCGCGCTGTGCAGATGGTCGCTTTCGGGGTAGCCGTAGCCTTTGACCAGGAACCCCTTGGCTTCCAGATAGTGAATGGCTTTGTTGATGTTCATCTTGGCTTCCATGAGGTATCCCTGCCTTTCCAGAGGGTAGTATGCACAGCGGTGGAAGTTCTTAGTCGAGTTGACGAAGATTCCGACGATTGGTAGAATGTACGTATTGTTTGGGACACGTGCAGAGGGGATGGATGGAGATGCTTACGTTCTTGATCGTCGCGGCTGTAGTGTATTTGTTGTACTACGGAGGGGTTCGCTTGCAAGTGCGCGCGCACCTGACCGGGCAGGCGATGTTGGACGTTCTCGGTTATGCATCCATGCTGTCGGCCGGTATGGCGGTGGGCATCTACGGCACGTTGGCTCTCGCGGCACAACTGGCTCCTGAAGCCGAAGGTTTGTTGCTCAGCCTCATCTCAACCGCTGTCTCGATTGCGGTCGGTGAGTTTTTGTATGCCCGCAGTTTCCGCTTGTCCTTGCAATTGTTGGCACCGCTGCGCTCCGAGAAAAGCAAGCGGTAGTCCTGGACCCATACATAAGAGTCCGGAACGGCAGACACACTTGTGCTGACCGTTCTTTTTTCATCTATTTCCAGAAGGGGTTGAGATCTTGAGCGACCTGAACATTCGCGCTGTGATGAAGGCGCTGCTCGCCGATCATGGTGTCTCCGGACACGAAGACGGCATCGCCCGCCGGTTCTCGGAAGCGCTTGCACACTTTACCTCCGATATTCGCATCGACAAGATCGGCAATTTGATCGCCCGCATCGAGGGCGACGGTCCGGCTCCGCGTCCGAGCATCATGCTCGCCGCGCACATGGACGAGATCGGTCTGATGGTCACGAAAATCGAACGGGGCGGTTTCCTGCGCGTGACCAACGTGGGCGGCGTCGACCCGCGTTCGCAAGTGGCGCAGGAAGTGCTCGTGCACGGACGGAACGGCAGCTATGTCGGCATCGTCGGCTCCAAGCCGCCGCACTTGACCTCGCAAGCGGAACGCGGCAAAGCCGCACCGCTTCCCGATCTGTTCATCGACCTCGGCATGCCGGAAGAGACGGTGCGCGAACTCGTGCGCATCGGCGACACCGTGACGATCCGCCGGGAGCCGATTCAACTGCAATACGACCGCATCGCCGCGAAATCGGTGGACAACCGCGCCAGCATGGTGGTGGTGCTGGAATGCCTCGCCGAACTGAAGCGCCTCAAAGTCGGCGTGGACGTCTACGCGGTCGGCACCGTCCAAGAAGAGCGCGGCCGCATCGGAGCGGGTCCTGCGACGTTCGGCGTCAACCCGGACATGGGGATCGCCATCGACGTGACGTTCGGCGAATACGCGGGAGCTCCGGCAGACGGAGCGTTTCCGCTCGACGGAGGCCCGACGATCCTGTTCGGCCCGAACTCCCATCAGAAGATCACGAAGGGTCTGGCGGAGACGGCAGAGCGTCTGAACATGCCGTACGCGTACGAATACATCCAATCGGACAGCGGCACAGACGCGCATCTGATGCAGATTCAACGCGGCGGGATCGCGACCGGTCTGGTCTCGATTCCGGTGAAGAACATGCACACGTCGGTGGAGACGGTCTGCTACCGCGACATCGAGCGCGCGGGGAAACTGCTCGCCCATTTTATCGCCGGAATTGACCGGGCGTATGTGGAGGGATTGTCTTGCTACTTAAACGACTGACCGAAGCGGTCGGCCCGTCCGGCTTCGAAGATGAAATCCGCCAAGTGATTTACGAAGAGATCAAGGACTATGCCGACCAGATCTACACCGACCCGATGGGCAACTTGATCGCGGAGAAGCACGGCACCCGTCCGGGACCGAAAGTGCTGCTCTGCGCGCATATGGACGAAGTGTCGCTGATGATCGCCGCGATCGACCCCGACGGGATGATCCAGTTCCGCCACATCGGCGGCATCGACGACCGCATCCTCGTCGCCAAGCAAGTGTTGATCGGCAAAAACCGCATCTCCGGCGTCATCGGCTCCAAACCGGCGCACCATCAAACGGCCGAAGAACGCCGCAAGCCGATCCCGCTCGACGAACTGCGCATCGACATCGGCGCATCGTCGCGGGAAGAGGCGCTGCGCTGCGTAAAGCCGGGCGACTTTGCCGTTTTTGCCACGAAGTACGAAGAGATCGGCGTGCGCCGCGCGAAGTCGAAGTCGTTTGACGACCGCGTCGGCTGTGCCGTCCTGGTCGAGACGATCAAGAAAAACTTCGACATCCCGGTCGTGTTCGGGTTTGCCGTCCAAGAAGAGATCGGCTTGCGCGGGGCGGGACCGCTCGCGTATCGCGTGCAACCGGACATCGCGCTGGTTTTGGAAGGGACGCTCGCGTCCGACATTCCGGGCACCGTCCCGCACGGACGCGCCACGGAGCTGGGCAAGGGTCCGGCGATCTCGCTGATGGACTCCGGCTCGGTACACAACCGCAAATTCATTGACCACATGCAGGAGGTGGCGGAGGAATCCGGCATTCCGTACCAGTTCCGCAACACGATTGCGGGCGGCAACGACGCCGGCCGCATCCACATCTCGCGCACCGGCGTGCTCTCGGGCGTCGTTTCGGTGCCGACGCGCTACATCCACGCGCCGTCGCAAATGATCTCGCTCGACGATTATGAGAACACCATTTTGCTCGTAGAGAAGTTTCTGCAGAGCGTAGAGCAAGGAGGACTCACCTCATGAAGGAACTGTTGACCCGCCTCTCGGAAGCCTGCGGTCCGTGGGGCCGTGAAGAGAAGGTACGTGAAATTCTCAAGGCGGCGGTCGAGCCTTATGCGGACGATATCCAAGTCGACGTGCTCGGCAACTTGATCGTCACGAAAAAAGGAACGGGAGACTCTCGCAAACAGCTGCTCCTCGTCGCGCACATGGACGAAGAGGGCCTGCTCGTCAACCACATCGAAGACAACGGCTACCTGCGCATCCAAGGTCAACTGGAACCGGCGTACCTCGTCGGCCAGCGCATCGAGTTCCCGAACGGCACGATCGGCATCGTGCATGCGGAGAGCGCGGGCAGTCCGGGCGACTTGACGTTCTTCGGCCTGTTTGTCGACATCGGCGCAACGACGGCGGAACAAGCGAAGCAACGGGTGCGCCTCGGCGACATCGGGACGCTGTCGCATACGGTGCTGGAGTTGACCGAGAACAAACTGGTCGGCAAAGCGATGGACAACCGCGCGGGCTGCGCGGCGGCGGTCGAAGTGCTGAAGAACCTCGGCTCGCAAGCGCACGACGTCACCGTGGTGTTCTCCACGCAGGACGGCGTCGGCAACCGCGGGATCAAACCGGCGGGCTTCGGCCTGGAACCGGACTTCGCACTCGTCCTCGACACAGTGCGTACGGGCGACACGCCGGGCGCAGGCCGTTTGGAAGTCAAACTCGGCGACGGCGTCGCGGTGAAGCTGATCGACAAAAACTACATCGTTCCGCCGCGCGTCAAACATTTCCTGTTTGACCTAGCCGAAGCGAACAACATCCCGTACCAACTCGAAGTGCTCCAAGAAGGCTCGAACGACGCGGGCGCTCTGTTGACCCTGCGCGACGGCGTGCCGACCGGCGGTCTTTCGATCCCCGTTCGCTACTCCAACACGACCTCGGAGATGGTCGACCTCCACGACGTGCAAGCGGCGGCGGATTTGGCTTTGCAAACCCTCACGAACTACAGCTTGTAAAAATAGCCAAACGGCGCTCTTGTCGAAAACGAGAGCGCCGTTTTATAATGGACACTAAATTACCATGCTTTAAAGCGCGACAGTGTAGGAGAGGAGCCGAGAGAGATGACGTTGAGATACTTAACAGCGGGAGAATCGCACGGTCCGGCGTTGACCGCGATCGTGGAGGGGCTGCCGAGCAATTTGCAGCTGGAGATTGAGTTGATAAACCAACAACTGTGGCGGAGACAACAGGGGTACGGACGCGGAGGTCGGATGAAGATCGAAACCGACCGCGCGGACATCTTGAGCGGCGTGCGCTTCGGCAAGACGATGGGCACACCGGTCGCGATGACGATTCACAACAAAGACTGGAGAAACTGGTCGGAGAAGATGGCGATTGAAGGCGAGCCGCATGAGAGCGTCGTGGAAATCACCAAACCGCGCCCCGGCCATGCCGATCTCGCCGGCGCTTTGAAATACAACCAAGAGGACATCCGCAACGTGTTGGAGCGGGCGAGCGCGCGCAACACCGCGACGATGGTGGCGGTGGGTTCGATCGCCCGTCAACTGCTGAAGCGCTTCGGCATCGACGTGTACGGTCATGTCGTGGAGCTCGGGCAGATCAAAGTTGAGAAGTTTGAAGGCACGTTTGCGGAGATCGCCGAGCGCGCCGAGAAATCGGAAGTGCGCGTCGCCGACCCGGAAGTCGAGCAGGAGATCATCGCTTCCATCGACCAAGCCAAGGCGGACGGCAACACGTTGGGCGGGATCTTCGAAGTGATCGTGACGGGCCTCCCGATCGGTCTCGGTTCCTACTCGCACCCGGACCGCAAGTTGGACGGGCGTCTGGCACAAGCGGTCATGAGCATCCAAGCGATCAAGGGCGTGGAAATCGGCCTCGGCTTTGAAGCGGCGCGCCGTCCGGGCTCGCAAGTGCATGACGAAATCAACTTCCGCGGGGGCGAGTACTACCGTCCGACCAACCGCGCCGGGGGGTTGGAGGGCGGCGTGACCAACGGCCAGCCGCTGATCGTGCGCGGCGCGATGAAGCCGATCCCGACGCTCTACAAGCCGTTGGAATCGGTCGACATGCGCACGAAGGAGCCGTATCGCGCAACGATCGAGCGCTCCGACGTCTGTGCCGTGCCGGCCGCGTGCGTCGTCGGCGAAGCGATGGTGGCGTGGGTGGTCGCCCAAGCGTTTCTGGAGAAATTCGGCGGCGACTCGGTTGAAGAGATCGAGCGCAACCTCGCCGGCTACAAGCAACAGATCGGTGACCGCTGATGATTCGCGAACGGGTGGAAGTGACGGGGCGTCCGTACGACATCGTGATCGGCCCCGACGTGTTGGCGCGGACAGGGGCGTTTTTGCAGGAACTCGGAGTGAAGACCTCCTCGAAGCATTTGGTGATCACCGATGAGAACGTCGCCAGCAAACCGCATTTGGAAAAAGTGACCGCTTCGCTTGCCGGACTCGGGTACGAGTTTGACGTGTACGTCATCCCGCCGGGCGAAGGGTCGAAGTCGCTGGAGCGGGCGTCAGAAGCGTATGAAGTCGCCTACCGCGCCGGACTTGACCGCCGTTCGGTGATCTTGGCGCTCGGCGGCGGGGTCGTCGGCGACTTTGCGGGGTTCATCGCCGCGACGTACTTGCGCGGCATCGATTTCGTGCAGCTCCCGACGACGCTGCTCGCTCACGACAGCGCCGTCGGCGGCAAAGTCGCCGTCAACCTCGCGCATGCCAAAAACATGATCGGCGCGTTCCACCAGCCGCTGGCGGTGCTCTACGACACCGAAGCGCTCAAGACGCTGCCGTTGCGCGAATTGCGCTCGGGGCTGGCGGAAGCGATCAAGCACGGGCTGATTCGGGATGAGGAACTTTTTACTTGGATCTTGGAGCATGTCGAAGCGATCTTGCGCGTGGAGGACGCGGTGATGGCGGAATTGCTCGCCCGCTCGTGCCGGGTGAAATCGTCGGTCGTCGCCGAAGACGAGCGCGAGAACGGCGTGCGCGCGATTTTGAACTTCGGGCATACGATCGGACATGCGGTGGAAGGGCTGATGGAGTACGAGTTCACGCACGGCGAATGCGTGGCGCTCGGGATGGTCGCCGCTGCGGAGCTGTCCGTGGAGCTGGGTCTCTGTACGCCGCTGGTGGCGGAAGACGTGGAAGACGCCGTGGAAAAAGCCGGCCTGCCGACCCGCATCCCCGCCGAACTTCCGGCGGATGCGCTGATCGCGTCGATGCGTCAGGACAAAAAAGCGACCGGCGGGACGCTGACCTTCATCCTCTTGAAGGAGAAGGGGTCTGTCGTGATCGACAAAAACGTGCCGGAAGTTGCTGTGCGGGCCGTTTTGGAGAGAAGAAGGGGGTAGACGACGAAGATGAGTGCTGAATCCATTCGAACACGAGGTGTCCGCGGCGCAACCACGGTCACCGGAAATGATGCCGAAGAAATTCGCAACGCCACGCGGGAATTGTTGCTGGAGATGGTGCGGCAAAACGATGTGGAGCCGGAAGAGATCGCGTCCTGCTTGTTCACGAGCACCCCGGACTTGAACGCCGCGTTCCCGGCGAGCGCCGTTCGAACTCTTGACGGTTGGCAGCATGTGCCGCTCGTCGGCGCGCAAGAAGTGGAAGTGATCAACGCTCTGCCGCGTTGCGTGCGCGTGTTGATGCATATCAACACCACGAAGCGTCAGGCGGAGATTCAGCATGTCTACCTCCGGGAAGCGGCGGCGTTGCGTCCCGACCTCGCCAAAAAATAGGCTTGACGGAACCGCCCGCACTCGGTATCATTTAATATAGTTAAGTTAAGCAGAGGCATTAGTTGAGAGAAGTAGCTGGCGGAGCGCCAATTTTGTTTTTTCTGAAAGAGCCGAGAAGAGTGCAGAATGAGTGGAGCCGAGACGAGTTGAGCCGAGTTGATTTGTACGGGATGGGTGTATCCATTTTTCCTGTGCTATTCTTCCTGGTCCTCACGGTCAGAGCATGCGCTCTGGCCTTTTTTATTAGATCGTACGTAGAGAATACGCAAGCGAGCAAGTTGAGATGAGATGTGAGCTGAGAGGAGTCGAGTGAAGATGAAACAAGCATTGATGGCTGTGATAAGCGGAGAGACGCTGACCGCCAAGGAAGCGGAAGCGGCGATGGAGCAGATCATGGCAGGGGAAGCGACGCACGCGCAGATCGCGGGGTTTTTGACGGCGCTGCGCATGCGCGGCGAGACGGTGGAAGAGATCACCGGGTTCACGCGGGCGATGCGCCGCTTCTCGACCAGGGTTGAATCGAGATTGGGCGGTCTCGTCGATACGTGCGGCACCGGCGGCGACGGAGCGGAGACGTTTAACATCTCCACCACCGCGTCGTTCGTCGCGGCGGCGGCGGGCGTGCCGATCGCCAAGCACGGCAACCGCGCCGTGTCGTCGAAGTCCGGCAGCGCGGACGTGCTGCAGGCGCTCGGCGTGGAGATCGCGCTGACCGAAGAGCAGGCGGCGTACTGCTTGGAGCAGGTCGGCATCGCGTTTTTGTTCGCGCAGACCTATCATCCGGCGATGAAGCACGCGATCGCGCCGCGCAAGGAACTGGGGTTTCGCACGGTGTTCAACGTGCTCGGCCCGCTGACCAACCCGGCAGGCGCGAAGCGCCAAGTGATCGGCTGCTTCCTCCCCGACCTCGTGGAGAAGATGGCGCACGTGCTCGCCGAACTCGGCGCGGAGCACGCGCTGGTCGTGCACGGGCTCGACGGACTCGACGAGATCACCGTCACCGGCCCGACCAAGATCGCCGAAGTGCGCGACGGCCAAGTCGTCGACGTCTACACGCTCACGCCGGAAGATGTCGGTCTCGACCGTTATGAAATCGAGGAGCTGCGCGGCGGCGACGCGATCGTCAACGCGGCGATCGCCCGCGAAGTGCTGCGCGGCAAATCGGGCGCGGCGCGCGACGTGGTGGCGTTCAACGCGGGCGCGACGATCTACGTGGCAGGTCTTGCCTCTTCGATCCGCGAAGGGGTGGAGATGGCGTTGCGGGCGATCGACAGCGGACGCGCTTTGCACGTGTTGCAAGAGTTGGTATTCACGACGCAGCAAGTGACGCAGGAAAGGGAGTTGGCGTAGATGATTCTCGATCGCATTGTAGAAGTGAAGCGGCAGGAAGTCGCGGAGTTGGCCAAGGCTTTCAACCGCGAGGAAGCGTTGGCGGAAATCGCCAAACTGCCGCCGACGCGCGGGTTTGCCGACGCGCTGCGGGCGGCGTCCGCGTACATCGGCCTGATCGCCGAGGTGAAGAAAGCCTCTCCGTCCAAGGGCGTGATTCGACCCGACTTCGATCCGGTGGTGATCGCCAAAACGTATGAAGCGGCAGGCGCGTCCTGCTTGTCCGTCCTGACCGACGAGCAGTTCTTCCAAGGGCACGCCGATTATTTGCGCAAGATTCGGGCAAGTGTCAATCTTCCGCTGTTGCGCAAGGATTTCATCATCGACGAAAAGCAAATCTACGAAGCGCGGCTGATCGGCGCCGATTGCGTGCTGCTGATCGCGGCGATCTTGACGACGGAGCAACTGCGGGAGTTCCGCGAACTGGCGTCAACGCTCGGCCTCGACGCGCTGGTGGAAGTGCATGACGAAGCGGAGTTGGAGCAGGCGCTGGCATCCGGTGCGACGCTGCTTGGCGTTAACAACCGCGATTTGCGCGATTTCACCGTCGATCTCGGCACGACCGCCCGCATCGCGAAGCTCGTGCCGGACGGGACGCTGCTCGTCAGCGAGAGCGGCATCGTCACGCATGACGACGTGCGCGCGGTGAAAGAAGCGGGGGCGGCGGCCATCCTCGTCGGCGAAACGCTGATGCGCGACCCGGAGATTGCGCCGTCTGTCGATCTGTTGTTGGGGCGTGTGTCGCAATGACGTTGGTGAAAGTGTGCGGGATCAAGACCCGCGAGGCGTATGAGCGCTTGCAGGAGCTTCGAGCCGATTTTGTCGGATTCGTTTTTGCCAAGAGCAAGCGGCAGGTAACCGCCGAACAAGCGGCCGCACTCGGCTCTGGAAAAAACGCCCCCGGTCCGCAACGGGTCGGAGTCTTCGTCAACGAGTCGGTGGAAAGCCTGTTGCAGACGGCCGAAATCGCCGGCCTGCACGTGTTGCAACTGCACGGCGACGAGTCGCCGGAGTTCTGTCGAGAGCTGCGGGCGCGCACGTCGCTGCAGATTTGGAAAGCCTGGGGTGTCAAGAATGACGAAGGCGACGCCCTGCTCACGGCGTACACAGATGTGGTGGATGCCGTTCTCCTCGACAATGACCGCGGCGGAACGGGCGAGAAATTCCCGTGGGAGGCGATCCCGAAGCTGCATGGCTTTACGAAGGATCTGCCGCTGTTCATCGCGGGCGGTCTGCACCCGGACAACGTCGGCGATCTGCTCGCCGCGCACGCCGTCGAAGGTGTGGATGTGTCTTCGGGCGTAGAAACAGAAGGGGTCAAAGACCTCGCGAAAATCACAGCATTCGTAACGAAGGTGAGGGAACAACGATGAGCACGACGACCCCGGATCAACGCGGACGATTTGGCAACTTCGGCGGCAAGTTCGTCCCGGAAACGCTGATGAACGCTCTGGAGCAACTGGAGCGCGACTATGAAACGTATACGAAAGACCCGGAGTTTATCGCTCAACTCCGCTACTACTTGAACGTCTACTCCGGCCGTCCGACTTCGCTGTACTACGCGAAGAACTTGACGGAGCAACTGGGCGGCGCGAAGATCTACCTCAAGCGCGAAGACTTGAACCACACCGGCGCTCACAAGATCAACAACTGCCTCGGGCAAGGGTTGTTGGCGAAGATGACAGGCAAGAAACGCGTCATCGCGGAGACCGGCGCCGGCCAACACGGCGTGGCGACGGCGACCGTTTCGGCGCTGCTCGGTCTTGAATGCACGGTGTTCATGGGCGAGGAAGACATCGAGCGCCAGAAGCTCAACGTCTTTCGCATGAAATTGATGGGTGCCGAAGTCGTTCCGGCGAAGTCCGGCACCCGCACGCTCAAGGACGCGACCAACGAAGCGATCCGTCACTGGGTCGAGCATGTGGAAGATACGTTCTACATCATCGGCTCTGTCGTCGGCCCGCACCCGTACCCGATGATCGTGCGCGACTTCCAGCGCATCATCGGCGACGAGACCCGCGAGCAGATTCTCGAACTCGAAGGCCGTCTGCCGGACACGATCGTCGCTTGTGTCGGCGGGGGTTCGAACGCGATGGGGATCTTCTACCCGTTTGTCAACGACGAGTCGGTGAAGCTGATCGGCGTGGAAGCGGCGGGTAAGGGCATCGACACCGAAGAGCACGCGGCGACGATCACGCTCGGTCGTCCGGGCATCATCCACGGTTCGCTGACCTACCTCTTGCAAGACGAATACGGACAAGTGCAACCGGCGCACTCGATCTCGGCGGGCCTCGACTATCCGGGCATCGGGCCGGAGCACGCGCATCTGGCGGAAACCAAGCGCGCGACGTACCTCCCGATCACCGACGACGAAGCGTTGGACGCGTTCCAAATGCTCTCCCGCGTCGAAGGCATCATTCCGGCGCTCGAATCTTCGCACGCGATCGCGCAAGTCGTCAAACTCGCGCCGACGTTGCCGAAGGACCACATCATCGTCGTCTCGCTGTCCGGGCGCGGCGACAAAGACGTGCACAGCGTGGCACAGGCATTGGGAGGGATTGACGTATGAGTTCGATCGCAGAAACGTTTAGACGCTTGCAAGCGAACGGGGAGAAGGCGTTCATCCCGTTTCTGACGGCAGGCGACCCGTCGATTGAGATCACCGAACAGCTGATTCTCGAACTCGACCGCATCGGAGCGGACATTATCGAGATCGGCATCCCGTACAGCGACCCGCTCGCCGACGGCCCGACGATTCAAGAAGCGGCTTTGCGCGCTCTGAACGCCGGCGTGCGCATGCCGCACGTGTTGGAGATGGTTCGCCGCCTGCGCCCGCAGGTCAAAGCGTCGCTCGTGCTGTTCACCTACGCCAACCCGGTGTTCCAATGGGGCGTGGAGCGGTTTTTTGAAACGGCGCGGGAAATCGGTGCGGACGGCGTGATCATTCCGGACTTGCCGCTTGAAGAAAGCCAAGAAGCGCTGGCGGCCGCAGCTCGTAACGGCGTCGACCTCGTGCCTCTCGTCGCCCCGACGTCGCAGCAGCGCATCTCGAAACTGTGCGCACAGGGCCAAGGCTTCATCTATTGCGTCGCCGCGCTCGGCGTGACCGGCGTGCGCGAAACGGTCAACGAGGATTTGCCGCAGATCGTGGCGAATGTCAAACAGCATACCGATTTGCCGGTGGCGGTCGGCTTTGGCGTCGGCTCTCCGGAACAAGCGGAGATCATCGGCCGCTATGCGGACGGCGTGATCGTCGGCAGCGCGCTGGTCAAGCGTGTCGCTCCGATCGCAGACGCGCTGGCTGCGGGCGATCTCGAACTGCTTGAAGCGAAAAAACGCGAGCTGGTCGAATTCGCCGCCTCGCTGAAAGCGCCGCTCCGTCAGAGCCGTGCCGGGGTCTAACCCGATGCGGCCCGCGGTGCAGAAGGCAAAAGCGGAGGAAGCTCCGCTGTTTGCCAAGGGTGTGATCATCGGATGCGGGCTGATCGGCGGTTCTCTGGCGCTCGCCCTGCGTGAAAACGGGGCGGTGCAACACTTGGCAGCTGTCGATTCCAACCCGTCCTCTTGCGAACTGGCCGTTGAACTCGGGGTGGTGGACGCCGCGTACTCGACGCTGCGGGAAGCGGTGACCGACGCCGACCTGATCGTGTTCGCCGCGCCGGTGCGCCAGACGTGCGAACTGTTGGCGAAACTCGCCGCTTTGCCGCTCAAGCCGGGCTGCATCGTCACCGACGTGTGCAGCACCAAAGCGGAAGTGTGCGCACAAGCGGCGCGATTGCTCCCGTCCGGGGTACACTTTATCGGGGGGCACCCGATGGCCGGTTCGGAGAAGTCCGGCGTGAAAGCGGCGAACGCGCGGCTGTTTGAGAACGCCGTCTACGTGTTGACGCCGCCGGAGGGGACCGACGCGGACGCGTTCGCCAAACTGGTGCAGGCGATCGAGTCGGTGAAAGCGCAAGTGCTGGTGTTGGAGCCGGCGGTGCACGACCGCGTGGTGGCGGCGATCTCGCACGTGCCCCACATCATCGCGGCGCAGTTGGTCGATCAAGTGATGCGCCTCTCCGGACATCCGGAGCACGGCGGTCTGTACACCAAGCTCGCGGCGGGCGGTTTCCGCGACGTGACGCGCATCGCGTCCGGCAATGCCCAGATGTGGCGCGACATCGTGTTGAGCAACCGCGATGTGATTCGCGAACTGCTGGTGGATTGGCAGGTCGGCGTGGCGGATCTCTTGGCGAAGTTGGACGAGAGCGAAGGCGGAGGGCTGCAGAGCTTCTTTCACGAAGCGGCTGCGTTTCGCGACGCGCTCCCGACCAAGCTGCGCGGGGCGGTGCGCTCCGTGTACGAAATTTCCATCGACGCGCCCGACGAGCCGGGCGTGATCGGCAAAGTCGCCACGCTGATGGGGATTCACGGCATCAACTTAAACGGCGTCGGCTTGATTGAAAGCCGCGAAGAAGACAACGGGCAAGTCCTGCTCTCGTACCGCAGCAAGCGCGACATGGAGCAGGGGGCGCACGTGCTGTTGATCAACGGGTTTCAAGTGTATTTCCGCGATTAGGGATTTTGGGGCGAGACTGTTTCGCGATCCATTGTTTTTTTAGAGAGAGAGGTTGTTGGACATGGAGAAACAAATCCAACCCGTTACTCGTCTGTCCGGCGCGGTCACCGTGCCGGGCGACAAATCGATCTCCCACCGGGCGGTGATGTTCGGGGCGCTGGCGGACGGCGTGACCCGCATCACCGGCTTCCTGCCGGGGGCGGACTGCTTGAGCACGGTCGATTGTTTCCGCAAGCTCGGCGTGCAGATTGAGCAGCACTCGGCGACGGAGCTTTCCGTGCACGGCGCGGGACTGACTGGGCTGCAAGAGCCGGTCGACGTGCTCGATGTCGGCAATTCCGGCACCACGGCGCGCTTGATGCTCGGCATCTTGGCGGGGCAACCGTTTCATTGCACGGTGACGGGCGACGCGTCGATTCGCAAGCGTCCGATGGGCCGTGTGGCGACTCCGTTGCGCCAGATGGGCGCGCACATCGACGGGCGCGACGGCGGCCGGTTGGCTCCGCTGTCGGTACGCGGCGGGAATCTGCAGGGGATCGTCTACGAATCTCCGGTGGCAAGCGCGCAAGTCAAGTCGGGCGTGCTGCTCGCCGGTCTGTTTGCCGAAGGGGAGACGGGCGTGCGCGAACCGGAGATGTCCCGCGACCATACGGAGCGCATGTTGCAAGCGTTCGGCGTGAACGTCGGACAGCGCGACGGGACTATCACCGTCCAAGGCGGCTCGCGGTTGACGGCGACCGACATTCATGTGCCGGGCGACATCTCGTCGGCGGCGTTCTTGCTGGTGGCGGCGTCGATCGTGCCGGGCTCGGACGTGACGATTCGCGGCGTGGGTCTCAACCCGACCCGCACGGGGATTCTCGACGTGCTGCTTGAGATGGGCGCGCAGATCGAAGTGCTGAATGAACGCGTGGAAGGCGGCGAACCGGTCGGCGACCTGCGCGTGCAGGGCAGTCCATTGCGCGGCACGACGGTGCGGGGCGAGATCATCCCGCGCTTGATCGACGAAGTGCCGGTGCTCGCCGTCGCTGCGACACAAGCGGAGGGCGTGACGGAAATCCGCGACGCGGCGGAGTTGAAAGTCAAAGAATCCAACCGCATCGCCACCACCGCCAACGAACTGCGCAAGTTCGGCGCGGACGTGGAAGAGTTGGAGGACGGGCTGCGAATCCGGGGCGGTGTCAAGCTCAAGGGCGGCGCCGTGATCGAGACGCACCATGATCACCGCATCGCGATGTCGATGGCGGTGGCGGCGCTGGTGGCAGACGGGCCCACGACGATCCGGGATTGGGAATCGGTTGACGTTTCGTTCCCAGGATTCGCAGAACTATTGCAAAATCTCTGAAAATGTATTGACAACCGGAACCTGTCGGCATACAATGTAACTGTAAGCTTTAGTTCTGGTTTCTCTCCACTCCTATCATATTTCGCCTGACCGGGGGACGTCCTGGTCAGGTACTTTTTTGTTTGTAAGCGTTTTCTGAAAGGGTATACATTCCGGAACTTGGAACCTCTTCCGTTCCCAAGCAAAAAGACACGGTCGCTGCCAAACAGCGGCCGTGTCTTTTTTTTCATCTCTTTTCTACATTGTCGGGTTCGTCTTCATCGCTTCGGCGACGGCGACGCGTTCGTGCGGTTGCAGAAACGTCATGGCTTCGGCGAGTCCTTTGGACAGTTTCAGGTTGAGGGCGAGCAGTTCTTGCACCAGTTTTTCGTAGTCGGTTTCTTCCATATCCGCTCTCCTTTCCTAGAGCTCCGTACTCTAACGTATCGGGATTTGAGAGACGTAGACCAAAAAACTGACACGTCTACCTCGTCCACACGGCGAATACGATATATGGACGTGGACAAAGGGGGAAGCGCCAAGTGTTCGTGTGGAAGTTGTTGGTTCGTGTGTGTGCGGCACAGGTCGTCATCGTCCTGTTTATCTTGATAAAAATTCTCGGGGTCCCGTACATGGTCTGGAGGCTGCTCGGCACGTCCGGCGCGGCGATGGTCACGTTGGATGTCGCGACGATCCTCTGCGGCACGGGGGCGGCGCTCTCGATGGGATGGCTCGGGTATCAACAGGCGCGCGGGTTCCGCCGCGCGCGGAGAGTGCGGGAGGGCGTTTGGCACATGGTGTGCATCCACGGGCCGGCGTTCGCTTTTTTGCTGTATAAATTCATGCACGGGGCGGCGTGGGACACCCATCTGCTGCTGTTGCTCTCCGGCTGGGTCTCGATGATCTCGCACCCGATGAACCTCGTCGGCTTCTACGGGCCGTGGGTGGACGGGGCGGCGCTGGTCGCGATGGCGGGCGTCTACCTGCTCGGGGTGTTCGTCTACCATGACGAACAGCGCCAGATTCCGCCGGAGCGGTTGCCGATTCGATTTAAGAAGTCGGGGTCGTGAAATAAACCAAGCTGTTGTGGATGGTCGCAACAGCTTTTATTT
This sequence comes from Tumebacillus flagellatus, assembly GCF_000714935.1. GTDB lineage: Bacteria > Bacillota > Bacilli > Tumebacillales > Tumebacillaceae > Tumebacillus > Tumebacillus flagellatus. The sequence continues at coordinate 122,407 of NZ_JMIR01000009.1, forward strand.
TTGCTTGCATAAAGAACGCATGTTCGCATATAATGTAAACAACACTACAGGAACGCACGTTCTCCTTTTAGCGGAGGTAATCATATGACACGTTATGGTTTAACGGATAAGCGGCAGATTTTGCTGGTGGACATGAACTCGTTTTATGCGAGCGTGGAGCAGGCGCAGAACCCGAACCTGCGGGGCAAGCCGGTTGTGATCGTGGGCGACCCGGAGCGGCGCAGCGGGATCGTGCTGGCGGCTTCGCGGGAAGCGAAGGCGTTCGGTATCAAGACGGTCGATCCGATCTGGGAAGTGCGGCAGAAGTGCCCGCAAGCGATCTTGGTGCGGCCGCGCATGGAAACGTACATCGAAGTTTCCATGCACATTCGAGAGATCGCCAAGCGGTTTACGCCGCAAGTGGAAGTGTTCTCGATCGACGAGATGTTTCTCGATGTGACGGGGACGGAGCGGCTCTGGGGCGATCCGTGGGAAGTGGCGCGCAAGTTTCGGGAATTGGTGCGGGAGGAGACGGGCGTGATCTGTTCGGTCGGCATCTCGTACAACAAACTTTGCGCCAAGGTCTGCTGCGACACCAAAGCGAAGAAAGCGCCCGAAGGCATTTGGGAGTGGAAGCCGGAGGACATTGAGCGCGAGATGCACCCGCTGCCGGTGCGCGAGTTGTTCGGAGTGGGCTCGCGGATGGAGAAGCACTTTCACAGCCGGGGCTTGGTGACGATCGGCGACCTCGCCGCCTATCCGCTGCATTTATTGAAGAAACGCTTCGGGATCGTCGGCGAAGTCTACCATCTCTCCGCCAACGGGATCGACTACAGCCCGGTGACGCCGAACACGTTCCGCCAAGACATGAAGGGCTGCGGGCATATGATGACGTTGCCGCGCGACTATGAGTCGGCGGAGGAGGTCGAAGTCGTGATGTTGGAGTTGGCGGAGGAAGTGGGCCGCCGTCTGCGCCGGATGCGAAAGCGCGGGCGCACCCTCAACATCATGTGCGGGTATAAGGGCTTCATGGGCGGGTTCTCCCGCCAGTGGACGATGCCGGACGCGACGTACATGACCCGCGATCTCTATGAAGCGGCGCGCAAACTGTTTCACCAGCATTGGGACGGTTCGCCGGTGCGCTCCATCGGGGTTTCTGTCGACAACTTGACGGACGACTCGGCGCAGCAGCTCGATTTGTTTCGCGATTGGGAGCGGGAGCGGCGGCTGGCGTACACGCTGGACAACTTGCAGGACCGCTTCGGCAAAGCGTCTGTCATGCGCGCCGTTTCGCTGACGCACGCGGGGCAAGCGTTGGAGCGGGCGGGCAAGATCGGCGGGCACTATAAATAATTTTTGAAATGCTCAGAATAGATTGTCTTGTGAACGGATGGTATATACGTTATTATAAATTTAGACAGATGATAGATAAGTACAGATAAAAGGGAGGAAGTTGGTAATGAAAAAGCAAAAAGCTCTCTTTCTGGCTGTCACTCTTGGGTTGACGACCGCCGCAGGCGTCTGTTTGCAAGCGGATCCGGCTCAAGCAGCGACCGGGGACAAAACCTACGTGGTCATCTTCAACCAAGAAAGCGGTCTGCCGTCCGGCTATGACAGCGCGATCACCGCTGCGGGCGGCAAGGTTTCCCGCACGCTGCCGCAATTGGGCGCTGTGGAAGTTGTGTCGAACCGGACCGACTTTACCGCGAACCTGCAAACCTCCTCGTTCGTGCAAGACGTGAGCGTGGAGAACCATCTCTATCCGGATGTGCTTCCGGGTTCGGTTACGAAGTTGAACTCCACCGAATCGAGCAAAGCGAAATCTGATTTTTCGACGCATGATCTGTACAATGAGTTTCAATGGGATATCAAGCAAATCAACGGCAACGGCGCGGCTTGGAAATTCCCGGGCGGCACCGGCAAGTCGGTGGACGGCAAGGACATCGTCGTCGCGGTCATGGACACGGGGATTGACTACAATCACCCGGACATCAAAGGGAACTACCTCTACGGCAAATCGTTCGTTCCGGGTGAACCGGACCCGATCGACGAGTCGGGTCACGGCACGCACGTCGCAGGCGCGATTGCGGGCAACGGCCGCGTGCTCGGCGTCGGACCGGACTTGAAATTGGCTTCGTACCGCGTCTTCGGCTCGTTCGGCGGCGGTGCGACCGTAGACATTGCGACGGCGATCCGCACAGCGGCAGACGACAACGTCGATGTTATCAACATGTCGTTTGGCGGCTATGATTGGATCCAAGACCCGTCCTCCACACCCAAGGACATGAAAGCCGATGTCAAACTGTTCGAACGCGCCATCAACTACGCGGTGAAAAAGGGCGTTACCGTCGTCGGCTCGGCCGGCAACGAGGGCGCTGATTTGCAGTCGCCGGGTCGGCTGACCAAGGAACTGTACGGTCCGGACGCGCACGGCGCAACGTTCCGCATCCCGTGGAGCAAAGATCTGATCGCCGTCTCGGCAACCGGTGAAGAGTTAAACCGCGCGTACTACTCCAACTACGGTAAAGGCATGATCACCCTCTCGGCGCCGGGCGGCGACTACGGCACCGCTTGGATGCAAGACTACAACTGGGATCTCATGGACCCGTACAAGCGTTGCCTCTCCACCGTACCGGGCGGCGGCTACGCGTGGATGATGGGCACCTCGATGGCGTCTCCGAAAGCAGCCGCGCTGGCGGGCTTGATCATCGCGCATTACGGCAAGGACGTGCTCGCTCCGGCGAAAGTGCGCGACATCATGGAGAAGAGCGCGACCGACCTCGGCGCGAAAGGCTATGACGGCGAATTCGGCTACGGCTTGATCAACGCGGTCAAAGCTTTGAAGTAAGGGTTGCGGCAGGGGCGTTTTTTTCGAAAAAAGAGCTGAATCCTTGGTCATAGCCCCGTCAAGTAGACAGTAGAAAAAGAAGAAACTTTTATGCGGCGGCCGCTTCT